>NZ_VXCR01000002.1:0-542760 GCF_052850455.1 Leucobacter sp. 1207-22 | reverse complement strand
GTTTGGTGGGTGTAGGGGGTTCCTGTTGGTGGGGCCCCTTTTTTGTGCCCAAAACACGAGCATTGACGGGTTTGAACTGATGGGGGCGGGGGAGAGTTGCTACATCCTGCCCAAACGCTGCCCATGGCGGCAAGAAGCAGGGCCCTCCCCGTATCTATAGGCAAAGGCCTTGCGACTTGTGCATGGGGCTGGTGGGTCTATGGGCACCTAGTCTTCGACCGTTACTCCTAGATGAGCTGCGAAGCCCTCTGTCATATACATGAGCTGATCCGGTGTGAGCACCGTGCCACGTAGCCCCTCGAAGCCTTCGAAAGCGGAAAAATCCAGTCCTCTGAGATCAAGGTGTTTTGCCTGAGCGTTCGTCAGAGTCAGTTTTTGGGTGTGGCAGTTTTCAAATCGTACACGTTCTGCCTTAGCGCCTCCGAAGTCGACCTCATCAACGGTGCAGTTACGGAAAACAACGTCTTTTACTGTTGAACTTCGCAGGTTCACCCATCCAAGCTTTGACTCTTGGAAGACAACTCGGCGTACCTCGGCGTCTGTGGCATCAAACGCCCCGATACGGGATGCGTTGATCTCTGCATCACGCCATGAGCTTCCATTCGCCAGCAGCGCGGGCGCTGAGAGTCCCGTGATTCGGGTGTGCAACATTCGTCCACCACGTAGCTGCAGTCGCGTCACACGGCAGTCTGTGATCTCGCACTCGAGAAGGGAGGCCCCTGAGAGTTCCTCAGGAAGGTCTATTCCCACGAACTCAAGTCCGTCAAGGTCACAGCCTGAAGCGAGGTCTCCCGTAAAGCCTGCTGCGAGCTGGGGGAGTACGAGCGGTTCGATGCTTGGTTCGCTCAGGCGTGAAGGAGTAGACATGATCCTCACGATAGTCGGGGCCACCGACACCAGCTTTCAGATCGATGTGATCCGCGAAGCGGAGGCGGCCTGTGTCGGTGAGAGAAAACGACAAGCAAAAGGCCCTGGCGGCCCACCGGGTGAGGTGGATCCGCCAGGGCCTGTGTTAGCTGGGCTGCTAAGCCTGGGGTGGTGCCTGGAAGGGCTGCTGAGGAGCCGCAGGGGCACCGGCGTAGTTCGGCTGCAGATCGCGATCAAAACGACGTCCTTCGGGCTTTGAAGGAAGAATGTAGAAGACGATAAGTGCTACAGAAGCCAGGAAGCCTACGTAGGGGATCATCGCACCGAGGCCGATGAACCACAGCGGCCCGGCGAAGTTGCCGTCATGCAGTCGTCGCCATGCGATTGCAATCGAAGGAATGATCGTTCCGAGCCCGATGACGAGCAAAACGATACCGGAGAGCATCATGATGAAGAACCCGGCAGGGCTACCGTAAATGAATGGATTCGCACCGTAGTACTCCGTGCCATACCCGTAGTCGTAGTAGCTGTAGTCCATGTACGCGAGGGCGGGCATCACCATGAAGAAGCCGATCATGAAGAAGATCGACGGAATGAGTGAAAGAAGCGAGAGGAAGAGGTATGACCACCAGTACTCGCTTCTTGAGGCGCGGCCCGAGAACTTTGCGTAGGACTTAAAGTAACGCTTGATGGCTTGGCCGAACGTTGCTCCGTAGAGCGGTCGGCTGAGATCCATTGGGTCAACTGCGCCGTCGAAGGGCTCTCCGGGGCCAGGTGCTCCAAGTACGGGGGCGCCGTACTGAGGCTGCGAGTAGCCGGGGGCAGGAGCGTAGCCAGGAGCTTGGCCATAGCCTGGCGCCGCCTGGTAACCCGGTGCCGCGCCATAAGCGGGCGCTGCGGGCGCTGCAGGAGCTGCCGGAGCTGCGGGCGCTGCGGGGTACGCAGGAGCCGCAGGGTAGGCCGGCGTCGCGGGAGCGGCGTCAGCAGGCGGAGCCTCATACGCCGGAGCAACAGGAGCTGCCGGAGCTTCGGGCGCTGTGGGAGCAGTCTCAGCAGCGGGAATCTCCGCGGCAGGCGTCACCTCAGGCGCATTCTCGTTCGGGCTCTGCTGGCCATCTGGCGGCAGGTTCGTCATGTGCTTCTTCTCCTTGAACTGAGAGCGCGTGCGTGGACAGCTCACTCACAGCAAGCTGATACTTCAAGGGTACGCACTATTTCTATGTCTGTAAGGAAAACCTCCGCGAATTTGGTCATTTGAGTGACTTCTTCCGGAAACCCCTACCCGTGAGGTGCGAAGTGGGTGCGCAACGCCGCATATGTCGGGAGTCCTGGATAGACTCATCCACATGCGCCTCGGAGTCATCGATGTCGGATCCAACACAGTTCACTTGCTTGTGGTTGACGCCCACCCGGGTGCGAGCCCGAACCCATACCAGAGTGAACGCACGACGCTGCGTCTGATGCGTTACCTCGATGCGGCCGGAGCAATCACAGAAGAGGGCGTGCGGCTGCTCGTTGACTCGATCCGCAATGCCGTGAGAATCGTGCGCGAGATTGGCGTCGACGATCTCATTGCGACCGCGACCAGCGCGATCCGCGAGGCTGCGAACGGGCCAGAAGTGCTCGCGCGCATTGCTCGTGAGACGGGTGTTCAGCTGCAGGTGCTGTCGGGTGAAGATGAAGCGCGGATCACCATGCTCGCGGTGCGCCGTTGGCTTGGATGGTCGGCTGGTGAGGTCCTGCTGTTTGATATTGGTGGCGGCTCATTTGAGATTGCGCAGGGCGTCGATGAGTACCCCGATGTGCAGGTGTCGTTGCCCTTGGGCGCAGGCCGCACCACGATCAACTATTTGCGTGAAGATCCGCCATCGCGCGAGGCTGTCTCGGCGCTGCGTGCTCACGCTCGAGCGGAGTTCACCGCCGTGCGTGACGAACTCTTTGCTGACCGACCGAACCCGAAGCGCGTGGTGGGTACGTCCAAGACGATCCGCTCGTTGGCGCGTCTGGTTGGTGGTCCACCAGACCCTGTGACGGGTGACCTTGCACAGCTGCATTATGCGGGCTTGCGCGAGTGGGAGCCGACGTTGCGACAGATGCCAGGCTCGGTGCGTGAGTATCTTCCCGGTATTACTCCTGAGCGTGGGTATCAAATCATTGCCGGTGCGGTGGTGCTGCGCACTGCCATGAAGGTGTTTGGGGTCGAGACGCTCACGATCTCGCCTTGGGCGCTCCGCGAGGGCATCGTGTTGCGGTACATCGACGCGCTTGACGGCCGCGGTGCTGACCCGGTGACCTCGAGCCTCGTCGGGTTGCAGTCGTGACAGAGGGCGGATCCGACCTCTTTGACCAGCTGCACGCTGCAGCCGTGAGTGCCCGTGTGAGCGCCTACGCTCCATACTCAGGGTTCACCGTTGGCGCAGCTGCGCTCGTGTTTGGCGGCGCTGGTCACGGACTCGGTGTTCCTCGCATTGTGACAGGGTGCAACGTCGAAAACGCGTCATACGGGCTCACTCTATGCGCCGAGTGTGGTGTGGTGTCTGAGTTGCATGCCTCGGGCGGGGGCGAGCTTGCTGCACTTGTGGTGGTTGGTGGCGGCGCGCAGGCTGATCCACGAGTGGTGATGCCATGCGGGCGTTGTCGTCAGCTGATTTCGGAGCATGCCGCTGCGAGTTTCGTTTTGCAAGGACCTGAACGCCAGTACACGCTCGAAGAGCTGCTTCCTGCGGCCTTCAGCGCTGATGAGGTGCGCCCCGGGTAAATCCGGTACGCGTGGATGACAAAGCTAGAGAGGCGACAGAATGCTTGAACCGTTTGATGCTGTTGATGTGATCCGCGTGAAGCGTGACGGCGGCACCGTGTCAGAAGCGGAGCTGAGGTGGCTCGTCGACGCGTATACGCGTGGATACGTCACTGACCCGCAGATGGCTGCCTTTGCGATGGCGGTGTTTTTGCGCGGGATGTCGCGTGACGAAATTCGAGTACTCACCGACGCGATGATCGCTTCGGGGGAACGAATGTCGTTTGCCTCGCTATCGAAAGTCACCGTTGACAAGCATTCGACAGGTGGCGTTGGCGACAAGATTACGTTGCCGCTCGCGCCGCTGGTGGCGTCGTTCGGAGTTGCTGTGCCGCAGCTTTCGGGCCGTGGTCTCGGGCACACCGGCGGCACGCTCGACAAACTTGAATCGATTCCGGGGTGGCGAGCAGCACTCACGAACGATGAACTCTTTGCCCAGCTTGAAGACGTTGGGGCAGTGATCTGCGCGGCGGGATCAGGACTTGCCCCCGCCGACAAGAAGCTCTACGCGCTGCGGGATGTGACCGGGACAGTCAACGCGATCCCACTGATCGCCTCGAGCATCATGTCGAAGAAGATTGCTGAGGGCACGGACTCACTCGTGCTCGACGTGAAGTTCGGCTCTGGTGCGTTTATGCAGGACTACGAGCAAGCTCGTGAGCTCGCTGCAACAATGGTGGCGCTCGGTGTTGACTCAGGTGTGCGTACGACGGCCCTGCTCACTGACATGAATACGCCACTGGGGCGTGCCATCGGTAACGCGAATGAGGTGCGAGAATCCGTTGAGGTGCTCGCCGGTGGTGGCCCAGCTGACGTGCGAGAACTGACGATTGCTCTCGCAAGCGAAATGCTTGCGCTTGCCGGACTTCCCGATGCTGATGTGGCGCGGGCGCTCGATGGTGGGCGTGCGATGGATACTTGGCGTCGGATGATCCGCGCCCAGGGTGGTGATCCGGACGCGCAGCTTCCGCTCCCTCGTGAGACCCACACGATTCTTGCTTCGGAGTCTGGTGTGATGACGCGACTCGACGCGATGTCAGTCGGCGTTGCTGCTTGGCGCCTTGGCGCCGGTCGTGCCCGTGCGGATGACGCTGTGGTGTTTGCTGCAGGTATTGATCTCCACGTTAAGCCCGGTGAGCTTGTCCAGGCTGGACAACCCCTTATGACGTTGTCGGCAGATGACGCGGGTCGATTCCCGCGCGCGGTTGAGGCGCTGCACGGCGCTTGGGATATTGCGTCTGGCGCGGATCCGCGCACCTTCGTGTCAGCCCCGCTCGTGCGTGACCGCATCTCTGAAGAGTGAAGGCGTCGTGAGAACGTTGACAAATCAACGCAACGCGCGCGGGAAACGCTGAGAACCGGCCTCGATTTTGCCGACGGGCACTCAAGTGGGTAAAGTTATATCTCGTTGGAACGGTTCGCAAGAACTTCTGAAAGACAACAACCCACATTGGGATATGGTGTAATTGGCAACACTACGGTTTCTGGTACCGTCATTCTAGGTTCGAGTCCTGGTATCCCAGCGAGTAAAACCCCTTGAGTTTCATTGAGACTCGAGGGGTTTCGTGTTTTATGGGCATTGGGCGAGCGGGGCGTCAACGCGCGCAATGTTCGTACAGTTTGCGACGGGCTCATGAGAACAGGCGTTGCTCGGGCTCGCTGGCACATAGCTTTTCTCTATGCGACCTCATTCTTCAGATTCAGATCTGTGCTCCCAATTGTCATCTCACCAGACGCAGGAGGTGGCATCGGTCGGGAAGGCCCCACGCTCTGATTGGATGCGTCGGCTACCTCGGATGATCGCTGTAGGCATGGCCGCATCACTCGCAGTTGGGGGAGTCATCTTCGTTAATGCCGGGGCGCTCGGTGCGGCTCCAGCAGCAGCCGCACCACCCTCTGTGCACGTTGCTGCGGTTGCGCCGGCTGAACCGACTGATCCAGCAGCTCAAGATGAGCGGGCTGATGTTGCGCCGGTCGTCTCTCATGTAGAGATTAACCGAATGCAGATTCCGAGCGTGTTTGGCCAGCTGCTCATTGTGGGCGCAACGGTAACGCTCGATGGACCAGCGAATCTCAGCGGGCAGACGCTCAGCTACGTGCTCAATGGGGAGTCCATTGTTGGGGGCCCATTGTTGTATGTGGGTAACGGTAAATTTATGACACTTATCCCCATGACTACATCCGTCGGTGCTGGCGTCCATCAGCTCCAGGTGCAGTTCCCAGGTGTTCCTGCAAGTCAGGACTTCGCGCCGGTTGCGTCCTCCGAGAGTGAGGTACTGCACTTTGATGTCAGCCAAGCTGAATCAAAGGCTGAGATCCTTACGTCGCCAACTGAGGTGACAGCCTTCCACGAAGCAATCGTGACGGCGCGTGTTTCGTCGGATTCGAATCAGCCGGTCACCGGCAAGGTGGTGTTGCGGGGAGATGGGGTGCCCCTTGCAACTGCTGCGGCTGGCGGAAGCGTGCCCGTGAATTTTGTCGTGTCGCAGGTTCCCTGGGGCACGGAGCAGCTCACCGTCGCGTATGAAGACCCCGCAGGCAATATCGCGAGTTCGGTATCTGCACCTGCGCCAATCACCGTCAAGCCATACGCAACCTCTGGCGAGCTGACGCTCTCTGCATCGCGCAGTCGCGCAATTGACCCTGTCGAGGCGAGCATCGTGGTGCGAGCGGCTGAAGATGGGGCGACTGTTGATCCGCGCGGTGGTGTCGAAGTATTTGTAGATGGGGAGTCGGTGTATGCCGAGACGTCGAGTGATGACGTGAATGCGGTGCCAGGTGATGGCGCGACTGAGTTTCGCGTAAACCTGACGGGCCTCGAAGCTGGGGCTCATCGGGTGACGGCACGGTACCTTCCTGCGCCCGGGTTTGCTGAGGCGCCTGCCATGAATGCGGAACTGTACGTAGACGCGGTGCCGACGAACATTACGGCGACGTCGGAAAAGGTGCAAGGAACTCCAAAGCACCCCGCCGTCGTAGATGTTGAAGTGGTGTTTGTAGAAGGTGGGCTCGAGCGATCTGAAGCGGGTAGCTCGCGGACTCAGGCGCTTGGTGTAGCGAAAAGTGGTGCGCCCCTGCCGAATGGAACGGTGCAGCCATACCTCAACGGCGCCCCGTTTGGGAGCACCTCCACGGTTGTTGATGGGGCAGGTGTGGTCTCGCTCGCTGGGCTTCCCGTTGGTGCGCACAAGGTTGAGTTGCGATTTGTGGCAGACCAGCCCGGGGTATTGCCGAGTGACGCGGAAGTTATCGCGACAGTGATTGCAGACGGAGGCGATGGCGGAATTGATCCGACAAAGCCCGTGAAGCCAGACACGGCTGTTCCGGCCGAACCTCAGTCGCCGAAAACGCCCCAGAAAGGCGGTTCGCTCGCTGCAACCGGTGCTGAATCGATGGATCTTGTGCTTGTCGGGGGATCAGTGTTGACGCTTGTGGCAGCCGGTGCGCTGGTACGCGCGCGGACTCGTCGCCGTCAGGCATAACAAATCACAACAGGTGGGCCTGTGGGAGTATCGCTCTCACAGGCCCACCTGTTGTTGTGTAGGGTCGGTGCAATGCTGGTCACACAGAGGGCGTGCTGGACGAACCGTCGAGTCCTGTGGCGAGTGCGACGGCGTGTGAACGTATGGTCGCCCGTCGAGACTCCCAGCTGATTGGTGTGCCAGTGATAGCGGCAGAGAGATGGCCAAGCTCGCACCAGCCGACAGCGAGCGCGACAACACTGACGAGTAGTTGCTCGGCGCCAGCCTGGTCAAGCGTCGGCAGTGCGGACGCAAATCCAGCGGCCTTGCTTGCACAAATCGGATGTCGGATGTCGATCGCGATGGCCTCATCAAGTTCGAGACTTTCCCAGATGAGCAGACGAGAAAGCTCAGGACGTGTCTCGCAGCGGTCGAGCAATTGATCCGTGAAATTGCCAACTGCTTCGGGGCCGGTGCCTGACACAGTGATCCCCTCGAGCAGGCCGGTGAGTTCGTGGGTGAGTACCGCAGCAAAGAATGCGCGCTTGTCACCGAAGTAGCGGTAGATCCGCTCTTTGTTGACGCCCGCATCGGCGCCAATTGCTTCGATTCTGGCTCCAGCGAAGCCTGACGCGGCGAATTGGCGCGAACCTGCGTCGAGAAGTTTGCGTCTGGTTGCATCAGTGTCCCAAGCCATGCCACCATTCTAGCAATTTCCAACCGTTTAGTTGCAGAATTTTTACGCGCGCTCTAGGCTTGCAAGAAAATTGCAACTGAACGTTTGGAGATTTGCGTGAATGTGTCGATGATTTCACCCAGAATGCATCGAGGTACCAAGTGAGAGGCGTAGTAGTTGGCGCGCGCGGCGCGGTTGGCAGCGAAGTCGTCGCTGAGTTGCAGCGCGGTGGGCACGAGGTGCTCACCGTGGGAAGAAGCGCGTCTCAGGACGTGCGCGTAGACCTTACGAAGCCGCAAGACATTGCACGACTCGGCACAGTGCTCCAGCCGAGTGATGTGCTCATTAATGCGTCAGGGCAGGAGAGGCCTGAGCTTGCCGACCTTGTCGCCTTTGCGCCCATCGTTGATATCTCTGCCACCGGACGATATCTGAGCGAACTAGCGACGCGGATCGCGCGGATCACCCAGCTGAACCCCTCGCAAGACCGGCCAGTTGCCGTTCTTGGCGCAGGCATCGCACCGGGCTTGAGCACCGTCCTGTTGTCGGAACTGCAATCAACTTCGGGGGATGCGTTGGATCTCGGAGTGACGCTCGGCGCAGGCGAACGCCACGGAGCCGAAGCGGTCGAATGGACACTCAGCTTGCTCGGCACCGATATGTTCGCGCCACCGGAAAGTGCGGCTGTTCGAAACCTGCGCGAGGCACGCAAGCTTCCAGGCCTTGGTGGCGTGACGCGCACTCATCTGCGAGCTGACTTTCCCGACCATGTGCTGCTTGGTGCTCGTCAGGGCACACCCGTGCGAAGCTATCTTGCATTGAGCTCGCCAATGATGACGCTAGCGATGCGACTGCTTGGCCGTGTGCCAAAACTGGGAGGCTTGATGCGAGTGGCACCAGCGATTGGATCTGAAGACTGGCGAATCGTTGCGCTCAACCGCCGAACCGGCGAGCAGATCTCTGTCGAGGGCAGCGGCCAATCCCGTGCGACAGGAATTCTCGCGGCCGTTGCAGCTGAACGGCTGGCAGAGCGTATTGCCCAGGCAGATGCCAGCCCGATGCCCCATCGAGTGCAGAATGACACGGGTGTTGGACGATCAACAACCAACGTGCTCAATATGGCTGATCTGTGCACCGCGGACGAGCTTGCGGCGAGGCTCGGTGGGCAAGTATTGCGCAGCTAATCGACGCGGGGAAGCTCGTTCGTAAGCTCTGACTGCATTTTCTTAGTGAGCGAACCGAAGACAAGACGGTACGACTCGGCTATGAGTTCTTGGATGCGTGCTTCCGAGAAGCTTGTCTCGGCGAGAATGACTGAGATCCAGTGCCGCTTGTTCGAGTAATACCCAGGCACGACCGCGGTGAATTCTTGACACAGCGCCTCGTTTTCAAGCGGATCGCCTTTGACCGTCAAAATGTGTCGTCCAGTGTTGTCGGTGCCAAGCCGCGCAAACTGCTTGCCCCCAACAGCAAGGATTTCGGCCTCCCACTCAACTTTGTAATAGCACTCGGCTCCAACAAATTGAGTTGCGGCCTGCGTGAGCCATTCGGCGGTGATGACGGCGTCGAGCGCGATGGGCTGCGAATCGGGCATGGGTTCTCCTGAGGACGACGGTGTTATTGAGCTTAGTGCTGTGCGAGCGTGACGGCCACGGGAGAGTCGGCGAACTCGATGAACGAGAAAAGGCCGAGGCGAGTGTTTTGGCAGGCCGGAAGAACAAGTTGAATTTGGGCTGGTTATGTCGTGATCTGCTCGATGGCGGCTGGGAGATGATACGCCACATCGAGCGCGGTGATCGGTCGGCCAGCTCTCGACGGTCCAGCCGCGATTCTGGCGGCCGTATCGTGTAAAAATGCTGCGGTTGCGGCGAGTTCTGCAAATTCAGGCCCGGTGGAAGTGATGCTTGTGGCGTGCCGAGCCGTGAGAGCACCAAATATGCCAGCGAGCACGTCCCCAGTGCCCGCCGTAGCAAGCCACGGGGTCGCCGGCCCTGCAGAGATTACGATGCCGTCGGGGGAAGCAATCTGCGTGACTGAACCTTTGAGCGCGATTGTGCAGCCAAGTGCATGTGCGAGAGTAACGCAAGCCAAGATGTCATCAGTAGGCTGCTCTTGGCCGAGGGCTCGCCACAGCGCCGCGAACTCTCCTGCATGAGGGGTGAGAGCGAGTGGGGCCTCTTGTTGCAACCGCGATACGCATAAGTTGAGCGCGCCAGCGTCAGCAATTACTGGCTTTGAGCCCTGGAGTATTGCGCGAATTGCAGCGCTCTCCGCGTCGGACCTGTCGGCCGGGTTGGTGCCACTTCCAATGAGCCAAGCGCTCACCTTGTCTGTCGCCTGGGACACGACGGTCTCAGGTCGTGCGGCAAGTACAGCTGCAGCTGGGCTCGGCAGGCCAAACTCCGTCATCGGTGCGTCAACCTGGGGAACGTACTGCACCATTCCGATCCCCGTACGCCAAGCAGCTTCCGCACCGAGTACAGCCGCTCCAGGGTAAGCAGGTGAGCCCGTTCGAAGCCCGAGTATCCCGCGACTGTACTTATGGTCGTTTGCAGTAGGTGGGCTGAGGAATTTCGCCGCGTCCTGTGCGGTCCAGCGGATGGGGTTATTCATTCCTGCTCCCGTCATAGGTGTGAGCGACACCTGACCGCCTGGGCTGGTCAAAGGTCGCGAGCTGACTGCCGTGACTAGTTAAACAGATGGAGAGCCAGGGCTTGGGCCGCCACTGTCAGTACAAAGCAGCTGTGGCCACAACCCAAATCCATGTTGGCTTGCGGTCTGTTCGATCTCGCAGACGAGTGAAAACCAACACGAACGCCACCATTCCGAGCGACAGCATTCCAATGAACACGTTTGGATCCAATCCAGTGTCCACCATCTTGTCGAGAAAGAAATGCCCCCAAGAAATCATCCCTATCGTGAGAAAGATACTGAACAGAGTGCTGAGGCGGTTAGGCCTCTTGCGCGAGCTTGGGTAGGCATGCGTCATTGAACGCTTTTCGTCGTTCAGCATTGAGTGCCCACTGCCCACCAGAATGCGCCGACTGCTGTTCCTGCGCCTAACCCGACGGGGCCGCCAAGCGCGAGCCCCCAGAGCGCACTATGTGCGAGACCCAATGCTCCTGTCGCAACATGGCAACCGGTGATTCTGTTGCGAGGGGTGATCCTCATGTTCTGGCTGGCACGTACTGGGATCCGCTGCAAATGAAGATCAGCGCTGGTTAGGCGAATGTGCTCGCCGTTACTGCCTGCGCCGGTGCAATGGCAACTAGCGTGAGTGAAGCCGTAAGTGCGACTGCGGCAAGTGTTTGAACAGGATTTTGCATAAACCACTCCGTGCTGAACAATGATCGTTTCTGTGCCCCGCCTGGAATGACGATTGCAGCTGATGTACATCGCTGCAATAGCAAATTGGCCTTATGGGTACATTGAGAATGCGTGGGCTCTTTGGGGTTCCAGTGATTCACGTGTCCTGGATAGAATCTGTCGGCAGGGTTTGGCGGTCAGGAAAATCCCTGTTCGCATGTTGAATAATCGAAGCTCGATGACGGTATTTGGCGTGAGTGAACGGCAAATGTGACTGAGCCGCTTTTCATTCTGTTTCCGTTTGCAGAATGGCACTTCACGCACAGCCATCGTGATGAGACTTGACCTCCACTTGAAGTGGATTGGCTGGGTAGCTCCTGCGCCGTCGTGTCTTGGTCCCGTGGCCACCCGAATGTGCAGCGACGCAAGGCGCATACCTTGCGAAGTAGTTGGCTATTCGCGAGCGACAGCGAGGAAATCACGCGCAAGCGGAGAAAGTTGCCCGCTCCAGACGCCGCGGAACGTTCGTTCCATGGCGGGACCAGCGAGGGGGACGCGCACGAGACTGCCAGCCGTGAGCTCGCTATCGACAAGTCGCGAGCTGAGCACAGCTGGTGCGATGCCAGCGCGCGCGTTCGCCCGAATGATGCCGCTTGTCTCAAGTACAGCAGCGGGGGTGGCGATGCGTGAGTCAAACGTGCCGAGGTAGTTTTCGATGGTCGCGCGGGTTCCTGAACCTTCCTCACGAACGAGGAAAGGAGTTGCTGCGAGCAGCTCAGGGGAGGCAGCGGCAACGTGAGACCACGCATGCGTTGGCGAGACGACGACCACTAGCTCATCAGAGACAACGCCAACGGCATCGAGGCCGACGGGTGCGTGCGGCCCCTCACAGAACCCGAGGTGTGCGCCACCTGCGCGCACGAGATCTGCCACTGTCGCTGAGTTGCCTGCCACGAGCCGAACAGTCACTCCAGGTGCCCTGCGTTGAAATTCGAGAAGCCACTCAGGGAGCATGAGTTCGGCGATGGTTTGTGAGGCCGCAACGACAAGTTCACCTGATGGCTGCTGGAGGGCGCGTATGCCCGCGTCGAGACGGTCTGCAGCCTCAAGTACCGGCTGGGCGAGGCCCAGCACCAGGCGCCCCGTCTCAGTCAGGGAAGACCCAGAAGGAGATCTGCGCACGAGCTGGTGTCCGACGGTGCGCTCAGCGATCCGCACCCGTGCAGATACTGCTTGCTGGGTGACGCCGAGAGATTCCGCAGCGCGGGTAATTGATCCTGTCGCTGCGACCTGTTCGAGGACTTCAAGCGTGTCGAGGTCCAGGGTTCGGTCAATGATGCGTCGCGTGGTGGTCACAAGTAAATACTGTGCCCTACCAATCTGACCGACGTAGTGAATGAAAGCGGCGAGCGGCAGACTGGACGTATGCGTTCACAGACCCTCACAGAGCCCGAGCTTGCGTCCACGAAAGCCAGCGAATCGGGCAGGCCGCGCGGACGACGTGAGCCGTCGGGGCAGGAAGGTACCCTTCCACGCCGACTCTTCGCAGCGCTGAGTCACCCCTGGGAAATTGTGTCGAACCTCACCCCAAACTGGTACGCCTCAATCATGGGCACTGGCATTGTGGCGATTGGCGCTGCTTCACTGCCGGTTCAGTTCCCTGGTCTGCGCACCGCTGCGACCGTGATCTGGGCGCTCGCCGCAGTGATGCTGGTCTTGCTCACCATAGCGACTATCCTGCACTGGATCCGCTTCCGCGGGGTCGCTTCAAAGCACCACCTGCACCCGGTGATCTCACACTTCTATGGTGCGCCCCCGATGGCGTTCATGACGGTTGGTACCGGCACGCTGTTGCTTGGCAAAGACTGGATCGGCATTGATGCCGCCGTCTCGATCGACTGGGTGCTCTGGACGATCGGTACGATCGGCGGTCTGGTCACCGCGGTCATGGTGCCGTACCTTGCATTTACACGCCACGACTACCAGCCAGAAGCCGCATTTGGTGGCTGGCTCATGCCGGTAGTGCCGCCCATGGTCTCGGCGACCGGTGGCGCCCTGCTGCTGCCGTATGCGCCCGCAGGGCAGGTCCGCGAGACGCTCCTGTGGCTCTGCTACGGATTCTTTGGGCTGACGCTCATGGCAGCAATCATCATCATCTCGCTGATTTGGGGGCGACTCATGCAGCACGGTGTCGGCGTCGCAGGTATGGTGCCGACGCTCTGGATCGTGCTCGGTCCGGTTGGACAGTCAATTACCGCTGCCTCACTGCTTGGCGCGAACGCGACCGGCATCGTGAGCGATGACGTTGCGGCGGGCCTCAATACCTTCGGCTTGCTGTACGGTTTCGCAATGCTTGGCTTTGGTCTGCTGTGGACGACGGTTGCGCTCGCCATTACGATCCGCACCGCTCGGGCAGGGTTGCCGTTCAGCCTGACCTGGTGGTCCTTCACGTTCCCCGTGGGCACGTGTGTCACCGGACTCAACGGGTTGGCGGCGCACACTGGCCTCGTCGCACTGCAGGTGCTTGCGGTGTTGTACTACATCGGCCTTGTCGGTGCGTGGATCATTGCCGCCTCACGCACCTTCCATGGCTCGGTCATTCGGGGCACGCTCCTCGCGCCACCGAAGGCTGCGTAGACTGGTCTGCGGCCGTTTCGACCTCGCAGGAGAAGCGTCGGGCGAGCGGCCGCAGAAGGAGAGTGTGAAGGATGCAGCGCGAGAACACAGCCGCGAATACACGGGGCGGATCCGCGCACCCGCCCACGGTCCTCAGTGCGCTGCGCTCGCCGCGACTCCTCACACGTGAGGTGCTTGCAGGCCTCGTTGTCGGTCTCGCGCTCATCCCCGAGGCGATCTCATTCTCGATTATCGCCGGGGTCGACCCCAAGGTTGGCCTATTCGCGGCGTTCGTGATGGCGGTCACGATAGCGTTCGTTGGCGGCCGCCCAGCGATGATTAGTGCCGCAACTGGAGCTGTCGCGCTCGTGATCGCACCGGTCTCGCGCATGTACGGCATGGATTACTTCATTGCGACGGTGATGCTCGCAGGTGTCTTCCAGATCTTGTTTGCGGTGTTCGGCGTCGCAAAGCTCGTGAAATTTGTGCCGCGCAGCGTGATGACGGGGTTTGTGAACGCGCTGTCTATTCTCGTGTTCATCGCTCAACTGCCACACCTCATTGATGTGCCATGGGCCGTGTATCCTCTCGTCGCTATTGGCCTCGGCATTCTTGCGGTGCTTCCGCGATTCACTCGTGCGGTGCCCGCGCCACTTGTCACGATTGTGGTCATTACGGCGGCAGTTGTACTCTGTGCCATCAACGTGCCAAACGTTGGCGATCAGGGTGAGTTGCCGCGTAGCCTTCCTGAGCTGTTCATTCCGAACGTGCCGCTTGACCTGCACACCTTCGCAATCATCGCGCCGTATGCGGTCGCGATGGCACTCGTCGGGCTCATGGAGTCACTCATGACTGCGAAGCTGGTCGACGACATCACCCAGACGCCCTCAAGCAAGACGCGTGAAGCTTGGGGCCAAGGCATCGCGAACATCGTCTCTGGCTTCTTCGGCAGCATGGGCGGTTGCGCGATGATCGGTCAGACGATGATCAACGTTCGTGTCTCTGGTGCTCGCACCCGCATTTCGACGTTCTGCGCGGGTGCGTTCCTGCTGTTGCTCGTCGTCGTGTTCGGAGACGTGGTTGCGATGATCCCCATGGCGGCTCTCGTTGCCATCATGATCATGGTCTGTGTTGCCACCTTCGATTGGCGCAGCATCACACCTCGCGGGCTGAAGACGCTTCCAAAACGCGACACCTTCGTGATGGTCATTACTGTCGGACTCGTCGTAGCGACCTCAAACCTCGCGATTGGTGTGATCGTCGGGACGCTCCTCGCCGCGCTCATCAACGCGACTGCACGCAAGTTCGCTGTCGCGAGCTAACGAGCTTACGGGCTAACGAGCAAGCCGTGCACGGCTGCTCCTGATCCTCACACCGGTACGATTGAACGATGCCTCCGAAGTCTCCGCTCGCGCAACGCAACGGTCTTGATCCCGCGTGGTTGCGCACTGACGGTTTCGATCGTCACGCGCCGAGCCCGTGGGCGACGATGCGTGATTGGCTTGACGAGCGGTTACGCGTACACATGGACGTCGACGCGAGCATCGATGAGGGAAGATTCGTGCTCGCTGACGGGCAGCCCGTTCGGGCAGCGGATCCGTACACGCCCTATACCTTTGTCTGGTTCCACCGTGACCTGCGCGAAGAAGCGACCGTACCGGGCAAGATTCATACTGTTTTTGAAGACGAACGCATCATGGTGGTTGATAAGCCACCCTTCCTTTCGTCCATTCCGCGAGGCAGGCACGTCATGCAGAGCGTCGTCGTGCGCCTGCGCGCAGAGCTTGGTCTCCCGGAGCTCACTCCGATGCATCGCCTCGACAGGGTGACGAGCGGTCTCCTGCTCCTCGCGAAAGAACGGCAGTGGCGTGGCCCGTACCAGTCAATGTTCCAGTACGGCCAGATCACGAAGACCTATCGAGCGATCGCACCCCTGCGCGAAGACCTTGCGGTCCCGGCCACCGTGCGCAGTCACATCGTGAAAGAGCACGGTGTCATGCGCGCGAGCGAGATCGCAGGCGCTGAGCCAAACTCGGAGTCACTCGTTGAGCTGGTGGGGGAGCTTACTGCAGGAACCGCGCCCGAGGCGTACCAGCCGCTTCCGGGAGTCGACGGTGACGTGCCCATACAGCCACGCCTCGGCGAGTACAAGCTGTCACCAATCACGGGCAAGACTCACCAGCTGCGTATTCACCTCGCAAGCCTCGGTATTCCGATCGTCGGAGACCCGCTGTATCCGGTTGAGCGCGATGTCACCATCGATGACTTTACGACCCCGCTCCAACTGCTTGCGAATCAGCTGTCGTTCACAGACCCGATCGATGGGACGGAACGCACGTTCGAGAGTGCGCGCTCGCTGCCGCTGCTCACGAACGAGTAGGGCGCGGATCCGCCCACCCGCTCGCCGCCCCGGTTACGCGGCGGAGTGCGAACCGACCTCAGTCTCGAACGAGGCGCCGTTGAGCTCAACGTACAGGGTGCCCTCGGTGCGCGACACTGACATCGTGTTGCGTCGGTCAAGCGCACCCGCAAGGCTGTCAATCACCTTCGGATCGAAACTGCGCACGATGAGCGCGTCAGCGTTATAGATGGTCTTCCCCTCCCACGCGCGCAGCACCTTTGCCGGGTCGCGGTGTGTGTAGACGGCGGCGTAGTCTGCGAGCTTGCTGCCGAAGTGCATGCGCGCCGCATCGGGGGCGCCAACTTCGATCCAGGCGGTGACCTTGCCGGTCAGATCCTTCACCCAGACGGTTGGCTCATCAGTGGTCGAGACTCCGCCACCAAAATCGATCCCGTCCTGAAACTCCAAGCAGTATGCGAGCACACGCGTCACCATGAACGCCTCAGTCTCAGACGGATGCCGCGCAACACGGAGGGTGAAATCCTCATAGACGCCGCGATCAATGTCGGCAAGCTGAATAGAGAAATTGAGGATTGTCGAGCCGATAGCCATAATGTTCAATTCTAGGCAGTCGCAATGCCGCGCACTTCTCCTATGCTCAAGATATGACCGTCAGACCCGCAGCCCTCATCACCGGATCGTCCCGTGGCATCGGTGCCGCCATCGCGAAAGCGCTCGCCGCAGCTGGCATTCCCGTTGCGCTGATAGCGCGTGACGAGTCAAAACTGCACGTCGTGGCTGAGGAGATTCGGGCGTCTGGCGGTACTGCGGAGTATCGCCTTGCAGACATCACTGATGCGTTTGCTGTCAGTCGTGCCGTCCTCGAACTTTCGGACGTAATACCGACGCCGTTTTCGCTCATTGTGAATGCCGCAGGGCGGATCGACCGCGAGGTCCCGCTTTGGGAAGCCGATGCCGAGCAATGGCGCGCAGTCATCGAAACGAACCTCATTGGTTCGTTCAACGTGTCCCGCGCGGCGATCCCTGGCATGCTTGCTATCGGTGGCGGGCGCGTGGTGGAACTCGCATCGGGGGCTGGTGCGAAAGACTGGGACAAGGCGTCTGCCTACACCTCAAGTAAGGCGGGGGTCATGCGCCTCGCAGGTCATCTGCACGAGGCCGGGTATGCCGGGGGCTTGCGCTCGTTTGCCGTGGCACCGGGCGTGGTGAAGACGGATATGACTGACTCGATGGATCTGCACCGGGGCAGGACCGAATTCACGCCTGTTGCGGCAACCTGCGAGTTGGTGCTCGCGATCTACCACGGCGAGCTCGACGCGTGGTCTGGAAAGTATCTTCGCGCTGGCCAGGATTCACCAGCATCACTCGCGGCACGCGTTGCTGCTGACGGGGTTCCTGCGGAATGGGTGCGACGTCTCACCGTGGAATCGTGGGGCGAAAACGATCCGAATGCCGCTGGCTCTCGGCCTTCGGAACGATGAGCGGCTAGCGGCTCAGTGTACCGATGACATCTCCCGCGGCATTGCTAATCTCAAGGGCGTTGTTGACGATTTTTCCAGTGGACATGCCGTTGAGCCAGTCGTCGACGTCGGGGCATGCCATGAGCGTCATCGCGCCGTCCTTACCGAACGTGATGGTGTCGCCCGAGGCGGTGAAGCTCCCGATCAACTGATTGCACCCATCATTGCCGGTGTAGGTGCCGTCTTCGACGAGCGTCAGATTGGGCTGTCCATCATCAACTGAACCCCACGACCCAAGCGCCTGCGTCCCGAGATCGGTGGCCGAGTCGATGCCTGGAGTTGCGTCTTGGCTCCGTGTATCGCCGCTGCCAGTACACCCAGTGAGCGCCAGTGCGAGAACGCCCGTCGTGCCCACAGCGAAGAGCAGTCGACGGGTCGTACGTGAAGAGATGTGCATGTCTCACATCTTTCCAAAGAAGTGTGTGAACCCGGTGGAAAATCCAATGAATATGCTGAGTCTGGAAATCAGGTTGGCGTAAGCTGAGAGTCGGCTCGCGTTTGCACAGAAGGACGTTGTTTGTGGCTCATCCCTATCTCACTGCTGCTACTCAACCAAGGATCTTCGCGCATCGGGGGTTTGTTCCGCCAGCTGCTCGCAGTGTGACCGTCGAAAATACTCGAGACGCATTCCGCGCAGCGGTCGAAGCTGGCGCAGAATACATCGAGACTGATGTCCACCTCACTCGTGATGGTGTGGTGGTCTGCTTCCACGACGAAGACCTCAGTCGAGTGGCTGGTGATCCGCGCACGGTCGCCTCATTGACGCGTGCGGAGCTTGCAGCGGTCATGACTGATATCGGTGGCCTGATAACGCTTGAAGATGCGTTTGCTGAGTTTCCGGATACCCGGTTCAATATCGATGTCAAAGCGGCTGCGGCGGCTGAGCAGACGGGCTGGCTCGCAGCTGAGGTGGCGGATCGTGCACTCCTGACGAGCTTCTCTGACCGCATCCGGGAGCGTTCGTTGGTGGCTGCTCGTCAACGCGGTGCGACCCCCGCGACCTCCCCGGGTAAGCGGCGGCTTATTACCCTGCTAGGCGCGATGGCAACTCGGTCAGGGAGGGTGATTGATCGAGCGTTTGCCGGTCTGGATGCGCTCCAGATTCCCGTCAAGAGCGGGAAAGTTCGAGTGCTTACTGAGCGGCTCGTAGAGCACGCGCACCGAAACGGGGTCGAGGTGCACGTGTGGACGGTGAACAACCCACTCGACATGCGAGTGCTCATGCAATTTGGTGTTGATGGTGTGGTGACGGATCGCACTGATCTGGCGGTTGCTGAGCTCCGATAACGAGTCCTGGGCGCGGGCCCTGTGTGGATACTGTTTGACAAAATAAATACCCCCGGGGGTATACTTCATGCAGGAAAGCATGACCTGAATGGAGCCCCTATGCGCATTGTTGTTGTCGGTGGAGTCGCCGCTGGGATGAGTGCGGCCGCGCGTGCGCGCCGCCTTGATGAGGATGCCCAGATTATTGTGCTGGAGCGCGGCGAGCATGTCTCGTTCGCGAACTGTGGTTTGCCGTACTTTGTTGGCGGTGAAATCGTCGAAGAGTCCGCACTCTTGCTCCACACACCTGCGACGCTGCGAGCGGCACTCGACCTCGACGTGCGCGTTGGGAACGAAGTCGTTGGACTCGATGCAGAGGCGAAGACCATCACCGTGCGAAATGACGAGGGAGAGCAAGCGCTCTCGTATGATGCGCTGATCCTTGCGCCAGGTGCGACCGCGGTGCGACCAGACATCGCCGGAATCGATTCACCGCGCGTGCAGACGCTACGTACCGTTGGCGACGCCGTCGCGCTACGTGAAACCGTTGAGACCGGCGCGCGCCGAGCTGTTGTGCTCGGTGCAGGGTTCATCGGTGTTGAAGCAGCTGAGGCGCTGCGCCTGCGTGGCCTCGAAGTGGACATCGTGCAGTCAGCGTCTCATGTGCTCGCGCCGCTTGAGCGGGAGATGGCGAGCCGGGTCACGGCAGAACTTGACCGTCTCGGCATCACGGTGCACGCGGGAACGACCGCGACCGCCATCACCGAAGCCGCAGAGGGAGCAGAAGTTGTCCTGAGTAACGGGCATCGGATCACAGCTGACATGGTCGTGCTGTCAGCTGGCGTAAGTCCTGACACTGAGGTGTTCGCAAGTGGTGGCGTAGACGTTGAACGCGGCGCAATTGTGGTCGATGAGCATGGCCGAACGAACCTTGCTGACGTGTACGCGGCGGGGGACGCCACGGTGTCGACGGACTGGGTCACAGGGATCAGGCGTCCAGTTGCGCTTGCAGGTCCTGCAAACCGAGCGGGGCGCCAGATTGCCGATGCGATCTTGCGGCCAGCGGCCGCGCGGAGAATTCCGGCGCCGGTTGGCACGGCAATTATTCGGGTGGGCGAACTGACTGCAGCAATGACTGGCGCAAACCGTGCCGCCCTCGACCAAGCCGGTATTGCGTATGAGACGCTGCACTTGCATCCCGCGCAGCACGCTGGATATTTCCCCGGCGCAACCTCAATGGCGCTCGTCGTGCATGTTCGGGCGAGTGATGGCTTGGTGCTCGGTGCGCAGGGGGTGGGCAAGGAAGGCGTCGATAAGCGGATTGATGTGCTTGCGACTGCGATCCGCGCTCAGTTCACTGCAGCGGATCTCATTGACCTCGACCTCGCCTACTCGCCCGTGTATGGCAGCGCGAAGGATCCAGTGAATATGGTTGGAATGGTGGGGTCGAACGTCATCGATGGCACCCTCGCCCTGTGGCATGCGGAGCAGTGGGAAGCGATTCGTGAGGATGTCTTGGTGCTCGACGTGCGTAGCGTTGAGGAGTTCGACGCTGGACACCTGCCAGGGGCGCTGAATATTCCGCATACGGAACTCCGCGAACGAATTGGCGAGGTGCGTGAGGCTGCCGCTGGAAAGCCAGTGCGAGCCCTCTGCGGCTCGGGCGTGCGATCTCATATTGCGCATCGTGTGCTCGTGCAGGCCGGGTTCGACTCTGCCTCGATGTCTGGTGGCATGAACACGCTGCGGGATGTGCTCGGCACCGATATCCTCGTTCGCTAGAGACTGGTAACGGTACTTCTGCTCGGCAGGAGTACGTCGAACACTCAACGTGGGTGAACGAGGAGCGTCAGATGAGCAAGGTGCAGGCAGGAAACGGTCAAGAAGCCGGGGTGCGCGGGCCGCGCGTTCTCGTGCGGCGCGCGACTGCGTGGGTGCTCAAGCTCAGGCTTGTGCGAGCATTCATGCTCTACGGCGAAAACCGTGGGGCGACATACGCAGACAGCATCACCTATCGTTCACTCTTTAGCGTGTTTGCGGGAATACTGCTCGTGTTTTCGTTTGCTGCGCTCTGGCTCGGGGGAGACCCGGCTGCGATGGCTTCCCTCGAAGGGGCGGTCAATCGTGTACTTCCTGGGGTGCTAGATCTCGTGGATCTGTCACAGATCGCAATTCCCTCAGCGATGTCAGTCGTTGGCGCGCTCTCCCTTGTCGGCCTGATTGGCGCCGCGATTGGTGCGATAGGGAGCTTGCGTGTTGGGTTCCGCGAAATCGCTGACGAACTGCATGACGACGGAATGTTCATCTGGGTGCTGCTGCGAAACTTGCTCGTTGCTATTGGCTTCGGTGGGCTTCTTGTCGTCTCTGTCGTGCTCGCGTTGATGACCTCGGTCGGAATCGAGGTGTTGTCTTCCTGGGTTGGCCTGTCTGAGACCTCGACTGCGATGGTGGTCCTTGCGCGGATCCTGAGCGTGCTCGTCGTGTGGTTCATCGACACGCTTGCGATCGTCATTGCGTTTGCCCTGCTCGCTGGTTTCCGTGCGACACGGGGAGCACTCTGGCTTGGGGCAATGATTGGCGGGGTCGGTCTCACGGTGCTGCAAGAGCTGTCGAGCCTGTTTGTGCGGGGCGCAACGGCAAACCCACTGCTTGCCTCGTTTGCGGCGCTCATTGCCCTGTTGCTGTGGTTCAATCTCTCGGCGCAGGTGATTCTGTTCGCAGGCAGTTACATCGTGACTGCCACAAGGGATTCCGAAGCTCGTGGCGCAGGGAAGGGCGGTCCAGCCACCTTGGCGGAATATCGCGTACAGCGAGCGGAAATCGTGCATGATGTCGCGACGCGGGATCTTGCCATCGCACGCGTATTGGCTAATAAAGAAGCTGAGAAGCGGCGTCGAGAGTAACGCCCAGAATACTGAGCGGGGTATCCTGGAGGTGCCCGCGAAATGGAGGAATCATGACTGCGCAGATCGATACTACGAGTGAACCTACCCAGCATGATGCTGAGGCACAACGTAAGGTACTCAACCGGCTGCGTCGTGCGCAGGGGCAGCTGGGTGCTGTGATCTCTGCGGTTGAACGTGGAGACAACTGTCGCGATGTCGTGCAGCAGCTTTCTGCGGTCTCGAAAGCTCTTGATCGAGCTGGATTCCTCGTCATTTCCTCTGCGTTGAAGGACTGCATGACAAACCCTGATGACTCGGGGAATCCGAACCCAGAGGAACTTGAGAAGTTGTTCCTCTCCCTGGCATAAGACAAAGGTTCGGGCACATGCGTGGAAGTGCATGTGCCCGAACCTTTTGCTGCGTCTCGACTCAGTATGAACGCGTCTGCGGGGTCTTCGCGATCCGCCGGTACTTGCGGTTGCGCGGCACCAGAATCAGTGAAGCCACGATGATGGCAATGACTGAAGCAGAGATGATCGCTACCTTCGCGTCTGACTGTTCAAAGCTTCCTTCTGGGAAGCTCAACTCGGCGACAAGCAGCGAAACCGTAAACCCGACGCCCGCGAGAGCGCCCATGCCGAACAAATCAATCCACCGAATTGAGGGGTCGATCGGCTTGCGGGTGATGAGTGTCATGAGCCACGTCACCAACGTGATGCCGATGGGCTTGCCGAACACCAGCGCAGCAACGATTGCGAGCGTCAGAGGCGCGGTAACGGCAGCTTCGACTCCGGCCCAGCCCCCGATGTTCACGCCTGCTGCGAGGAACGCAAAGACGGGAACTGCAAAACCTGCAGACATCGGTCCGAACCGGTGCTCCAGGCTCTCGGAAAGTCCCGGTGCATCTTTCGGCTGCTTCGAGCCGCGAGCGTGCAAGACGGGAACGGTGAAGCCGAGCAGGACACCAGCGATGGTCGCGTGAATGCCGGAAGCGTGCATCAGCGCCCAGGCCGTGAAGCCGAGAGGCAGCAGGATGAGCCAAGCCAGGATGGGGCGAGTGAGGAACGCCGCTTGCCAGCGTTGGACGACAAAGCCATAGACGGCGATGACGAGTAGAGATATGGCGAGCGGCACAAAGTTCAGGTCGTCTGTGTAGAAGATTGCGATGATGCCGATTGCGATGAGGTCATCGACGACCGCAAGCGTGAGGAGGAAGATTCGCAGGGCGCTCGGCAGGTAGGAACCGATGATCGCCAGCACTGCAACGGCAAAGGCGATGTCGGTCGCTGTGGGAATCGCCCAACCGCCAAGCAGGTCTGGTTCATTGCGAAGGAGCACGACGTAGATGATTGCGGGAACCGCGACGCCTCCAACTGCAGCCGCAATTGGCACGATAGCGGTGCTGAAATTACGCAGGTCTCCCGAGACAAATTCGCGCTTCAGCTCAAGGCCGACAATGAAGAAGAAAATGGCAAGCAAGCCGTCTGATGCCCACTGGCCGAGCGACAACTCAAGATGCCATGGTTCGTAACCAATCTTGAAGTTTCGAAGCGCAAAGTAGCTGTCAGCAGCGGGGGAGTTTGCCCAGATGAGGGCAATAACTGCTGCAATAACGAGCAGCATGCCGCCAACGGTCTCGCGACGGAGGAAGCTGCCAATAGCTGCACGTCGTGACGAGTGCTTCTCGGCGTCGCTAGCAGGGGTAGCGGGGGTCGTGGATTTCGGTTCAGCCATGAGGCTCCTTGGGTGTGGGAAACAAACTGTCGACCAGACTTCCCGACGCACCATCCACGCACGAAACGCGGAACTCTTGTAGATACTACCCATACTCGCTGGGGGTGCCGCAATCAAGTGCGCAGTGATCTTTCGTGAAAACAGAGAGAAACTCTCGATTCTCTCGTGACATAGCTATGGTCGATAGGTATGAAGCAGCCAAATTCGACAGGACGATTAGCGCGCGCACTTCAAGGAGTTCCGGAGACCTCTCGAATTCCACACCCGGCGTTGCTCCCAGGAATTGGTGTTGAGCAGACTGGAACGCGTTTCCCTACAAACAAATTTGTCCTTGGCGGCGCTGTTGTCGCAACACTTGGCGTGATTGCCTGGGCGTTCATCGCCCCAGAGAACCTGCTTGAGGTCGGGTCAACCTCCCTCACCTGGGTCACCATGAATTTTGGGTGGCTATTTGGCGCGCTTGCGATTGCTGCTGCGCTCTTCATGATCGTCGTTGGTTACGGTCGCACAGGTGGTATTCGGCTCGGCGCAGACGAGGAAGAGCCAGAGTACTCAACAACCTCATGGGTCTCGATGCTTTTCGCAGCAGGCCTCGGTATCGGCCTGCTGTTTTACGGCCCGCTTGAGCCGCTGACCTACTTCCAGAATCCGGCCCCGAGCCAGGCGGTCGTCGGCGGATCGCCTGCGGCAGCCTTGCCTGCAATGGCGCAAACCATCCTGCACTGGGGGCCCATTGCGTGGGCGTTCTATGCACTCGTGGGTGGAGCAATTGCTTACAGCACGTTCAGGCGCGGGCGCGCTCCACTGATCTCGGCGCTGTTTGAGCCGGTGTTTCCTGGATCGAGCAATCGTATTCTCGGACGCTTGATCGACTTCTTCGCCATTGTCGTCACGCTGTTCGGTACGGCAGTCTCGCTGGGAATCGGCGCGCTGCAGATTCAGAGCGGCTTCATGTTGGTCACCGGTCTTGGCGAGATGGGGAACATGTTCCTCATCGGCTCGATTGCGATTCTGACGGCGCTGTTCATTGCCTCCGCGGTCTCTGGCGTCAAGCGCGGTATTCGGATCCTGTCGAACACCAACATGTTCTTGACGGGACTGCTTGGCCTGTTCGTACTCATTGCGGGCCCGACCGTGTTCCTGCTGAACTACATGCCTGCATCGCTCGTCGAGTTCTTCAACCAGCTTGGTTCGATGCTGTCTTTGAACGCGAATGATGGTCCTGAGGCGGTCGAGTTTCTCGGTTCCTGGACCACCTACTACTGGGCGTGGTGGGTCTCTTGGACGCCATTCGTCGGCATGTTCATTGCGAAGATTTCACGTGGCCGTACCCTGCGCGAGTTTGTGACCGTCGTGGTATTCGTGCCCTCTGCGATTGTCATCGCCTGGTTCGTTGTCTACGGTGGCACGGCTATTTGGATGTCTCAGCAAGGCATTGACCTGCAAGCAGGCGGCACAAGTGAAGAGGTGCTGTTCCAGCTTCTGCAACGTCTTCCGCTTGGCATGATTACCTCGGTGATCGCGATGACTGCCGTCATTATCTTCTTCGTGACCGCAGCCGATTCGGCTTCGATTGTGATGGCCTCCATGTCTCAGTCGGGTCGTCCAGAACCCGCAAAGTGGGTGACGGTGCTGTGGGGACTCCTCCTGGGCACCATTGCGGCGGCGCTGCTGCTCGCTGGCGGGCGCACTGCGCTGTCGGGGTTGCAGTCGATCATGGTGGTGTCTGCCCTCCCATTCGCAATCATCGTCATTGGCATCATGATTTCTTGGGCGAGAGAGCTCGGTACTGACCCCTTTATTATTCGGCGACGATACGCTCGGGCTGCGATTGCGCAGGGTGTGCGTCGTGGCATCGATGAGTACGGTGACGACTTTGTGTTCGAGGCGAGTGAAGTGCCCGCAGACGAGGGTGCTGGTGCCGGTTTCGACAGTGAAGATCCCGCACTGACTGAGTGGTACATTGACGCGACGACCGGGCCGATCGACACCATCACTGCGGAAGACGTTCGCCGCACCCTTGAGCCAGGCCGAATCCAGGATCCTGCGGAAAACCCGCCGTCCCGTGCGGCGTCTGGTGACGCTTCGCTGACGGTTGGCGAGAAGCCTGAGGGAGAGAATCCTGGGGGAGGAACGCCGGAGTCTGACGAGCAATCAGATTCGCCGACAGATCCGGCGCCTGAAAAGTAGGGCGCGGATCGCGTGCTGGGAATTCCCAGCCACGCAAGAGGGGGTGCAGCCGGATTATTCCGGCTGCACCCCCTCTTGCGTTGTGAGGTGACGTTATTTTGTCTCCTGCTGAGCCTTCAAGAGATCGCGGATCTCGGTGAGAAGCTCGTCTGTCGTGGGTCCTGCCGGAGCCTCTTCTGCTGGTGCGCCCTTAAGCTTGTTCATCGGGAGCACGAAAACGAAGTAGACAACCGCGGCAACGATGACGAAGTTCAGCAGTGCGCCGAGCACTGCTCCGAAAGCGAGAACGCCGCCACCCGGGAGCGTAACTGCGAGGGCGCCATCGAGTGAATCTGCCTTGAAGATCATTCCGATGATCGGATTGATGAACGATGTAACCATGCGATCAATGACTGCGTTAAATGCTGCACCGATGACGACAGCGACCGCGAGGTCGATGACGTTTCCGCGCATCAAAAACTCTTTAAAACCCTTAAGCATGGTTGAACCCCCTGTGCATGAACTGTAGACGCTACGAGAGTATTCCACTTTGCGAGTTCAATGGAAGAGCACAGGGGGTTCAGCGGCGCGTTGCGTTGTTTCCGTAACGCGCCGTGCCATTACTTTGCCGCTGCGGCAAGCGCCTTATCAAGATCCGGGTCGTGCGAGTAGTCCCACTGTTCACCGTTGATGAGTACGAGCGGAGTGCCCAAGAGGCGCTGGGGGCCGTCTGCCTGCGGGTTGTGTTCAGCATCGAGGAGCTTTGCGCCGTCTGCGAGGCCGACAATTCCCGACCCGCTGAGCATCTCTTCTGAATTCTTGTCAAGGAAGGCGCCATAGGGGACGGTCATTGCGCAGTCGACGAACTCCTGAGTGTCTGCGATGCCGACCTCCTTTGCGAGTTTGACGAGCTCTTCGTTTGAGAGACCCTTCGTGTTCTCGGCAGGCTGTACCTTCGCGCTCAGCAGCGTCGACTGCAGTTCGTACGCGTACTCAGGCTGCTGTGACACCGTGCAGGCAAATAGGTTGGCCGCACGAGTGGAGTAGTTGGTTCCCTGAGACATACGGTTCAGGAAGGTCAAAGGGGTGACCTCGAGAGAGATTTCTCCCGCATCGACCTTCTCTGTCAGCATCTCGCCAAAAGTCTGCTCGAATGAGCCACACGCGGGGCACATGAAGTCAACGAAGACCGAGACCTGCGTGGGGGCCTTCACTGAGGACGTGTCGGTTGCTACGCGATCCGCGCCCGCCGAGAGGGGAGCCGATGCGACCACCGAATCAGTCGAGGTAAACAGCGCACCACCCGACTGCATGTTCGCCGGAGCCGAGTCGAATTTCGTCTGTGACACGTAATTTTCGGAGTCGCTGCCGGTTGAGCACGCTGTGAGGCCGCCAAGAACGAGCGCAACTACAGCGCCTGCCCCCGCGAGGATTGGAAGTTTCTTGCGGAGGTGGTTCGCGTGCGTCATATCAGGTTCGTCCTTTGTGCCGTCAACTAGGTTTCGCTTGATCGTAGCTTTACAAACCGTAAAAGAACGTGAGAAATATGCTTCGGTTTCACATGGGATGGTGAATCCTGGAAGAATGAACACTGCTGACACACAGTGATGTGGCAGCTGATGACTGGCCTGGACTGGCCCAGACACGGCCAAAGGAGCGACGTGAAGTACATTTCGACCCGTGGGGGTATGGAACCTGCAGAGTACGGTGAGGTGCTGCTTGAAGGTCTCGCGACTGACGGCGGCCTTGTAGTCCCTGAGACTGTTCCGCAGGTGACAAGCGAGACGATCGAATCGTGGCGCGACCTCTCATACCCCGAACTCGCGGCTGAAGTGCTGAGCCTGTACGCACATGACATTCCGCGTGCTGACCTGGACGCGATGTGCGCACGTGCCTATAGCCGCGACACGTTCGTTGCTGATGAGGTTGTGCCAGTTACGAAGCTTGACGATGAGATCACGCTCGTCGGCTTGTCAGAGGGGCCGACCTTGGCTTTCAAGGACATGGCTATGCAGTTCCTTGGCCAGTCGCTTGAGTACGTGCTAGCCCGCACTGATCGCACGCTGAACATCGTTGGTGCGACCTCGGGGGATACAGGCTCCGCGGCTGAATACGCGCTGCGCGGCAAGGACGGCATCGCTGTCTTTATGCTGTCTCCCCAGGGGCGTATGAGTGACTTCCAGCGTGCACAGATGTACTCGCTCGATGACGAGAACATCCATAACATCGCGCTTGAGGGTGTTTTCGATGATTGCCAGAACCTGGTGAAGGCCCTCTCGGGCGATCTTGAATTCAAGCGTGAGAACCACCTGGGCACCGTGAACTCGATCAACCTTGGTCGTATCAGCGCGCAGATGGTCTACTACTTCTGGGCGTGGCTACGTGTTACTGATGCATTGCCGGTGACCGAGCGCGCAGGGTTTGAGGTGTCCTTCACGGTACCTTCTGGAAACTTTGGCAACATTCTGTCTGGCCACATGGCGAAGACGATGGGGCTTCCTGTGCGCAAGCTTGTTCTCGCTGCAAACGAGAACAATGTGCTCGACCAGTTCTTCCGTACGGGCCTGTACGCACCCCGGAGTTCGGCGGAAACGTATCTCACTTCAAGCCCTTCAATGGATATTTCGAAGGCGTCGAACCTTGAGCGGTTCATCTACGATCTCCTCGGACGTGACGGAGAACGTCTCTCGGCTGCATGGCGAGAGCTCGACGAAACGGGCAAAATCGACCTCACCGCAGAACACGCTCGTCTCGAGGGTGAGTTTGGTTTCGTGAGTGGCACCAGCACTCACGCTGACCGTGTGGCTACGATCCGCGCAACGTTTGAGGGAACGGGGGTCATCATCGACCCGCACACTGCAGACGGCGTCAAGGTCGCGCGTGAGCACCTGGAGCCTGGCGTGCCCATGCTAGTGCTTGAAACCGCAAAGCCCGAGAAGTTCCCGGAGATCGTATTCGAAGCAACCGGCAAGCAGCTTGGCATGCCAGAACATCTTTCGGGCCTGCTCGATCTCCCGCAGCACGTCACCGAGATGGCGGACGACGAGGCGCAGCTGCGCGAGTTCGTCGCGGCACGGGCAGTCAAGCCATAACTTGAGGTCTTGCAACTCGCCCGAGTTGCGGAGAGACCTCGTGAATTTCGCCTGATTGGTGCCTGTGGGGCGCAGAAGCACTTCCTTCTGCGCCCCACAGTGGTATTACTTGCGCTCCTGCCTGCCTCTTTTTCTGATGCGGGGCGAGTCGTCCTCTGATCAGGCGAAACTGCGGTGACACTCCCGGCGAATTTGTGTCAATTTGCGCATGAAGTCATATGCATGCCAAGATATATCTCGTTGCCACGGCAGCTGGAATTGATTCCTGCGGCGAAGTCAGCACGGCCCCATCGTATAGCGGCCTAGTACTCCGCCCTCTCACGGCGGCAACGCGGGTTCGAATCCCGCTGGGGTCACAAACTAGGCAAATCCCTCATCTCTCGCAGATGAGGGATTTTTGTTTTCCAAGGGCATCTCATCTTGTGATGCGAGCCAGTATTAGCGAGTGCCGGTGTCAGCGAGTGCCGGTGTCTCGCGAAGTGATGTGGCGCTGATCACCTTGGGCGAGCCTATAAATCGCTGTTTCGGCAGCGAACACTACACCTTCTCTGGATCCGCTGTTACCCTCGTTGGCAACCGTGGCGACGACGCTCGGTTGGCGTGCAGGGAGGCCGAAATGTCGAACGTGTGGCGCGCGCTCAGGCGCGGGGAGTCAGTACGAGATCGCAGGCGTGTACTTGAGCAAGCACACGAAGACTTCGTTACCGGCCGGCACGGTGTGACGAGGGCAGAGCTGCATGCTAGACATGCCAGCCTGGCGATGCTGCGGCCAGTGGTGCTGGATTCTTGGCTGCGCACCCGGGGGACTGACCCTGATCGTGTGCCGTGTGCTGAGGCGCTTTCTGCTGAGCACCTCGAACAATTGCAGCGTACGCATCCGTTGCGCCAGGCGATGCCGGTGGTGCGCAGGCTGTTACTTGAGGAGGCAACGGAAAGCGGGTTCATCGTTGCACTGGGCGATGCGGCGGGAAGGCTCCTGTGGGTGGAGGGTGACCGGGAACTTCGCGGGAAAGCCGCAGACATTGGATTTCGGCCCGGCATGGACTGGTCTGAATCGGAGGTAGGCATGAGTGCTCCAGGGAGCGCGCTCGCGCTTGATCACGGGATTCAAGTGCTCGGTGCTGAGCACTACTCGCGTGCCGTGCACGAGTGGAGTTGCACTGCCGCGCCAGTGCATTGTCCCAGCACTGGCGCAATCATTGGTGTGCTCGATGTGACTGGCGGAGATCTTGCGGCCTCACCCCATGTGCTCCCACTCGTCAAAGCGACACTCGCGGCGGTTGAAGCTGAGCTTGCGGTTGGCGCGCTGAAAGCGGCGATCCAACGCGAAGGCAAAGGAAACCGTGTCGTGCGGCACTCAACGCCACCTGCTGTACCTCGTCTCATGGTGCTCGGACGTGATCCTGCGCTCCTGGAACTGAGTGCTGGCGCGGTTCCGCTGAGCCAGAGGCACGCCGAGATTCTCGTCGCCCTTGCTACTGAGCCTGCCGGGCTCGGAGCAGCGGACCTTGCGGAACGGGTCTATGGAGCAGCAGAATTTGAAGGAACGCTTCGCCCAGAGCTTGTGCGATTGCGTAAATGGCTGACTGCACAGAACACGGGAGTGCAGATCCTCGCGCGACCGTATCGGCTCAGTGGATCGCTCCGTGTTGACGCGGTCGAAGCGCTTGAAGCAATTGCACGTGGCGCGCATAGGCTTGCATTCGCGGCCTATGAAGGTCCTGTCTTGCCTGGTTCTGACGCTCCGGTTGCGGAAGAATTGCGACGCGATGTCGACGGTACGTTGCGCGAGGCGCTGTTGCAACAGGCGACTCCTGATTTGCTCTTCGACTATGCGCTGCGGTGGGGAACTGAGGACGTTGAGGTGTGGCAGACGCTTCTGCAAGTCTTGCCCCCGCAGAGCCCTCGCAGGGCAAGAGTTGTTGCGCGACTTGAGTCGTTGCGGCCCTGAGATGAGCCGATCTGGCGCACTGCAACGTTGATGCAACGTCGCCTGCATAGGCTGAGCCACAGGAAAGCTACCTTTCCCGGTGCTCACCAAACAGCGGCGCACAACGACCACTGAGGGCATCAAGACAACGACGTCGAAAGAGGCCGAAACAATGGTCGTGTATGCATCGCCCGGACAGCCCGGGGCGCTAGTGAATTTTAAGAGTCGCTACGAGAACTACATTGGTGGCGAGTGGGTTCCTCCTGTGAAGGGCCAGTATTTTGAAAACGTGACTCCCGTCACAGGCCAGGTCTTCTGCGAGGTCGCCAGGGGGACCGCGGAAGACATCGAACTCGCACTCGACGCGGCGCATGCCGCAGCGCCAGCTTGGGGGAGCACCAGTCCCGCCGAGCGTGCGAACGTGCTGAACAAGATTGCGGATCGAATCGAGGCGAACCTCGAACTGCTCGCGGTCGCAGAGACCTGGGACAACGGCAAAGCGGTGCGCGAGACACTCGCTGCTGACCTGCCGTTGGCGGTCGACCACTACCGCTACTTTGCGGCTGCGATACGTGCGCAGGAAGGTGGCATCTCGCAGATCAACGAAGATCTTGTTGCCTATCACTTCCACGAACCGCTCGGCGTGGTCGGGCAAATCATTCCGTGGAACTTCCCTATCTTGATGGCGACGTGGAAACTCGCTCCAGCCTTGGCAGCAGGTAACGCGATCGTGCTGAAACCAGCAGAGCAGACACCGGCTTCGATTCTCGTATTGTTTGAGCTGATCGGTGACCTGTTGCCACCTGGTGTGGTGAACATCGTGAACGGCTTTGGCGCCGAGGCGGGCAAGCCGCTCGCGACCAACAAGCGCATCCGGAAAATTGCATTTACCGGAGAGACCACCACCGGTCGTCTCATCATGCAGTACGCATCGGAAAACATCATTCCGGTAACCCTCGAACTTGGCGGGAAGAGCCCAAACATCTTCTTTGAAGATGTGATGGCCAAAGACGACGCGTTCTGGGATAAAACCCAAGAGGGCTTTGCGATGTTCGCGCTGAATCAAGGCGAAGTGTGTACGTGCCCATCGCGTGCGCTGGTGCAGCAGTCGATCGCTACAGACTTCTTTGATGCAGTGGTTGAACGCGTTGAGCGGATCAAGCGGGGCAACCCACTCGACACCGAGACGATGGTGGGTGCCCAGGCTTCGAATGATCAGTTCGAAAAGATCAAGTCTTATCTGGAGATTGGTCGGCTCGAAGGAGCGGAAGTGCTGACCGGTGGTGGGCCGGAGGATCTCGGTGGCGAATTCGCAGGTGGCTTCTACATCCAGCCGACGGTCTTCCGTGGCGATAACTCCATGCGGATTTTCCAAGAAGAAATCTTCGGACCGGTCGTTGCTGCCACGACGTTCCAAGATTTTGATGATGCGATGCGGATTGCAAACGATACGCTCTACGGTCTCGGATCCGGGGTGTGGAGCAGAGACGGGAATACCGCGTACCGAGCGGGCAGGGCAATCCAGGCCGGTCGCGTGTGGATCAACAACTATCACTCGTATCCCGCGCACGCAGCCTTTGGCGGCTATAAGTCGAGCGGCATCGGTCGGGAAAACCACCTCATGATGCTTGACCACTATCAGCAGACCAAAAACCTGCTAGTCAGCTACAAGGAAGAGGCAGACGGCTTCTTCTAAGCCTCACTTCACAGGCCGTCTTGGCCGGCGGCGTCGCTGAGAATGACGCCGAAGCTCAGCACACAATTCACGGGTGCAAGCGCACTCGAAATGTTGAAAGGTTTATTCCAATGAACGCTCAAGCAATGCAAGCAGCAGTCGTCCCTTCATTCGGCGCAAAACTCAACGTGAGTTCGCAGCCGACACCTTCTCCTGGCCGTGGGCAGGCGCTCGTGCGCGTACTCACCACCGGCGTGTGTCACACGGATCTTCATGCGGTGGAGGGGGACTGGCCGGTGAAACCCACACCCCCGTTTATTCCTGGACACGAGGGCGTGGGCATCGTCGAGGCCGTTGGCGAAGGAGTCACCAACGTACAGGTCGGCGACATGGTCGGTAACGCATGGCTCTGGTCGGCCTGCGGGCACTGTGAACACTGCCGTACTGGCTGGGAGACGCTGTGCGAAAGCCAGCAGAACGGCGGCTACTCAGTTGATGGTTCGTTCGCGGAATACATGCTGGTTGACGCCGAGTACGCTGCAATCGTTCCGGCTGGGTCTGATCCTGCTGAAGTTGCTCCCGTGCTGTGCGCTGGCGTCACCGTATACAAGGGCCTGAAAGTTACGGGAGTGCGTCCCGGCCAATGGGTGGTCATTTCTGGTATCGGTGGCCTGGGACATATTGCGGTGCAATATGCGGTGGCAATGGGCATGCGAGTTGTCGCAGTTGACATTGCTGACGACAAGCTGGCGCTTGCGAAAGCTCACGGCGCGGAAGTCACGGTGAACGCCCGCGACGAAGATCCAGTTGCAGCTGTTCAACAGGCGACGGGAGGTGCACACGGCGTGCTCGTAACTGCGGTGCACCCATCTGCGTTTGGCCAGGCGATCGGCATGACCCGACGCGGCGGGACGATTGCCTTCAATGGGCTTCCTCCGGGGGATTTCCCCGCACCTATTTTTGACATTGTGCTCAAGGGGCTCACGATCCGCGGCTCGATTGTCGGCACCCGGCAAGACATGATTGAGGCTCTCGACTTCTATGCTCGTGGCCTGATCCATCCGACGATTGCTGAGCGTCCGCTCGGCGATATCAACGACGTCTTTGACGAAATGCGCGCTGGCAGCATTGATGGTCGCGTGGTGTTGCGTCTGGCGGATCGCTGAAACGCATAAGCGGTGTGAGTTGAGATGATCCGCTTCGGTTGTGGGGTGGATCATCTCAACTCCTGCAGCGGCGGCAGTCACACAGGAGGCAGGCATGAGTATGCAAGGCAAGGAACGCGAACCATACGTAGAGCGAGAACCTTCGGGTGCGGCAACCGAAGAAGTTCACGCCATTGCGGCCAGACCGGAGGTCGCCGGAGAGACGCTCAGCAGGCTCGCCTTTACCGCGAGTGCGATCGAATTGATTGAGAAGCTCTGGTCGATGCATGGTCCACTGATGTTTCACCTGTCGGGTGGGTGTTGTGACGGGAGTGCGCCAATGTGCTATTCCGCCGGAGAATTTCGCGTGGGTGGGGGAGACGTCTTGCTCGGAACGCTCGAACTCTCAAATGAGCGTGAAATTGGCTTCTGGATGTCAGGGGAACAGTTCATTCTCTGGGCCCACACACACTTGACGGTAGACGCTGTCCCTGGGCGAGGAAGCGGATTTTCGCTTGAAGCCCCTGAAGGGCAACGTTTCCTCATTCGTTCGAAGCTGCTGCAGTAAGGATGTAAAGACAGAAGGTCGCCATGAGAGGCTGCTGACGAACGTGGAAAACTGAGGCTATACCTTGCGACTTGCCGAAGATAATGCTCCGATTTGCAGGTGAACTCAACGGCGTGCAAAAATATACATGTTGCAACGGCAGCGGGGAGTGATTCCCGAGGCCATGTCAGCACGGCCCCATCGTATAGCGGCCTAGTACTCCGCCCTCTCACGGCGGCAACGCGGGTTCGAATCCCGCTGGGGTCACCAACTAGGCAAAATCCCTCACCTGAGAACAGGTGAGGGATTTTTGTTTCTTCGGTAAGGCTCTGGTTCAGCCCTGGAGTTTGCGGCGCGGTCGCGCACTCGGGGTTCGTGTCGCTCTATTCAGCGGCCCCTCGAAGTGCCGCTGCAATGAACTGAGTGATGACCGTGGGGCCAAACCCAAGCTCTCGCATTTCAGCGACGTATGCGGCGCTGAGTGCCGTCGCAGTTTCTGCCGCTTGCGGATCCGCAGGTGCAATATCCGAGATAAAGGTGCCCGCACGTCCGCGGGTGACGACGTAGTCCGTCGCTTCGAGCTCCCGGTAGACGCGTGCAACGGTGTTCGCAGCCATACCAAGCTGTTCGGCAAGCTTGCGCACTGGGGGAAGACGATCGCCGGCAGCGAGTTCGTGGCGCATGATCTGTTGGGCGATCTGGCGTCGAAGCTGCTCATATGGTGGCACTGACGATTGTGGGTCAACCGAAAGCTTGACGATGATGTCCATTCGATGTTCCTTTCGGGTGTTGTGAAATCGTGCGACTGTGCAGCGATGTAACGTCATTGTAGATCGATGTGGCGTCGGTGAAAACCTGAGATCTCATTGACGCAATAATTGAAATGACTAAGGTGAAAATCATGAGCACGCCGAAGACGCAGCCCACTGACGCGAATGTCGCGGAGTTTCTTGATGCCGTCGAACCGTTGAAACGACGCAGTGATGGCCTGAGGCTCGCAGAAATCTTTCTCGAAGAGACCGGTGAACAGCCGGTGCTGTGGGGACCAACTATGATCGGCTATGGCAGCTACCAGTACGTGTCACCAGCGAAGACGGCAACCCGTGGCACCTGGCCCAAAGTGGGTTTCTCGCCGCGCAAGGCCCAGCTTTCCCTGTACGGACTCAAAGACCTCCCAGAAGGGGCGCAACTGCTCCCGCAGCTTGGGAAGTATTCAGAGGGTCGAGGCTGCGTCTACGTGCGCAAGCTTGAGGATATCGACGAGGCCGTGCTGCGCGAGCTGATTCGCATTGGGGCAGGGCGTGAGGACGACCCCGATCCGAGAAAGGGTACGGCCGAGTAACCCTCGGAAACCAGAAAGTCGCGGCACCTGGTGGGGAGCCGCGACTGATGAGTGCTCAGACTGTCAGAGTTATTCGGTTTTGCCGCCCGCGATTGCGTCATCGATAAGTTCGCGATATGAGTCAGTGGTTTGTGCGGCGACAGCCTTCACCGCGGGGCGCTCAAGGCCAGGGAGCGGAAGCATGGCAGCATCGCGGAAGTACGCAAGCTCCTGAATTGACTCAGCGATGTCAGCGAGCGCGCGGTGACCGCCGCGCTTTTCTGGCGCGAGCGAGTACGCATGTGGGTACCAGCGGCGGCTGAGTTCCTTGATTGTCGAAACGTCGATGCTGCGATAGTGCAGACGCTCTTCGAGGGTAGGCATGTACTTTGCAATAAAACGTCGGTCCATGCCGATGGTGTTGCCAGCGACGAGCGGACGACGACCCTTGGTGACGAGTGAGTTCACATACGCGAGCACCTGCTCTTCGGCAGCTGCGACGGTAACACCCTCAGCAATTTTCGGGAGCAGACCTGATTTCTCGTGCATTCCACGCACGAAATCGTTCATGTTCTCCATGGCGGCTTCGCCTGGATTGATGATGATTTCGAAACCCTTCGCGTCGAGCGGCTTCAAGTCGAAGTCGGTGATGATGAGTGCAATCTCGCACAGGCCATCACGATCCGCGTCGAGTCCCGTCATCTCGCAATCGATCCAGACGATCTGCTCTGCGGGTGTGTTCGACACGTGGGCCTCCTTGTGGACATTTGGGGAAAAGAAACGCGAAATCGTGCGAGAAAACGCAACGCGCGAAAGCCCAGTCTATCGGCGCAGGTAGGCTTGGAGCATGGCTGTTCTTCCCATTACGATTTGCGGTGAGCCCGTACTGCATCGCCCGGCTGAGCCGGTAACTGAGTTCGATGCGGATCTGCGCAAGCTCGTCGACGACATGTTCGATACGACTGTTGCCGCGCCTGGCGTTGGTCTCGCGGCCCCTCAGGTCGGCATTAATAAGCGCATCTTCGTGTGGATGTATGAGGACCAAGACGAGGCGCCTGCGCAGGGCGTCGCAATCAACCCAGAGCTGTGGATCTCACCGCCGGTTCCTGGCATCCCAGGCGAGGATGAAGAAGAAGGTTGCCTCTCGTTCCCGGGAGAGCGTTTTGCGCTCCGTCGTTCAGAACGCGCGTTGCTCCGTGCGCAGGACATTGACGGCAACCCCTTCGAGATTCAGGCATCTGGCTGGTTCGCGCGTATCCTGCAGCACGAATTCGATCACCTCAACGGGCTGCTCTATGTCGACCGACTGCAGCACCCTGAAAACAAGGCAGCGCTGAAGGCGCGTCGCCGTAACGGGTGGGGCCAGCCTGGCCTGACCTGGATGCCGGGCGAGGACGACCTCGACGCATAGTTGTTTTGCCGCTGAGGCGTGAAACGTGTGAACCCCCTTTTCGGAGGGGGTTCACACGTTTCATTGGGCTGAATGATGTGCCGGGCTCAGTCCGCTGTGCGATCCGCTCGCAACGTGCGTGAGTCAGGCATTATGGTCCAATACGCCGCGGCGATCGCAGTCAACGCCGCTGTAACCGCGAACGCCCATCCGAATCCTGCCGCATCGACGATTGCGCCGGCAACAAGTGGGCCGAGTACACCGCCCAGGTCGCTCGACATCGAATACGTCGAGACAACGGTGCCACCGCGGCGGCTCCCCATGACGTCCGCGAGTACGGCCTGGTGGCCAGGATTCGCAAGCGCAGAACCCATGCCCGCAACGACCATGATCGCGGCAGCCTGCCAGACCTCATGTGCAAGTGGGAACGTCGCGTAGCTCACTGCGACGACACTGAGCCCCATGACAAGCATGGGTTTGCGGCCTATCGTGTCGTTCCAGCGCCCGGACGGAAGAATGAGGATCGCGTTACCTGCCGCGTATCCTGCAAGCACCCACGCTGCGAGAGCCGCGTCTCCATTGAATACGATCGCGACGAACAGCGGGATGATTGAGATGCGCACACCGAATGAGGTCCAGCCGAACGCGAATACCGATACCAAGAGTGCTCGGTAGTGACGGAAGCTCAGAGCTTCACCGAGCTTCATGGGTCGCGCTGGCTGGTCTGACTTTGCCTTGCGTGCGGTCGCGTGCTTACTCCGAAGTGCGACCGTCACGATAATTGCTGCGATAACGAGCGTGATGAAGTAGAACACGAACGGCGCGCGCACGCCATATCCCGCGACGATACCGCCAAGCACCGGGCCCAGAAGTCCACCGAGCAGGAACGACGCCGAGTTGACGCTTGCAACCCGACCGCGGGCATCTGGCGGACTCACCTCTACGAGTAGAGCGGTCGCAGCGATGGTGAACATCGCCGATCCAAGACCACCCACCCCGCGCAATACCAGGAATTGCGAGTAGGACTGTGCGAGTGCCGCCGCGCCCGTTGACCCCGCGACGATCAAAATGCCAAGCGTATAGGTGCGCCGTTCACCAAGCTTGACGACGACCCAACCAGCGAGGGGAGCGCCGACGAGACGCATGAGCGCGAATGCGCTCACGATCGCAGAGGCAGCGAACGTCGATACCCCGAACTCGAGCGCAAATTGTGGAATTACTGGCGCAACAACGCCGTACCCGAGCGCGACCGTGAACCCGCCAGCGACGAGCGCCCAGACCTCAAACGGTAACGAGGACCTCGACTGCTGTGACATTGAACCAGTCTAGCTGCGGGGGACTGCCGTGATGCTCGGTGACACCGGCGTTCGGCTCGCCGCACTCTCGAGCATGCTCAGTGCCACCCTGCTGAGGCGGCGCACCCGGCCCATTGAAAGAGCAGCTTTTGCGAGAGCGTACATAGTAGACTGCTCTGGTGGCCTCCGTAGCTCAGGGGATAGAGCAGCGGCCTTCTAATCCGCTGGTCGTAGGTTCGAATCCTACCGGGGGCACTTTTTGACCAATACGCTGAACGTTCTGACGTCACCTGCTACTTGGGCATTGCTGTGCACGGTTGGCGCAGTTCCGTCGTTTCTCGCTGGCGCTGGCATGGAGCTTGTGCCTTTCTTCTTGGCGATCCTCGCTGGCGGGTGCGGTGCGATGTGGGGCGCGGCACTGGTTCAACGACGATACTCACCACGCGTCAGCGTGATTGTTCTGGCCGCAATCCTCGTGCTGCTTGCTGTGCTTGTCGTGGGTGCTTCGAGTGCTGGCGTCAGGCAAAGTATGTTGGGGATGCCTGCTCCGATCGTTGGTCTGCTGCAATTCGCTGCAGTGGCTGGCTGCCCTGCGGGCACGTGGATTGCGATGACCTTATTCGCCAGGGCGCTGTTGCATAGCGGAAGGCGGCGTCCCGATCCGCCAGCCTGGCGAGTCGAGCATGTTCGATCGAGCTGCGAGCTGCAGGCTGTTCCGCTGGCCCCGCGTGCGTATTGGGCGTGGATCGCCGCGTGCATCGGAACAACTGGAGCGGTTGTCGCTGCATTGCTTTGGTGGGGTGGCGCATGGCTCTTGCACGCCGGACCGATGGTCACTGCGCTGGTCATCGGTGTCGGCGCGTGGCTGCCATTCGCATTGGGCAAGGTGCTGCTACACCGCGTTCAACGGCGGCGCGTCACGGTGAGGTGGCTTCCGGCCTCACTTCAGGTCTCGACGGACGAACGTGTGTGGAGTTTTCCGCTGCGCCACATCGAATCGTTGAACTGGCATCGATCCGGTGCGTTGGCGCGGCTTGAGGTCCGTTCGAGCGGGCCAGCTCGCGCACAGCGTCTGTACGTTTGGGTTGGCGACGGTGCGCGAGCTCAGGAGCAGACAGCGCTCCCGCCATTGCTGCAGCGGCATGTTCGCGCGCTGAGTGCAGCGGGCCTCAAAGCCGTTGGTGAATTATCGGCGACACATGGCACTCGTTTTCGGCGCATCACATCTGAGTGAAGTTTGCGGCTGTTGGCGCCCCGCCGCACTTCGCCAATCCTCGAGAACGTTCATGAGTGCCGCCAATACTCAGCTAGCACTGCGAGTATGTGAACTGTGATGTGCTGAAGGGCGCAGCACAGACCTAGGAAAGGTGGCAGGTGTGGCCGGAGCGCGGACGATCCCAAAACCACGGAAGGCTGAAGTAGCCTTTCTCGTCTTCGGCGGCGGAGTCTTCGGGGCATCAATGTTGCTCGCTCTGGCTTATTGTGCCGTCTGTGTGCTGCCTGCAACGGTACAAGCAGCCGGCTAGCTCACCGATTCCGACGGTGTCGCGTGAGCGGCAAGGGGATGCGGTAGCTCAGCCACCGACGCGGCTGGGCGACGCCGAGCCCGAGCCAACCAGCGTCCGTCTACTCGTTCGATATTGATGGGGTGATCGAACGCGTCTGAGACGAGCGAAGTCGTCAAGACCTCTGGTGCGGCACCGGAGGCAAGAATCTTGCCGTGCTTGAGAAGCGCAGCGTGGGTTGTGGTCTCTGGAAGTTCCTCGAGGTGGTGCGTGACCAGCACCGTCGCGAGCTCAGGGTGTGAATCGTGTAGCTGGTCGATGGTTTCGAGAAGCTGTTCCCGAGCTGCGACATCAAGCCCTGTCGACGGCTCGTCAAGAAGCAGAAGTTTTGGATCCGCGATGAGTGCGCGCGCAATGAGCGTTCTGCCGCGTTCGCCTTGGGACATGGTTGGCCAAGTAGCGTGCGCGACCGGACGGAGTCCGAGGAGGTCGATGAGTGCATCTGCGCGCTCTACAAGGTCTGCTCCGGGTTCCCACTGTCTCATGAGCTCAGTTGTGCCAGTGGCGCCGGTGAGCACCACCTCGCGTATGGAAAGCGGCGATTGCAGGCGGTGACGCGGGTTGACGTGCCCGATTGATTCGCGCAATGCGCGGATCTCGACCCGTCCGAGTTGTTGACCGAGCACGTGCACTGTGCCGCGTGTGGGATGCGCCTCGGCACCGCACATGCTGAGCATGGTACTTTTGCCGGCGCCATTTGCGCCGATGAGTGCCCAGTGCTCGCCAGCGCGGACTGTGAACTGGATATCGTCAAGGATTGTCCGTCCGTTGCGCACAATGTCAACGTGGGAGAGCTGGAGCACCGTTGGGTATTGCATGACATCCTTTATACCGCGTCGTCAAAATGCGTTGTCTGGCGAACGACTGCGGGACTGAGGGGCAGGAGCCCCCTCAGTCCCGCAGTCATGTGCGCTTACTTCTGGGTGGGAAGAGCCTCGTAGGTAAGCCAGGTCGTCTTCGTCGCGAGCGAGTCGTACAGTGCCTGCGCGGTGTGGTTATCGTCTGCGGTTTCCCACTGGACGATGCCGCAGTCTTCAGCCGCGGCCTTGTCGGTGAGCGCACCAATGAGCGCGCGGCCAACGCCACGGCCTCGTGCGTCTGGTGTGGTGAACAGGTCATCCAGGAAGATGTTTTTGGTACCGACATAGGGTGAGAAGAAGTAGCGGTAGTGCGCGATGCCCTGAATGGCGCCATCGAGCTCAGCTACGAGCGCGTAAGCTCCGTGATCACCGGCCATGAGCCACGACCACACGCGTGAGACAACCTCTTCTGATTCTTCGAGCTTGTAGAACTCGCGGTAGGCGCGGAAGAGTTCGCGCCAGCGCTGCTCGTCGGCTGCTGCGATGGGGCGTACCTGCAGGGGAGTGGTGTTCATGCTGTGTTCCTCGTTGGTGTTGTGGAGTGAGCCGGTGTGCGCGCGAAAGCTGGCATCCGACGTCGGTTACCCAATCCTCTCGGTAAGTGGTATCGAAGAATATGCCAAAATTGGTAAAACCAGGAATACCACTTTGGAAGTGAGATTGACATGGATCCCATTCCACTGCTGCATCTCGAACGCGATTCGACGCAGCCACTAACGGCGCAGCTTGCCGAGCAGCTTCGTGACGCGATCATCACTGGCAAACTGTTGCCTGGCGATCGACTGCCGTCGACGCGGCGACTTGCCGAGTCGCTGGCCGTTTCGCGCACGGTTGTTGTTGGGGCTTACGAGCAGCTGCTTGGCGAAGCCTTCTTCGATAGCGCCCCAGGTTCTGGCACCCTGGTCTCTGCCGAGATTCCAGAGTGGCTGGTCAAGGCGCCCACAACGGGCACAGCCGAAGCGGGAGCTGATCTGTCTGCCGGAGCGCGGAGCAATACAGCGCAGAGCCCTGCTGCGTCGACCAACTCGGCGCCAATCACGCTGATCACTGGACAGCCGTATGTGTCTGCTGATCCGCCGCGGGAATGGCTGCGGGCCTTGGGTCGCGCCGCGCACGAATCATGGTCGAGTGAGACAATCCCGGCATCTGGGTACAGCGAACTCCGAAACGCGCTGGCGGCGCACGTTCGATTCTTTCGTGGCGTGAGGTGCGCAGGTGACGACATCATTATTACGTCTGGAACTTCTGAAGCCCTGCTCCTGATTGGAATTGCCCTCGCACAGGTGCGCGCACATCGAACGCCGCGAATTGCGGTTGAAGACCCTGGTTATCGGGATGGCGTCGTTGCGCTGACGAGCGCAGGAGCCACAGCGGTGCCAGTACGAGTTGGCGAACACGGCATTGATCTCGCCGATCTCACACGCGTGGACTCAGAGGTGGATCTTGACGCGGTCATGCTGACACCGAGCCACCAGTATCCGCTTGGCGGACGACTCCCGGCAGATGAGCGGCTGGCACTGCTCGAATGGGCGCATCAGAACAACGCATTCGTGATTGAAGATGACTATGACAGCGAGTTTCGCCACACCGGCCCGGCGTTGCCGTCCATGGCTTCACTTGACGCGCACGGGGTGACTCTGTACATCGCAAGCCTGAACAAGACGTTTAGCCCGACGCTGCGCTGCGGAATGATCGTATTGCCGCAGGGCAATGCGCCCATGCGGGAGGCGTTGCTTCGCGCTCGCACTGCGATTGGCTCGAGCGTGTCAGCGCATACACAGTTCGCGCTTGCGGAGTTTGTTGCCAGTGGCGGACTGAAACGGGCGGTGGCGCGCAATAAGCGCGAGTACCGTCACCGCAGGGAGCTCGTGCTTGAGATGCTTGAGCGGCGCGGCTTCAACGCGCTCGGAGCTGATGGGGGACTGCACGTTGTGCTTGAACTTCCGCCGCACATTGATGCGACTCTTGCAGCTGTGCGACTGCGCCAACGCGGAGTCGTTGTGGAACCGCTCGCAGAGTTTGCGACCGGTTCGCAGCTGCGAAATGGATTGGCAATTGGGTACGGGCACGAAACAACGCCTCGTTTGGTGCGGGGAGTAGGCGAGCTATTGACTGTGCTTGCCGAACTTGGGCGCTAGCGACTTGCGGTGGGCAGGGAGTGGCATCCCGTTGCGAGCCAACTGATGATCTCGGACGCTGGCTCGTCTCGTGCCGCGCGGTAGCCTGTGCCTGCCCAGAGGTGGAGCCGCTCAGTATCGCCTTGCCTGGAGGCAGCTGTTCGCAACGGCCGAGTGAGATGGTGCACGGCCGGGTACGATTCGATGGCGAGATCCGCGAAATGAGCGGTGAAGTCGTTGTCGAGCGCACGGGCAAGTCGGCCAGTGAAAGCTCGCGTGAGAACAGTCTGTGTGAAACGTGGATCTGTCAGCGCTGACCGATGGGCGGGTGAGGTTCCGGCTTCATGGGCACGAAGGAGGAGCGTGCCGACTGCGACCGCGGAAGCGCCGCGGCTCAGCAACGCCGACACCGCTGAGGGGCCATCTACCCCTCCTGCTGCGATCAGCGGGCAATCAGTGATGCGCCGTATCTCAGCAACAAGCTCGTCAGTTGCGCTTGGCATGAGCGCCGCATGCTGGTCGTGAATAGCCGAGTGGCCGCCCGCTGCAGCACCTTGCACGACGAGCCCATCAACGCCAGCACCGAGCGCAAGATTAGCCTCTGCCGCTGACGTGACCGTCGCGTAGACCTGCGTGCCGACCTGTTGCAACGCACTAATGGCACCGTCGACCGGTAAGCCAAACGTCAACGACACAACGGGAACGGGAGACGCAACAAGCCCCGCGATCTTGGCGTCCCAATCATCGGTGTCGACGCGGGGCCGCGGATCAAGGGTGACCCCGAGCGCAGTCGCCTCCGGCTGAATCGCCATTGCGTATGCGCGAAACTCTGGGATATTCGTTGGTTCTGGCTGGGGGACGAAGAGGTTCACACCGAAGCGTGGCGTGCTTTCGCGTAGCTCTGCGACCTGCGCCATGAGCGCATCTGCAGTTTGGTATCCGCCCGCAAGAAACGGAAATGCGCCCGCTGCTGCGGTTGCACGCGCAAGCGCTACCGTGGTCGGGCCACCCGCCATCGGAGCGGCAACCAGTGGGACCGGTGTCTGCAGAAGTGGATCGGAACGCACGGCAACCTGCTGAGCTTGCGCCTAGCCTGGCTGGTTAATGAGCGAGAACGCCGCTCGCTCGACATAGTCGCGGATCGCAGCATCGTGCATCGGCGGAAGCTTTGCTGCATCGAGCGCTGCGTTCATATGCTGCAACCAGCGATCGCGTGCGTCCGAGTCAATGTGGAATGCCGCGTGACGCATCCGCAGCCGGGGGTGACCTCGTTCTGCCGAGTAGGTTCCCGGGCCTCCCCAGTACTGCTCGAGAAACATGCGGAAGCGGCGGATGGCGCCGTCCCAGTCGTCCTGTGGGTACATGGGGGCGAGAATCGGGTCCTCTCGAACGCCCTCGTAGAACTTTGCGGCGATGAACTCGAAGGTTTCCTCGCCACCGATCTGCGCCCAGACCGTATCGGTCAAGGCATCACCATTCTCGTCCTTGCGCAGCGTCAAACGAGGCTGCGCTGGTGTCTGATCGGTCATGCTTTACCTCCGAGTGTTGGCGGGAGTTCATCCGCCAGTTTGATGCCGTTCTCATTGAAGCTTCGACGAATCGCGGCGCGCAATGCTCGGCGGACTTCATCTCGCGCCTCTGGGCGAGTGCGCATCGTCAAACGCAGGGTCGCCCGATTGCCGTAGACACTCTCGAGACCGAGGATCTCTGGGAAGCCAGTCACCTTGCGGCGGTATTGCTCCTGCGACAAGAGATCTTCAGCTGCGTCAACTGCGACTTCACCCACGTGCTTGAGGTCTTGGTCTGCGTCGACGGTGATGTCGATCACTGCGCGACCCCAGCCCTGGGAAGCGTTGCCGAGCATGAGAATCTCGCCATTGCGGATGAACCAGAGTGTGCCATCGTAGGCGCGCACCTGAGTCACGCGAATGCCAACGTCTTCCACGGTTCCTGAGATCGTGTCGATGGTGACGAAGTCGCCAACGCCGAGCTGATCTTCAAACGCCATAAACAAGCCGTTGAGGATGTCTTTGACGATGTTCTGTGCGCCAAAGGTGAGGCCTGCCGCGACAATGCCGGCCGAGGTGAGAAGCGCTGCGAGGTTCACACCCATGTTCGCAAGAATGGCGATGAGCGCGAACACGACTATTGACCAAGTGATGACGTGGCGACCGACGGTGCCAAGGGTGCGGGTCCGCTGCACCGCACGTGCATTGATGTACGGTGCAGCGGTGAGCTCTGAGGTGGAATCGACGTCTTGCGCTTTCTTCACGCCCTGTACGATGCGTTGCACCGTGCGCCGGAGGGCGAACCTCAACAGCCAATTCGCAAACAGGGCGATCGCAATGATCATCAAGATGTTGATTGGCTGCTTAAAAGTCGTGTAGAAGTCAGCTAAAGGCGCCGCCACCTCAGAGATGAACATCGTTAGGCCGCCGCGTCAGCCTGCTGTGCGGCGAGTGCGCGCACGATGCCCGAGTGGTTCTCGATGATGAGGCGACGCAGCGCAGGTGCAGCCTCTTCGTTTGCATCAAGCCACGCGCGGGTTGCCTGCTCAAGTGCAGCGTCTGCGAGCGGTGACGGGAAGAACCCGTCGACGAGCTCTTCGACGATTGCGTAGCTTCGCGAATCCCAGAGCTGAGTCAGCGACGCGAAGTACGGCTCAACGAACGGGGTCAGGAGCTCGCGATCGTGTGCACGCAAGAAGCCGAGGCCAGTCGACCGTACAATCGCATTTGGCTTGTCTGACTCGACGAACACCGAGTCCCAGGCTGCCGACTTTGCCTCAGCAGTCGGAAGTGCTGCACGTGCGTGCGCTGCAGACTGGTTGCCCGTCGCCGTACGGTCGCTCTCGAGTGCCTTGTCGATCTCGGCTGCGGTGGCACGATCGCCTGCAGCGAGTGCGATCAGCAGCTCCCAGCCAAGGTCGGTGTCGATGTCGAGCTTCTCGAGCTCGATCTTGCCCTCGAGAAGTGCGAGAACTGAGTCGAGCTGATCGTCAGTCGCGGCGAGCTGCGCGAATGCCTTGACGAACTGGAACTGTGCATCGGTGCCGGGCTCAGCATCGATTGCGCGCTGCCAGAGCGTGTCTGCAACCTTCTCGAGCGTTTCTGCGCGACGCTCTGGTGCGACGTAGCTCGAAGCAGCGAGGATCAGCTGGTTGAGCAGGGTACGCAGTGTCGTCGAGTTGGTCTCGCGGTCCATGTGCGCGAGAACGATGTCAACAAAACGTGAGGCAGGGAACTCTGCGTCTCGAGTCGCATCCCACAGGGTGCTCCAGGCGAGGGCGCGTGCGAGTGAGTCTGTGATGTCGCCGAGATGAGCAGAGACGGTCTCGAGCGAACGCTCATCGAGGCGAATCTTCGCGTAAGTCAGGTCATCGTCGTTGAGGAGCACGAGTGCAGGCTGCTGCTCGCCGATGAGTTCAGTGACATCGGTGCGCGCGCCATCGACATCGAGTTCGACGCGCTTGGTGCGAACAACTGCACCGTTCTGCTCTTCGTAGAGACCAACAGCAATGCGATGAGGGCGAAGAGTTGGGTAGTCAGCGTGTGCGGTCTGCTCGATTACGAAGCTGGTGAACTTGCCATCAGCATCAACCTCGAAGACGGGACGAAGCGTATTCACGCCGGCGGTTTCCAGCCACTTCTGGGTCCAGTCAGTGAGGTCGCGACCACTCTGCGCCTCGAGTTCGGTCATGAGATCGGGCAGCTCGGTGTTCGAGAACTGGTGCTTCACGAAGTAATCGTGCACGCCGGTCATGAACGGCTTGCGGCCAACCCACGCGACGAGCTGCTTCAGAACTGAAGCACCCTTTGCGTAGGTAATGCCGTCAAAGTTCACGAGAACATCCTGCAGATCACGGATCTCAGCCTTGATGGGGTGCGTCGAAGGGAGCTGGTCCTGACGGTATGCCCATGACTTCTCGCTTGCCGCGAAGGTGGTCCAGCAATCCGACCACTCGGTCGCCTCAGCAACGCCAAGCGTCGACATGTACTCGGCGAACGACTCGTTCAGCCAGAGATCGTTCCACCAGCGCATGGTGACGAGGTCACCAAACCACATGTGCGCGAGCTCGTGCAGGATCGTCACAACGCGACGCTCACGAATGGCATCGGTGACCTGGCTGCGGAACACGTAGGTCTCGGTGAACGTGACAGCGCCAGCATTCTCCATTGCACCCATGTTGTATTCAGGGACGAACAGCTGATCGTACTTGTCGAACGGGTACGGGAAGTCGAACTCATTCTCGAAGAACTCGAAGCCCTCGCGGGTCTTGTCGAAGACGTAGTCTGCGTCCATGTACTCGGAGAGTGAGTGGCGGCAGAAGACGCCGAGCGGAATGATACGACCGTCCTTGCTCGTGAGTTCGCTGCGTACCTCATAGTACGGGCCTGCGATGAGCGCGGTGATGTAGCTCGAAATGACCGGGGTGGGTTCAAACGTCCAGGTCGCGAGTGCTTCGCCGCCGAGAACACCGACGCCAGAGGGGTCAGCAACCGCTACTGGTTCAGGTGTCGGCTGGTTGCTCGTTACCTTCCAGCGTGCAGGAGCGGTAACCGTGAACTGGAAGTTTGCCTTCAGATCGGGCTGCTCGAACACGGGGAACATGCGACGCGAGTCGGGGACCTCGAACTGTGAATAGAGGTAGACCTCGTTGTCAGCCGGGTCGACGAAGCGGTGAAGCCCCTCGCCGGTGTTCATGTAACGCTGCGTCGACTTGATACGCAGCACGTTCTCTGCGGCAATGCTTGGCAACTGCACGCGCGAATCAGCGAATACCTCCGCCGGATCAAGCGAGACACCGTTCAGCTCAACGAGCTCAACCGATGCAGCAATGAGGTCGATGAAGGTCGAAGCACCAGCTTCGCCCGTGAACCGAACCGTTGTATCTGATTGGAACGTCTCGTCACCCGACGCAAGGTGCAAAGCAATTTCGTAGCTCTGACTCTGTACGACGCGAGCGCGTTCCTGGGCCTCAAGACGAGTGAGGTTTTCTCCTGGCACTGTGATCTCCACTCCACGAAAAACAATGTGATGAGTCCACTGTATTCGTCCAAACCAATGACCGCGCTGAACAGGCGTGAACGCGACAGAAATCTCGCCCAGAATTGGCACAGCCCAGATAGGGTGAAACCATGAGTGAGCAGACACCAAACGTTGAGTTTTTCTTTGATCCCATCTGCCCCTGGTGCTGGATGACCAGCCGCTGGGTGCATGAGGTGTCAGAGGTACGTGGATTCCCAGTCACCTGGCGCCCCATTAGCCTCGCGATTCTCAACGAAGGCCGCGACGCTGGCTCGCACGCAGAAGGCCACCGGCAGGGCAAGCGCCTCGGCCAGATCGCAATCGCAATCCACGAGGTCGCTGGAGATGTAGCGGTAGGACGCTTCTACACCGAGGTGGGCACTCGTATTCACCCAGACGACCGTGACGACTACGACGCGATCATTGCTGAGGCGCTCGCCGCAGTGGGGCTCGACGAGAGCCTTGCAGCACGCGCCGATGCCGCTGACGATACGGTGCTTCGAGAGAATACCGACTTTGCGATGGCGACAGCGGGTCCTGATGTCGGAGTTCCCATCATCTCGGTTGACGGCAACGCGTTCTTCGGCCCGGTTGTCACACCTGCGCCTGCGGGAGACGCTGCGCTGCGTTTGTGGGACGGCATGGTCATGGCTGCAAGCGTGCCTGGCTTCTACGAACTCAAGCGCGGACGAACCGCCGGTCCGCAGTTCTAATCCGCACCGGGTAAACTAGTCACCATGCGCATTCATGTTGCCACCGATCACGCGGGTCTCGAGTTCAGCCAGCAGCTTCAGCAGCACCTGGCAGACCAGGGCCACGAAGTTATTGACCACGGTCCTGAGGCCTACGACGCTCTCGACGATTACCCCTCGTTCTGCATCAACGCAGCACTCGGGGTAGCTCGCGATGAGCGTGACGGCGTGGAGGCCCTCGGCGTCGTGTTCGGCGGTTCGGGTAACGGCGAGCAGATCGCTGCGAACAAGGTTGAGGGGATCCGCGCGGCACTCGTGTGGAACGACTCGACCGCTGAGCTCGCTCGCGAACACAACAATGCCAATGTGATTTCGATTGGTGCGCGTCAGCACCCCGTTGAAGATGCGATCCGTTTCATCGATCTCTTCATCGCGACGCCGTTCCCCGGTGATGAGCGCCACGTGCGCCGCATCGGGCAGCTTGGCGAGTACGAGCGCACCGGCCTTATCGCCGGTAAGCAGGTCGATTCACTCTAAGAATTTCCAAGATTGGCCGGTGAGGTCAATCATGAGGGTGGGGTTCTGGGTCCGTGCGTGCGCGTTCCCGAGCCCCACTTCTTGTATATGTGAGGTGAGTTCTTATGCCTGAGGGGCATTCCGTACACCGAATTGCGCGCCAGTTCGGTGTGAACTTCGTTGGCACTGCGCCAGAGATTACGAGTCCGCAGGGCCGGTTTGCGCAGGGCGCTGAACTGATCAGCGGTCGCAAGATGATCGATGCGCGCGCAGTCGGCAAACAAATGTTCCTTGAATTCGAAGGTGGATACTGGCTGCGCGTCCACCTCGGAATCTACGGCGCTTGGGATTTCGCTGGCGAAGTGCGCGTCGACGACTCTATTCAGATCCACGGACAGACGCCAGGGCACTCAAAGCTTGGCCAGACCGGAGAGCACTCGCGTCCGAGTGGTTCGCGCCCGATTGATGCTGACGCTGAAGACTCGGTGACGTCGATCGGCGCGCCCCGTCGGACCCGTGTGCGTATGGCTGAGAGCGACAAAGCCTCCGCAGCGGCATCGGAATGGCCACCTGAGCCTGTCGGGCAGGTGCGGGTGCGACTTCTCAATGACCTCGTATGCGCGGATCTGCGCGGCCCCACCGCATGTGAAGTGTTGACGCCAGCAGAGGTCGACGCGGTCATCCAAAAGCTTGGCCCCGACCCCGCGAACGCAAACACGCCAGTGGAAAAGCAGCGGTTTGTCGAACGAGCTGGCAAAAAGAAGACCGCCATTGGTCTGGTGCTCATGGACCAGTCGGTGGTCGCTGGAATTGGCAACGTGTACCGAGCAGAGATGCTGTTCCGCGCTGAAATTGATCCGCACACCCCCGCAAATACGATCGACCGAACCGTGCTTGAAGCCATGTGGGATGACTGGGCGGCGCTCCTGGAAACCGGAATCACGGTGGGTCAGATGATGACGATCGACGGGCTTGAGGGCGAAGCCTACGAGAAGGCGCTCGTCGAGCGCGATGAGCGGCACTGGGTGTACAAGCTCGAGGGAACGCCGTGTAAACGTTGCGGCACAAACATCGTTCTTGAGGAGATGGCGAACCGCAAGCTGTATTGGTGCCCCGGCTGCCAGCACTAGTAGCGCTTGAGATTCGGGTGCGGATCGCGCTCACGCGGACTCACGGCATCGGGTGTGCGCACTGACCGCCGTTGCGAGTCGCCTCCAATAGGTTATCGGCCGCCAATATGTCAGATTTTCGGATCTTGAACATATTGGCGGCCGATTGCATATGCGCGGGAGGTATCCCGCTGGTGACCTACTCGTTGATGTCGATGTGCTTTGTCTCAGGGGTCAGCAGGAGCGACATGAGTGTGATGAGCGCAGCGACGGTGAGGTACCAGCCAACGTACATCGGGCTGCCATCAGCGAGGCCCCACAACCAGACAGCGATGATTGGGGCAAGCGCAGCACCAAGAATCGAGGAGACGTTGTAGGCAAACGCAGAACCTGTGTAGCGAACGTTGGTTGGGAACATCTCTGGAAGGAACGCTCCCATCGGCCCAAATGTTAGTCCCATGAGGGTGAATCCGAGTGCAAGGAAGAACATAACCGCAGCGGTCTCGCCACCGAGGAGTGGCGTGAACGTGAATCCAAACAGCGCAATGGCGATGGTGACCCAGATAAGGGTACGACGGCGACCGAAGCGGTCGGCGAGCGGCCCCGAAACAAGGGTGAAGATGCCGAAGAAGACAACACCGAAGACCAGCATCAGGATGAACTCGTTGTAGGTGTATCCCTGGCCTGCGACATAGGTCGACGCATCGAAGGGAGTGCCAGCGTCTGCTGCAGAGCGCTGTGCTGCCTCAAGGGTGGGACGCGTGCCGAAGGTCAACGTGAATGACGTCATCAGGTAGAAGAACACGTAGGTTGCAAACATCGCGAAGGTGGCGCGAATGAGCGCCTTGCTGTGGTTCTTGAATGCTTCTACGAGTGGCATCCGGATAACCTTGCCGGTTTGCTTGGTGCGTTCGAACGCCTCAGATTCGACGAGCTTGAGTCGAACCCAGAGGCCAACGATCACCATGACCGCTGAGAAGAGGAAGGGGATGCGCCACCCCCAGCTGAGGAATGCCTCGGATGCGATTCCGGGAGATGCTGGGTCAGCGAGGGCGTTGTTGATGAAGAAGAACAACATGTTTGCGATGACAAAGCCAAGCGGTGCGCCGAGCTGGGGGAAGGTGCCGTACCACGCGCGCTTGCCTTCGGGAGCGTTCTCAGTAGCGACGAGAGCAGCACCAGACCACTCGCCGCCAATGGCGAAGCCCTGAGCGAGACGCAGGATGAGCAGGAGGACTGCTGCCCAGGCGCCGATGCTGTCATGCGTGGGGAGCAGGCCAATGAGAAACGTTGCAACACCCATCGTGAGGAGGGACGCAACGAGGGTCGTTTTGCGGCCGAGCCGGTCACCGAGGTGGCCGAAGAAGATTGCGCCGACCGGGCGCGCGAGCATCGCGGCACCGAAAGTAGCGAAGGACGCGATGAGCGCGGTCGTCTCGTTGCCGGTCGGGAAGAAGAGCGTGGGGAATACGAGCACGGCCGCAGTTGCATAGACGTAGAAGTCGTAGAACTCGATGGTTGTTCCGATGAGACTCGCAAGGATCACACGTGAACGAGAGTTCGTCGGTGTCGCATTTGTGCGCACGGTTGAGGAAGCTGAACTAGACAAAATGTCGCTTTCGAAGGGTCAGGTATAAGGCCTGAGCCACTCAACCGGGGGTGCTGCTTCGATGACTCAGCGCCGTTGACTGTCTTGACCGTAGGTGTTGGTCATCGTGACAGTCTACGCCGGTCGCAGCCACGGGGTGGACACGCGCGAGTACGCGTGATGAAGAGTGTTCGCACTTATGGCATAATTGAAGCTTGTGCCACGGCGCGACGCTGCCGCGAGGGTTTCGCATGGTCCGTGATGCACGCACTTACTTTTCAATTTATATTTCAGCGTTCCGGCTTGCGGCGGGCGCAGAGAGAGACAATCATGCAGAAGCTCGACCACGTCGATGCCGCGTCGCTCAAGAGCGACATCCCCGCGTTCCGCGCAGGTGACACCGTTAAGGTTCACGTGAACATCGTTGAGGGCAACCGTTCGCGTGTCCAGGTGTTCCAGGGTGTTGTTATCTCCCGTCACGGTGACGGCGTTCGCGAGACGTTCACCGTTCGTAAGATCAGCTTCCAGGTTGGCGTTGAGCGTAAGTTCCCCGTCCACTCGCCTGCGATCGACAAGATCGAGGTTGTCACCCGTGGTGACGTTCGCCGCGCGAAGCTGTACTACCTCCGTGGCCTCACCGGCAAGAAGGCAAAGATCAAGGAGAAGCGCGACAAGTAATTGTTGCCCTCTTGATCTCCTCAGGCTCTCATCTACTCGTAGGTGGGAGCCTGAGGCGTTTCACTGGTGCCATGCAATACGCTAATCACATCCCCGTACGCGACGGGGAACCGCTAATTTCAGGAGCGACATGAGCAAAACAGCCCGCGGGCGACGATCCGGTTTTCTAACGTTTATCCGTGACCTCATCGTCATTGTCGTGGTGGCTTTCCTGGTGTCGTTCTTGCTGAAGACGTTCCTGGTTCGTAGCTTTTATATCCCATCGCAGTCGATGGAGAACACGTTCCAGATTGATGACCGGATCCTCGTGAACCAGCTCGTCCCAAACGTGCAAGACGTCAAACGTGGCGACATCGTCGTGTTTAGCGATCCCGGTGGGTGGCTCTACCCGCGCAGCGGTGATTCAAATCCCAGCGGTGTCGAGAGCGTGTTGCAGGCTGTTGGTCTCGCGGCTGATACCAGCCACAACTACGTCGTAAAGCGCGTCATTGGTATCGGCGGCGACCGGGTGACCTGCTGTGACACCGGTGGGCGCGTGGCAGTGAACGGCGTGCCGCTCGATGAGCCATACATCGTCATCCCTGAAGGGGAGAAGAAGGCCTCCGCCATTGATTTCGACGTTGTTGTCCCCGAGGGCTCACTCTGGGTCATGGGGGATAACCGTTACGCAAGCAAGGACTCTCGATACAACCAGGACGGTCCTGGCAAGGGCTTCGTGCCTGAGACCGAGGTCGTCGGGCGCGCGTTCCTGCTGAACTGGCCGCTCAACCGGCTGAGCTGGCTGTCGAACCCTGAGAACACCTTCGTTGGAGTAGAAGAAGCCCGTGGCAACTGATTGCGAACCGCTGACCTGCAAGGCTCCGCCTGAGAAGGACCCAACGCTTGATGTTGAGTGGCAGTGGTTCTCTGAGGGTGCTGAACTTGTTATCGGCATTGACGAGGTCGGCCGTGGGGCGATTGCTGGTCCTGTCGCCGTTGGTGCACACGTCGTCACCCGCGGCACCGAAGAGTTTCCAGCAGGGCTCCGCGACTCAAAGTTGCTCACGGAGAAGCGGCGCGAAAAGATCGCTCCGCTCGTTGAGGAGTGGGGTGCTGGAGCTGTGGGATATGCCACCGCTGCAGAGATCGATGAGCACGGGATTACTGCGATGCTCGGCGCCTCTGCACGTCGTGCACTCCTGCAACTCCACGAACAGGGCATCGATGTGACGCGCGCAGTGATTCTCGTCGACGGTTCGCAAGACTGGCTGACGCCGCAGCTGAAATCCCCGCTCGATGTCCGCACTCGGGTCGGTGCGGATCGCGCCTGCGCGAGCGTAGCGGCCGCTTCGGTGCGCGCAAAGGTCGCTCGTGATGAACTCATGCGTGAGGCGCACGAACAGCATCCCGGCTACAGTTGGGACACCAATAAGGGGTACGGATCCGCCGCTCACTATGCAGGTTTGGAAGAATACGGCGTGACCGAACTGCACCGTATTACCTGGTTGAAAGAAAAGTAGCCGACGGGCGAAACGGTAGGCTTGTCCCGTGAAGTTTGGCAGTAACCCTCAGCATGCGCCCATTGGAGTCTTTGATTCGGGCGTCGGGGGATTGACGGTAGCGCGCGCCATTCGTGACCAGTTGCCGAATGAATCCATGATTTATGTGGGCGACACCGCTCACACGCCGTACGGTCCGCGACCGATTGCTGAGGTGCGGAGACTTGCACTTGAGGTCATGGACCGCTTGGTTGCTGAGGGCGTGAAGATGCTGGTCATCGCGTGCAACACGGCGTCAGCTGCCGTGCTTCGTGATGCGTACGAGCGGTATGACGTGCCGGTCGTTGAGGTCATTGGCCCAACAGTGCGTAGCGCGCTCGCGATAACGCGCAATGGCCGCGTTGGTTTGATCGGGACGAAGGGAACGATCCGCTCACGTGCCTACGAAGACCTCTTCCGCGTGAGCGCTGGCGTTGACCTCACCTCTCGTGCCTGCCCGCGCTTTGTCGAGCTCGTTGAAGCAGGCAAAACTTCTGGCGAAGAGACACTCGCGATCGCATCCGAGTACCTTGCGCCGCTCAAAGCAAAAGAGATTGACACGCTTGTGCTTGGCTGCACGCACTATCCATTCTTGCGAGGTGCGATCCGCCAAGTCATGGGTCCTGACGTTGCGCTCGTATCGAGTGACATTGAAACCGCAAACCGGGTGTACGAGGTGCTCACGGACGAGCAACTGCTGCGCCCCGTTGATGCTGGAGAGCCAGTGATCCGCTACGAAACGACCGGTGAAGACGGAGAGCACTTTGCTGATCTGGCGCGTCGTATGCTCGGCATCGAAGTAGACCCGGTCGAACCACATCCACAAAAGGAGAACTGATGAGCGACATGACCCGTGTTGATGGACGCACGCCAGCGCAGATGCGCCCCGTCACAATTGAGCGTGGCTGGAGCAAGCAAGCTGAGGGTAGCGCGCTCATCAGCTTTGGCGACACGAAGGTGCTGTGCACCGCATCGTTCACTCCAGGTGTTCCTCGCTGGCTGAAGGGCGAGGGTACCGGTTGGGTGACTGCCGAGTACTCGATGCTTCCCCGCTCGACGAATGATCGCATGCAGCGTGAGTCGGTGCGCGGCAAGATCGGTGGACGTACCCACGAGATTTCGCGCCTCATTGGTCGTAGCCTTCGCGCGGTGATCGATACTTCCGAGCTCGGTGAGAACACGATCGTGATCGACTGCGATGTTCTTCAGGCAGATGGCGGTACGCGCACCGCGTCAATCACTGGCGCATATGTTGCGCTCGCTGACGCGATTGAGTGGGCTCGCGAGAACGGACACATCGGACGCAAGGCTCAGCCGCTGAAGGACAGCGTTGCAGCTGTCTCGGTTGGTATCGTGAACGGCGTGCCGATGAGTGACCTCGCATACGTCGAGGACTCAAAAGCTGACACTGATATGAACGTCGTAGCGACCGGCACAGGCGGTCTCGTCGAGGTGCAGGGTACTGCCGAGGGCGTCCCTTACAGTCGTGACGAGCTCAATACGCTGCTCGATCTCGCTCTCGCGAGCATCTCTGAACTGGGCGAAGCGCAGTCCGCAGCACTCGCTGGGGATGCCGCATGACCCAGATCGTACTTGCCAGCCACAATCAGAAAAAGCTGGCTGAGCTCCGTCGCGTACTTGAACCGTTGGTGCCTGGCATCGAGGTCGTCAGCTATGACGGGCCAGAACCGGTTGAAGACGGTTTGAGCTTCGAGGCAAACGCGCTCATCAAGGCTCGTGCAGCGGCAAAGCACACTGGTTTGCCCGCGGTGGCAGATGACTCAGGCATCTCCGTTGACGTTCTCGGTGGCTGCCCCGGCATCTTTTCGGCGCGTTGGTCGGGTCCGGAGCGTGACGATACGAAGAACCTTGAGCTGTTGCTCTGGCAGCTTTCGGACATCGCTGAGCCAAATCGTGCAGCACGTTTCGTCTGTGCTGCTGCATTGGTCATGCCAGACGGTGAAGAAGTGTGTGAGCTTGGCAACTGGGCTGGCGATATTCTCACGGAGCGCGCAGGCACTGACGGATTTGGGTACGATCCGATCTTCCGACCCGCGGGAGAGAGCCGATCTGCAGCAGAAATGCGTCCGGAAGAAAAGGACCTGGTTTCACACCGAAATCGTGCGTTCACCGCGCTAGCCCCGGCGATTGCGAAGCGACTCATCTCCGAATAACGCAGGAAAAGTATCGTAATGCCGCCTCGGGAATGCTCTCGAGGCGGCATTCGTGTATCTGGCGCGATAATATTCACCTGTACCTGCTGCCTGTAACGCGGCCCGTAACTAAGGAACTGTAAAGATGCACAACCCGACCGATATCACCGAAGAAGGCGGACTCGTCCGCCCGAACATTAGTGTGACCGACGCGATTACGATTGCGTTGGACCTCTACGGGGTCGAGGTATCGGCGACGGAGCTTGGAAGTAACCAAGATCGCAACTTTATGATCGTTGAAGCAGACGGCACGAAGAGCGTGCTTCGCATCGACAATCCGGTCTTTGGGGACGAAGCCCGTGACGCTCAACACGCTGCACTCGATGCGTATCGCGCGGCCGGGGTGCCAGTCGCAAGTGTCCTGCCAGGGCTTAACGGTGAGCTCACCCAGCGCTGGAACGGTTTCGCCGTGCGTCGAAGCGAGTTTGCACATGGCGTCGCACTCGTTGATCACGGATATCTCGCTCCCGTAGTGCTCGAAGAATTCGGTTCGCTCGCTGCTGCGTCAGTCAATGCACTCGCTGAACTCGAACACCATGGACTTGGTCGCCCAAACCCGTGGGATATGCGCGGCGCATTTGAAGAGACCCTACGTCTCGCAACTGCGATTACCGACGATGACCTTCGTGAAGATGTGCTCGAAGCTGCGATTGCCGCACATTCTGCGCTTCTCCCGCTCGCAGACGCTCTGCCAGTACAGGCGATCCACGGCGATCTGACCGACGACAACGTTGTAGCGCAGCAGGGTGACGACCGCCGCTTCCATCCCCACACGGTGCTTGATCTTGGCGACCTTGGCTATGGATGGCGGATCGCTGAGCTTTCGGTGACCGTGTCGTCGATGCTTCACCATGAACCAGAACGTCCCCTCCGCACGCTCGACACGATTACGGCGTTTGATCGACTCGCCGCAGTGTCTGACGCGGAGGCGCGTGCGATCTGGCCGCTCGTCGTGCTTCGTGCCGCTCACCTCGTAGCGAGCGGGTGGCGACAGCTCGAAATCGATGGTGACAATGACTACGCCCGCGAACGCATCGCAGGCGAGCAAGCGATCTTCGATTCGGCCACCCGCTACACCCTCGCGGAGATGACCGAGCAGGTGCTCGCTGCGCTCGGTCGCGATGGGATTGCGTGCGGTGCGGGGCTGCGAGAGATCGAACGCCCAATTGCGACGAGTGCGGATCCGCTGACCTCGTTGCTGCCTGGCTTTGTTGGCGAGGTACGTGTTGTCGATCTTGGTGTTGAGTCGGAGTCACTTGAAGCAGGAAAGTTCCTTGCGACCGAGACTGAAGCTGAGCTCGTGCGCGATGCACTTACTGAGGGCGCTGCTGCCGTGGTGCTCCCGTATGGCGTTTTCCGCCTCACCCGCACTGCGGTCAACTCGAACGGCGCTGCCGAGACCTGGCCTATTGCCACCGAGATTACCGTCGCTGCTGGTGCCGAAGCCGCTGTTGCAGCGCCGGTAGACGGCAAGGTTGTTGTCGCGACTGAGCGTGGACTCCTGATCGAGCTGGTCGGTGCCGAGTGGTACCTGTCGATTGACGGTGTTCAGGCGACGGTATCAGCAGAGAGCACTGTCGTAGCTGGTGAGACTATTGCCACACTTCTGGCAGGCACTGATCCGCGACCCGTCGCAGTCACCCTGTGCCGTGCAGACGCCGTTGGTGAGAATGCCGGTAACTCCCAGCCCGAGTTTGGTGAGCTTGTTGAAAGCGTGCCAGCGATTCTTTCGCTCGAGGTTCCCGACGACGGGCGTGCGCAGTTCGTCTCGCCTGATCGTGTGCCAGCGTGGGATCGCTTCACGGCGGACCCAGCGGGATTGCTCGGTCTCGACTCCTACGCACAGCGTGACGAAGCAGCAGACGAGCTTCGCCGTCGCCAGCGCATCTTTGCGAGTGCACAGGAACGCTACTACGAGCGACCGATGCAGATTGAGCGGGGCTGGCGTCATCACCTCATCGACACCACCGGCCGGTCCTACGTCGATATGGTGAACAACGTCACGGGTCTTGGTCATGGCCATCCCGGTGTCGCAGCAGCAGCAAGCCGCCAGATCCGCATCTTGAACACCAACTCGCGCTTCTTGTACCGCGAACTCACTGAGTACAGTGAGCGTTTGCTTGAGATGCTGCCGGCTGGAACAGGGCTCGACACCGTCCTGCTCGTCAATAGTGGTTCCGAGGCCGTTGACCTTGCGCTCAGGCTTGCACAGGCAGCGACAGGTCGAAAGACGATTGTGTCGCTGCGGGAGGCCTACCACGGCTGGACGATGGCGAGTGACGCGGTTACCACGAGTGCATATGACAACCCCTATGCGCTTGAGAACCGCCCCGACTGGGTGCATGTCGCTGACGTCCCGAACCGATTCCGCGGCACATACCGTGGGGCAGCGTCGGATGAGACCGTAGGCGCGCAGTATGCCGCTGACCTCGGTCGTGATCTTGATGCTCTCGCTGAAGAGGGGCGAAATGTTGCCGGCTTCATCTGCGAGTCTGTGCTTGGAAACGCTGGCGGCGTGATGCTCCCGCAGAACTATCTGCGCGACGTCTATGCGCGGGTTCGAGCTGCGGGCGGCGTCTGCATCGCCGATGAAGTACAGGTGGGCTTTGGCCGTATGGGCTCAAGCTTCTGGGGCTTTGAGCAGTCTGGCGTGACACCTGACATCATTACGATTGCGAAGCCGATGGGTAACGGATTCCCCATCGGTGGTGTCATCACGACGAAGAAGATCGCAGACGCGCTTGCTACCCAGGGACAATTCTTTGCCTCGGCCGGTGGCAACCCACTGTCGTGCCGAGTTGGCATCGCGGTGCTCGACGCAATGCGTGATGAGCAACTCCAAGAGAACGCGCGTGTGGTTGGCGCACGCCTCGCTGCAGGGTTCCGTGAACTCGCGGAGCGTCACGAAATCATTGGGCCGATCCACGGCGAAGGCCTGTACCTTGGCGTCGAACTGGTTCGTGACCGCGAAACTCTCGAACCAGCGAAGGAAGAAACCGCAGCGATTTGTGAGCGCTTGAAAGAGCTTGGCGTCGTTGTACTGACGACCTCTGAACGCTCAAACGTGCTGAAGGTGAAGCCACCGCTGTGCCTCACAGAGGAAAGCGCCGACTTCATGGTCGCTCAGCTTGACCGCGTGTTGACTGAAGGCTGGTAATACCGGGTGCTCGCGCGTATTCCGCAGGCCCCGCGAACGGGGATTCCGCCGTGGCTGCTTGCCACTGCGGCGATGGCGATGATCCAGCTCGCCAACGCGCTGTCGGTCCACCTCATTGCTGGGGTTGGGCCGGCAGGCGCCTCCTGGATGCGCATGATGTTTGGTGCGGCCTTCTTGCTCATCATTGCCCGCCCAAGTCTGCGTAGCGTTCGTCGTGCGGATATCCCGCTCCTCATCGCGCTTGGCGTGGTGACTGGATACATGACTGCAACGTTCCTGGCGGCAGTTGAACGATTGCCGCTCGGAACAGCAGTGGCCATTGAGTTCCTTGGGCCCTTGACCGTTGCTGGAGTGATGAGCAAACGGCGATCTGCTCTCGTCTGGCCTGCACTCGCGCTCGTCGGTGTGGTGCTGCTTGCCGAGCCATGGAGTGGCAGCGCGGATCTCGTGGGCATCGGCTTTGCCGTACTGTCTGGCGTCTGCTGGGGACTGTACATTCTGCTGACGCAGCGCGTCGGTGATCGTTTTAGCGGAATCTCTGGGCTCGCACTCACTATCCCAATCGCTGCTGTTGCGACGATGCCGATTGGCTTGCCGCAGGTCGTAACGGGTGATGTGACGTGGCAGCTTGTCCTGCTCGCCGCGGGTGTTTCGCTGCTCGCGCCTGTTGTTTCATTCGGGTTGGAGATGCTTGCGCTCAAACGGATGACTCCGACAGCGTTTGGTACGCTTATGGCGGTTGAGCCGGGGATCGGTGTCGTGATCGGCTTCCTCGTGCTTTCGCAGACTCCGGTGCTCATGCAGATTATCGGCATCTTGTTCGTGGTGATTGCGGGCGCTGCTGCGCAGCGCGGGGGTCGTAGAGACTTCGATAGCGTCTAGAAGGGCTGCCAAATGCGAATGTGGTCGTTACACCCGAGTCACCTTGATCGTGCTGGCCTTGTGGCTGGCTGGCGCGAAGCGCTGCTGGCGCAAGCTGTGCTCGCTGAGCTCACCAAGGGATATAAAAATCACCCGCAGCTGGAGCGATTCCGGGCGACGAGCGACCCACTCCTCATGGTGGGCGCATATCTGAGCGGGTTACATGATGAAGCAGTGGCTCGGGGATACCGCTTTGACGGGTCAAAGATTTTACGTGCGGAACCAACGACTGAGCTGATCCCGGTGTCTGATGGTCAGCTTGAGTACGAGTGGGCGCATCTCGGGGAGAAGCTTGAACGGCGGAGCCCGGGAGACGCTGCTCTCTGGTCTGAGAGCTCTCCCTCTCCTCACCCGCTGTTTCATGTGGTGGCAGGCGGAGTTGCGACGTGGGAGCGGGTGTAGCCATGCGTGTGCTCATTGGCGGCGCGACCGGGCTCATTGGCTCTGCACTCAAGGAGGCATTGCTTGCCCGGGGTGATAAAGTCGCAGCACTCGTGAGGCGCCCTGCAGCGAGCGCGCACGAGATCAGTTGGAACCCCCAGTCCGGAGAGCTCTCTCCTCAATCGCTTGAAGGGTTCGACGCGATCGTCCTGCTCAATGGTGCGAGCGTCGGACGCCTGCCCTGGACCAGTAAGTATCGTGGTGAGCTCGTTGCTTCCCGTCTGGAATCGACGCGCACCATCGTTCGCGCGTTACAGCGCATGACTGGCGCACGGCCTGCGCTGTTGTCTGGTTCGGCTGTGGGCTTTTATGGCTCGGCGCCCGGAGTGATATTGGACGAGGCCTCACCTGCAGGGGGTACCTTCCTAGCAAAGTTGTGTGTCGAGTGGGAGGCAGCAGCTCGTGAAGCTGAAGCTGTGACGTCTGTAGCATTGCTGCGCACGGCGCCGGTGATCCATCGTCGAGGAGTGTTGCGCCCGATGGTGACGCTCACCAATCTTGGCCTTGGCGGTCCACTCGGATCAGGGAAACAAATCTGGCCCTGGATCTCGCTCGCCGATGAGGTACGAGCCATACTCCATGTGCTTGATGAGCGACTCTCAGGCCCAGTGAATCTCTGCGGGCCGACGCCCGCGACCGCGAATCAGACGGGAAGGGCGCTCGCACGGAATCTGCGTAGGCCGTTCCTGCTGCCTGCCCCGGAGTGGGCCTTGCGGCTCGGGCTTGGGAAAGCGGCGACTGAGTCGCTACTGACGTCGGACGCTGATGTGCGACCTCACGTGCTGCTCGAATCTGGCTTTGTCTTCACACACGAAACGGTTCAAGCTGCGGTCGCTAGCGCGATCCGTGAAAAGTAAGATCTCTCGTCAGTAAGATTCGTCCCTCGGGCATTCCGTGTCCGGTGAGAAATCGGTGCTTGACGGCTGCTGTGGGCTCGGATTGAGTGGTGCACATGAGCTTCTTTACATACGTGCCAGTACCTGATGACCATGATGAACAAGCTGCACCAATCGCGGTGCCAGGCTGGGTGCAGCCGAGCCACAATGAGATCCCGGTTGCGGTGCCGTATGCGATGGAGCTCGGTCGCGCCAGAAACGTGATGCTGGTGCTAGAGCGCGCGGACGTTTACGCAGAAGGTGTGAAATTCATTCTCCGGGTAGAGGCGCGATACCCGAGCGGTATGACGTTTGCGGAGCGGGAAGCGTTGTCCAGAGCGCTGGGTGATCACCATTTATGGGGCGACCGGGCCGCTATGTTGAGAGACTCCTTACGTGTGGGGCTTGAACTCCCCGACGGCACCACGGTTGACTCCTTCAACCAGACTGGCGTTACGTGGGAGGAGAAGCCCGACGGGTTTGTGCTTGGGAGTTTTGGCGGTGCCGGGCAAGGCGGCGAGCAATTCTCTACCACAGAGGAAGGCTTCTGGCTGTGGCCGATGCCACCTGTTGGCACCGCAAAACTGTACTTCGCGTTTCGAGGAATCGGCATCGACGAAGGCTGCATTGATATCGATACCGCGCCACTCATTGCGGCAGCATCACAGGTACTGGTCATCCCTGAACCGTTGCTGCCCTAGGTAGTGCTGGCCGCCGGGCCGCCAGGTCGCCTGGCAGTCGGGCAGCCTGGCGACCGAGCTACCGGTCTACCAAGCCGCCAACTTGACGACCGGTTTGACAAACCCACCGGCGGTGCGTAGGTTCATTAGTGAAGTAATGAACCAGATAAGCCGATAGGCTCGCTGCGAGAGTAACGGAGGTGGCAAATGTTCGACGACACGCGCCCAATCTTTCTGCAGCTCGCCGACCGTATTGCCGGTGACATTCTGCGTGGTCGATATGCGGAGGGGGAGCAGGTTCCGTCAACGAACGAGCTTGCACTCCATCTGCGCATCAACCCTGCAACCGCGGGCAAGGCGCTGAATCTCTTGGTTGAGCGTGAGGTGCTGGTGAAGCGCCGAGGTATCGGTATGTTCGTCGCGGAGGGCGCATTTGACGCGCTATCTGCTGAACGTCATCAGGAATTTGTTCAGAGCTTCATTCGGCCGATGCTTGCGGAAGCGGCGATGCTCGGAATCGACGAGGCGGCTCTTCAGCGCCTGGTCGCTGCCGAAGCTGAGCGATCCGCGCTCCCATCGGGGCCCGCTCACACAGAAACTGAGACATCATGACTACAGCCATTGAGGCGCGTGACCTCACGCGAGCGTACGGTGACATCCGCGCGCTCGACGCGGTGACCGTACAGATTCGAGCCAACACGATCACTGGCCTGCTTGGCAGAAACGGCGCAGGGAAGACGACGCTCATGTCGCTCATGACTGCGCAGGATCGCCCCACCGCAGGCACAGTGAAGGTGCTTGGCGAGGAACCCTTCGAGAATGAGCGTGTGATCGAGCAGCTGAGTTTCGTACGCGATAACCAGCGCTACCCAGATGACTACAAGCTCAAGCACGCGCTGCGCGCTGCAAAGGTTTTTCACCCCGGTTGGTCGCAGGAGCTTGCTGATGAACTGGTGACGCTCTTCCGCATCCCGACGAAGACCGTGGTGAAGAAATTCTCACGTGGCCAGTTGTCGGCACTCGGCATTGTGATCGGCCTTGCCTCGCGTGCGCCGGTGACATTCTTTGATGAGCCATATCTTGGGCTCGACGCGACTGCACGCGCCTACTTCTACGATGTGCTGTTGCGTGACTACCAAGAGCATCCGCGCACGATCGTGCTCTCAACACATCTCATTGATGAGATGGACCGCCTACTCGAACGGGTCGTGATTCTTGATCGCGGTCGTGTGGTGCAGGACGCTGATGTTGATGATCTGCGAGGAAGCGCGTACCAGGTTGCCGGGCGAAGTGCTGCGGTTGATGCGTTCGTTTCTGGTCGCAAGACCCTGAGCTTGCAGCGGACGGGTGGCTTCGCGACTGCGGTGGTCGAAGAGGTCCTGACTGACGCGGACCGGAGCGCCGCTGCGGCAGCTGATCTTGACCTCAACTCGGTGACGCTGCAAGAGCTGGTGTCTGCGTACGGGTATGACCGTGAGGCAGCTGGGAGCGGCGATGCTGGCAATGTTGCGGCTCACGATTCGAAGGGGGCTCGCTCATGAAGCACATCACACAGGTGACCCGGTTGCATATGAACAAGCCTGAGGCGATGTTCCGCACTCCGGCCTTCATCATCTCACTGGTCCTGGTCATTACGATGATTATTTCGTTCGCGCTCCAGCGGGCAGGGTTGGACCCCCAGAGCCCGGCGTACGCAGATGGTGCACGATCAAACTTTGCGGTGGCGTATGCGCTGCCTGGGTTCCTCGTGTATTACGGGGTACAGGCGGTGTCAACGACCTTCCCGTTCGCGCTTGCACTCGGTACCACCCGCCGTGCGTACGTGCTCGGTACGGCGCTTGCGAACCTCATTCTTTCGGTGTTTGTCTCAGCGATGATGACGGTGCTGTTATGGATTGAACTTGCGACGGACCATTGGTTCTTCGGCTCATATGCACTCGACAATTACGCGCTTGGCGCTGGTGACGCGTGGGTGCTCGCGGTGACAACGTTCTTGGGAACCTTCGTTGCTGTTTCGGTCGGTGGCTTCTTCGGCGCGATCTGGGTGCGATTCGGAACGAAGGGGCCGATCATCGCTGGCGTCGTGCTCGGTCTGCTTCTCGTGCTGCTAGTGCTCCTGATTGCACCGAACTTCATTGAGATCGTGATGAGTATCACTCGGTTTGATTTCGCGATTGGTGCCATCGCTGTTGCACTCGTTGCGCTGATCGGCACCTGGGTCACGATGCGTCGGGCGGCGGTTCGCTAGTCCGCGGTAATTCGCTCGCATGAAGAGGCGATTGCAGCTTGGGTGACCGCTGCAATCGCCTCTTGTGCACCTGCCGCAAGGAAGGCCTTCGTGCAGACCGCGAGCACCCGGAATCCTGCAGTGCCGGGTTCACCGATCACAGCAACGTCATGTCGAATACCCTCGTCCCAGCCACTTTTCGAACCCCAAACAGTGCCCTGGGGCAGCGCCGTTGCGATCATTGGGAACTGTTGAGCGCGCATGTACCGGAGCATGACTTCCCGCGAGGCTGGCGCGAGTTTTGTGCTTGACACGACGGCAAGTGCGAGGTTTGCGAGACTCCGAGTGGTCACCGCATGTGTATATCCAGCGAGCGCCGCCGGATAGTCACAGATGAGTCGCGAGACTTCGATGTCTTGCAGCCCCAGTCGTTCGAGTGCGGATCCGACAGCTTCGAGGCCGACAGTCCCTTCCCCGAGTGCCTCAACGAGGATGTTGGTCGCCTCATTTGACGACACAGTGATCATGCGTTCGAGGTACCACTCGACGCTGCGCGGTGTGCCAACGGCGGGGAGACCTGGGTCTTGCTCTGCTGGTTCAAAGTCAAAGTCTGGGGCATCTGGCACGCGACTCGCGAAGCTCGTGCGCACAGGGAATTCGTCTGACAGCCGCAGCGTTCCCGCCTCAACCGCGAACATCACTGCCGCGGCTACGGCGAGCTTAATGGTGCTTGCGGCGTAGTAGGTTTGGTGCTCATCCCATGCGGCGAGCGCTGCACCGGTGTGGTCCAGGAGAGTAAAGGAGACGCTTGGCTCTCCACGCTTTGTGACACTCATGCGTGTGCTCCAATCGGGCTGGCTGGGCCGTCTGTGGCTGGTGCGCGGGGACAGGACGCGAGCAGTGCCGCTGTGACGGCTGAGATTGCGGCTGCGCCTTGTTCGTAGGTGTAGCCGCGTGTGCAGACCGCAAGGCATTGCATGGTGCCGTCGCGTTCGATGAAGGCGAAGTCGTGGGCGATTCCGTCGACGCTACCGCCTTTGCTGCCGGTGTCGGTGACGACTGCGTTCTGGCACCCCACTGCGGAGGCGACTGCGCTGATCACCGGCTCTTCACGCTCTCGGAGGAGTTGTTTCGCGATGTTGGTGTGTTCTGTGTCAAGCAGATCGCCACGAACGAGCGCTGCCATGAGCCGCGCGAGGCCGAGCGCTGATGCTCGATTCGTGATGCCTGCTTCGAGCCCAGCAACGTCTGAATAGGGGCGGTCCATTCCGGTGTCTGGCGCGCCTGCATCACGTGAGACCGCGGCGACTTGATCCGCACCGAGCGCTTCGAACAGCATGTTCGTTGCGCAGTTCGCGCTCACGGTTGTCATCCGGTTGAGTACGTGGGCGAGCGTGACGGTATCACCTGGGGCGCCGAGGCCCGGGTCGGTCTCCTCGATTTCCATGACGAACCGAGGCGCGTCTGGCACGATGCTCGCATACTCGTGAGTAACGGTGAGTGGATCGCTGAGGTGCCACGTGCCGGCCTGTACCATTCGCAGAGCGGCAACCAGAACACCAACCTTGACGGTTGACGCGGAGTAATAGGGGAGTGTCCCCGCTCGCTCGCGAAGCACTGCACCGTCAGCGTCGACGAGCGCATATGAGATGACGGGAGTGCCATCCGAGTAGTCGCTCACAATGCCGCTTGGCTCGTCATCGAGTCCGAAGTCTGGGTTGTCCACGAGTGTCCTTGAATGCTGGGTGCTTGAATAGAGAAAAATGGATGCGCGGTCTACACCGCGCGCAAGAAGTCGCTGAGAATGCGTTGTCCGCCATTCACTGAAGCGACTGGGACGCGTTCATCTACGCCGTGGACACCAGCTGTGCGGCGGCCCTCGGGGTCGATGGTGAGGGGCGCGAAGCCGAAGCATTCGATGCCAAGCTTTGCGAACGACTTCGCGTCAGTACCGCCACCCATGCAGTACGGGACAACAACGGAATTGGGTTGTGATCTCAGTACCGCCGCCCGCATTGCCGCAAACCACGGGGAGTGCTGGGAGAACTCTGTCGGTTCCCCGGGATCAATGAAGGTGTATGAGACCTCTGAACCGACGAGCTCAGCGAGTACCGCTTGTGTGGATTCGAAGGTTCCAGGTACACAGCGCACATCGACCTCTGCTTCGGCGACGCCGGGAATCACGTTGACTTTGTAGCCAGCGTTGAGCACCGTTGTCGTCGAAGAGCAGCGAACGGTTACGCCGGCAACGAGCCCTGCCTCACCCATTTGGTCAATTGCCTTGGCAACCCCGGCGTCATCTGTGAGATCAACCTCGTAGCCGAGGGCGCTGTTGGTCTCGGTGATATACGCACGCACGGCCTCGCCAATCTGCAGTGGCCACTGGTGTTCGTTCAGGCGCTGTGCTGCGGCGATGAGCTTGGAGATTGCACTTCCAGGTGCTGGCCGTGATCCATGCCCTGAAATACCTTCGGCGCGTAGTCGCATGTGTAGTGTTCCGCGTTCTGCGACAGCGATGGGAACAAGCGTGACGGTGGATCCGTCCACAGCGGTGAGCGGCGTGGTATGTCCGCCCGACTCTCCAAAGGCTGCACCGATCCCGGCGAAGAGCTCCGGATGCTCCTGCACGAGCCAGCCTGCACCCCAATCGCCGCGGTCCTCTTCATCTGCGACCCAGAGGAACACGACATCCCGTTCTGGCACAGTGCCGTCCGCTGCCCATTCGAGCGCCGTCGCCACCATCATCGCGACCATGTCCTTCATATCGACCGAGCCGCGACCGTAGACGTAACCGTCAGCGATCCGCCCTTCGAACGGCGGCACGCTCCACTGCTCAGGCTCTGCCGGCACGACGTCGGTATGGCCGTGTACGAGTACTCCAGGCTTGGAACGATCGCGCCCAGGGACACGGAGAATGACTGACGTGCGAGATGGCTCAGGGGCATACATCTCGGGGGAGTACCCAGCATCGGTGAGTATGCGGGCAATCTCGATTGCGAGCTCGGTCTCACCTGCACTCTTGCCCTCGCCGTAGTTTGAAGTGTCGTAGCGAACGAAGTGGGCGCACAGTTCTGCCGGAGTCATGCTTGCGGTCACGCGCGAACCGTCCTCTCTGAGGTTCGACCGGAGCACCGCCGTTGGAGCTCCGAAGTTACGTCACATAAACCCTAACCGGGAAGCGCGAAGAAGTCAGCCAATTTTATGGTTTTGTTTGTGTATTTTGGTATCTTCGCGACGCTTGTATTCCATTGATACGAAACGTAAGGTGGATTTTGTGGGCACTTTCTGCTTGGGCAACGGGGCCCGGCGACCACGCTGTCACAAAGGAGCGACATGACCATGCGGCATACCTCACCCGCCCTTCGAGCGCTGGAGCCGGGGGCGCGTTGCGCGCTTGTCAGCCCCTCGGGCCCGTCAACCGTAGAAGCCGTTGAGAAAGCTGAGGCGCTGCTTCGATCCTGGGGACTTGAGCCAGTGCGAGGCGCACACGTGCTCGACCGGCACGAGCGTGCCCACGGGTATCTCGCTGGCAGCGACGCCGACCGCGCGGCGGATCTCACAGCGGCCTGGACAGACCCATCGATTGACGCGGTGTTCTGTGTGCGCGGCGGGTACGGTGCGATCCGCATCCTTGATCTTCTTGATGCGGATGCGCTCGCGGCAGCCGAACCCAAACCGCTCATCGGATCCTCTGACATTACGGCGCTGCATGAGTTCTGGCAGCAGCGACTTGGCGTTCCAACGTGGTTCACTCCGATGATCGCGACCAACGATCTCTTGGAGTCTCCGAACAACGTTGAGGATCTTCGCGTCGCCGTGCTCGGGGCCGGGCCGCTCGAGATCGCGCGAGACGCAGACACCGAGACACTCGTGCCTGGAGTTGCAACCGGTGACCTCACCGGCGGGAACCTTTCGCTCCTCGCAATGAACGTGGGTTCGCATCCGTCAACGGGCGACCGTGCTCGGGGCAAGATCGTACTGATCGAGGAAGTGCACGAGTCGCCATATCGCATTGACGGACTTATGCAGATTCTGTTGCGTTCAGGCTACTTTGACGGTGCAGTCGCGGTCGGCCTAGGTACCTGGGTCGATTGCGGAGACCTCGACGAGGTCAAAGCGTTGATGCGGGAACTCCTCGAGCCACTCGGCGTGCCGGTCATCTGGGGCCTGCGCTTCGGCCATGGCCCAGATGTATCATCATTCCCCATCGGGGCAGGAGTGACTGCAACGCTCATCGCAGACGATAATCCGCGAATCGAGTTTGCCGGGTAACCCACCGCGTGTGAACCTCACTCAGGCAAAGCAGGAGGCCCCGAACATCGGTTGATGGTCGGGGCCTCCTGCCTTGTCGAAAGCCTCAGAGGAAGGCGACAACGCCTAATCCGGGAGCGAAATACGCTCCTGACCAGCGAGCAGGGCATCGCCAGCGAGATGCAGACTGGTCACAAAGTCATCGATCGCCTCACGCGAGGGGTCCTCTGGACTCATGTCTTCTCCCATTGCAAAGACCGCGTACACCAGGTCCTCGCCGCCGACCGTGCGCACGATTCCGGCGAGGGAGTGCACCGTATTGATGAAGCCGGTCTTCCCGCGGACCGCGTCACCCACGACCGCATTTTCGCCAGTGAAGCGCTTGCTGTACATCGTGCCGTTTGGCCCAGTCCGACTCAAGCGATCATCGAGCATGCCGAGTGCGCCCTCGCGCAGGCGCGCACGTCGAAGCAGATCAGCGATCGTGCGCGCTGGCACCTTGATGTGGTCGCTGAGGCCAGAGCCATCCTGCAGCTCCACGCCCTCGAGTGGTACGCCGAGATCGCGCAGCACGCCAGTGAGGCCACGGCGCACACCTTCGAAGGTGCCATCTTCGCCACGCTCAATGACGGCAAGCTTCGCGAGCGCTTCCGCCAGGCCGTTGTCTGAGGTCTTCAAACATTCGCGCACCAGCTGCTCAATGGGGTGGGACTCAACCCGAGCGAGTTCTGCGGCGTCGGCTGGGGCTGATCCGCGCACAATCTCAGGATTGCCACCCAGATAGGCCGCGAATGCACGCGCAGCGAACCCGGCGGGGTCAGCGCTACGGGGGCTATCGTCGGCCGCTGGGTCTTCGCGGTCGCCGTCGACTTGGAGCGAAGAAATCATCGGGATGTAGCCCTCAGGATGACGATCTTCCTCAAGCCACTGACCGGTCAGCCACTCACCACCGGCAAACAACGAATCGTCGTAGACCAGACGTGTCGGTACGTTGCCGTCGAGTGCCGCGAGCGTGAGCCTCGCGAGTTCTTCGAGCCTGGCAGGAGAGTCGTAATAGGTCGGCCCGTCTCCGGGGACGCGACTGAGGGTGACGTCGCCACCGCCGATGATGACGACCTCACCTGGTTCTGAACCCTGCACCACACGGGTTGCGATGCGTCGATCTGGGCCAAGCTCGTGGAGTGCAGCCGCGCATGTGATGGTCTTCATGACGCTTGCGGTTTCGGCACCGCGGTCGGCCGCCCGCTCAAGGAGGACCCTGCCGGTGTCTGCCTCAAGCACCAGGATGCGGGGACGTGTGAAACGCGGATCGGTCGCGCGAGCAAGGATGGTTTCGATGTCTGTCATAGTTTTCTCCTATTGCTCGTCGACGTGATCATGTGTCGTCTGCACCGCGGCTGGTTCGCGCATGGTCGGAACCGCAGCGAGCAACTGCTTCGTGTATGCGTGTTCTGGGCGAAGGAGCACGTCGTCGGCGGCTCCGCTTTCAACGATGCGGCCCTGGTGCATCACAAGCACTCGGTCACCGATGTTCCAAGCGACACCGAGGTCATGGGTGATGACCAAGCAACCGAGGCCAAGATTGCGCTTGAGTCGAAGAAGCAGCGCGAGGATCTCGCCGCGAACCGAAGCATCCAGCGACGCGACTGGCTCATCGGCGATGATGAATTCTGGTTCGAGAGCGAGTGCTCCTGCGATGACCACCCGCTGACGTTGACCGCCAGAGAGCTCGCTCGGAAGCTTTGCGAAGAAGCGCTCAGGGGGCGAAAGCTCAGCAGCGATGAGTGCCTCACGCACCCGCTGTCGCTCATCACCTTGGAGTCCCTGCACTCGGATGCCTTCTGCAATCAGTTCGTAGACTGTGTGCTTCGGGTTGAGTGCTGACATGGGATCCTGCAGTACGAACTGTACGCTTCCGCGATAGTCCCGCAGATCCCGCTGCTTACGGCTGAGCGGCTTGCCGCGGAACCGAACATTGCCGCCCGTCGGTGCCTGCAGTCCAAGCACCGTACGCACAAGCGTTGTTTTGCCTGAACCAGACTGGCCTACGAGCACCGTAATCTCGCCTTCACGGCAGCTGAGATCGACGCCATCGACAGCTCGCACTTCGCCAACGCGTGTCTGGAATCGTACGGAGAGATCGTCTGCGCCGAGCAGTTCCTCACCTGGCCCCTCTGGCACGACCGTCACGACGGTGGTGCTGCCTGGGTCACTTTGCTTTCGGCTCGCGGGGTTCATCCGGCTCTTCGGGTCACCGATGACAGGCACGGCATCAGTCAATGCTCGCGTGTGCGGGTGCTGTGGGTTCGTGAGGATCTCGAGCGAGGGTCCGGACTCGACGATTTCGCCGTGGTACATGACCGCAATTTCCTTGCACGTTCGTGCGAGCACTGAGAGGTCGTGCGTGATCATGAGCAGTGACAAGCCGCGCTCTTCGACGAGCTTCGTCAACAGGTCAAGGACGCGTTCTTGCACAATGACATCGAGTGCGGTTGTCGGCTCGTCTGCGATGATGACTTCTGGATCGCACGCGAGTGCCATCGCAATCATGACGCGCTGCTTCTGACCGCCGGAGATTTCGTGCGGATACGAGTCCACCGTGCGAGCGGGAAGATCGACCTGTTCGAGCAGCGAGATGACCTCGTCACGGTAGGCGTTCTTGCCACGCTTTGTGTGGCCTTGCGGATCATGCAGCTGCATCGCTTCAGCGATCTGCTTACCGATCCGCTGTACAGGGTTGAGCGAGTGCATCGCGCCCTGGAAAACAATAGAGGCTTCCTTCCAGCGGACCGCCCGAACCTGACCCCAGGACAGCTCGTTCATGTCTTTGTCGCCGAGCTTGACGGTGCCAGTGACGGTCGCGCTGTCGGGGAGGAGTCGGAGCGCAGACATGATGAGTGTCGACTTGCCAGAGCCTGACTCCCCAGCGATGCCGAGCGTGCCGCGCTGGGGGAGCCTGAGCGTGACGCCTTTGACGGCCTCGTAATCGATGGGTTCACCATCTTCGTTGCGGGTGCGGTAGGAGATCGAGACATCCTCGAACTGCAGTGCATACATTAGCGACCTCCGAGCGTCGGGTTGACCACGGTTTCAAGGGCGCGGCTCACGAGGGTGAATGAAAGAACAACGATGAGAATTGCGGCGCCCGGGGAAACGATGAGCCACCAGAAGCCTGCGACGGCGGCGCCAGAGCCCATGGCTTGCTGCAGCATCGTGCCCCAAGAGATGCCGCCGCCGTTGATTCCGAGGAACGCGAGGGTGGCTTCAGAGATGATCGCAACGCCAACGGCGAGCGAGGTGTTTGCGAGTACGAGTGGCATCACGCCGGGAAGAATATGGCGCCAGGTGATGTGTGTCTGCGATGCACCCAATGCGCGAGCGCGCTCAACATAGCCGCGGTTTTCGAGTGAGAGGGTCTGTGCGCGGATCATTCGCGCGGTTCCGGCCCACGAGGTGACGCCAATAGCGACGACGATCGTAAACGTGCTGGATCCGAGGACGGCTCCAAGCACGATTGCGAGCACGAGGCCGGGGATGATGAGGAAGAAATCGATGACGCGCATCACGATGGCAGATCGCCAACCATGCAAGGTGCCGGCAAGGAGTCCCATGAGGGTGCCGATGATCATCGACATGAGGGTTGCGGCAATGCCGACGGTGAGCGACGTGCGCGCGCCCCAGATGAGGAGCGGAAGCACCGAACGACCGAGATAGTCGGTGCCGAGCGGGAAGGTGCTTGAAGGGGACTCGAACGGTCGACCCTGTGCGTTGGTGGGGTCAAGTACCGAGACATCTGCGATGAGCGGTGCGCAGGCGGCAAGCCCAAGCACGATGATCAACACGATCAGGCCAATAATGCCACCAGGCTGCTTGGCAAATGCGCGCCAGTTGGCGCGGAACGCGTCAGCACGGCGTTTGCGAGCAAGCGCACTTGCGCTGGTGGTTGAAACGGTTGCAGTATCCATGTTTCGTCGCCGCCTTTCTATGCCGCACGAACGCGGGGGTCAATGAAGCGGTAGAGAATATCCGCGAAGAAGTTCATGACGATGACAATCGTGGAGAACACGACGAAGGTGCCCTGCAGAACTGGGAAGTCTGGGCCCTGAATTGCTTGGAACGTGAGGAACCCGAGACCTGGCCAAGAGAACACGGTCTCGACGGTGACTGCGCCGCTAATGAGCCCAGCGAGCTGCAGGAAAATCATGGTGACGGTTGGCAGCAGCGCGTTCGGAAGCGCGTGCTTCCGGCGCACCCCGTCTTCAGAAAGTCCCTTTGCGCGTGCGGTGACGAGATAGTCCTGACCGAGCTCCTCGATGAGCGAAGAGCGCATGATGAGGACGTACTGTGCGTATGAAGCGATCGAGAGTGCCAGCACTGGCAATACGAGATGGCGTGCCACGTCGAGAACGTGCGCCCAGCCGGTGAGTGTCGAGCCGACGGTCACCATGCCGCTACTCGGGAAGATGCCTGTACCCGAGAATGCGAGCAGCAGCAGGAGGCCGAACCAGAAGGTGGGCATCGACCAGAAGAAGAGAGAGGTCCAGGTCGCTGACTTGTCGAACCAGCCGCCGCGCTTCCACGCCGCGCGCTGGCCGACCCAAACGCCAAGGCTGACCGTGAGAACCATTGAAACGCTCATCAGGAGAAGCGTTGGGCCAACATACTGTGCCATGAGTTCGGTCACAGGCCGGCGGAACACGAAGGATGTGCCGAGATCGCCGGTGAGCAAGCCGACAAGATACTCCCAGAACTGTACGAACACCGGCTTGTTCAAACCGAACTGTTCTCGGAGCTGCTCCATTTGCTCCACGGTTACCCGGCGGCCCCGAGTCATCAGGGCCACCGGGTCGCCGGGAAGCACGCGGAACGCGAAGAACCCGAGCAGCACTACCATCAGGAGGCTGACAGCTGAGCCACCCGCCTTGACGAGAAGATACCGCCAGGTACTTCCGCCATGACGAACATCAGCGCTTTCGTCAGAGGCATTGCCAGTGAGTGTTGGCTTCGTCTCTGTTTCTGGGGCAGCGTTGCCCGGATTCACGCGTTCCATGGTGATTTCACTTACTTTCGGTCGTCCGCGTTCTGCTTACGGCGAGTTGAGAGGAAGATGGCTGCAGCCGCGACCACGACGACAGCAATGCCGCCACCAATGATCCAGCCGGTTGCGCCGCCTTCGCTCGACGCGCTGTCCTGGCCCTTGATGGTGGCCTGCGCGATGGAGAAGCGGTTGTAAGGTGAGCCGTTGACCTCTACGAGGTTCTCGAGGCGGTCGGAGCGGTATGCGCCGAGTGCGTCGTCGTAGTAGAACATTGCGGTGTTGCCGTATTCGTAGATCATCTGCAGTGCCTGATGTACGAGCTCAGTGCGCTTTGCGGGGTCAAGCTCGGTGTGCTGTGCCTTGAATACCTTGTCGTACTCGGGGTTGCACATGCCTGACTGTGACGAATTTGACGCGCCTGGCGACTCAGGAAGGACTGCGCACGTGTTGATCGAAAGCATGTAGTCGGGGTCGTCTGAAACGCCCCAGCCATCGATGTACATGTCGTACTCGCCCTTGGGGAGCAGCTCGCCCATCTCGTCCCAGTTGGTGTTCTTGAGTTCCATCTTGATGCCGAGGTCGGTGAACCACGACTCAACGAACTCTGCGGTTGCGGTGTTTGCGGTGCTGCCACCGTTGAACATCATACGCAGGGTGATGGGGTTGCCATCCTTGTCGAGACGGTTGCCCGAAGCATCTGTGGTGTAGCCAGCGGCCTCAAGCGACTTCTTGGCCTCGTCGATACCAGTGGGGAGTGTTGCGCCTTCAAGCTCGGTGAACATGCCACCTGGGCTGCCTGGCGGAAGAATGGTCGGGCCCTGGCTGCCCAGGCCGTTGAGGACGCGGTCTACGAGAACATCGCGGTCAATGGCCTGGCCGAGTGCGCGACGGAACGCCTGATCTTCGAGGACGGGGTTCTGGTTGCCGAATGCTTCGCCGCCTGCGGTCTTCCAGCCACCGTTGATGGTGAGGTTGAAGAAGTGCTTCGACTTCACCTGATACGGGGTCACACCTTCAACGTTTGCAAGCGAGTCGTACTGGGCCGAGTTCAGACCACCAAGCATGTCGATTTCACCGTTGCGCAGTGCGAGCACCGCTGCATCAGTGTTCTTGAAGCCGACAATGTGGAGCTTCTCAACACCGGTCTTGCCACCCCAGTAGTGGGGGTTCGACTTCATGGTGATCGATGTGCCCTGCTTGTACTCGTCAATGATGAAGGGGCCGCTACCGACAACGTCTTCGGTGTTCGCGTACTCATCAGGCTTGTCGATCTTTTCCCACACGTGCTTTGGCACGATGGGCAAGATGCCTGGGTGCAGCGGCGTTGGGTCCTTTGTGATGATTTCGACGGTCTTGTCGTCCTTGGCAACCACCTGTTCGATGTTGCCGACCGACTCACCGTTCGCAACCTGGAGCGGCTTGTTGTTCATGACAGCTTCGTATGTCCATACGACGTCATCTGCGGTGACAGGTTCACCATCAGACCAGGTGGCCTTTTCGCGAATCTCGTAGGTCCAGGTTTTTCCGTCGACCGAGAAGTCGTCTGCGAGGATCCCACCGTAGTCGCCGGTCTGATCGATGCCAGCGAGTGGCTCGTACTCATAGGCGAGCACGATGAGCGCTTCGTTGAACACCGCGGTGAACGGGTTCAACGTGTCAATCTGACCCATGTCACTCGAGAGGCGGATCGACGATTCTGGGTCGTTGGTATCTGCAGCAAATGCTGCAGTCACCGGTGCAGCGACAAGCGCAAGCGCAGCCGCCGTTCCGATGAGGGGTTTCATGATCTTCATTACCGGATCTCCTTTAATTCGGTTGTCACACGAAATGGGTCTGTGAGGCGTGGCTCTGAGTTGGTGATGCCATGTGCGGGGAGACCTGCGTGCGAATGGGACGAAACTTCGCTGTTTCGTTCGACTATCGCTGTGAGTCGCATCGTTCACCCCATCATGACCGTGCTGATTCAAAGATATGAATCGTATTTCTCGTTTCGAGTAATCCTGATGCTAGGGCTAGTGCCCAGTTTTTGTAAAGACAATTCGCAGGACTTGGCGAGATCGTGACTGAAATGTGTATTGAACTTACGTTTCGGATCATCTGATTTCGCCAAGATTATGCAAAATCTGCGCCGAAGTTGCACAAATCTTTGCTGTGACAGTTATTCCTTTCTCAAGAACTCGGTGAGCAGGTCGATCCGCTCGAACAGGGACGGGACATGGATGTGTTCGGTGACCGCGTGAGCGCCGCCACCGCGTGGACCAAAGCCATCGAGCGTTGGGATGCCGAGTGAGCCAAGAAGGTTCGTGTCGCCGGCGCCATGTGCTGGTCGTCCCGCGACTGACTGGCCGATTCGGGCCGCCGCGACCGCAACGTCCTGCAGGAGCGCAGCGTCTTGACCACTCGCCAACCAAGCAGGCCTGCTGCTGAGCGTTTCTATCTGAATCTGCGCACCTGCCCTGGCAGGGGAGAGCTCGGAAAGCCGAGTGAGTACTTGCGCCTCCGTTGCGGGATCAACGAAGCGTAAACCAAGGTCGGCGCTCGCGTGGTCGGGTACGACGTTTGTGCGGCCACCGCCTGAGAGCGTTCCCACGTTGCAGAGTACCGGCGATTGGAGCGTGGCGTGAGAAGTAATTTCGCGTACCCGCACCAGCTGATCGATGAGTTCTTCAGTTGCGGAGACGCCAAGCTCCGGATCGAGTGCTGCGTGTGAGGCTTTGCCGGTGACACTGAGGCGCAGTCGGGTGCTGCCCCAACGGCCGACTTTAAACGCGCCATCCGGGTGAGGCGACTCAAACCCAATCGCTCCTGCAACACCGATTGCAGCAGATCGCAAAAGCTTCTGCGTCGTTGGTGACCCAATTTCTTCATCGCAAGTCAGCACGATCCGCACGTTGCGATGCGGGTGACCCGCAAGTCTGCGAAGCGCGGCGTGCATGACGACGATGCCCGACTTCATGTCAAAGACGCCGGGACCTGCGATGCGGTCGCCGTCATGCCGCCACGGAACCGTGCTGCCAAGCGTCCCCACTGGCCACACGGTGTCGGTGTGGCCGACGAGTAGAAGGGGAGCGTAGTGTTCGCTGTCTTCCTCGCCGTGCTCGATAATGAGACTCGTCCCCGCCTCAGAGCGACTGGCAGTGATGGTTGCATCGAGCTGAGCGAACTCAGCCTCAATGAGTTGAGCAATATTATCGCTCGCAGAGCGATCGAGGCTCGGGGACTCGATTTCGACGAGCTGCCGAAGTAGCTCGAGCTCATCGACCCCGGCGTTGCGGTCGGATGATTCTAAGGTCATGTTACGAAACGTATCCCAGAGTTCGAACTCTGGCAATAGGCGAAAATAATGGCTCTTGCCCGACGATGCGACGGGACATAGGATACGAATCATGATCACAACGATGTCGATCGGGACCACTGTTGCTCCCAACCCACGGACCTCACTTGCGCACCTGAATACTCAGGGCGGGCGAGGGCTGTTTGGTCGTGAACTCAGTACCTACGAAGATTTCCGTGCGGCGCACGAACTCTACGTTCGTGTGTTCGGGTACGACGACCCGAGTTTTGCGCTCAACCCCAACCTCATGTTCGCAATCAAGGACAACGGTGGTTCAGCAGTCGGCGTTTTCACCCGGGCCGAGAAGCTCGTTGGCTTCGCCTACGGGTTTGCCGGGCGCGACGCACACGGAAACGACTACCACTACTCGCAGTCTGCAGTGGTTGATCCCGCCTACCAGGGCTCCGGCATCGGGCGAGAACTCAAGTACCTGCAACGTGAGGTCGCTGAGCGCTGGGGCCATCAGACAATGCGGTGGACCTTCGACCCCATTCTCGCCCGCAACGGCCACTTCAACTTCGGGACCCTCGGTGCCACCGGAACGGGGTTTCTGAGCAATTACTACGGCCGAGACGAAACTGATCGGCTTGTCGTCGAATGGTCTATTGGCGGATCGGTCGCGCCACATCGTGACGTTCGTGGCACAGTGCCGCCACGGCTCACTACGGATCAGTGGGCAGTCCCAGTCCAGACCGAGCATGGCATCTGGGTCGCACTGCCGACAGATCAAGACACCGCGGCAACCCCGCGCGTGAGACGCGCCCTCGCTGACTCCCTCAGCGCACTGATTGCTGACGGCATGGTGCTCGTCGATTGCAAACGTGTCGATGAACTTTCCGCAGCGTATCTTGCAGTACCCAGCGCCACCAACGTTGATAGCGCTGGAATTGAACGCCCGCCCACACCCTCTGAGGAGAGCGCATGAAGCACGAAGAGGAAGACGCACTCAACCGTTCCCTAGTGTCACCCAAAGACCGGTTTGGTGAACGGCTGAAGACCAACCTGTCTGCCGAGGGCATTCAAGCTCAGGTGATCGAGAGCGAACTCAGTTCGCTCTCACAAACTCTCGAAGAACTCGCAGAGACGGGTGATGTGCCGCGCGCAGCAGCCCTGATTCTCAGTGCACGACGCCGTTACATCGGTGGTGAAGGTAAATCTGCAGCCTACGCGCAACTGCTGAACGCGGATCTTTCGGCAACACTCTCCAACGTGTTTTTGATCGATGGCAGAGGCCTCTCGCCAATCACCGTTCTGACCGATGTGCGTTCGAGTGACGTGCTCATCGTGTTCTCGATGCGGCGGTACAGGGAAGAAACGATCAAATTGGGCAGGCTCTTCACGCAGGCAGGTGGCCAGCTTGTGGTCATCACAGACAGCGAGGAGTGCCCGCTCGCTGAAGTTGCTACAGCGCTCATCAAAGTTCGGACAGGCTCTGTTTCGTATGCCGACTCGCCTACTGCAGTTGCAGCGGTGTGTCACCTGCTGAGCACACTCACGACGGCGAGCGCGAAAGGTGCGCGCCGTCGGCTTGCTGTTCGGGATCAGTTCGCCTCGAAGATCGCGCTGTATCAGCCGGAACGCGGAACGGGGGATTAGACCATGTCTGCAAGTGAAATCGCGCGTGTGCGAATGTTCACGATGGGACTGCCGCTGCGGCACAGTTTCCAGACGAGTTCGCACCGAAAGTCAGGTATTGAACATGTGTTGGTAGAGCTCACCGATACCGACGGCCGAGTCGGCTGGGGAGAAATTGCCTCACCGAGCGATCCGTATTTCTGCGCGGAGACCGTCGACACTGCATGGCTGATTGCGACCAAATATCTCGCGCCGGCAGTACGCGGTGCCGTGTGGGATGAGCCGAAAGCGCTTGAGTCGAAGTGGGCCAGGGTACGCGGGCACGAGTTTGCGAAGGCCGGATTCTCTGGTGCGGCTTGGGATCTCTTCGCGCAGCGCCATGCCGTCTCGCTATCGAGTGCACTTGGCGGTACACGAACCGAGGTGGTCGCTGGCGTATCCCTCGGAATTGAACCGTCACTCGACGCACTGCTTGCCGAGGTACAACGGCACAGCAGTAGCGGATACGGGCGAGTGAAGCTGAAAATTGCACCTGGCTGGGACGTCGAAGCCGTTCGCGCGGTGCGCGGCGCGTTCCCCGACCTCGATGTGCACGTTGACGCGAACGGTGCGTACCCGCGAACAGCAGAGGCAATGCAGGTGTTTCGGGAGCTCGACCAGTTCAACCTGACCATGATCGAGCAGCCCTTCGGCGTGCGAGACTTTCTCGCGCACGCCGAATTGCAGCAGTCGATTGAGACTCCGATTTGTCTCGATGAATCGGTGGTCACAATCGAGGACCTTGAAGCCATGCTGCGCTTGGACGCTGGGCGGATCCTCAACATAAAGGTGTCGCGCATGGGGGGCCTGACACAGGCGAAACGCGCACATGATGTTGCTGCTGATGCAGGTGTGCCGGTCTGGTGCGGTGGAATGCATGAGTTTGGCGTGGGGCGTGCAGCGAACGTCGCTATCTCGTCACTGCCAAACTTCCAGTTGCCGTCAGACGTGTCTGGTTCAGACAAGTACTACGAACGAGACATTATTGATCCGCCAGTCGTCGCCGTTGACGGTGTCGTGTCGGTGCCGCGCGATGTCGGACTCGGCTTCGCAGTAGACACCGGCCGGATTCGAGAACTTGCAACCGCAGTGTATGACTCTGCTGAGGAGAAATGATGATGACGAACCGTTTTCCCGTCATTGATGGACACAACGATCTTGCTTGGGCATGTCGAATTGACCGAGCCTATTCGACGGACGGCCTCGACCAAGGAGCGCCGAAGCTTCATACCGACCTGCCACGCCTTGCGGCTGGCAACGTCGGCGGTCAGTTCTGGTCGGTGTGGGTTGATCCTGTCCTTGAGGGCGCGGAGCAGGTGGTCGCGACGCTTGAACAGATCGACTTTGTGTATCGGCTTGTCGACACCTACCCCGATCAGCTTCGACTCTCGCGAACGAGTGCTGAAGCGAAAACGGCAATGGCTGACGGAAAAATCGCTTCACTCATCGGCATTGAGGGCGGCGCGCAGGTCGGCGGATCGCTCGCAGCACTTCGCCAGTTCGCCCGACTTGGTGCACGCTACATGACCTTGACCTGGTCTCGCACAATCGACTGGGCTGATTCGGCGACCGATGAAGCTGTACACGGCGGACTCACTGAGTTTGGTCGAGACGTCGTGCGAGAGATGAACCGGATCGGTGTGCTCGTAGATCTCGCTCACGTTTCGCCAGACACAATGCGTCACGCGCTCGAAGTGAGCAGTCGACCCGTGATTGTGAGCCACTCTGGTGCGAGCGCAATCTGCGATCACCAGCGCAACGTGCCTGATGACGTGCTTGCGAGCATTGGCGAAGGCGGCGGCGTGGTGATGGTGGCCTTCGTGCCATCGTTCCTCAATGAAGCACGCAGACTCTGGGTGGAAGCCGGTGAACACGGCGAGGCCCCACCCGTCGGCATCAGCGATGTTGCAGACCACATTGACCACATTCGCAAGATCGCTGGCGTCCACGCCGTCGGTATTGGGGCTGACTATGACGGTACAGACGCGATGCCTGCGGGGCTCGACGACGTGTCTGGCTACCCGGCACTTTTTGCCGAGCTTGAGCGTCGCGGGTGGACCGAAACGGAGCTCCGAGGTCTCGCGCACGGCAACGTGCTTCGTGTGCTTGAAGCCTCGGATGATGACTATCGCGCATTCCTTTCCGGCGCTGCCGGTGAAGCCAACGCAGAAGTGATCGTTCCGGCAGTCGATACCGAACAGCGAAACTAAGGAGCATCGATGACTACCTCGCGAACCCCGAAAGCTCTTGTCGTTGTGAACTCACCGAGTTCCGGTCCGCGGCGTCTCGCGACCTGGCTCGAAGCCGCTGGCGTTGAGGTCGTTGCCGCCCACGGTGCAGACGGCCTCCCAGAATCACTTGACGGCTTTGACGGCCTGGTGCTCCTTGGCGGCGGCCTCATGCCAGACGACGATGTGCGGGCTCCCTGGCTGCCAGCTGAACGTGAACTTGTCCGGCAAGCGATCGAGCAGGACCTGCCAACACTCGGCATCTGCCTCGGCGCACAGGTTATCGCTGCTGTTGCTGGCGGCGAAGTGCGGGCGAAAACTGGGCCGAAGGAACGCGGCGCGACTGCGATCCACACCACTCACGCCGGTCGTGACGACCGTGTGATCAGTGCCATTGGCGGCACAGCGCCGATGATTGAAAACCACGAGGACATGATCACGCGACTTCCCGCCGACGCGGTACTGCTCGCGTCGAGTGACGCGATTGAGAATCAGGCGTTCGTGATCGGTAACCACGTACGTGGGGTGCAGTTTCATCCCGAAGCGAGCGCCGCAGACCTCGAGAATTGGGATGACGCTGCACTCCGCGAGGAGGGCCTCGACATCGCTGACCTTATTGCGGAGGCCCGCGCGGTACACGGTGAGAACACCTCAGCCAGCCGGAGACTGATCGATGCCTTCGCGAGTGAAGTGGGAGGCACACCCAAGCGGCTGCGCGCTGCAGAAGGTGCGCTCGACAGTGCGCTGGCCACCGCGCGCACCGAGGTTGCTCCCGCTGTGGCAGTTGCGCTCTTCGATCGCACAGGTGTGCTCGCTTGGCGTGGATGTGGTGAGCCGAGGCTGGACGGGGCGTCGACCGCACGCGATACGGTGTTTCGCATCGCGTCAATGTCGAAGAGCTTCCTCGCGGCAACAGCCCTGGCGCTCAGCGATGAGGGACGGCTTGACCTCAACCGAGACATTGATGACTACGTGCCTGGTGTGCTGTTCCGCTGGGAAGGTGAAGCCCGGCAGGTCACCGTTGCTGAGCTGCTGGCAAATCGTTCAGGTATGCCGGAAGACAATGCCTATGGTGACCGTGAGCTTGGTGCGACGCGCGAAGAGATTGCGGCACTCGGCGCACTCGGGTTTGAGCTCACTGCGCTTCCAGGTGAGAAATATCAATACTCAAACATCGGTATGTCGTTCGTTGGCCGGGCGATCGAAGCCGTCACCGGCCGAACGGTCGAGGAAGAGGTGCGGGCACGATTCCTCGTCCCACTCGGCCTCGATGCGACGAAGTATTCCGCAGACGAGTACGCAGCCGACCGCGATATTGCACATGGGTTCCGTACGTTCGATCAGGGTGGGAGTTTCATTCCTGAACCATTCGTAGGTTCGGGTGCGCTCGCCTGCATTGGTGCGCTGTTCAGCACGCTTGACGACATCGCAACGTGGTCAGCATTCCTGGCTTCAGCGTTTTCTGCGGATCCGCTTCGGCCAGAGGTGCTTTCTGCACACAGCCGCCGAGAGATGCAGCGTGTGCAGACGGTTATCCCGGTAGGGGAGCCCGGCCCCTTCCGTGACCTTGCAGGCCTCGGCTACGGGTATGGCCTTGCCGTCGAACATGACCGTCAGCACGGCCGTATCGCGCAGCACTCGGGTGGTTTGCCCGGTTTCAGCTCGCACATGCGGTGGCAGCTCGCGACGGGCATCGGAGCGGTCGCGTTCGGGAACTCTGATGTTTTCCGTACCGAGCAGCTCGCCGCAGACGCACTTGCCCGGGCGCTTGAAGGCATAGACGCCCCGGCTGAAGAGACCAGGCCGTGGCCTGCGACGATCGAAGCAGCCGAGCGGCTGGACGACGCGATCCGCACTGGCAAGTCGTTCGCTGAGACCGGCGTGCTGGCATCGAATGTGCTCCTTGACATTCCAGAGACGGTACGCCGAGCACGCATTGAAGCCTTGCTCGCCGAGGTCGGTGCGATTGCTGCAGGACAGCTGTCGTTTGCATCGCGGATCCGCTCAGCGGATGACGCAGCCCATCTGCGTTGGAGCGTTGCCTGCGAACGTGGCGAGTTGTTCTGTGAGGTGCGACTCGTCGGTCTCGCGACACCCCTCGTGCAAAGCCTGACTGTGACATCGACCGAGACGTCAGCACTCAGCGGGCGTCGTCCGCGTGCGGTCATCGGCTAGCCGGTCACGAATTTTTACTGAGCATTCACTCGAAGGAGAGATGAATTGAAGAAACAGCATGTGGTCATCGTGGGTGGCGGACTCATCGGCTTGAGTTCTGCGTATGCGCTCCTGCGCGACGGTCACCAGGTGACAATTATTGAGCGTGATCACCTCGGAGCCGGTGCCGCAACCGGAAATGCGGGCGAGTTGACGCCGCAGCAGGTTGCGCCGCTTGCGTCTCCGAACACGGCACTCGACGTGATGCGTGGCGTGTTCACCAGATCGTCGTATTTGTCGATTGATGCGCTCCGTCTTCCTGCGCTTGCTGGCTTTGGTTTGGGATTCATTCGCGCCTCTGGCAAGCGGGGCACGGCGCGCGGATCGGCAGCCCTCGCGCAGTTCTCTGGCGAGATTCTGCCCGCGATGCATCGCATGGCAGCCGACGGCATCGATATCTCGGGTGGCGGAGAAGGCTACCTGATGACGTGCTCAGAAGAGGGGGCGCTGCAGGCGGCTCATGCGGGATACCAGCGCCGCGCTGATCTCGGCTGGGGCGAAGCGCCCGGCAGGATCTTGCGGGACGCCGAACTCGCTGCGCATGAGCCAACGCTTGATCCCGGCGTCACTGGCGGCTTCATGCTCCCAGCTGAGTTCTCGCTCGACCCCGTTACTTTCGTTGCGAGCCTTGCTGAGCATGTGCGCGCGGCAGGTTCTGATGTGCGGATCGGCCTCACCGCCGAGCGCCTCGGGGCAGGCGCCAGCGTTGAATGCCGGAATGAGGTCTCAGAGCCAGTGACGATTACCGGCGACCGAGTGGTTGTCGCAGCCGGTGCATGGACGACGCCATTTCTCAAGAGATCTGGGATCCGCTCGACAGCGGTCGTTTCTGGCAAGGGGTACAGTTTCACGGTTCCCGTCGAGACCATGCCATCGACGCTCATTCATGCGATGGATCGGCACTGTGTCGCGATCCCCATGCACGGGCGCCTACGTATCGTTGGAATGATGGAATTCGACCAGCGGCCGACCCGCATGAATCGCGACCGTTTTGACGTGCTCACGCGTGCCGCAGCGGGACTGATCACCGGTGGCGACTGGGAGAACCGGACTGACGAATGGGTTGGTCCACGCCCAATGACCGCCGACGGCATGCCTCTGCTGGGGCGTGTGCCCGGCCGCGCAGACGTGATTGTCGCCTCTGGCCACAATATGCACGGTCTCTCGCTCGGCCCGGTGACCGGCGAAGTGGTCGCGGATCTGGTCGCAAATCGTGTCACGCAGGTCAAGGGCAAGAACCTTGATCTCACTCCATTTGCGGTGCGTCGCTAAACACGGTCGCGGCTTCGCGCTCAGTGGATGCTGAGCGCGAAGCCCGTCAGATTCCTGCGCGACTGACTGCGGCCGCGACAATGCTCGCGCGCATCGTTGGCAGCGTCGACTGTGTTCTCGTTGGATGAACGCGGTTGGTGAGAAGCACGAGCGAGAATGATCCGCCGGGTTCGGTCAGAAAGGCCGTTCCCGTGAATCCGGTGTGGCTCACCGCAGTGCGCGGAGTTGCGGCGCACCAGGCCTCTGCCATGCGAAGCCCGTAGGTGTGCGCATACGCAGCACCTGGTGGTAGCGGTGCGGGTTCAGTGAGCCAAGCGTGTACAGCGGAGGAGAACCCCTCGCCGGTGCGCACGGCTTCGGCAAATCTCAGCATGTCGGGGGCCGTCCCAAAGATTCCGGCATTGCCAACCGCGCCGCCGAGCGCGAAGGCTGTTTCGTCGTGCACCTCTCCCTGCACCATGCCACGCCCTGGTTGGTACTCGGTTGCTGCGATGTGCGCCCAGAGTTCGCGCGCTGGGAGGTAACCGGTACTTTGCATGTCGAGCGGATCACAGACGTGGCGCTTGACGAGCTCAGAGAGCGGGACACCTGCGAGTGCTTCGGCAAGGTATCCAGCCCAGATGTAGTTCTGGCAGGAGTACTCGTGCTGCTGCATCGGAGGGTGCTGCGGTCGCGCCGCTTGTCGAAACCGCTTCCCGCCAGGATCAGGTGTGCGATCTGGCCAAGTCGGGGTAAAACCAGAGGTGTGTGTGAGGAGATGCCCGACCGTGATGTCCTGGGCGTACCTGTCCCGAAACTCTGGGAGAACCTCGGACACGTGCAGCGCGGGCCCCAAGCCGTGATTCTCGAGTTCGGTGAGCAAAGCTGCTGCGACGAGCGGTTTTGTGAGTGAGGCAAGATCGAACCTGGTCTCGCTGGTGATCGCTTCACCGGGCACAGTCGTCGGGATATCGACGTTCTCGAATCGACGAGTAACGCCGAATGTGTAGTCACTGACGATCTCGCCGTTGATCGCGGTCAGTAGCGCAGCGCCGCACCCGACACCGGGGGAGACTGCGTGCTCGAGTAAGTCAGCGAGCGGATCCGCGCCTGCAACAGTCGTCATTATTTCGTTCCGCGCTGAACCACAATGCTCCGGACCACCTCGAGGTAGCTCGGCACAAACGCGCCCCACGAGCTTTCAACCTTGTTGAGATCAAGCTTTCCGGTGTGGAGCTGCTCGCAGAGCCTGGTCCACCCTTCGCCCGTCGCCGCAGTGAGCGCAGAAGCAACTCCAGCATTGAGTACGCTTCCGGCGCCGGGGATAAGTTTCAAGAAGCTGCTCGCGAGTGCGCGCCCGGTGAACTGCACGCCCACCTGCGCGAGGCCAGCAGCAGACATCATCGTCGTCAAATCCAGGTCGTAGATGGCTGCGATCCGCCCCATTAGTCCGAGCTGGATCGGCGCGAGGACCGCGGCGTCCGCAAGCGGGACCGGAACCGCGGCAGCAGCTCCCGCGGCGGCCACGGCAGCCTTGGTCGCGGTACGCGCCATCTCCCGCTTCCAGGGGAGATTGAGGCGTTGGGCAACGCGAAAGGAATCCTTGACGGGTTCAGGAGCGAGCGCAAGCGTCGCTTCGACAAGATCACCGAGCCCGTGGCCCGTGCCCTTCCCGTCCTTGTCCATGGTGGAGGTTGGCATCACGCGCTGATACGGGATATCGATCGGCTGTCCCTGGTCAACTGGATGATCAAGCCAATCCATAAACTCGGTAAGGGCTTTGACCGGGCGGCGCGTCCCGGTGATTGGGTTTTTGTCCCAGTCCACCTTGGTCAGCACGAGAATCACTGGCAGACCGCTCGCATCGAGCTCACGAATCATTTCGATATCCGCCGGGGTAAGACGAGCATCATTCGCCTTCACGCAGTACCAAACCACTGCGATGTGGGTGTCTGCGGGATGCGTTGCAATCTCGGCAAGATGCTGCCGAAGCTGTTCGCGCGGTGAGACGGATGAACCGATTTCAAAGCCCTCGATATCCCAGATACCGAGGGAATCATCTTTGTAGTAGGTCACGCCGCGAGTGACAGGGAGACCCGCACCAGTTTGTGCGAGGTTTCGTCCGAAGACGGCATTGACGAGCGAAGACTTGCCGACGCCTGTTCCACCGATCACCGCGAGGTTAAATCGACCAAACTCCGATTTGGCCGCATTGCGTGACTCGATGAAGTTACTTGGGTCGAGTGGCTGTCCGTTCGTTGCCTGCGGCATGATGCGGCTCCTTTTCACTCCAACACTTTCGGAGAACGATACCTCTTCGACTATGCATCGACTCGAATGCTGTTGCTCGGTACTCCAATGCACTCATGCGGGGCACCGCGCAACAGCATTCGGCGTTGCTATTTGGTCGCGGTGAGATTGCGGCGGATCACCACAAGCACGATCGAGAGCAGCCCAACACTCGCGAGCGCCACTCCTGCGGTCACACCGATTGTCGACGACTCAGCACCGGTGTGGGCAAGCGGCTTCACCGGTTGTGGCTTCTGATTGTCTGTCGGCGGAGTCGGACCACATTTGAGGGCGCTCAAATCGTAGACCCACTGTGACTGCGCCTTTACGGGAAATGCAAAACCGTCCTGAGGAGTCGCAACGACGCGTGTGCTTGCAAGCGATCCACTGACGTCGTAGTTGACTCCAGCTACTTCGGGGGCCGAGACCTTGCCAGGAGCATCACACGTCGCTTTCGTTAGTGTCGGCGCACTTGGAGTAACCGTTGTGAGTTCCGGTGGGCACGGCGTCGCTGCAACGTTCAGCTTCCACTCGCGAACTGCATCATTGGTGAACGCGTAGCCGTCATGCGGGAACGCCGTGACAGTGACTTCGTCGCTGTCACCAACCTGTTCGTATCGCACATGTTCCTGTTCGGGAATGTTCACGATGCCAGGTGTACCGCACGTCGCCCCCGGGGTGACAGTCGGAGCCTCAGGCACGAGTTCTACGAGCGGGGCTGGCGAGGCGTACCTGATGGAGAAGTAGATGTGTCCTGTGATCCAGAATGTGCCCCAGGTATCGCCTTGCGCGACCATGAGCGCGTAGTCTGCGCCCCCTCCAAACTCCATCGGGAAGCTTCCACCATCATTTGTCGGGTCACTCGCAGGGCGCGGATCGACGATGAAGACATACCGCTGTGTAGAAGAGAGCTGTGGTCGTGCGCTGAACTTCGCGGTTGCTGTTGCGACGTCTGGGTTATTCGGCCAGGTCGCGATAGACACTGTGCCAGAGCCGCCCGGAATCGGATCCGCGGAAATCTCGTCATCTTCAGTGATGGTGTGGATGCTGACGCTGCTGAGTTCGTACTCGCCCACGGTCCACACCTCAAGCGTGATTGAATCGAGCGCGCCTGACTTCTGAGGAATGAACGGCTGGGCAAACCGGCTGCCCCGTGGGTCGAGACTTGCGCCCTCTACGCCGTCGAAGACGAACTCTTGATCAACGACGATCTCGTCGGGTGCGGCGCTAGCGGCTGTACCCGCCCCAAAAAGTCCCAACGTGGCGAGGAGAACAGCAGCGAGGCCAGCCCCCACAGCTTTCGCATGTACCTTTGACCTGGTCTTCATGAACCCTCACTCTGCCCTTCGTGTTTCATTAGGACTACCTGTCATCACACTACGAGTATTTGAGGCTTGAAGCGACTGTTTTTTGGAGAAAAGTGTCGCCCGCGACGGGAGAAAACAGCCACCTGGAACTCAACTCATGTGCACGCGTGTTGGTCTTCCGAGCGACTTCGGGCTGCTGGGGCACCAACGTGGTCGGTAAGCCGCCCCCAATGCTTGAAGCAGGTCGAGAGTGAGTCGACATTGATCAGCATCGCTGTCTCACTGAGATGACCGGTTCTGGTCGTTGCTCAGTTCTCTCGCCGCGCGGTGTCTCGCGAGACTTTCGGTAAATGAACCGTTGGTTGGTGCCGGGCGATCCCAGACCACAACTAGCAACGTGGCAACCGGGCCGATGAACAAGCTGATGAGGAACCAGTTCAATCGAGAACGTCCCTTTTGCTCAGCGAGCCCGGCGTTAATGAGCGCGAGTGTGAACCAGAACAGCGACGTGGGGACGAAATCTTCCATGCACACACCGTATTGCTCGAAGAGTCATGAACGGAAGAAACGTGCAGCGCTGATTCACATCACGTCCTGCCGTGCCGATGTGGCGCGGTGTTGCTCAGCGAAGTAAGAACCACCAGATTGCGGCCGCACCGATTCCCAACACGAAGACTCCCAACGCGATCAAGCCTGCGCGATTGAACGCGTCTACCTGGCCAGGTGCGCCAGACGCAGCGTGGTCAACCCTGAGCGAGTAGGTGTGGGCTGTCTGGGAAAGCCGGCTGCATCTGGATGTAGGTGTTCGCGCTTCTTTGGTGAGCATCAATGAGCGGCACTAATCGACGGAAGTGTTCCGTCTCACAGTGCAGATCGAGCGCAGCACGGTCAGGCCATTCCTCAACGAAAATAAAGTGACCCGGATCTTCCTTATCGACGAGGAACTCATAAGAGATATTGAGTGGTTCCTGCCGAGTACGCTCAATAAGTTCTCGATAGAGGGGCATGACGATCTCGATGGCGTCATGATGAATAAAGTCTTGGGCAATTACTTTCAACATGCTTGGCCTAGCTTCTCACAGCGCTCGATGATTGAACGGTTCGTGAAATAGAACATAGGCTTTAATCTATGTCTCCTGTGCAAGCAGCTGGTCCCGAAAGAATCGTGGTCCATATCTTCCATGATGATCGTGTCGCTTTCGAGCTCATGTCTGACTGGTACTCCAACCTCGATCTTCAGATGCTGCAGATCGATGACGGTCCAGGCATTAGAAGCGTCCTTCAATCCTGGGCGATTGGAGAGTACGGGACCCCGAAGCCTCGGTATGTTCGTCAAGAAAGCGTTCTCGATCTGGGGGAGGCTTACACCGTTGAGATCAGTAAGAAACCGACCGATGCAATGCGTTGCTTCACCGGCCGGGCCGAAAGGCTGAGCGAAGAATTTGAGCGTGTGTTCTTTGGCGCGCCGAACAACAGGCTTGCTGACACCGCCCAATTTGCAAACACCCTCACCGAAACAATTCGAGAGTTCATCTCCCAGAGTCGCCTCAAAGCGGCAGCGCGTCAGGCTGATGGGTCGTACATTCGTGTACTGGAGGCTTACCTCGCCGATATGCGTTCACGCACCGAGCCTGAGGATCAGGGCTACTATCGCACGGTTGAATCTGGAATCGCTCTCATTCTGCGAGACGAGCAGTATTTGCGGCTTTCTCTGGATCGACGGGTGAGGGAGCTCTACCAGCAAATTCACCTTGAAGAGAATGCGCTCTATCAATGGTGGATGAACCTGAATAAAGGCGACATTTCGGGGCCACGCTGAGGCTTGAGTTTAGCTGCACTTTCAGCTGCAACAACGACAAAGGGAAGTAGCTTCAAAAAGCTACTTCCCTTTGCTTATAACGTGGTGCGCAAGGTGGGACTTGAACCCACACGCCCGAAGACACTAGAACCTAAATCTAGCGCGTCTGCCAATTCCGCCACTCGCGCATTGTGCTCGTGAGCACCGTTTTAGACTAGTGGATTTTGCTGACAGACGTGAACTTCACTTCCGCGTGTTCGACGTGAACGGTTTATCGGTCGATGACCTCTGCGCCGTCAGGCAGCTGTGCACCTGCTGGGAGGCGTACGGTGACGTAGCCTGCGGGATCCGCGCTCGTGCTCGCACCATGCGCCGCGACCGGCGCAATCACGACCGGCGTGATTGGGGCTGCTGCGGGCGCATCATCCTTGTGGCCCTGCTGGCTCATGCGATCGATCCATGCGAGCGCGAGCGCCGAGACGATGAACGCGATGTGGATGATGACTTCCCACATGACGCCATCAGTCGAGTAGATGACACGTCCTGCGCTGTCGTGGACGAGCCCCTTCTGCATGCGCCCAACCTCGATGAAGGTCTTCAGCAAGTGGATCGACGAGATCGAGATGATCGAGATCGCAAGCTTGACCTTGAGAAGGTTGGCGTTGACATGCGAGAGCCAGTCGGGCTCATCGTGGTGACCGTTGACGCGGATCTTCGACACGAAGGTTTCATAGCCGCCAATGATGACCATGATGAGCAAGTTTGCGATCATGACAATGTCAATGAGCGCGAGCACACTCAGCATGACATCCGTTTCATCAATCTTGCCCGTGATGAACACGTTCTCGAACAGGTGCCACAGCTCAACGAAGAACAGTACGACGTATACGGCCTGAGCAATGATCAGGCCGAGGTAGAGAGGCGCCTGGAGCCAGCGGCTTGCGAAGATGAAGCCAGCGAGCGTTCGGGAGGCAGCGCTCGGTCCCTTCGCTGCGGTGCGCTCAATGTGGGGTTGGCTAGAACGGGACACGGTCGGCCTTTCGGTCGTGGGTAAGTTGTTAAATGTTAACGCAGCACAGATGTCAAGGCGCTACACTTATGCACGCGAAGGGGAGTATTCCACTTCTTCACTGTCGTCAATACGTAGCGCTCCGTGGCGTTGCCGGCATGGAGCAAGCTCACTTGTGAGTTTGGGAAGAGACTTTCAGAATCCGCCGCGCCTAAAACGTGGCCTACTGAAACAGGAGTCTGAGTGAACTCGGTTCTTCCATTCTGGTTTGAGGTTGGCTCAATGGTCGTCCTCGTGACGATCCTTGTCGTCGACCTGCTGATGATCATCAAGCGACCCCACGTGCCTTCGATGCGTGAAGCAAGCCTCTGGGTTGGCTTCTACGTGCTGCTCGCACTTGTCTTTGCGGGAGCGATCTTTGTGCTCGGCGATGTGCAGCATGGCACTGAGTTCCTCGCAGGCTGGCTGACGGAGTACAGCCTCTCGATCGATAACCTCTTTGTCTTCGTGATGATCCTTGCGAGTTTCAAGGTGCCGACCGCGTACCAGCAACGTGCGCTCATGGTTGGAATTGTGCTTGCGCTGATCTTCCGCGGCATCCTCATCATCGCGGGTGCAGCCGTTATTGAGCGCTACATCTGGGTCTTCTTTATCTTCGGTGCGTGGCTGATTTGGACCGCGATCCAGCAGGTAAAGCATGACGACGATGCGCCGGTCAAGGACGGCATGATGGTCCGTCTTGCGAAGCGATTCCTGCCCTACTCTGAGGAGTTCGACGGCGGCCGAATGGTTACCAAGATCGATGGCAAGAAGCTCATTACGCCAATGCTGCTCGTCTACATTGCGCTTGGCAGCACTGACGTGCTCTTTGCCCTCGATTCGATCCCTGCGATCTTTGGCATCACCCAGAGCCCATTCATTGTGTTCACTGCAAACGTGTTCGCGCTCATGGGCCTGCGTCAGCTCTACTTCCTGCTTGGCGGTCTGCTCGAGAAGCTCGAATACCTGAAGTACGGCATTGCTGCGATCCTCGCGTTCATTGGTGTCAAGCTCGTGCTGCACGCACTCCATGAGAACGAACTTTCGTTCATCAATGGTGGTGAGCCGGTGCATGTGCCTGACATCACGACTGGCATGTCGCTCGGCTTTATTGTTCTCGCTATGGCGGTCGCAACCATCTTCAGCATTGTGAAGATGAAGCGCACCGCGGCTGCAACGGGCGAGCGTCTGCACCTGGGTGCTGCCGAGCTTCCGCAGGACGATTCAGAGAAGTAATTTCTCCGAGAGTTCCGCCATTTCAGGGCGCCTTACCAATCGGTAGGGCGCCCTGAGTGCTAGACTCCCGACATGCGTTCGTGGCAACAGCTTCTTGTTTGCCGCGGCGGGGAATAGCCCATATCGGTCGCCCGCCGCGGAGTCTTCGTGATGACCGGTTTCAAGCGCGGGTGATGAATTTTCGCGCATGCAGAGAATGAAGAGAAGCAAACATGACTGAGCAGAGCAACGTTTCGACGAAGCCCCGCACCCTGGCAGAGAAGCTGTGGGACGATCACGTCGTCGTCAAGGGTGAAAACGGCGATCCTGACCTGATTTACATTGATCTCCACCTCATCCACGAGGTGACGAGCCCGCAGGCGTTTGATGGCCTTCGCATGGCAGACCGCCCGTTGCGTCGAGTTGATCTCATGATCGCGACTGAAGACCACAACACTCCCACGCTGAACATCACGCGTGAGATTGAAGAGCCGACGAGCCGCGTGCAGATCGAAACCCTTCGCAAGAACGTTGCAGAGTTCGGTGTGCGTGCACACCCGCTCGGCGACAAGGAGCAGGGCATCGTGCACGTTGTCGGCCCACAGCTCGGCCTGTCGATGCCCGGAATCACCGTGGTGTGTGGTGATAGCCACACCTCGACTCACGGCGCATTTGGTGCGTTGGCCTTTGGCATCGGCACCAGCGAGGTTGAGCACGTCATGGCGACGCAGACGCTCCCGCTCAAGCCGTTCAAGACAATGGCGATCAACGTTGATGGTGACCTGCGCCCCGGTGTCACCGCAAAGGACATCATCCTCGCAGTGATCGCTCAGATCGGCACCGGCGGTGGCCAGGGTTACGTTCTCGAGTACCGCGGCTCCGCGATCCGCGCACTGTCAATGGACGGTCGCATGACCATGTGCAACATGTCGATTGAGGCTGGCGCTCGCGCTGGCATGGTCGCACCTGATGAGACCACCTTTGAATACGTCAAGGGCCGCCCGCACGCTCCCGAGGGTGCTGCGTGGGACGAAGCTGTTGAGTACTGGAAGTCGCTGCCCACTGATGAGGGTGCCGTCTTTGATAAAGAGATTTTCATCGACGCGAACAAGCTTGAGCCATTCGTGACCTGGGGTACGAACCCTGGTCAGGGTGTTGCACTGAGCGACCGTGTGCCTGTTCCCGCAGAGATCGCGGATCCGAACGAGCGCGCCGCAGCTGAGCGTGCGATCGAGTACATGGCGCTTGAGCCAGGTATGGAGATGAAAGACATCAAGGTCGACGCGGTCTTCATGGGTTCGTGCACCAATGCTCGTCTTGACGACCTGCGTGAATTCGCGCGTTTGATCGAGGGCAAGCAGAAGGCTGAGGGGATCCGCCTCATGGTGGTTCCCGGTTCTGCACGGGTGCGCCTTGAGGCTGAAGCTGAGGGCATTGACAAGATCGTCAAGGACTTCGGTGGCGAATGGCGCTTCGCTGGCTGCTCAATGTGTCTCGGTATGAACCCTGACCAGTTGGCTCCGGGCGAGCGTTGCGCTTCGACCTCGAACCGTAACTTCGAGGGACGCCAGGGCAATGGCGGACGTACGCACCTGGTGTCACCGCTGGTTGCAGCAGCGACTGCGATCCGCGGCACGCTCTCGAGCCCCTGGGACCTCCAGTCAGACTTGGCCAACGGTGTAGACCACGCAGCTCAGAAGGTTGAGGCGTAAATCATGGAGAAATTCGAAACATTCTCAGGCGTTGCAGCTCCGCTCAAGCGCTCGAACGTCGATACTGACCAGATCATTCCCGCGGTATATCTGAAGCGTGTGACGAAGACCGGCTTCGACGACGCACTCTTTGCGCGCTGGCGCGAGGATGCCGATTTCGTGCTGAACCAGGATGCGTACAAGAACTCGCAGATCCTGGTCGCAGGTCCAGATTTTGGAACAGGTTCGTCACGTGAGCACGCCGTGTGGGCGCTCCGCGATTTCGGATTCAAGGTAGTGATTTCTTCACGCTTTGCAGACATCTTCCGTGGCAACTCAGGCAAACAGGGTTTGCTTGCCGCGCAGGTTTCTGAGGCTGACGTTGAGCGACTGTGGGCAGCAATGGACGCTGCACCCGGGCTTGAACTCACGGTGAGCCTCGAAGACCAGACCGTTACCGCAGGCGATCTGCAGGTTCCTTTCGAGATCGACAGCTACACTCGCTGGCGTCTGCTTGAGGGACTTGACGACATTTCTTTGACCCTGCGTAACGAGGCAGACATTACCGCTTTCGAGAAGCGTCGACCGGTTTGGATGCCGCAGACGCTTCCGGTGAAGGAGAACGCGTGACTCAGCTAGAGCATCAGGACGATAACAGCGAAGCTTCTGGACTCAAGAAGGACGCCCAAAAGGCGGGCGCTCGAGTCGGCCTGACCTCTGACGAGATCATCATTAATGGTGGTCGTCCGCTCATGGGCCGTATCGAGGTGCGTGGCGCAAAGAACCTTGCCCCAAAGGCGATGGTTGCAGCGCTTCTCGGTAAGACCCCGAGTGTGCTTCGCAACGTACCGAATGTCTCTGACATTCGTGTCGTTGCGGGCTTGCTCGCGCTCCACGGTGTGCTCGTCACCCGCGGCGAAGAGCCTGGCGAGTGGCGTTTCGACCCCTCAAACGTTGAGATCGCACACCACGCAGACATTGATGCCCACGCGGGTTCCTCGCGTATTCCCATCCTGTTCTGTGGGCCGCTGCTGCATCGACTGGGTGAGGCATTCATTCCTGACCTCGGTGGCTGCCGTATCGGCGATCGCCCGATCGACTTCCACCTGGACGCGCTCCGCAAGTTCGGCGCGGTTGTCGAGAAGCTGCCTAGCGGCATCAGCCTGACGGCACCAAACGGCCTCCACGGCGCGAACATCGAGCTGCCGTACCCATCGGTGGGTGCGACTGAGCAGGTGCTGCTCACGAGTGTGCTTGCGAAGGGCCAGACCGAGCTGCGCAACGCCGCAATTGAGCCCGAGATCACCGATCTCATCTGCATTCTGCAGAAGATGGGCGCGATCATTACGGTCGAGCCGAACCGCGTCATCTTCATTGAAGGCGTTGAAGAGCTCCGTGGCTACGATCACCGTGCGCTGTTTGATCGCAACGAAGCAGCAAGCTGGGCTTCTGCCGCACTTGCGACAAAGGGTGACGTGTTCGTCGCTGGCGCCCGTCAAGAAGAGATGATGACCTTCTTGAACGTCTTCCGCAAGGTGGGTGGCGACTTCGACATCCACGACGACGGTATTCGCTTCTTCCACCCGGGTGGCGAGCTGAAGCCCGTGACTATTGAAACCGATGTTCATCCTGGCTTCATGACGGACTGGCAGCAGCCGCTCGTTGTCGCGCTGACACAGGCCGAGGGCGTCTCGACGATTCACGAGACGGTGTACGAGAACCGCTTTGGCTTCACTGACGCGCTCAACAAGATGGGCGCAAACATTGAGGTGTTCAAGGACGGTCTGCACGACGACGCCCGCCGTGTGAAGCGTCGCGAGTTCGAGCAGGCTGCGGTAATTTCGGGGCCGACCCCGTTGACCGGGGCAGAGATCGAGGTTCCTGATCTGCGTGGTGGCTTTAGCTACTTGATTGCAGGTCTCACCGCCGAGGGGCAGACCAAGGTCACGAACCTTGGCATCATCTCGCGTGGTTACGAGAACTTCATTGAGAAGCTTCGCTTGCTCGGTGCGGACTTCGTCTTCGAAGGCTAAAAGCGGAGCGTCAGAAGCGCAGGTTCTGTGCTTCTGACCTGACGAGATTCATCCATGATGGCGCGTGCATGCACGCGCCATCATGCTTTTCCGGGATAATTGGGAGTATGACTGACACGGTGAAGCTGCGAGGACGATCCTCTGCCGAAAAACGACGCCCTTCCGTGTTTTGGATCCTTGCGGGACTGGTACTCCCCATCTGGGCGCTGATGACTCGATACCGGTACACGCCCGAGTCGAAGATCCCACTTGAGGGTCCGTTTATTCTGGCCCCGAACCATTACAGCGAGATCGATCCGATTGCGATGGGTGTTGCGACGTGGCGTCTTGGGCGCGTTCCCCGTTTCATGGCAAAGGCGAGCCTGTTCAAGATCCCCGTGTTTGGTTGGCTCCTGCGCAAGTCCGGTCAGATCCCTGTTGAACGACAGGGGTCAGCGCGCTCCGCTGAGTCAAAGAACAATCCCATGGGCGCCGCGAACCAGCTCATTGAGCAGCGTGCAGGCGTCATCGTGTACCCAGAGGGCACGTTGACTCGTGACCCAGACCTGTGGCCCATGCGCGGCAAAGGTGGGGCGATCCGCCTCGCCCTTGAGTCGGGCATTCCACTGATCCCAGTCGCACACTGGGGCACGCAAGAGCTCATGCCTCGCTACGCAAAGCGTATTCATCCGTTCCCACGTAAGACCATTCACGTGTCAGTGGGGGAGCCGCTCGATCTCAGCAAGTTTGCTGGTAAGCCACTTGACCAGAAGACGGTGAACGAGGCAACCATGATGCTGATGAACGAGATCACTGCGCTCCTCGAGGGGCTTCGCGGTGAGAAGGCTCCCGCGGAACGTTGGGATCCAAGTAAGCATCAGCAGACAGAGACGGGGCGCTTTTGATCGACACCGGGCGAACGCCAACTGGCAAGCAGGGCCGTCGCGTTGCTGTGATCGGCGCCGGCAGCTGGGGCACCACTTTCGCAAAGGTGCTCTGCGACGCGGGTTCAGAGACGCGCATTTGGGCACGTCGACCCGAGGTTGCAGAAGAAATCAATATTGAGCACCGCAATAGCAGGTACCTGCCTGATATTGCGTTGCCTGAGTCTTTGGTGGCTTCCGACGACCTCGCAGAGGTGTTGACCGGCGCAGAAATCGTGTTCCTCGCTGTTCCCAGCCAGACGCTGCGTCAGAATCTCGAAGACATTGAGCCATATCTTGATCCGCGCAGTGTGCTCGTGAGCTTGGTGAAAGGCCTTGAGCGTTCGACCACCATGCGTATGACCGAGGTCATTGAAGACACCCTCGACCTCGATCCGTGGCGGATCGGTGTGGTCTCGGGCCCCAATATCGCGCTCGAGATCGCAAAGGAGCAGCCCACGGGCGCTGTCGCCTCCTGCGCGAACCTTGCCATTGCGCAGGAGATCGCATCGGCTGCGGCTGCACCGTACTTCCGTACCTTTGTGAACACCGACATTCCCGGCACTGAGCTGGGCGGTGTGCTGAAGAACCTTATCGCCCTCGCCATCGGCATCGTTGACGGTGTTGGCTATGGCGAAAACACGAAAGCGGCGATCATCACGCGTGGCCTCGCTGAGATGACTGAGTTCGCTGTTGCGTTGGGCGCTGACCCCGTCACGCTTTCTGGGCTTGCTGGTCTTGGCGATCTCATCGCCACCTGTCAGTCGCCGCTCTCGCGCAACAACACTGCTGGCAGACTCATCGGTCAGGGCTTTACGCTTGAAGAGACAAAAGCGCAGATGAACCAGACCGCTGAGGGCATCACCTCAGTTGATCCGGTACTGAAGGTCGCCTCTGAGCTTGGTATCACTATGCCGATCGTGCAGCAGGTGAAGATGGTGCTTGAAGGCACGATGAAGCCACACAATCTTGGTCCGCATCTCGCGACCGAAGACGATATCCCGCAGCCAGAGCTGAAGCTCTCGGTTGATGCGGGAGGCCGCTGGAAGCGGTTTATCAGCCGATTGAAGGGGAACAAGTGATGAGCACTGAAAAGCGCAATGTCGTTATTCTGTTTGGCGGTCGTTCGAGCGAGCACGGCATCAGCTGTGTCACTGCTGCAGGCGTACTCCGTGCGATTGACCGCGATCAGTTCGACGTCACCCTCGTAGGTATTACGAAGCAGGGTGCAAACGTGCTCATGCACGAGTCTGATCTTGCGGACTACCGCCTCGAAGCAGGCGCACTCCCTGAGGTGCAGGCGAACGGAACCCGCGTGCTGTGGCCCGCGTCAACCGAGTCACGCGAGATGTCTGTCATCGATGCGAGCGGCGCGATCCGCAGCCTTGGAACCGTTGATGCGGTACTGCCAATGCTCCACGGTCCGTACGGCGAAGACGGCACTGTACAGGGAATGCTTGACCTCGTTGGTCTTCCGTACGTCGGCAGTGGCGTGCTGGGTTCGGCGCTCTGCATGGACAAGCACGCAGTGAAGACCGTCCTTGCCGATGCTGGCATCGCCGTCGCGCCGTGGCGTACGGTAACTCGTGAGCAGATTGACCGTGACCCCGCTTTCGTTGCGCGGATCGACGAGGGGCTCACCTACCCGCTCTTCGTGAAGCCTGCCCGCGCGGGGTCAAGCGTTGGTGTGAGCCGAGTCACGGAGCCGAGCCAGATCCCTGCGGCACTCGAACTCGCGTTCGCAGAAGACCGTACCGTGCTTGTGGAATCTGGTGTCACCGGACGCGAGGTCGAAATCGCTGTGCTTGAAGGCCGCGGCGATGCACGCCCGCGCACGAGCTCGGTGATCGGCGAGATCGTCTTCACCGGCCGTGACTTCTATGACTTTGAATCGAAGTACCTTGGTGCGCCGGGTATCGAGCTGGCATTGCCAGCGGACGTGACTGAGGCCGAGTTCGCTTCGATCCGTGACGCTGCGGTGCTCGCGTTTGAGGTGTGCCAGTGTGCGGGTCTTTCACGGATTGATTTCTTCCTCACTGAGGAGGGACCCGTGCTCAACGAGATCAACACCCTGCCCGGCTTCACGCCCATCTCGATGTACCCGCGCCTGTGGGCAGAATCAGGGCTCGGGTACACCGACCTCATCACGGAGCTCGTTGAGCTCGCGATCGAGAAGCGCCCGATGTACTAAGCAACTCACTGACGAAAGGCCCCGAGGAATTGATCCTCGGGGCCTTTCGTATTGATCGCGTCTCGTAGCGGCTACTGCTCTTTCGAGATTGCCATGCTGTCTGCGTAGCCGGTGCACTCTCGAACCTGGGGCAGCTGCTTCGCCACAGCGGCGAGGTCCGTGACCACCGATGTGCCGCTCACCGCGTCGCCGTTGACGAAGACCTCGAGGCCAGGCTCACGACCGTACGCTTCAAAGCGGTAGAGGGGCGCTTGCGATTCGTCGATGATCCAGTCGACATCATTCACGCTGACGCACATGTCAGTCGTGGGGCCGCTCGTCTCCACCCCGCATCGCAGTTCAACTTCTGCCGGGTTGCCCCAAGCGCCAGTCGACTGGGCGTTGGTCTCACGCTTCTTGAGATCAGCGACCGTCTCTGGCAGGCGAACGATCACCTCGGCACACGCGGGGTTGTTTGCATCATCTGCTGCCTCCATCGGTGCCGGGGCTGCACAGCCACTGAGGGTGAGCGGCGCGGCAATCGCGAGAAGTCCAATGGAAGCAAGCGCGCCCGGGCGGCGGATCAGTGAATCAAACACATCCCTCACTCTAGCGAGCTGTGCTGGAGGAAACCCCGAGAGGCTACAGTTACGTGTGTGAATGCCATACAGAGCGTGACAGTCGGGGAACTCGGTGAAGCGGGAGTGCTTGAGCGTGTGCTTCGCAACCTTGCTCCTGCAACCTCGGCGCTGGTCGGCCCGGGAGACGACTGCGCAGTGATGCGTCGTGGCGGCGAGACCGTCGTCACGACGGACACGATGATCGAGGGACCTGACTTTCGTCTTGCGTGGCACAGCGGTTTTGAACTGGGATGGAAGCTCGCAGCTACGAATCTTTCCGATGTTGCTGCGATGGGCGCTGTTCCGACCGGACTTACTGTTGCGTTCGCTGTTCCGCGCGACATTCCGGTGAGCTATCTCGAAGAGGTGGCACGGGGGCTCACCGCCGCGTGCGCTGAATTAGCGCCGGGCTGTGGTGTCGTGGGAGGTGACCTTGGTCGCGCGCCGGTACTGATGGCTGCGGTGACCGCGCTCGGCGATCTAGGCTCAAGGGAGCCCGTGTTGCGCTCTGGTGCCCGCGTCGGAGATGTCGTGGCCTACGCTGGTCAGCTCGGCCTTGCCGGTCAAGGACTCGCACAGCTCTTCTCCGAGGCGACAGAGGCTGACGGCACTGCACATTCGCGAACGCTGGGGGAGCTGCGATCCGCGCACCCTGCTGCGATCACCGCGCAGTTCGCGCCTGAGCCGCCGATCGCACTCGGCCCGCTCGCAGCGGCGGCCGGGGCAAGCGCAATGATGGATGTTTCTGATGGCCTTGCGCTCGATGCATCTCGCCTTGCGACAGCAAGCGGAGTGGTATTGAGTCTCGAGCGGGACAGGCTCGAAGCCTGGTTCGGTGAGCAGGCCGGTGAGCCCGTGAACGTGTCAGCCATGCTGTTTGGTGGCGAAGATCACGGCCTGCTTGCGACGTTCCCTGCAGACTGCGTACTTCCGGACGGATTTGTGCAGATTGGCACGGTGATTGGGCAGGCCCCCGTGTTGAAGCCAACAGATGATGCTCCAGAAGGCGTGCTGCTTGATGGGGACCCGGTGTCGCCGGGCGGCTGGGATCCTTACCGGGTCGTGCTTCCAGGGGCGCACTAACGGGCGGACTCACCATCCTGGTTTGTGTGCAGTAAGCGCAGCGCGGTCCAGATTTCGGCACGAGTGTCAGGAGAGTCAATATCTCGCTGCAACAGGCTCGCCGCCGTGCGAATACGTGATCGAAGCGTATGTCGGTGCACGCCGAGCTCATCAGCAGCAGGCGAAAGCTGTCCGTTATGCGCAAGCCAGGTCTCAAGACTCACGAGAATCGTGTCTGTGTGGCGTTCATCGTGCGCCGTGATGGGAGCGAGCAGGCCCTGCGCGCGCCGCCGCGCTTCACGGCTCTTGGTGAGCAATTGCAGTACTCCGGAATGCATGGACGGCCGATACTCAACGATGCTCGGCGCACCGAGTGACTGAGCGTTCTCAAGCGCTCGATCCGCCTGGTCGATGAGTGTCGTGAGATCGTCGTGCCTGCCGCGCTCAGATACGCCAGCTGCGACCTGATTGCGGTCGAGCAGGCGGCGGATCGGTGCGAGCCGCGACGTTTCACACACGATCAGCGAACGGTGATCAAGATCGCCTGAAATCACACCGTCAATGGCGGAGTCGATAGCGGGACGCGCCGTGCCAGCGCGGTCATCGAGACTCAGCACAACGATTTGGCCGCGGGGGAGCGGCGGCAAGAGTTCAGCAGCAACCGAGGTTGCCAGCTCGATCTCTCCAGCGGTAAGAAGTCTGAGCACCGCTGATCGCACCGCCGATTCGACACGAGCAATATGGGGTGCGGATCGCTGGGCGCGGGACAGGTTGTCAGTGCGGTCCATGCTTCGTGCGTGCACTGCCGCTTCGATGAGGCGGGTCGCTGCGCGCGAGATGGCGATAAACGGAGTGTCATACGGTACGCGCACGAGCGGCAGACGGTGCTCCTCGCACGCTCTAATGAGCGTTGGTGGGATGCGATCCCAGCGCAGACCAACCGCGACGCCGAGGGCAGAAACGCCAGCGTCGACGAGCCTGGTGACATACGTCTCTGCGGTGCCGGGAGAGAGTGTGCCTGGGAACTGCACACCGGTCGTGAGGAGCACCGTACGTGGGGTGAGAAACGGCGCTGGATCGACGAGGTCACTCGGGTGAACCCATTGCACCGGACGCGCGCCGGCATCGCCGCCGCCGCCCGCAATGACGACGAGGCCGAGCTGGTAGTCATGCAGGAGATCCTCTAGTGGGATCCACGGTTGGTGGGTCAGGCTATCAGCCGAGGGGGTGTTTGCCGGATTGGCGAAAGCTGTGTTCATCAATCTCCATTATGGCACCCTGAATTATCGGAATGGAAGCATACACTGGTGACTAGTTACGTGGGAGCACCCCTGCGTGGCTTACCACTGACACATGGAGGCACTTCAAACATGTCTGACGCAACCGTCATCGGCGGCCCCTCGCTGCCCCAGGAGCGCAAGCTCGTCACCAGCATTCCTGGCCCCAAGTCGCAGGAAATCATCGCTCGCAAGAACGCTGCTGTTGCAGCGGGCGTTGGCGCGGCTCTCCCCATCTCGGTCGTAGCAGGCGGCGACGGCGTCCTCGTTGACGTCGACGGCAACTCGCTCATCGACCTCGGCTCGGGCATCGCAGTTACCGGCGTTGGTAACTCGGCACCCCGCGTCGTGAAGGCTGTTCAGGAGCAGGTTGCTCAGTTCACCCACACCTGCTTCACCGTTACCCCGTACGAGGGCTACATCGCAGTTGCTGAGAAGCTCAACGAGCTCACCCCCGGCGACCACGAGAAGCGCTCGGCGCTCTTCAACTCGGGCGCTGAGGCAGTAGAGAACGCGATCAAGATCGCTCGTCACTACACCCGTAAGAACGGCGTTGTCGTCTTCGACCACGCTTACCACGGTCGCACCAACCTCACCATGGGCATGACCGCAAAGAACATGCCTTACAAGGAAGGCTACGGCCCCTTCGCTCCCGAGCTCTACCGCGTACCGGCTTCGTACCCGTTCCGTGACGGCCTGAGCGGTGCAGAGGCTGCAGCACAGGCAATCAGCCAGATCGAGAAGCAGGTTGGCGCAAACAACCTCGCTGCGATCATCATCGAGCCCATCCAGGGCGAGGGTGGCTTCATCGCTCCCGCAGAGGGCTTCCTCCCCGCAATCCAGGAGTGGGCAACCGCAAACAAGGTTGTCTTCATCCTTGATGAGGTGCAGACCGGCTTCGCACGTACCGGCCAGATGTTCGCTGCGAACTTCGAGGGCGTTGTCCCCGACATGATCACCACCGCAAAGGGCATCGCAGGCGGCCTCCCGCTGTCGGCAGTGACCGGCCGCGCCGAGATCATGGACTCGTCGCACGCAGGCGGCCTCGGTGGCACCTACACCGGTAGCCCCGTTGCTTGTGCAGCAGCTCTCGCAACCATCGAGACCTACCTCGAGGACGATCTCCTCAGCGCAGCACAGCGCATTGAGGCGACCATCACCGAGGTCTTCTCAGAGCTCCAGAAGTCGGACGATCGCATCGGCGAGATCCGCGGCCGTGGCGCAATGATGGCTGTTGAGCTCGTTGAGTCGGGCTCGAAGAAGGCTAACTCGGCACTCACCAACAAGGTTGCACAGGTTGCAGCTGACCAGGGCGTTCTCGCGCTTACCTGCGGTACTTACGGCAACGTCATCCGCTTCCTGCCTTCGCTCACCATCTCTGACGCGCTGCTTCGCGAGGGCCTCCAGGTCGTCGTTGACGCGATCAAGGCAAACTAACTTTTTCCCAACAGGAAAGTAGGTCATTCTTATGGCTTTGAAGCCTAACGAGCAGGAACTGCTCGATCGAGTTTCTTCGGGTCTCGCAATCGGTGGCAAGTTCGAGGCATCGTCCTCGGGCGCGACCTTCGACGTGCACGACCCCGCAACCGGTGACGTCATCAAGACCATTGCTGACGCAACCGTTGATGATGCAGTACGCGCGCTTGACGCTGCAGTTGCTGCTCAGGACGCATGGGCAGCAACCTCGACCCGTGAGCGTTCGAACATCCTTCGTCGTGCATTCGACCTTCTCATGGAGCGCAAGGAAGACTTTGCACTCCTGATGTCGATGGAGATGGGCAAGCCCATCGCCGAGGCACGCGGTGAGGTCAACTACGGCGGCGAGTTCCTTCGCTGGTTCTCGGAAGAAGCAGTGCGCGTGCGCGGCGACTACCGTCCGAACCCTGAGGGCACCGGCAACATTGTTGTCTCGCACCAGCCCGTGGGCCCCTGCTACTTCATCACTCCTTGGAACTTCCCGCTCGCAATGGCTACGCGTAAGATCGCGCCGGCACTTGCAGCTGGTTGCACCGTTGTTGTGAAGCCTGCAGCGCTCACCCCGCTCACCACCATCTTCTTCGTGCAGCTGCTCGAAGAGGCTGGCGTGCCCGCAGGTGTCGTCAACGTTGTTCAGACGAGCAAGTCGAGCGCTCAGTCGAGCGCACTGCTCAGCGACAGCCGCCTCCGTAAGCTCTCGTTCACCGGCTCGACCCCGGTTGGCGTGAAGCTTCTCGAAGCAGCTGCGCAGAACGTTCTCCGTACCTCGATGGAGCTCGGCGGCAACGCTCCCTTCGTCGTGTTCGAAGACGCAGACATCGATGCAGCAGTCGAGGGCGCCATGCTCGCGAAGTTCCGCAACATCGGTCAGGCTTGCACCGCAGCTAACCGCATCATCGTGCACGAGTCGGTTGCCGACGAGTTCGCAGCGAAGATCGCAGAGCGCGTGAACAAGTTCTCGATCGGACGTGGTGCTGACGAGGGCAACGACATCGGCGCACTCGTCGACGGCAAGGCAGTGGCAAACACCGCTCGCCTCGTTGCAGACGCAGTCGACACCGGTGCAACCGTTGTTGCAGGCGGCGAGATCATCGAGGGTGCTGGCAACTTCTTCCAGCCCACCGTGATCGACAAGCTCAGCAAGCAGTCGGCAATCATGCGCGAAGAGATCTTCGGCCCGGTTCTCGGCATCATCCGCTTCTCCACCGAGGACGAAGCTGTTGAGATCGCGAACAACACCGAGTACGGCCTCGTGAGCTACGTGTTCACCGAGAACCTTGCTCGTGGTCAGCGCATGATCGAGAAGCTGCAGAGCGGCATGATGGGCCTCAACACTGGCCTCGTCTCGAACGCTGCTGCTCCCTTCGGCGGCATGAAGCAGTCGGGCGTCGGCCGTGAGGGTGGCTTCGAGGGCATCCACGAGTTCCTCGCAACGAAGTACACGCTCATCCCGCGTTAATTCTTCGCCTCGTGAACGGGCGGTCTTGCATCGAGTCATCGGTGCGGGGCCGCCCGTTTGCTGTTGGGCGCAGCGGTGGCGGGCAGGTACGGTGCTCGTGTACGGTGCTCGTGCACGGTGCTCGGGCTTGCACTGTTCGGCTGCGGTTGAGGCCAGTACCTCGAAAACGTGTGTTCCCTGCGAAACGGCCCCTTTCATGCGTCAGAAAGGGGCCGTTTCGGGAGAAAAGGTCGTTCTCGCGGGGTGAGCTCACCGAAATGGCTGCTCGCGGGGTGAGCTCACCGAAATGGCTGTTCTCGCGGGGGTAAGCCCACAGAAGTGGCTGCGCTCGCGCGAGTGAGACCAGAGAAAGAGCGTTCTCGCCGTGTGAGCCAGACATTTCGTCGTCGCGGCGGGGTTTCGACGGTGACTGCCGCGGCTATGCCTTAGTTAGCGGCTTCTGCAGCGCCTTCGATGTGCGCCGCAGTATCTTCAACGGCTTCCTCAGCACCATCAAAGGCTTCAGCATCACCTTCAACGGCCTCTGCCCACCAAATGGCAGTTTCGCCATAAGACTTCTTCTTGAACAGCACGAGACCAGCAGGCCAGGCCGGTTCGGGAGAGCGGCTCGACCGCTCCACCATGATGAGTCCCTGCTGGCGCAGGCGCGGGGCGACGGCCTTGAGGTCTGCGATGAGTTCGTTTTCGCCGAGGTCGTAGGGCGGGTCGATGAACACCACGTCCCAGAGCGGAACCTCTCGGCAACCGGCCAAGTATGTCGCTGCGGCCTGGCGATGCACGTCGATACGTGGGGCGGATCCGCGCAATGACGATTGCACCTTTGCGGCATTTCGCGCGACGATCTGCGCGGCTGGCCCGTGCTTTTCAACGAGATCCAGCTCGGTGGCACCGCGACTCACGGCCTCAAAACCCAGTGCGCCAGAACCCGCGTACAGGTCGAGTACGCTGACGCCCTCGAGCATGTTCCAGGATTCGAGGCTCGAGAAGAGCGCCTCACGCACGCGATCACTGGTGGGGCGAGTGCCCGACTTTGGGACGTCGAGGGTGAGGGAGCCAGCTGCTCCCGAGATGATTCTGGTCACCCCACCAGTGTATTTCAGTTCGTGGTCACGAACCGTTCCCGCAGTGCGCCGATGCGGGATTCGCTGAGCCCGAGTCCTTCGGTGAAGTACCCCTGCATCGACCCATACTGCTTCGTCACCTCTGCGAGCGCCGTGTCGAGGAAGCTCTCTTGCACCGACAGCAACGGAACCAACAGGTCTGCGTCAATGCCTGCGGCGGTTGCCTGTTCAATCATTGGCGCCAGGGAGGGGAGAAGATCGGTGTTCGTCTGCAGATAGTCGGCACGGACTGTGTCAGCGTCGGCACCGAGGAGTAAGAGGAGCGCCGCCGCAGCCCAACCGGTTCGGTCCTTGCCAGTGGTGCAGTGGAACAGCGCCGGCCGCTGCTCGTTTTCGTCGGAGAGAGTCTCAAAGAATGTACGGTAAGCCCAGCGTGCTGATGGCTGCGAGACGAAGTCGCTGTATGAGTGCTCAAGCATCGAGATGGCCTTGCCGGTCGCCAGCATGGCGTTGGTCGCGGCGGGATCCTTGTCGAGCATGGCCATGCTCGCCGCGAGATCGAGTGGGCTGTCTGCGAGTACATCGAGGTTGACGAGATCGATGCCTTCGGGCAGCCGGTCCGGCTGTGCGTCGCTCTCGCCGCTGGTGCGCAGATCGAACACCAGCTTGATGCCAAGATCGCGGAAGTGTTCACCATCGCAGTCTGACAGGTATGCGAGTGTCGCGGATCGGTAGATGACGCCGTCGCGGATCCGCCCTCCGGCAACTTCAAGGCCGCCAAGCGTGCGCATATTCGGCGCGGTGGGGAGTGCGATGGTGCGTGGAGAAAGCTGGCTCATAGGACATCCTTGTCTGAATTGTGCTTACCCTTGTACTGCGAGTCTAACGAACGGTCTTGATTCGGTGGTGTGCGGCATGCTGTCAATCTCCTGTCGGTTCGACCGCGTAGCCTGGGTGTATGGTTTCCGTCACGCTCGATTCCGGCATCGCAGACGTGGTTGGCGCGCGCACAGCTAAAGCACTTGAGAAGGCGTTCGCGATCCGCACAGCACGAGACCTGCTGGATCATGTACCCCGCAGGTATTCGAAGCGCGGTGAGCTCACGCCGCTGAATTCGTTGCCCATCGGCGAACAGGTCGCCGTTGTTGCGCAGGTACTCGATGTGCGTGAACGGCGCATGCAGCGTCGTAACGGGGTGCTTACCGAAGTGCGGATCACCGATGGGGTTGGCACACTCGCGCTCACCTTCTTTAACCAGAAGTGGCAGGCAGAAAAACTGAAGCCTGGTGTGCGCGGGACGTTCGCAGGCAAGGTGAACGCGTACCAAGGGCGTTTGCAGTTGCAGCATCCTGACTACCAGTTGTTCGATGACCCTGATGATGCGCCAGGTGCAGAGCTGCTTGATGAGGCGGCGGCGAAGGCGTGGTCTGAGACTCCTGTGCCGATCTATCCGGCGACGGCACAGATGCCGACCTGGACGATTCAGAGCTCCGTTGAGCTCGTGCTTGACGCGCTTGGCGCAATTGAGGATCCGCTGCCGACCGAAGTGCAACGCGCTGAGGGAATTCTGCCGCTGGGCCAAGCGTTCGAACTGATCCACCGGCCACAGCGTGACTCAGACTGGCAGCGTGCTCAGCAGAGCCTCCGGTTCCGTGAGGCGTTCGATTTGCAGCTCGCATTGCTTGCCCGACGTATGCGCATGCAGATTGCAGAGAGCCGTGCGCGCGCTGCGGTGAGCGGTGGATTGCTCGACACCTTTGATGACGCACTGCCGTTTACACTCACCGGTGATCAGCTTGCCGTGGGCCAGGTGATCCGCTCAGAGATGGATTCTGAACGTCCGATGCACCGCCTGCTCCAGGGCGAGGTTGGTTCAGGTAAGACGCTCGTGGCTTTGCGCGCAATGCTGCAGGTCGCCGAAGATGGTGGGCAGAGCGCGATGCTCGCCCCGACGGAAGTGCTTGCGGGTCAGCATTTCCGTTCGATTGTTGAAGCGCTCGGGCCAAACTTGACGGCACAGCTCAACCCGGTATTGCTTACCGGAAAAATGCCAGCTGCAGAGCGCAAGCGCGCGTTGCTTTCGCTTGCTTCTGGCACGGCGCGGATCGCCGTCGGCACGCACGCGCTCCTGAGCGACACGGTGTCGTTCTACGATCTGGGGCTCATCGTTGTTGACGAGCAGCACCGCTTCGGTGTGGAGCAGCGCGAGACCCTGCGACAGAAGGGCGCGCAGCCGCACGTGCTTGCGATGACGGCGACGCCGATTCCACGCACGATCGCGCTCACCGCGTTTGGAGACCTCGAGACGTTGACGATCCGAGAGCTGCCGCCTGGCCGACAGGGCATCGAAACGTTCGTGGTGCCCGAGCTTGAGATGCCGCGACGGGCGGCGCGGGTGTGGGCTCGATCCGCGGAGGACATTGCTGCCGGTCGTCAAGTGTATGTCGTGTGTCCCGCGATCGAACCAGGCGGCAAAGCTGAAGACCCAGACGCGGCCTCGCCCGATGATGCAGAAGACGGGAAAGCCGCAAAACCCATGGCGAACGTCATGGAGACGATTGCTTGGCTGCGGTCCATGCCGCAGTTTGCTGGGATGCAGATTGACGCGCTCACTGGCGCGATGCCAAGTGATGAGAAAGACCGCGTGATGGGGGAGTTCGCCAGTGGACGCACCCACATTCTTGTCGCAACCACCGTCATCGAAGTCGGCGTCAATGTGCCGAACGCTTCGATCATGATCGTGCGGGACGCGGATCGCTTTGGCGTCTCGCAGCTGCACCAGCTGCGAGGCCGCGTTGGGCGTGGTGAGCATCCCGGCCTGTGCCTGCTTATGACCGCTGCTGAGCAGGGCACGAAGGCCCGCGAACGCATTGAAGCGGTTGCGGCCACGAGCGATGGGTTCGTGCTCGCAGAAATCGACCTCGAACTGCGACGAGAGGGTGACATCCTCGGCACTGTGCAGTCTGGCAACGGGTCAACGCTGAAGCTTTTGCGCGTGACGAAGGACGGCGACATCATCGCTCACGCGCGTGATGTGGCAGAAGCCTTGCTCACCGCAGACCCTACGCTGTCTGCACACCCGATTCTTGCCGCGAGACTCGCGCAGTACGGCGAGAGCGGCAGACTTGAGAACCTCGCAAAGTCGTGATCGGCGCTGACAGTGGCATGAACGAACGCTGACTGATACCTGGGTGCTAGTCGACTTCGGCACCCAGGTACGACAGGGAGAACCCCGCAGGGGGATCCGCGCACCTACCGTTCGAAAATACCGTTGACCTTACGCACACCAGCGAAAGGACAACCGATGATCGAGGCACGAGGCCTAACCAAGCGATACGGCAGCAAGACCGCACTCGAAGACGTGAGCTTCGATATTCGCCCAGGCCAGGTGACCGGCTTCCTCGGCCCGAACGGTGCAGGGAAGTCGACATCCATGCGTCTCATGCTCGGCCTCGACCGGCCAAGCGCGGGCACCGTCACGATTGCGCGCAAGAACTTCACGCATTCACCAGCACCGCTCGCAGAGGTGGGAGCGCTCCTCGACGCAAAGGGTGTGCACCCGGGTCGATCCGCACGCAGTCACCTGCGCGCGCTCGCCGCAACGCACGGAATCTCTGGCACTCGAGTCGACGCAGTGCTCGAGCAAGCGGGACTCACCGCGGTCGCGAACAAACGAGTGGGTGGTTTCTCGCTCGGTATGGGACAGCGCCTCGGTATTGCGGCTGCCCTCCTGGGGGACCCGCACACCGTCATTCTCGATGAGCCGGTGAACGGACTCGACCCGGATGGCGTGCTGTGGGTGCGACACCTCCTCAGGCAGCTCGCCGCAGAGGGGCGAACGGTCCTGCTGTCGAGTCACCTCATGAGTGAGATGGCGCAGACCGCCGATCACGTGATCGTGCTCGGTAAGGGCAAGGTCATTGCAGATTCCCCAATGAGTGACCTCGTCGCCTCGGCAGACGGCGGCCTCGTCACGGTCTGTAGCCCAGATGCCTCACGACTCGCAGCAGTGATCCTCGACCGGCACCCATCACACGGGGTACCGAAGATCGAGTCTCTTGGCGCGGATCGCTTCAGCGTCTCAGGCGTCAGCGCAGCCGAGATCGGTGGCCTTGCGGCGGCAGCGGCGATTGAGCTGCACGAACTCACGCCGGTCGCCTCGTCCCTCGAAGACGCGTACCTCGCGCTTACCCGCGACTCACTCGAATACACCACCGCGTAACACCGGAAACGAAAGCAGCATCGCAGTCATGAATACGACAACGCACACCGCTCCGGTGTCATCCCGCCAGGTATCGCGCCCAGTAGGTATTCCCGCAAAGGGACTCACGCGCGCACCCAAGCTCAGCTTTGGGGGAGTGCTCCGCGCAGAGTGGATCAAGCTCAGCTCCCTGCGGAGCGTCCGCATCATCGTCCTCCTTGCTGTCGTCGGTGGTATCGCGCTCAACTCGCTCGTATCAATCGCTGCGAGCTTCGACTACGGGACCGGAGGGTACTTCGGATCGGACGCCGCAAGCCTCCAGGGATACCTGCTCATGGTCTCCACCTTCTCGGCACCCTTCATGGCGCTCATCTTCGGCGCACTCGGGGTATTCGCCATCGGGTCAGAGTACTCCAGCGGCATGATCCTCTCGACGCTCATCGCCGTGCCAAGTCGCACACCAGTGTTCGTCGCCAAGGGGATCGTTGCCGCAGCACTCTCGTTCGTGATGGGTCTCATCCTCACGGTCGTCTCCCTTGCCGTTGCCGTGCTTGCAATCCCCGACGCAGGGGCACACCTCTTCACCGCGCCAGTACTCACTGGCGCACTGGGTGCCGTCCTCTTCCTCACGCTCATCACCGCATTCGCCTACGGTGTTGCGGCGCTGCTTCGCTCGACCGCAGGTGGCATCGTCGTCGTACTCGGCATCATGTTCGTGCTCCCCATTGCCATGATGATCATGGTGCAGTTCATTCACTGGGACTGGCTCCCAACTGTCATGGGCTACCTGCCTGACCAGCTCGGCAGCACCCTGACCAGCGGCGTACAAGACGTCACCGAGAACCCCGAAGCCTTCGGATACGGGAAAGCGCTCGCCTGCATGATCGGATGGGTCGCCGCAGTCACCATTCCTGCCGCAATCACGTTCAATGCCCGTGACGCACGATGAGACAACTCACTAAGGTGAGAATGTGACCACACCACCCCAGCCGTACACCTCGCTCAGCACCGTCGAGGTCCAGCTGCCGCGCCCGCCAGGAATCATCCGGCGGGCGCTCGCCGCACACCCAGTAGCCGTCGACATCTTCATCGTTGTCTGGTTCATCATCGGCTGCCTCATGGGCATCGGACTCGACTGGGCTTCAGCAAGCTTCGTCAACGACCCCATCACCGGCGAACTCACCGACCTCCAACCAATCCCCGGGTATCTCGCCTGGCCATGGTGGCCCTTCGCAATCCTCCGCATCGGCGTCATCTCCGCAGCACTCATGCTGCGCCGCAAGTACCCACTCATCGCGCTCGCCGCAGGTGTCATCGCGAGCTTTGGCGATCATGGAATCCAGTCACTCGCGACGGGCATCGCCCTAGTCTTCCTGCTGTACGCGGTGCCGGTGCATCGCAGCGCCCGAGCGGGATGGGTCGGGTACGGCATCGTGATGCTCGGAACGATCATTCAGTATTGGGTGACCCCCGTGCCTGGTGCAGCGTCTGGGTCGCTCGCAGTAGCTATTGGCCCGAGCCACAAGAGCCTCGGAGAATTCATCACCCTCGTGCTGCTCACTGGTGCCTGGATGCTCGCTGTCTTGCTTGCCGGAATTAACATTGGCAACCGACGCCGCTACGTCGAAGCGGTCGTCGATCGTGCGCACCAGCTCGCTCGCGAGCGGGAACAGCTCGCACAGCTCGCCGTCGCTGAGGAACGCTCGCGCATCGCCCGTGAAATGCATGACATTGTGGCGCACTCGGTGTCGGTCATGATCGCACTCTCAGAGGGGGCCTCGCGCGCGGTCGAAGCCTCACCAGAGGCCGCTGCGAACGCGATGCAACGCAGCGCTGAAACGGGACGCACCGCGCTCGCTGAGATGCGTAGGCTGCTTGGTGCAATCACACCAGACGGGAACCAGGCTGATCTTGCGCCGATGCCAGGACTCAGCGATTTGCCTGGGCTGATCCGCGACTTCACAGATGCGGGGCTACGCATCAGACTCTCGACCGAAGGATCTGAGAGCGGCGACCGAGGCCAGGGGCTCGCGATCTACCGTATCGTGCAAGAATCGCTCACCAACGTGCTGCGATACGCAGGCACCGGTGCTCAGGTCGATGTGCGGATCGAGCACGGCCAGAGCCGCACCACCGTCACGGTGCGAGATCTTGGCGCAGTCGGCACGCAGCCGCCCGTCACTGGACTCGGCTCTGGGCGTGGTCTCGAAGGCCTGCGAGAGCGTACGCGCATGTTCGGCGGAACCCTTGACGCTGGTCGGGCACCTGATGGCCGGGGCTGGCTCGTGCGTGCAGAAATTCCGGCTGACTCTGGCGCAAAGACCACAGGCGTAAGCGCCTAACATGCATACTGGGCACAACGGCCGCACGCTGTGCATGATCGTGAATACTTGGAAGGTGACCCCGTGACCGAAAACTCCATCAACGTTCTGTTGGTCGACGATCAAGAGTTGATCCGCACCGGTTTCAGCTTGGTACTCATGGCCGAGGCAGGAATCTCCGTCGTCGGCGAGGCATCTGACGGTCGCGATGCGCTTGCAGCCCTCGCTCGGTTGAGTGGTGAGGGGCGAGCGTGCGACGTCGTCCTCATGGACGTACGCATGCCCGGAATGAACGGAATTGAAGCGACCGAGCGGATCGTGCAGGAGTTCCCTGACACGCGCGTACTCGTGCTCACCACGTTCGACCTCGACGAATACGCCATTGGCGCTATTCATGCGGGTGCAAGCGGATTCCTGCTGAAAGACGCTCGCCCGACCGAGCTCGTTGACGCGATCCGTCGCGTGGCATCTGGTGATGCAGCGATGGCGCCGGCGGTTACTCGTCGCATGCTCGAACAGATGCAGAGCGGGGGCGGTGGCGCGCTTCTGAGTGACAACGGGGCCGCCGCACCCGACAGCGCAGCGCTTGAGGTACTCACTGACCGGGAACGCGATGTGCTTGCGCTCATCTCAACGGGTAAGAACAACGCAGAAATTGGTGCCGACCTGTTTCTCTCGGAGTCGACCGTGAAGACGCACGTTGGGCGGATCCTCGCAAAACTCGAGCTTCGCGACCGTGTGCAAGCGGTGATTTTCGCGCGAGATCACGGCCTGTAATCAGCACGGGTGATGCACGGCGTCATATGCTCTTAGGTATGAACAAGATTGCAGTGGTACCCGGATCGTTCGATCCGATCACTCTCGGCCACCTCGACGTGATCCGTCGGAGTGCCGAACTGTTCGATGAGGTGCACGTCCTTGTCGTACATAACCCGAGCAAGGCAGCGATGCTGCCAATCGCTGAACGAGTGAACCTCATCAAGAAGTCGCTTGTTGAAACTCCTGGCATGCCAGACAACATCATCGTCGCTTCATGGTCGGTTGGGCTGCTCGTCGATTACTGCACCGAGGTTGGCGCATCTGTGCTCGTCAAGGGCATCCGTTCGCAGATTGATGTCGCATACGAAACCCCGATGGTGCTGATGAACCGCAGCCTCGCGGGCGTCGAGACGATCTTCATGCTGCCCGATCCTGGGCACGCGCATGTTTCGAGCACACTGGTGCGTCAGGTAGCTGAGCTTGGCGGCGACGTCAGCGGCTATGTGCCTGCGCCGGTATCGCGGTTCCTTGAGAAGGCGAGGCTTGCATAATGCCGCAGAAGAACCCATACCTTATTGAGGTACGCGACCTGATGGGCCGCCCGGGCGAGATGCGTGAGCGTGAGCTCAGCATCATTGCACCCGAAACTTTCGGTGAAGCGCTTGCACAGGTGCGCGAGGGTACCGAGGTGCACATTGACCTCAAACTTGAGTCGGTGCACGAAGGTGTACTCGTGACCGCTGACGTCGATACGACGATGGATGCAGAGTGCGGACGCTGCCTAGAGACGTTCGCCACGCCGTTTCATGTCGAAATCCAGGAGCTTTTCGCGTATACTCCCAGTGAGGCCGAAGAGAGCTTGGTTCAAGGAGATCATGTAGATCTCGAACCGACGCTTCGAGACGCGGTAGTGCTTGCACTGCCGTTTCAGCCTGTGTGTCGCCCCGACTGCCCGGGACTCGATCCCGAGTCTGGTGAGTTGCGCGATGTAGAGGCTGAAGGATCGCACGGCGGGATCGTAGATCCGCGCTGGGCAGCTCTGGCCGGTTTCGCAGAAACCGTGACTGAGCCCGTCGAAGCTGCAGAATCAAATGGTTCGGGTTTACCTGAATCTGACTAAGGAAAAGAGAACATCATGGCTGTTCCCAAGCGGAAGATGTCGCGCTCTAACACCCGCCACCGCCGTTCGGCGTGGAAGGCTGTTGCGCCCAAGCTGGTAAAGACCGTTGAGAATGGCCGTACCGTGTACAGCCTGCCCCACCGCGCACGCGTAGTTGAGGACGCACAGGGCAACGCTCTGTTCCTCGAGTACAAGGGCCGCAAGGTCGCAGACGCCTAAGTCTCACGTGAACGGGAACGAACATTCGGTCCCGGGGAACGCGAAGACTGCGTCTCACGCAGAAGGTGTGAAGCCGTCGGACTCCTCTCAGAGTGAGTTCGGCGGCTTTCTCCGTCCATTTGGCGTTGACGTAGACCCCGGGCTGCTAGAACTTGCACTGACACATCGTTCATGGGCGTTTGAGCACAATCACGCTCCGCACAATGAGCGACTTGAATTCCTCGGTGATTCCATTCTTGGGCAAGCGGTGACAGTGAAGCTGTACAACGACTACCCCAACCTGCCAGAAGGCGAGTTGGCGAAGCGTCGGTCGGCTCTGGTGTCAACGGTTGCACTCGCTGAGATTGCGCGCGGTTTGAGCCTTGGCGAGTCGCTTCGCCTGGGTAAGGGCGAGGCGAAGAGTGGCGGCCGAGACAAGGACTCGATCCTTGCTGACACGGTAGAGGCCGTGATCGGCGCGGTTTTCCTCTCGACAACACCTGCGATTGCGAACACGTTCGTACTTGACCTTGTTGCGCCGCTCTTTGCAGACCGCAAGCGTTTCACCAAGACGCTTGATCCGAAGACTGTGCTGCAGCAGGAAGCCGCGAAGCGCGGTGAACTGCATCCCACCTACGAAACGATGGGCGCCGGTCCCGATCATGACCGCCGCTTTGTTTCGCGCGTGATCGTCGGGAATGTCCGCGGTCGCGGTGAGGGCACCAGCAAGAAGACAGCCGAGCTCGCTGCTGCCCGCGATGCGGTCGAGCAGCTGCAGGCGCGAGCGGCACAGCGAAAGCGCCGCTAGTTGCCTGAACTTCCCGAGGTTGAGGTCGTCCGCGCCGGGCTTGCGCCCGCCGTGGACGGCGCTCGCGTCGTCGGTGTTGAAGTGCTCGATGGGCGTGCGCTCAAGCGCCACGTGCCCATCGTTGGGGATGACGGACGCGGCGGGCACGGAGTGACGCTCACTTCAGAGGCCGCTGCGATCCGCGCCGCCGACTTTGAGCGCAGGCTCACCGGCGTCGTGCTCGGTGCCCCCGCACGACGCGGAAAGTTCATGTGGATCCCGGTCGTGAGCGCCGGTGAGGCAACCCACCTCGCGCTGCTTGCGCACCTCGGAATGAGTGGGCAGATGCTGCTGCGTGCGCACGAGGCGGCCGATGATCGGCACGTGCGGATCCGCATCTGGATCGACAACCCCGAGCATGGTGAGCTGCGACTTGATTTCGCGGATCAGCGCCTCTTCGGGTCGCTCGCCCTTGACGAGCTCGTCGCAACTGACGATGGCGCTCCTGGTGGTTTTGTTGGGAACGGTCTGCTGCGCGGGGCAGGGGAAGCGAGCGCAGGTGGAGCGGGCGTTGCGCCGGCACTCATCCCTGCGCAGGCATCGCACATTGCGCGTGATCCGCTTGACCCCGAGTTTAACGATGCCCGATGGGCTGAACGTTTACGGTCGCGCGGTACGGGTGTGAAGGCGCTGCTGCTCGATCAGTCGCTGGTGAGCGGAATCGGCAACATCTACGCTGATGAGGCGCTGTGGCGTGCGCGCCTGCACCCCGAAACTCCTGGGCGTGCGGTTGGCCCGCGCAAGGTACGTGAGTTGCTCGGGCACGTGCGCGAGGTGCTCGGTCAGGCGCTGAGCGAAGGTGGCACGAGTTTTGACGAGCAGTACGTCAACGTGAATGGGCAGGCCGGGTACTTTGCGCACTCGCTGAACGCTTACGGGCGTGGGGGAGAAGCGTGCCCGCGGTGCGGGGCCGAGATCTCTCGGATCCCGTTCGGTGGACGGTCAAGTCACTTCTGCCCGAAGTGCCAGCGCCAGCGATGAGTCGAGGCGCGAGAGCCTACCCATGATCGCGGGTGAATCGATCCGCGTGCGTGGATATCAGTTGATAACGGCCTAAGACGCGAGCGGTGTCCAGTCGAGGGTCCATAGCTCGTTTACCGTAATGCCAGCCATGCGGCAAAAGAACTCGAGATGGGCGTCTTCCGGGTCTTCGATTTCTTCGAAGACGGACTCGGCAGGCACCGGCACCCCTTCGTCTTCTGCAACTTCATACTGCGAAAAGACTCGTAGCCGGGGACTGTCGCCGTCAATTCTGACCACATAGGTATCGGCGACGCCTGAGAGCAGCACAGTCGTTGTGCCGGACGTGGAGACGAAAGACGTGTCGAGAATCTGCATAGTGGGATCGACAAGCAACGTGTGGGGCCCACATGCAGCCGAGGACGCACCATGCATCGAACTGGTGCTGGCCTCATCAAACGAGATTGCAGCGTGCGATGATTCGCCAAGCATTGACGGGGTTGTGTGCGGCAAGAATGCCAGTGCGAAGTTGAACGACATAGTGATGTCATTGTATTTGGCACATCGGACATGAACGGAGCACCTGGCAAACGTTGCTCGCTTTGCCAGGCAGAGCACAGTTTCGGCCGCCATCGGACACGAGCTCTGTTGAGCGTCAGAAAGAGCTGTCGTAGGCGTATTTGCGCACTCGATGAACGCGTACGGGCGCGGGGAGATGCGTGCCCGCGGTGCGGGTCCAAGGTCTCTCGGGTTCCGTTCGGTGGACGGTCAAGTTGCTTTTGTTCGAAGTGCCAGCGCCAGCGCTCAGGGAATGAGCTATCGACGGGGGTTCGTCGGAATGAGTCTTGCCAGCACGTGGCTGATGGCTGCTGCAGGAATAAGCAGAATTGATCCGCGAATGTAATCGCGAATCTGTAAGGGAGTGCCTGTCTGTCGAAGTTCTCTGCGTGCTGCAATGGCACCGGGAAGCATGACCGGCACTGCTGTGGCGACTCCGGCTGTGTAGCCTCGCCGTGCAGCTGAGGCCACAAGGTGGGTATACACATGCCCTTCGAGTCCGGCCAAGACGGCGCGATACAGTCGTGAACGCCCCTCGGATTTTCGTCCGAGGAAGCAGGCAGTCGCGACGAAGGCGCCCATGGTTCCAACTGCTGTCCATGACTGGCGACTGTTGATGCGCAGGCTCTCGATCCCAGTGACGTGAGCCAACTCGTCGCTCGTTGACGGAAATGCCAACGCCTCCTCGACGTCATGCAGCGCCCAAGTGGCAAACAAAAGCGCAGGTCCGCGAAGCTTCATGTCTTGATTCTAGGGTGACACGGTGGCTCCGTTTGGGGTTGTGCACTCAAGCGTCCGTGTAGCCGTCATCTTCGGCTTTGGCGTACGCCGGGAAGCTTCGATTTGCATAAAAATATGTTGACCGGTCTATTATTGACGCATGGCATCCAAAGGAACCCTCACCAAGGCTCGACTCAGCGCGTCCATGCTCCGTCTCATTCAGGAGAATGGGTACAGCGGAACTGGCCTGAACGCTGTGACCGAAGACGCCGAAGCGCCGCGAGGTTCGATCTATTTTCACTTTCCAGACGGCAAAGAGGGGCTGGGGGTTGCCGCGATTGAGCTTGCAACGGTCGAGTTTGGTGAACTGCTCGCAGAAGCGGCGGCATCGGGCGGAGGGGCAACGGGGGCGATTCGCGCAGCAATCGAGGTGCTCTCGGGCATCGTCTCAACAAGCGATTTTCGTCTGGGGTGCCCGGTGTCGGTGGTGACGCTTGAGATGGGAGCTGAGAGCGAGCGGCTGAGGCGTGTCTGTGCAACGGCATTCGAGTCGTGGATCACCCCGACTGCGCAGCTGCTCGAGGCAAATGGCCTGACATCCACAGATTCGAAGGCGCTGGCAACGGCAATCGTCTCGATGGTTGAGGGCGCAGTCATTGTCTCTCGAGCGTTGCGGAACGTGCAGCCACTCGAAGCCGCCGCAGATGCCGTCGATTTGCTGCTTCGTCAGAGTGGATCTGTCGCATGAATGACGAACAACGTTCCACTAGCATGCGTCAGGAAAGCAAGCGTCATGCGCTCATCTTTGGAGCTTCTGGACTGGTGGGTCGACACCTGGCCCTGCAACTTGCGGGCGCAGGTGCCTCTGTCACGGCGGCGGTGCGTTCGGTCGAATCCGGACGCAAGCTGAGTGCTTGGCTTGCAAATCGCGGACTCACAGCCGAGATTGCTCTTGCCGCGGTCGACTTTGATGGCGAAGAGATACTCGCTGGCGGATCCGCCAAATGGCAACACATCACCGAGATTCATAACTGTGCGGGGGTCTACCGATTCGGCATGACGCCGCATGAAGCACGAACGGCAAACGTTGGCATCGTCGAGCGAGTGCTTGATTTCGCGGCAGGTCTTTCGCAGTTGACTCGAGTCGTGCACATCTCTGGGTATCGAGTGGGAGGGCAAGACCCGGCATCTGTGCCGTGGTCAGACGACGAACGGCAGAAGCGTTACGCGAAACTCGGCTCCTATGAGGCTTCGAAGGTGGAGTCAGATGCGATTTTCCAAGCGCGTGCGACCGAACTTGATGTCCCTTGGACGATCGTCAATCCGTCGAGCGTTATCGGAGACAGTGAGACCGGCGAATCAGATCAGCAGATCGGACTCGCTGACACCATTGCGCAGTTGTGGCGCGGATCCACGCCGGCTCTCCCCGGCGGCGACGCCACATTCTTGCCGGTAGTTACCGTTGACTATCTTGCCCGGTTCATGCGTGAGGTTGCAGCGGATCCGAACGCGATAGGTCAGTCGTACTGGGTGCTTGATGCCGATACACCGATGCTGCCGAAACTGCTGGCGGACACTGGCAGGCATATCGGTGCCAGGGTTCCCAGACTGCGTATTCCGACAGCAGTGATTACGCGCCTACCTCGGTGGATCACGAAAGCGGATCTGGAAACGCTCACCTTCCTGTCAGCTGACCGCTATCCTACGCAGTCGGCGGAGGAGTTCGCCTCGCGCCACGGCATGCGTATGCCCGAGGTCGACGTGTCGATGGCTCGCTGGGCTGACTACCTCGTCGCGCAGCGTTTCGGTGCGGCACCGTCTGAGGAGCGTCGTCTGTCGCAGATCGGTGGCATCGGTACGTTTGAGCTTGGTGTGCGCGAAAGCCATCGCGTGATCTTGCCCGGCCTGCCAGTGAATGCCGACACCTGGGCTGCCGTTGCGGCGGCGACACGTGCACGCGCGCTCGACCTCCCCGGACTGGGTTTGAGCCGCGGCAGTGGCATGTCTGACTGGCAGAACTGGTTGCCGGGTGTGCTGGGGGAAGTGCCCACCCACCTCGTCGGGCATTCGATTGGTGCGGCCGCGGCAGTCATTGCGGCAGCTCAGCACCCGGCGCAGGTCGCCTCGCTCACGCTCGTAGCTCCGTTCTTCTTGCAGTCGCCTACTCGAATTGCGACGTGGCAGCGCCCGTTGATCCGCGCCGCACTCAAGCACATGTCTGCAGAACAGTTCTCCCTGAGATTGACCGGTAGTCGACAGCACGCTGATGCGCTTGAGACGAGTGTGCAGGATCTGCAGCGCAGCAGCGCGACCCACGCGCTTGATCATCTCGTGCAAGCGGGATCAGAAGCCTGGCGCCGTGATCTGCGCGAACAGCTTCGCGCGTTCACAGGCCCGGTGCGCATTATCACTGGGTCGGAGGATCCGTTGCTGCCTGTGTTCGTGCGAGATCTGGGAAAAGAACCCAATGTGGAATTGCACGTGATTGCTGGAGCTGGACATCATCCACAGCTCACCCACGGCCAGGAAGTCGCGAAACTGATTGCGCAGTAATGATCGCTCGTCAGCGTGATGCCTCACCCTGACGGGCGACAACTGGCAATAGGCTGAACTGGTGACTCTCGATCCAATCTCCCGACCTCCGCTGTCAGTCGAACTTTCAGAAGAGGAATTTCTGAGGTGGTATTGGCTGAAAGCTGAACTCGAAGCTTTTGCCCGGACTATTGGTGTGCGCGCCAGCGGGAGCAAACAGCTCCTCACGGCGAGGGTGGCCGCGGCACTCGCTGGGCGGTTGTTCGAGGAGCCGCCGCCTGCTCGACGCACGCAAGCCAAGCAACTTGCGGCGCCGCTTCTGCACTCGACCGTGATTCCCGTTGGGCAACGCTCGAGCCAAGTTGTTCGAGCGTGGATGCGTGAACACATTGGGCCGGAGTTTCACTTCGATGCAGCCATGCGCGAATTCTTTGCCGAGTCTGACGGAACGAAGACGATGCAGGATGCACTCGACCACTTCGCGGCAACACGTCACGTGGGAAACAAAAGCATTGATAGCCAGTTTGAATACAACCGCTTTACTCGCGCATGGCATGAGCGGCACCCAGATGGCTCACGTGAACAGTTGTTGGAGGAGTGGCGTGTGTACCGAAACACCCCGGTCGATCAGCGTCCGATAGCGGGATCGTGATGAGGCAAAGAACCGTGCCGCGGTCATCTGTGTGCGCAGATTGGGTCCGCGAGGGTGGCGCAGTCGTGCTTCGGGTTCAAGGAGTAGACCTGAGACAGGCGTGGTCGAATGGGCTCATTTGGCTGTCGCTCATGATCGGGTTCGTGACTGGCTGCCTCGTGCTTGTGTCGGGCGGGGACACGTCAGGAGCGGTGCTCGCAGGAGTGCTGTGCGCGGGGCTGTGTGTCACGGTCGTGGGCTACATGCGAATGGGGCTCAGTAAACGTGAGGTTGAAATCATCCTCAGTGAGCAGATGCTCTGCATTGTCGATGGGGCGGATCGCACTGAGATCCGTCTGAGAGACCTCCGCCGCCTGCATATCGTGCACGATGGTGCGCCATCCCAGATCGCGGTTGATTCTGCGACCGCTCGAATCCGATGCACGATTGGCCAGTTGTATCGCCATAACAGGGTCGAGCGGTTTGTTGCCGAAGTTCCTGCGAGTGCCAGAAGCTGGCTTGAGGAAGCTGGACTCACCTGTTCGGAATCGCACCAGCGCGGTGTGCTTCGAAGCGACTTTCGCGCGGCACGGGCCCAAAAGTAGCGACCTCTCGGCCCACGTCTCGCTTACGCAGGGGCCGAGTCGCTCTCGTTGGCATCGTCGTTGGCGGCGTAGAGCGCAGCGAGACTTTCGGTGAAGTCGGGAACTTTTGGTCCTAGCGTCGAGAAGTAGGAGTGATCCGCAGCTTCGACGGCCGCGTTGGCGTGGTTAGCGAGATCGATGCCAGCAGGAGTCGCCGCGACCGCGCGGGCTCGGCGGTCGACAGGATGTGGAAGTCGTTCGACAAGACGTTTCCCCTCGAGTGTCCGGAGTACCTGCGATGTCATCATGGGATCTGTTGCTGCGCGCCTGGCAAGTTCGCGTTGGGTTACAGGGGTGCCGTCATCCGCATGGGTGAGCACTGCGAGCAGGACAAACTGGACGTGGGTGAGATCGAAGGGTGCGAGGGCCGCGCGGATCTCGCGTTGCCATGCGTTCGTCACCTGCCACAGCATCAGCCCGGTACTCAACTCGGGTGCAGGGAAGGAGCTGTTGAGTCTTCCGGTCATGTGAGCATCGCCTCGATAATGGTGTCGGTATCGTGTGGGTCGAGGGGTATGAGTCCGAAGCGGAGCTGGTATCCCCAATTTGATTCTTGGGTTAAACGTAGCTGACTGCGGAGTTCGGTGAGCGCAACCGGTGCCGTTGCGAGATAGTTGATTCGGCGCCGGTACGGCATGAAACAGCCTTCGTCGGCTTGCCAGATGTCGCTGTCTGGAAAAGTGCCAACCGCTGTGAAGTGTTGGTACGGGGTGCGATCGCCGCGCTGCTCTGTGGGTGAATAGTAGATCAGTGTATCGCCGGTGTTCATACGCGCCAGGGGAGCACGTTTACCGTGATTGATTTGAGCGATGCCGAGCTGGACTCCACGGCGCACGTGCGCAGCCGATACCACACCAAGCCACCCGCGAGTCATGCGGCATCCAGGTGGTTGAGGAGGCCGACCACGCTAGAGCGGGCGGCGCCGGACATGTTCTTGCGAAGAACGCGCTGCCAAAACGTGGACAGGGGCCCGGAAGCCGAGACGGTGACCGCAATGTCCGATCCGCCATTCGCGAGTGTGACTTTGTGCTCGAAAATGAGCGTTGCGCCAGGCAGTGACGACGCGTTGGTAAGAATGTGGTCTTGCTCAAGGGCAGTGATTGAAAACTTTGCGGCGGGGCCGGATGCCGGACGCATCTTGCCCTGAGCGCCGACCTTCGTGGGTCCCGCGAAATGAACCTCACGCACCTCGGCATCCCAGTTGGGCCAGCTTGCTGGGTCGGACCACAGTGAGAATACGGTCTTTGGGTCATGCGTGGTGAAGGCGTGGTGTGAGTCAATGAGCTTCATGAATAATAGTATGCGCGCTTACTAATTGTTGTGCAAGTTGATCCTCGCTATCTCGGTGGGCTGGTGGTGGAGCGATAGGTTGTCGTTGGGTAAATCGCAGAGCAATGTCCGGTGCTGCCCCTGGATGCACCAGCGCACCTATAGTGGGTGAGGTGAATCCTCCGCTTCGCATTCTCTGTGCGCCTGAAACGTTCAATCTTGGTGAAACTTCACGCGCGGTCGAGGTAGCGCGTGAGGCCGAGCAGAGATGGCACTCGGTGCGGTGTGAATGCCGTCGACTGGATCGAGCGCATTGCCAGTGAGTGGCAGGCTGACGCAGGTGGTGCCTCGTATGACCCCCAATGATGAACGCCTTCGCCTCTTTCGAGCAGAGTTCCCGAGCTATGTAAGCTGGGCTGAAGTGCGGGCCGAAGATCCTCGGGTATTTCGCCGTGCGGCGACCGGGGGAGCACTCCTCGTCCCTGTTTTTGCCGTCACGCTTGTGGCGTCGATGCTCACGATGGAATTTCCTGCACCTGTGGTGTTCCCTGCCTCGGGTGGCTGGTTCCGGGGCTTTCTGACGGTTGTGTTGTTGTGGGTTGCGCTGATGGGGTGGGTCTTCGTGTTCGTCCTCGTATCTGCGCCGCACGATGTTCGTCGGGGGATCCGCCTCAAAAAGTTCGCCACCGAAAGGGGACTGAACTATGCTGCGTACTGCGATGGTCCCGCTCCGCGTGGTCTATTGCTCGCTGAGGGTCCTCCTGCCTCGAACGGACTCAAACCGATATCGCGCGAGGCGCAGATGGCACAGCCACGCTTCACGGCACGGTTCGCGCTGTGGACGCAGGACGATTATGACCGGCCCTCGGTAAAGATGGGCATCGCAAGCTACCACGGGTCGAAAGATGATGCGGCCGTGCCTCGAACCGCCTTTAGGTATCTGCAGCTCACGCTTCCACGAAGCCTTCCGCACCTCGTCATCGATTCCCGTATGAATGGGAGCCTGCGAACGTACCTCGTAAATTCTCAGCAGATCTCGCTCGAAGGGGACTTTGACAGGCACTTCACTGTGTACGCACCTTGCGAGTACGCGGTTGATGCGCTGCAACTCCTCACGCCCGATGTGATGGCCTGCCTGATCGATCATGGGCGATCATGGGATATGGAGATCGTCGAAGATCAGCTCACAGTTGCGTCGAAGCGTGTTCGAGCGTCTGCTGACCGTGAGGAATACACGGCGCTGCTGCGATTTGCTGAGCTCATCGGTCATGAGCTTGGTCATCAGGCGGACACCTATTCAGATCCGCGCAGCAACCAATCCTGGACGCGCGTAGCTGCGCAAGGACAGCGACTGCGTCGCCGACCGGCGTTTTGGAGCACGGCGATTGTTCTTGGTGCCGGTGTCTGTATCCTCGGGTTCCCGCTGTTGCTCGGGTGGTTGCTCGATCGTTAAGCGTCTGAGTGCTGCGAGTGAGTTGGTCCCCTCTGTGAGATCTGACGTCGCGGTATTGACGCAGCTGGTGGTGGGAGCGATCATGATTGAATCATTGGTCGTAAAGGAATCATTGACGGTGATCTGCGTGAGCGGCAAGCCGCGATGATCCGCGCCAATTGATACAGTGTCACGATGCAAGAGATCCCGCAGCAGTTCGAAATTGGTGACGTAAGTTTTGAGCGAGTCGACGCTCCAGACGAACTCGCCTGCTGGGCTGCGCAAGACACGATGATTCCCACGTCGCTCGTGATGTCGCCAGCGATGGCTCCTGATCAGCGGTCCCTGGAGCTTTTGGCCTACGTGCTCTCGCCCGACTCACGCGTGGCTGACGTCGCGGCTGAGTATCTGGTGGCGCACTTGAGTGAGACCGGCGATCAACTCTCGGAGGCAGATAGTGAGCGCCTGCGATCCGCGCCCGCCCCATTCGACCAGCCTGAGATTGTGGTCTGGGACGACGGCACGTGGATGTTGCGGTTTGCCGAGACGGGACTGGACAGCATTGATGCAGGCCTTGGCGTGGGAGTGAGCTTTTTCGCTGATGTGCCAAGTGGCGTTGACTTGTTCGAAGAGGCTTTTGATGCTGAATAAGGTTGTGTAGGTTTGGAGATGTGCAAGCCCGCGAGTACACCGAAGTAGATGTCTTTTCACCCACCCCGTACCGGGGCAATCCGTTAGCAGTCGTGCACGACGGAACAGGTCTCAGCACGGCCGAGATGCAGCGATTTGCGCGTTGGACAAATTTGGCAGAGACGACGTTCTTGTTCCCGCCAGAGTCACCTGAAGCCGACTATCGCGTACGCATTTTTACCGCTACCCGAGAACTCCCATTCGCGGGTCACCCCACGCTCGGATCCGCATTCGCCTGGCTGCGTTCGGGCGGCAAGCCGCAGCAGGATGGCATCGTCATGCAAGAATGCGGTGCTGGGCTTGTGTCGGTGCGTGTCGGAAGCGAAGGTCTGAGCTTTGCCGCGCCGCAACTCACGAAATTTGAGCCGCTCGACGAGCCGCTTACGAAGCGCATCGCAGGTGCACTGGGTATTTCGCCGAGCGACATTCTCGAGGCATCGTGGCTCGTGAACGGGCCAGAGTGGATCGGCGTGCGCCTTGCGAGTGCAGCTGACGTCATTGGACTGCAGCCTGACCCCGCACACCTGGAGCGATTTTCCATTGGTGTCGTGGGCCCGTATGAACCCGGCCACGAAGCCCAGTTTGAAGTGCGTGCGTTCGTCGGCGGCGACCCCGTGTGGGAAGACCCCGTTACTGGAAGTCTGAATGCCGGCATTGCCCACTGGCTCATCACCTCAGGTCTCGCAGGCTCTGAATATGTTGCTTCGCAGGGCACTGCCATCGGGTTCGAAGGACGTGTCAATATCGTTGCTGATTCAGGAGACATCTGGGTCGGCGGAAACGTCTCGTTGTGCGTGACAGGTGAGGTTTCGTTGTAGAAACTGAGCTCTACAACGCGGTGCCCTGTAGGGCGCGGCCCCTCATCGATGCCGTGCCCTACAGAGTGCGGTCGATATTCCGTGGTCGGATCAAGGAGCCTCAACTCTGGGAACTTGAACGGCGAGGGACAACGAGGCTGACGATCCGCGCCAACAAAGCTTCAAGCGGGCCGCGGCGTCCAGAAGCCGAGAGTATGGCCCCAATTGCGATGACTCCTGCGAGCTGCAAAAGGTAAATGGCTGGCCCACCAGCCCACCATGGAATCTCACTCCCACCTGTGAGCTGTGATCCGGACCCGAACGTGGGGGATTGCAAGAGCCCCGACACCAGAATATGCAACGTGTAAATGGTGAGCGGGGCGGCGCCTGCGGCGCGAATTGCGCCGAGAAGCTTCGATCCAAAACCTGCTCGCCTCGGTTGCGTTATGGCGCGCACGCTTTCGCGATCGAAGAGGAAAACGAGTAGTCCGATGACTGCGCACGAGAGCCCGAAGGTGCGAATGAGATCCATGACGGATCCGGAGTGAGGCACGGCGATGAGCTGCCCGAGTGGGTGCAGCGAAGCTGGGGCGCCACTGCCTCCCATGTGCAACAGTTGCATTCTTGCCTCGTCGACAGTTCCTGCCTTGAGTACGCCGAATGTGCGCAGGTTGTCGATGATCCAATTGGAGGTGAGCTGTGCCACTACGAAGATCACGGCCCCAATGATGGCAAGTCTTGCGGACGTCTTTCCCAGATTCCCCTGCGCCGTAGCCGTGGTGAGGAGGCGCCCAACCAAGATGCCTACGATCAAACAGGTGAGCCAGGTGACGGCCGGATACTCGCCGGTAAGAAACAGCGCACGAAGAGCGACAAGTGGATCACTGACCAGAAATTCGAGTGTGAAATGTGGGCCGTCCATCGTGATGCCGAGCGCACGTCGCACGGCAATGTTGACCCAGCCAGACGTGAGTCCGAGCACCGTCGCGATGCTCGCAAGTAGCCAACTTGGCAGTGAGATGAGCGGTGCAACAAGAATCATGGCAACGCCATAAAAGGCGAGGATGACGATAATGCCGTTGTCCACGAATCCGAGCAGCACCCCGAGAAGCAGCAAAACGACGCCTCGAACGGCAATTGATAGCGATGCCTGCAAGCGCTGATCGGTACGCAACTTTGAACGGGTCGCAAAAACAATACTCACGCCACCGAGCACTGCAAACAAAGCTGCTGCCGTGCCGTTCGTGGCAAGGCTTACTGCGATGCTGATGGATTGCTCGGGCTCCGCGGTATCGGGCATGAGCGCTTTGATTGCGACAAGGTGAGCGGCCATCATGCCAGCGATGGCAACGAACCTGGCGAGATCGATGCCCAGATAGCGGACTCGTCCCACGGCTGTCGCTGGGGACTGCGTCGTTTCTGTCTCTATGACTGTCATCTGCACAGTATGCGCGCAGTGGTGGCATCGGGAGATCGTGAGCATGAAATCGTGCGCAAGTTGCACGTTTCATTCGCTGGGTGGGGCTTTCTGATCGGCCATGTGAGGCGTTTTGGCGCGTTGCTCAGACCGGCCCTCGGAGTTTTCTTGACCAGGTCGAGACCTGTCACACACTCCGCGCCTCTTTCTGAACTGTAGAAAAAGTGGGATATTTCACCCCCAAATTGTCGCAGTAGGCGAGGAATGTGACCTCAGAGTAGAAGTAATCGAACACGGGCGCAGAAATTGCTCCCTGGCTCGCACGACAAAGGAGTTACCATGACCGCATTCCAGGCCGACATCGAATCCGTAGAAGCGCTGAAGAGCGAGTACGGCCCGAGCTGGGATCGTATTAACCCCGAGCACGTCGCACGTATGCGTGCGCAGAATCGTTTTCATACCGGGCTTGAAATTGCTCAGTACACGGCAGACATTATGCGACGTGACATGGGGGAGTACGACGCTGACTCCTCGGTATACACACAGTCGCTTGGCGTGTGGCATGGCTTCATCGGTCAGCAGAAGCTCATCTCGATTAAGAAGCATCTGAAGACGACGAACAAGCGTTACCTCTACCTCTCAGGTTGGATGGTTGCTGCGCTTCGCTCGGAATTTGGACCGTTGCCAGACCAGTCAATGCACGAGAAGACGTCTGTGCCTGCGCTTATCGAGGAGCTGTACACCTTCCTCCGGCAGGCAGACGCTCGCGAACTCGACCTGCTCTTCAGCCAGCTCGACGATGCGCGTGCAGCAGGCGATGACACCGCGGTCGAATTTATTCAGTCGCAGATCGACAACTTCGAAACGCACGTCGTGCCGATCATTGCCGACATTGATGCGGGCTTTGGAAACCCCGAGGCAACATACCTGCTCGCAAAGAAGATGATCGAGGCAGGCGCGTGTGCGCTGCAGATCGAGAATCAGGTGTCCGATGAGAAACAGTGCGGCCACCAGGACGGCAAGGTGACCGTTCCACACGAGGACTTCATCGCGAAGATCAATGCGATCCGCTATGCGTTCCTTGAGCTCGGGATTGACAATGGCATCATCGTCGCGCGCACCGACTCGCTCGGCGCCGGACTCACGCAGAAGATCGCGGTGAGCCACATGCCAGGTGATCTGGGCGATCAGTACAACGCATTCTTGGACGTCGAGGAGATTCCAGAATCTGGCCTGAGCGATGGCGATGTGGTGATGAAGCGCGACGGCAAGCTCGTGCGACCCAAGCGCCTTGCGAGCAACCTCTTCCAGTTCCGTCCCGGTACCGGTGAAGATCGTTGCGTTCTTGATTGCATCACCTCCTTGCGCAACGGCGCGGATCTGCTGTGGATCGAGACCGAGAAGCCACACGTTGAGCAGATTGCGGGAATGGTGGATCGGATCCGCGAAGCGATCCCGAACGCGAAGCTCGTCTACAACAACAGCCCTTCCTTCAACTGGACGTTGAACTTCCGACAGCAGGCATACGATCAGCTTGCAGCTGAGGGCAAGGACGTTTCCGCATACGATCGTGACGCGCTCATGAGTGTTGACTATGACGCGACGGAACTTGCTGAACTCGCTGACGAAAAGATCCGCACCTTCCAGCGAGATGGCTCGGCTCGCGCAGGTATTTTCCACCATCTCATTACTCTGCCGACATACCACACCGCGGCACTGTCGACCGACAACCTCGCGAAGGGATACTTCGGCAACGAGGGAATGCTGACCTACGTGCGAGATGTGCAGCGTCGCGAAATCCGTGAGGGTATCGCAACCGTGAAGCACCAGAACATGGCTGGCAGCGACATCGGCGATAACCACAAGGAGTACTTCGCCGGGGATGCGGCGCTGAAGGCCGGTGGCAAGGACAACACGATGAATCAGTTCAACTAACCCAAGAGAGTGCGCCCCGCATATGGCCTCGGCCGACTGCGGGGCGCACTTGGCATGTATCGGGAGCACTCGCGCGGAGCGGAAGCGCCCCGAGTGTTACTAAAACGCGACAGTAAAGACGACGTGTGCTCGTTCAGCCTGTGCTGCCGAGAAGAATGTGCGAAGCTCGCCCAGCCACCCGAGTGCGTACTCGGCCTCTTGGTCTCCGTACTCGGGGTTTCGCAGTTCTTCTGGCATGGCCCGGTATTGAGCGGCGAAATCGTCATCCGTAAGGTCTGCAAGAAACGCGGCGACCTCAGCGACTCCGCTCGGGTTCAGGTGCGTGATCCACGACTCTTCTTCGTCTTCTTGGAGATCGCGTGCGCCGCCAATGACGCCTCGTGCGGGCCACGGGCCATTGGATCCTGCGGGAGAGAGCGCAGGCGATCGGATCCCACGCCTTGTCGGTTTCACAGGCACGCGCGTACAGCGCTGGGTCTTCTTCGTAGCGCGCGAGAACCTCACCGAGCTTGGCGTCGCCGCCTGTCGCCTCGAGGACTGGTTCGACCTCGGCATCGGTGAGTCGAAAATGTAGGCCGAGCTCCCTGGTTTCTCAATTCTGTGGGGTGCGCCGAGTGGCATGTGCGAGTCATCGGTAGGATAGCCCGTCTCGGTAGCATGAAGGCATGCAATTTCGTGCGCTCGAAGCTTTTCTTCGTCTCCGAGGTGACCGCGAGCGACTCTCTGCGCCTCCTCAGGAAGAGGCGCAGACCAGTGACTACGAAGCCGGTCTTGTGGTCCTCGGTTCAGAAACCTGGCGAATACGTACGGCTCGCGTCACCCCGAAAAAGCCAGGCGCTTTCGTCGCCGTTTGGGAGCGAGATGCCAATGGTGAAACACGTCCGTTTGCGCCCGACGACGCAGTCGCGGGTCTACTGGTGTTTGTGTGTGAAGGGCCTCGGTTTGGCGTCTTTCGATTTACGACACCTCAGCTCATCAAACTTGGGGTGTACAGGTCTGACGCGAGCGAGGGTAAGCGTGGGTTCCGCGTGTATCCGAGTTGGAGTACCGGGCTGAACTCGCAAGCGACGAAGACTCAGCAACGTCAAGCGGCTGCTTTTCAGGAACTCGGGAATTGGTCTAGGGAATAGGTTCTGTGTTTCAGGGGCGTAGGAGGCGTGCACGTTCTGGGAGTTGCACACCATATTGATGCCTGTCAATATAGATGAGTGTCGAATCAAATCACCGAAGGTCGAGGATCCTCCCGCATGATTCATCAGGCCTCTCGTGCAACCCCCGAGAAGCTCTCAACGCTCGACAAATGGCTTCCGCTGTGGATCGCCCTGGCCATGGTTGCTGGTCTGCTGCTCGGGCAGTTTGTTCCAGCACTTTCTGCGGTGCTGTCGGCCCTGGAAATTGATGGCATCTCGCTACCGATTGGTCTCGGCCTGCTCGTGATGATGTACCCGGTGCTTGCGAAGGTTCGTTACGACAGAGTCGGCGCGGTGATGGGGGACAAGAAGCTGCTCGTTTCCTCGCTGCTGTTGAATTGGCTAGTTGGACCGGCGCTGATGTTTGCGCTTGCGTGGATCTTTCTGCCAGACCTGCCCGAGTATCGCACCGGCCTCATTATCGTCGGTCTTGCCCGTTGCATCGCAATGGTCGTAATTTGGAATGACCTTGCTTGTGGTGATCGTGAGGCAACGGCGGTGTTGGTTGCGATCAACTCAGTGTTTCAAGTCGTGATGTTTGCGGTGCTTGGATGGTTTTACCTCACCGTTCTTCCAGGCTGGCTCGGTCTCGATGCGCAGGGGCTCGACATTTCGATGGGGAAGATTGCGCTGAACGTGCTGGTTTTCCTCGGCGTTCCACTGGTCGCGGGCTTTGTCTCACGTTGGATTGGCGAAAAGCGCAAGGGCCGCACTTGGTATGAGGAGAAATTCCTGCCAGCAATTGGCCCGTGGGCGCTGTATGGACTGCTGTTTACGATCGTGCTGCTCTTCGCTTTGCAGGGCAATCAGGTGACTTCTCATCCGTGGGATGTGGCCCGTATTGCGCTGCCCCTACTGGCCTATTTTGCGCTGATGTGGTGTGCGGGCATGCTGCTCGGTAAAGCACTTGGCCTGGGATATGCACGAACCACCTCGCTTGCGTTCACTGCTGCGGGGAATAATTTTGAGCTTGCCATTGCGGTTGCCATTGGCACCTTTGGCGCGACCTCGGGTCAAGCGCTTGCTGGAGTTGTGGGTCCCCTTATTGAAGTGCCGGTGCTGGTTGGGCTTGTGTATGTCTCACTGTGGCTCGCGAGGACGTGGTTTCGAACCGACCCCTTTGGTAGCGATAGCCGCACAGAATCGAAGGTCGCGTGATGGCCGCCGAGATGCGTCCAGGTGAGGGCGAATGCGTACCGTCGACGACGAGCGCGATGAGTGAAGATATCGCTGCTGCGGTTGCAGCAGATTTGAAGGCGTTGGCAGAACCGCTGCGCTTGCGGATGCTGACTGCGATTGCGGCCGATCCGCGTGGTGAATCTTGCGTCTGTGATCTCGCAGCGCTGGCCGAAGTGTCGCAGCCCACGGTGTCGCATCATCTCAAGGTGCTCAAAGCGACGGGGATGGTCATCTCTGAGCGCCGTGGAACCTGGGTGTGGTACCGCGTCGCGCCGACGAGACGGCATGCGGTCGTTGCGCTTCTTGAGGCGTTTGCCGTCATGAACGCCCAGAAACCTTCCGTTCTCTTCGTGTGCGTGCACAATGCTGGCCGCTCCCAGATGGCGGCTGGTTGGCTCCGCGAGCTTGCTGGTGACCGCATCGAGGTGCGTTCGGCCGGATCAATGCCAGCGGATCACATTAACCCTGTTGCAGTTGATGCAATGCGTGAGGTTGGCATTGATATCACGATGGAGCAGCCCAAGATACTCACGACCGCAGCTGTTCAGGAGTCAGATGTCGTGATCACGATGGGTTGTGGTGATGCGTGTCCGTACTTCCCTGGCAAGCGTTATGAGGACTGGAAACTCGAGGATCCTGCTGGGCAGGGAATTGACGCGGTTCGCCCGATTCGTGACGAGATTCGGGGATACGTGGAGACCTTGATTCGCGAACTGCTCAAATAAGCAGGCGTGAATTCACGCCATTTTCGTCCATGGGTGCCATGTTCCGCTTGGATCACTCGCTCGTATCTCTGACTTGCGGCAACCATGCGGCATATGGTTGGCGGATGGAGAACCCCCAAACGCACCAGCAGTCAACGGGTGTGCCTGACGAGGCCTGGGCGAAGCTGTCCCGGGGATATCAGGCGCTTCGCGCGGCACTTTGCGTTTCGGTCTTGGGAACTGTTGGCCCTCTCGTCTTTGACCTCATGAATGTTGCGAATGGCACTCCCAGTCTTTTTAGGGGAGTGATTCCATATGTGTTTTCGGTTCTTCTGCCTCTGGTTGTGGGGCTCCTTAGCCTGTTTTTCAGTGTGCGGATCACTCGATGGGGGATAGCAGCCCAGTCTCTGGTGATGGCCGGATTGGTGCTCGTAGTTGTTGCAATCATGTGCGTATTGCTTGGCGTCGTGGATGGTGTGATCAGCGGTCCTTGCGAGGTCGGTGTCTATTGCTCATCGATGATTGAGAGCCTGGCGATTGGGACGGTGTTCTTCGCGGTTCCAAGTGCCACGGCTACCTTGGTGGGGTACTCATATGCGCAGTGGTGTGTGACACCGCGCAGAGTGAGACTGATGTTTGGAATCTGGGTGACGGTGCTGAGCGTGTCCATCACCGCGAGTGCTGTTGTTCTTGCCGGGGTCGACTATCGCTAGGAGCCCTCGTGCGCGGATCCGCGCGCACAGATTCTTATGCAGCACGTGTCGCTTAGGTGATCTGATGGGATTCGCATAGCATTGCGAGGTTGCGTGGCGAGGTCCGTGACGCGAACGATGGAGGATGCGATGCGTAAAGCAGCGGGGCTAATGCTCACTACAGCGTTGTTGCTGGGTGGGGGAGTCGTTTCGTTGGGGCCGGTAAATCCGGCGATTGCCGTGGAAGATGTGGCAGCTATCGAGCCGGTACTGCCCGAGGCTCCTGAAGCACCCGTTGTGCCCGTTCGTCCCGGATCCCCAGAGATACCGGAGGATCTGGAAGATGGAGAACCGACCGCGCCGGTTCTTCCGACTATTACCAGGAATCCAGCAATTAGCGCCGCGAAAGTCGGTACGGCTACGATTGCGGATCTTGGTGCATGGGAACTGGGCGACGCGACGATCCCAACTACCATCGAGTGGCTCGTTGACGGGGCGGCCGTGGCAGGCGAAACAAGCGAAGCGTTCGTTCCGAATGCAGACACCGCTGGCAAGCAACTCGAACTTGTGGTCTGGTTGCACATTGACGGCATGCCTCCGCTGCGGCTGATTTCGAACTCCGTGAAGATTGCTCACGGCACACTCTCGCTCGGTGCGGTTTCGGTGACTGGAACAGCGGCGGTTGGACAGAGCTTGACGGCTTCCCGCGCCGCTGCGCATCCTGCCGAAACTGCTGCGACTTATCAGTGGTTGCGCAGTGGCGCGGTGATCGCTGGTGCGACCTCGGCGAAGTACGTTCTCACAGCGGCTGACCTGGGAAAAACAATCTCGGTTCGTGTCACGGGGACACACGCTGGCTATGAGGCGACAAGTGTGCTCTCGAAGTCCACCGCGAAGGTCGTTGTCGGCACGCTCGCGAGCGTGACCCCGAAGATCACTGGATCCGCCATCGTTGGAAAAACTCTGACGGGCAGTACAGGGGCTTGGACTCCATCGGGAACGAAGTTCGGCTATCAGTGGCTGCGAAACGGTGCCGCAATCTCAGGGGCAAAGGCTTCGACCTATAAGCTCACCTCAAGTGACGCAGGGAAGAAAATTAGTCTGCGCGTGACGGGCACGAACGCTGGATTCACGACGAAATCGGTAACGTCTGCCTCGACCGGTGTCGTCCTCCGTACCCTTACCGCGACGCCAACACCGAGTATTTCTGGCACGGTGACTGTCGGCTCAACTGTGACGGCAAAGGCCGGAAGCTGGGCGCCAGCCAAAGTCGATGTCTCGTATCAATGGTTGCGAGATGGATCCGCTATTAAGGGTGCAACGCGCGCTAGCTACAAGCTCACATCGGGCGACGCCGGTAAGAAAATCAGCGTTCGTGTCACTGGCAAGAAGTCAGGCTATCTGAGTGTCGCAAAGACCTCTGGTAGCAAGGCTGTCCCTCGCGTGCTGAAGACTGCTGCCCCGACAATCTCGGGTACGAAACAGTTCGGCTCGACGCTCACCGTGAATCGTGGATCTTGGACGGCAAGTACCAAACTCACGACACAGTGGCTTCGCAACGGTGCAGCGATTAAGGGAGCAACGGGAACAACCTACAAGCTCACCTCAGCGGATGTCGGCAAGAAGATCTCCGTGCGGGTGACCGGTACGAAGTCGGGATACTCGACGGCATCGCGAACGTCAGGGCAGACTGCCGTCGTCACCTATCCGAATCGGGTCACTGTGTACGGCTGGGACTGCCCGGCTTGGGCGCCAATTAAGGGCAATGCGAGCTCGAAGATTTACCACGTGCGAGGTGGCGCGTACTACAACCGAACGAAGCCTGAAGAGTGCTTCCGCACGACTGGCGCAGCGGTTGCAGCCGGTTACCGCGCCTCGAAGCGGTAAGAACGGCGCAACACATCTTCAGGGCGGGTAGAGGCAGTGAATGCCTCGCCCGCCCTGAAGCGTCTAACGCTACGAACGGTGGCGTCGCAGGTGAACGCCGCGTGCGATTCCCGCGATGATAAAGATCACTGCGAACAGAATGAGGCCTGCGCTCACCAGGAATGAGATGTTGCCGTCGAGGTGCGGCTGATCCCAACGTGCGAGGTCAACTACGCGTTCGCGAGTGGGTTCACCAACAATGGCGTCGATCCAATCGTTGACCACCAGCGAAAAGGCCCCGACGACTCCGAGCACGATTCCGGCGCGAGCGAGGCCGTGCAACGGAACATAGCGGATGACGAGCGCACAGATCCAGAAGGGGACAAGACCGAGACCGACGAGCGCGAGCGTCGGAGTAAGGAGCGCATCACCCTTGCCAAGTACCAGCATGGTGACGGTGATGAACAGCACGAGCGCAACAGTGTCAAGCGCAAGTGCGATCACTGTCTTGTGTGAGCCAACTGCGCGGGGCAATGAGGCGGACGCGAGCCAGATCGGCCCGAAACAGATGACGAGACCGAGCAGAATTGCGGTGAGAGTGATGGGGAGCCACGCTCCCGCACCAGCAGTGAGTGCCGTGATGCCGAGAAGCACGAGCAAAGATACCGTCGCGCTGCCCAGAACGATCCACCCCTTTGCCGGCAGATTGAAGAGTGGCAGCGTGGTGAGGCTCGCGGCGAGTGCAACAGCGGCAAGCACGATCCAGAACCAGTCGAGGCGATGCGAGACCGAAATATTCACGATGAAGCATGTAACGATCGTCGTGGCATATGCCACTGCTGTCGTCCAGAGAATTGCTGAGCGCCACTTGCGGTAGCTGCGGGCCTCTCGCTTCTCCTCGCGTGCGTCGTGATCTTCGCTTGCGCTCATGAGTTCGTCTGCGCTGACGCCGAGCGCTCGTGAGAGGGAAGGGATGACCGTGATGTCGGGATACGAGAGTCCACGTTCCCACTTTGAGATCGCGGATTCGGTCACGTGTAGCGCCTCTGCGAGATCGCGTTGTGTGAGTCCTTGGCTCTTGCGATGCTCGGAGACGAAGCGACCGAAGTCTTGTTTGGTGCTGTGCATGTTTCAATCCAAGCAGCGGTGCAGAGCGAAGACCAAGATTCTCGCTCAATTTGCCGCTCGACTGTTAGGCCACCCCAATGATTGCCTAGGTTTTTCACGATGGGTGACGCCAGGATTTCGAGAGTAGGTGCAAGCACAAGCGGTGAAAAACAGCAACCAAAACAGGTTTTGTGACTCGGTATGACCTTCGGTTGCGCACTGTTTCACCCTGAGATGCGGGGTGCGGATCGGCCGAGTTACTGTCTCAAACATGACTACTGCAACTGCACTCGCAATCGATATTCCAGAGATCACCGCCGCGGAGCGCGCCCTGCGCCTGCAGTCCGCCAGCGCGGCATGGAGTGATCGAATTGACGCGAACCGGAACTCGTCGAAACTCACCTACCGAACGACCGGTATTGGTGAGGGAAGTGTCGCCACTCGTGTGCGTTCAGGGAAGCATGAGTTTGTCATTGATGAGCCAGCACCGCTTGCTGGCGATGATGTCGCGCCGAGCCCGGTGGAATACGCGCTTGGCGCGCTCATCGGCTGCCAGACCGTCGTGTATCGCCTCTATGCAGATGCTCTCGGCATTCAGGTTGACGACATCAAGGTCATCGCTGAGGGTGATCTTGATGCTGCTCGCCTGCTCGGGAAGGATCCTTCAGTTCGTGCAGGTTTTAGCGACATCCGTCTTCGCGTCGAGATCTCAGGCCCCGAGACGATCGAACGCTACGAAGAACTCCGTGTCGCCGTTGACGCGAACTGCCCGGTGTATGACCTCTTCAAGAACCCGACACCGGTTGCAGTGAGCGTCGCCAAGGTGTAGCTCAACCACGCACGGGTACACTTCTCTGCATGGGTTTCTTGCGTTTGACCTGGGGCATGAGTGCCGCAGTCTGGTTCGTCATGATCGTGCTGTGCTGCGTGATGTGGGGGTGGCCCGCAGCAACGATCGCGATCATCTTCGGCATCCTGCCTGACATCTCGCTCATCGGAGCATTCGCTGAGCGTGGACGTTTGAAGCCGAGCAGGGTGAAGTTCTACAACACGATGCACACGATGACGATCCCAGTGATCATGCTCATCGTCGGAGTCATCCTGTTCTTCCTCACCGGAGCGTTCCCCGACGGCTTCTATGGACTTGCACTGGCCGGCCTCGCTTGGTTCGTACATATTGCGGCGGATCGCACCCTCGGATTTGGCCCCCGTGCCGCAGATGGCACGATCGTGCAGATGGTGCTTGCATAAAGCGACACGTCGAAGCCTCCCGTCACACCGTGGCGGGAGGCTTTTCTGCGAGTAGGCTTGCTCCGTAAGTAGTAGGAATACTGGCTGATCAGGCGTGAAAGGACGGCAGGTGCACCTCAAGAGTTTGACGCTCCGCGGTTTCAAGTCTTTCGCGCAGCCGACAACCTTCCAGTTCGAGCCTGGGGTTACTGCGATCGTCGGCCCGAACGGTTCGGGAAAGTCCAACGTTGTTGACGCCCTCGCCTGGGTGATGGGCGAGCAGGGTGCAAAGAACCTGCGTGGCGGCAAGATGGAAGATGTCATCTTCGCAGGTACATCGACCCGTGGGCCGCTTGGCCGCGCAGAAGTGCGCCTGACGATCGACAATAGCGATGGCGCACTACCGATCGAGTATTCCGAGGTCACGATTAGTCGTACCCTGTTCCGCAGTGGTGCGAGCGAGTATGCGATTAACGGTGAGGGGTGTCGCCTGCTCGACGTGCAAGAGCTCCTCAGCGATTCAGGACTCGGTCGCGAGATGCACGTTATCGTCGGCCAGGGGCAGCTCGACGCTGTGCTTCGCGCGACGCCAGAGGAGCGCCGCGGCTTTATTGAGGAAGCCGCTGGCATTCTCAAACACCGCCGCCGCAAAGAACGCACACTCCGCAAACTCGACGGAATGGAAGCGAATCTCACGCGTTTGAACGACCTGGCAGGAGAGCTGCGTCGTCAGCTCAAGCCGCTCGGACGCCAAGCTGAGGTCGCACGTGCTGCGCAGGGCATCGCTGCAGAGGTGCGAGACGCAAAGGCGCGCCTCATAGCTGATGACGTCACCCGCTTGAAGCGCGAGCTCGAAGACCTCTCGCGAAACGAAGCTGAACGCCATCAGGAGCAGGTGGTTCTCCAGGAACAGTCTGAGCAGAAGCGTCTTCGCGTGACTCACCTTGAAACCGAACAGCAAGGCGATGCACTCGATGAAGCACGTCGGGTGACGCTGGCATTCGAGGCCGCGCAGTCGAAGCTTCGTGGACTCTATACTCAAGCCCAGCAGCGACTCACGTTTTTGGCGACACAAGCAGACTCACACGCTCCGGCGCATCGCATTACCAAGAGCACGGTGAGTGATGCCGCGACAGAGGCAGACGAGCTTGACCGGTTGATCCCGCAGGCTGAAGAGGCGTGGGAGCAGGCCCGGCTACAGACCCGCACAGCGCAGACCGGGCTTGAGGTGACCGACGAGCAGGTTGCTGCACAGAGCGCAGCAGTTTCTGCCTATGACCTCAACGTGTCGACGCTGCGAGGTGTCGCAACTGCGGCCGAGCAGAAGCGCGACGCGGTGCTGGCAGAAATTGAACGACGCCAGCTTGCCTACACTCAGGCAGCTGAGCGTGCGACAGCTGCGGAGCGCGAGTTGCGTGAGTTTGCAGAACGCACCTCGGAGGCAGGGGCTGGTGACCTGCTTGACTCAGCTGACTTTGGTGTCGACCGTGAAGCGCTGTACAAAGAAGCGCAGGCTGCGCAGGACACCGCAGAGGCAGCTCGTGACGCAGCTCGTGAGCGACTCCACGAACTTGAGCGAGAGGGTGCAGGGCTTGACGCCCGCATTTCTGCGCTTGCCCGCTCACTGGAAGCACGGGACGCGTCGGCTGCGATTCTTACTGATGCACCCACGGGCGTACTCGGCAGGGTTGCTGACCACTTTCGTGTAGAAGAGGGGGCGTCTGCGGCGATTGGTGTCGCGCTCGGCTCGCTCGCAGACGCCTTGCTCGTCCAAGATGAGCGTGCTGCAGAGGTGGCGATCCGCGCTGCACACGATGGTGAACTTGGCCATCTTCGGACTGTCCTTGCTGGACACGATGCATCGACGACTGCCTCCGAAACTTCCTCAGTGCCGAAAATTGCGGGGCTCACTCATGCGAGCGATGTGATCTTGGAAGCACCGGCGGGCGTGCGAGCCTTACTGCAGGCTACGTACATTGCGCCAGACCTTACAACCGCGCAGCATGGTGCGGTGAAGCTGCGAGAGCTTGCCACGATACCCGCGTTCATGATCGTCACTGGCGGTGGTGATGTCGTGACCGCGCACACCGTCAGCGGCGGATCAGGGCAGTCACCCTCACGCATCGAACTCACTGGCGAGCTTGAACACGCACGCACCCGTCGTGCCGAGATTTCAGAGCTCCTTGCGAGCGGTGAGGTCGAACTCACAGATCTCCGCGCTCTCGTCGCAAAGGCACAGTCTGATGCGAAGAGAATCTTCGAAGAGATGCGTGAAGCTGATGCGCGAGAGACAGCCTTCCACAACGAACGCAACCGTCTCGTTGCACGTTCTGAAGCAGCGCACGCAGAGGCAGAGCGCGCGAAGGCCGCTCATGCTGGCGTCGTTGAGAATGGTGCTGCTGCTGAGACCGCCGCGGCGCACGCTGCAGACGAACTCGCGGGAGCGCTCGCGGATCCGCGCCCTGTGCTCGACACGTCATCGCGCGAGGCTGCGCAGCGTCTGCTTGACGAACTCCGGCAAGCAGAACTTGAAAAGCGGCTCGCGCTCGAGACCGCGCGAGAACGTGCGCGGGCAGCGCATGCCCAGGCTCAGACGGTTGAACAACAGTACGAAGCTGAACGAGCTGCGGCTGATGAAGCAGCGCGCCGTGCGGTGTTGCGGGCACGTCAGACAGCACAGGCAGAAAGTGTGGCGTCGCGGATCCCGATGATTCTTGAGGCGTGCGATCGCTCACTTACCGAGGCCCGCCTCGCGCAGCAGTCGGCCGAGCAAGTGCGTGCGCGAAACACACAAGAGCTCACCCTCCTGCGCGCTGAGGAAGCGGATCTTCGTGCACGACTGCAGGAAGTCACGAACATCGTGCATGGCTCGGAGATGAAGAGTCACGAGCGTCGTATTCAATTCACTGCGCTCATGGAGCGCGCCGCGAACGAGTTAGGGCTTCGCGAGGACGTGCTGCTCGCTGAGTATGGGCCGACTGTACTCATCCCGACAACTGACAGTGCTGATGGTGCTGACGCGGTTCGTGCGTCGAACGTGGTGGTTGCCGAAGGCCAGCCTGCTCGGGAGCTGAGCTTGGAGGAGCAGCTCGCAGCAGAGTTGGGGGAGCAGGCGGCACCTGAGGCTGACACTGAGCAGTTTGAAGATGCACCGGCGGCACCCGAAGGGCACATCAGCGGGGTTCCCTACGTCCGTGCTGAGCAGGAGGCGCGACTTGCGCGCGCCGAGCAACGTCTTGCAGCGCTTGGCCGCATCAACCCGCTCGCGCTCGAGGAGTTTGCCGCACTCGAACAGCGGCATAAGTTCCTCGTTGAGCAGCTGGAAGACCTCACGCGGACTCGGGCAGACCTGCGAAATATCATCACTGAACTCGACGACAAGATGAAAGACATCTTCGCCGCGGCATTCACCGACACCAAGGCGGCCTTCAGCGAGGTCTTCCCGATTCTGTTCCCTGGTGGTGCAGGTGAAGTCATCCTCACGAACCCCGACGACATGCTCACGACCGGTATTGAGATTTCGGTACGTCCGGCAGGTAAGAAGGTTGAACGTCTTTCGTTGCTTTCTGGTGGCGAGCGATCCCTCGCAGCCGTCGCCTGGCTTATCGCTATTTTCCAGGCGCGACCGAGTCCGTTCTACATCATGGATGAGGTTGAAGCGGCGCTGGATGATGCAAACCTTGGGCGACTCCTTGAAGTCTTCGAAAGGCTGCGTGAGAACTCGCAGCTCATCGTGATTACCCATCAGAAGCGGACGATGGAAATCGCAGACGCCCTCTACGGCGTATCGATGCGGAAAGACGGCATCTCGGCAGTCGTTGGTCAGCGCCTTGCGCGCGATGATCAGGCAGTTGAAACCGTCGCCACGTAGGCCCTGGCCCACGATCCGCGCCCCCAGTCGGTAGTCTTATCTGCATGGCAGAGAAATCTTGGTCGTTTTCGCAGGCATTCCGCAACTTCTTCAGCGGACCCGAACTCATTACCGATGAGACCTGGGACGACCTCGAAGTTGCCCTCATCACTGCTGACTTTGGCCCCGAGATTGCTGAGTCGATCCTTGATGAGTTGCGTGAGCAGGTTGAGCGTCACCGCGTGACAGAAGTCAAGGAGATGCGCCGCATGCTCCAGGACGCGATCGAAGAGCGGCTCGCGACGTTCGATCCGACTTTGCACCTCTCAGAGCGACCCGCTGTCATTCTCGTCGTCGGCGTCAACGGCGTCGGCAAGACGACCACCATCGGTAAGTTCGCCAACTACCTGCAGGCCTTCGACAAGAAGATCATTGTTGGTGCTGCAGACACGTTCCGTGCTGCCGCAGTTGAGCAGTTGGCCACGTGGGCGGATCGTGCGGGGGTCGCAATTGTCAAGCCGCAGCAGCAGGGACAGGACCCCGCATCTGTTGCATTCCAGACTGTGCAGAAAGCGATTGACGAATCGTACGATATTGCGATCATTGACACTGCTGGCCGTCTACAGACCAAGGGTGGCCTGATGGACGAGCTTGGCAAGGTGCGTCGCGTCATTGAGAAGCTCGCGCCCGTCTCAGAGGTGTTGTTGGTCCTCGATGCAACGACCGGACAGAACGGTCTCGCGCAGGCGGAGGCGTTCATTGAGCACGCTGGTGTGACCGGGCTCGTGCTGACCAAGCTTGATGGCTCTGCAAAGGGCGGTTTCGTGCTTTCTGTGCAGGAGAACACGAAGCTTCCGATCAAGCTCGTCGGGCAGGGTGAGGGCATCGGTGACCTCACTGGCTTCACCCCGCACGTGTTTGCCGCACAGCTCATCGGCTAACTCTCGGTGTCCTGCGTGAGTCGCGGGAAAGAATGAGGGTAGAATTTAGCCACTATGGCTACTTTTGGAAACCTGTCGGCGCGGCTGACTGACTCGCTCAAGAATCTCCGCTCTAAGGGCAAGCTCTCAGCGTCTGACGTTGATGGGACAGTCCGCGAGATCCGCCGTGCGCTGCTTGAGGCAGACGTCTCGCTCGACGTTGTGAAGGAATTCACTGGCAAGGTGCGTGAGCGCGCACTCAGTGACGACGTCAACAACGCTTTGAATCCTGCGCAGCAGGTCGTCAAGATCGTGAACGAAGAACTCGTCGAGATTCTTGGTGGCGAGCAGCGTCGACTCGAATTCGCGAAGAATCCGCCGACGGTCATCATGCTGGCAGGCCTGCAGGGCGCGGGTAAGACCACGCTTGCTGGCAAGCTGGCCAAGTGGCTCAAGGGCCAGGGGCACACGCCTCTGCTCGTTGCGTGTGACCTTCAGCGTCCGAACGCTGTTACCCAGCTCGGCGTTGTCGCTGAGCAGGCTGGCGCAGCGATCTTCGCGCCCGAGCCGGGGAACGGCGTTGGTGATCCGGTAAAGGTTGCCAAGGCGGGTATTGCCGAAGCAAAGTCGAAGCAGCATGACTTCGTCATCGTCGATACCGCTGGTCGACTCGGCGTTGACGCTGAGCTCATGCAGCAGGCTGCTGACATTCGCAAGGCGATTACCCCTGACGAAGTGCTGTTTGTCATTGATGCCATGATTGGTCAGGACGCCGTCGCAACTGCCAAGGCGTTCCAGGAAGGTGTCGACTTTACTGGCGTCGTCCTCACCAAGCTTGACGGTGACGCACGCGGTGGTGCTGCACTTTCGATCCGTTCGGCTACCGGGCGTCCGATCATGTTTGCCTCAACCGGTGAAGGCCTCGGTGACTTCGAACCGTTCCATCCGGACCGTATGGCAAGCCGCATCCTTGACCTCGGCGACATTCTCACCCTGATCGAGCAGGCGCAGCAGGCCTTCGATGAGGACGAGGCGCGCAAGGTTGCTGAGAAGATCGCAAAGGACGCGTTTACGCTCGACGACTTCCTCGGTCAGATGCAACAGCTTCGTAAGGCTGGTTCCATCAAGAAGATGATGGGCATGCTTCCCGGCATGGGCAAGATGAAGGATCAGCTTGAGAACTTTGACGAGCGTGAAATCGTTCGGACCGAGGCGATCATCCAGTCGATGACCAAGGCAGAGCGTCAGAACCCGAAGATTCTGAACGGCTCACGTCGTCTGCGTATTGCGAAGGGTTCCGGTATGACCGTGACCGACGTGAACTCACTTGTGCAGCGTTTTGAGCAGGCGGCAAAGATGATGAAGACCGTCGCGCGTGGTGGTGTTCCTCAGATTCCAGGCATGGGTCCGATGCCCGGCATGAGCCATGGTTCCAAGAAGAAGCAGCAGGCAAAGGGCAAGGGCAAGAAGCAGTCGGGCAACCCGGCAAAGCGTGCCCAGCAGCAGGCAGGCATTGCGGCAAAGGCCGAGTCTGCCGCAAGTGGTTCTGGCTTCGGAATTGGGCGCGGTGCGGGTGCTGCACCCACTGAAGAGGACCTTGCAAAGCTGCAGCAGATGCTCGGCGGCAAGGCCTAGACCATCAGGTGGGGTGTAAAACCCCTGATCGCAACATAAATTGCATTTCCACCCCTTCGTGTGGAAGAATTGTTGAGTTCGCGGTTGCCGCGTATTCAGGCTTTCGCACTGGCTTTCGGTGCGACACACTCACTTTTTTAGGAGTTACTCATGGCAGTAAAGATTCGCCTCAAGCGCTTCGGTAAGATCCGCGCTCCCTTCTACCGCGTCGTTGTTGCTGACTCACGCACCAAGCGTGACGGTCGCGTCATCGAGGAGATCGGCAAGTACGATCCCACCCAGAACCCCTCGCTCATCGAGATCGAGTCGGACCGCGCACAGTACTGGCTCTCGGTTGGCGCTCAGCCCACCGAGCAGGTTGCTGCACTTCTCAAGCTGACCGGCGACTGGGGCAAGTTCTCGGGCGAGGGCAACACTGAGTCGAAGGTTCTCGCACCTGAGGCAAAGGCTGCGTTCGAGGCTGATTCGGCGAAGAAGAGCGTTGTACGCCCCAAGGCTGAGAAGCCTGCTGAGGCTCCCGCTGCTGAAGAGGCACCGGCTGAGGCTGCAGCTGAGACCACCGAGGCCTAAGTCCTTTGGCTCAGATGGCACTTGCTGAGGCGCTTGAGCACCTCGTTAGCGGGATCGTAGATCACCCTGACGATGTTCGCGTGGACGCACAAAGCTCCGGTCGTGGTGAGGTTCTTGAGGTGCGTGTGCACCCTGAAGACCTCGGCCGCGTGATCGGGCGCAGTGGTCGTACCGCGCAGGCGCTTCGCACCGTGATTTCTGCTCTCGCTTCTGGCGAGCGTATTCGCGTTGACGTCATCGATACCGACGGCGATCGGAGTGCTCGCTAATGGCAGAGGCTCCACGCCGCGCGCAGGCTCCTCGTCCCGATTGTGGGGCGGGGAGCCTGCGCGTCGGTAGGCTTACTAAGCCCCACGGTTTGAAGGGTGGCGTTAAGCTCGAACTCTTCACCGATAACCCAGAACTTCGGTTTGTTCCTGGCGCGGTCTTCCACCTGCAGGTTCCCACCGATTCCGAGTGGTTCGGCAAGACGATTGAGCTGCGCGAATTGCGTTGGTTCAATGAGTCGCCCGTTGGCTTCTTCAACGAAGTGCCCGACCGGAACGCTTCTGAGTCCATCGTTCGAGCGATTCTCTGGATCGACGAGGCAACCGTGAATGCGGGTGCTGAAGATGATGCATGGTACGACCACGAGCTCAATGGGCTTGAGGTTGTTCGCGAGACCGAAGAGGGCGATGTCGTTGTTGGCAAGGTGACTGACGTTCAGCACTTCCCAGCTCAAGACCTGTTGACGGTGAAGACCGAAAATGGTTCGGTCCTGGTGCCGTTCGTTGAGGCAATTGTTCCGCGGGTAGATATCGAAGCTGGCAAGATCTTCATCACTCCACCCCTGGGTCTCTTCGAAGACTCCGAATCTGACACTGCGGAGGCAGATCACTCGTGAGAATCGACGTCGTCTCGATCTTTCCCGGCTACTTTGATGCGCTTGAGCTTTCGCTCATGGGCAAAGCTCGGAGTAAGGGGCTTATTGACCTGAACGTGCATGATCTGCGCGAGCACGCGCACGACAAGCACCGTACGGTAGACGACACTCCCACCGGTGGTGGCGCGGGAATGGTCATGAAGCCTGAGCCGTGGGGTGAAGCGCTTGACGGCATCATCGCTGAGGCTGGCGATAGTTCGCCGCTCATCATCTTTCCCTCGCCAGCGGGCGATGTGTTCACGCAAGGCATGGCTCGTGAGCTCGCTCATGAGGATCACCTGGTGTTTGCGTGTGGCCGGTACGAGGGTATCGACCACCGTGTCTTTGATGAGTATGAGGAACACGCCCGCATTCGGCTGGTGAGCATTGGTGACTACATCCTCAATGGCGGTGAAGTCGCTTCAATCGCGATGATCGAGGCGATTGGCCGCTTGGTTCCCGGTGTCGTCGGTAACCCTGAGAGCCTTGTCGAGGAATCGCATGAGGAAGATGGGTTGCTCGAGTACCCGAGCTATACGAAGCCTGCTTCGTGGCGTGACCGTGAGGTGCCAGGTGTGCTTTTGAGTGGCAATCATGCCGCGATTGCTCAGTGGCGTCAGGAGCAGCGAATCGAACGAACTCGCAAGGTGCGCCCGGACCTGCTTCCGCCTGGTGAGCGAGCCGGCCGGAGAGGCCGCTACGCAGCAGAATGAGCTTGAATGCCCCGTGATGAACGTCGCGGGGCATTTTTGTTGGGAAAATTCTCCGCGAAGTTGGGAATATAGATGCGTATGCATGAGTTTTACTTCTCATACCCGCATAACTGCTTCTCAACGAAGGGCTTTCACCATGAGCATCACCGCAACTGACATTCCCGGCTACCGCGCAGGCACCTGGCACGTAGATCCCACGCACACTGAGGTTGGATTCTCGATTCGCCACCTCGCTATCAGCAAGGTCAAGGGCAAGTTCGAACGCTTCGACGCAGAGTTTGTGACGGGGGAGAACCCACTGGACACCACCGTTCGTGCAACGGCGGAGGTCGCATCGGTGAACACCAATCAGGCGCAGCGTGATGAGCACCTTCGTACCGGTGATTTCTTCGCCGCTGACGAGTTCCCTGAGATCTCATTCGTCTCCACTGGCGTTCGCGAAGAACATGGTGACCTCAAAGTTGACGGCGACCTCTCGATTCGGGGCATCACCAAGCCTGTGACGTTTGACTTCGAACTCGGGGGCTTTGGCACCGATCCCTACGGTAATCAGAAGGTCGGCTTCAGCGCAAACGCAGTCGTCAAGCGCGAGGACTTCGGCTTGACCTGGAACTCAGCACTCGAGACCGGTGGCTTCATGCTCGGCAGCGATGTGACGATTACCCTTGACGTGCAGGCTGCTCTCGCCGAGTAGTCTCAGCTGCGTTAAACACAAGCGTGCCCCCGGCGCCATGGTTGGCTCCGGGGGCACGCTTGTGTGCAAAGCTCGGCTAACGAGCAGTGTGAACGCTAAAGATCGAGATCGCCCGTGATGCGACCACGAACACGACCAAGGTCAGCCATCAACGAGCCGATGAGTACCCAATGGTCGGGGTTTGCGCGGGGAATCACGTACGGGGCTGTCAGAGCTGGTACTTCGTGGTGGGCGACCCATTCTGCGTCACCTGCTGAGAGCAGCAGCAAGTCGTGCGCTGCGCGACGAATCTCGTCTGCCATTCCAGGAACCGCAGGGTCATTGACGACATCGGCGTCGTACAGATCAAACATCGTGCGAGACATGCCAATGACCTGGGTGATGATGGGCTGGAGTTGCTGGAAAAGCTCATCGTCTTCAAGGAGATCCGAACGATAGCGGCGGCTGCGCGGGTTCAGACGCAGGCTCTCGCGGGCTTGTCGAAGCAGTGTGTGCACGCGCGTGCGGTCGGCATTGAGTGAACGTGCCTGGTTGTACATGTTCTGCAGCCACGCCTCGTCTCGCGGGCTCTCAAGTGCCTCTGCGAGGTGAATGAGTGCGTCTGCTGACTGCTGCGTGAGACTGGTGATCGCGGCGCGGAGTGACGGGGTGCGAACGGGGGCGACAATGAGCGCATTGAACAGCACACCGATTGTTGCGCCGATAGCTGTCTCGAGCAAGCGTTCGACGCCGTAGTCCATGGACAGGCCGCCGAGCGCGATCATGAGCAGAGCGCTGATCGCGATCTGGTTGGCAGAGGATTGCGACATGCGCAAGATCCAGCCGAGGAGCATCGCAACGATGATTGCCGCAATGAACAGCCATGGGTGCGGGCCAAACACTGCTGCCGCGCCGAGCGCAACCGAAATTCCGACGACCACGCCGACCACACGTTCAACGCCACGGGTGAGTGACTGATCAACGTTCTCCTGCATGACCAGTAGCGCAGCGATCGCACCAAAGATCGGAAGGTGCGAATCAAGGAAGGTTGTGCACACCAACCACGTCGTGATTGCGGCGGCAGCTGCCTTCAAGGGCTGCAGGATTGATTGCCGCTTTGAAACGGTGAATCGTCCGGTGAAGCGCTTCGGCGCACCTCGCCAGTCCATGCGGCCCTGTTCGATGGTCATAGCAGTCCGATGTTCCTGAGCTCTTCGCGAAGCGTAGCGCCGTCGGGCCCGTATACCCAGGGCACGCCACTCGTGTTCCGATGCAAACGCGCCTTCGAGCGGCCACCTGCGAGAACAGCCTCGCCCACTGAGAGTTGGCGGATCGCGACCGCGGCAACGCTTTCTGGGTGTTCGGTCGCGAACTCGTGGTAGTGAGTCTCGTCGTGCTGGCCGTCATCTCCGATGAGGAGCCACTTCACTCCGGGGAACTCTTTCGTGATCCGGCGAAGCTCGCGACGCTTGTGTTCTTTGCCGCTGCGGAACCAGCGGTCGTGCGTGGGACCCCAATCGGTGAGCAAGAGAGGCCCCATGGGGTACAGATTGCGTTCTAGGAAGCGGCTGAGTGCCGGGGCTGCGTTCCAGGCTCCGGTCGAAAGGTAGATCACCGGTGCGCCTGGGTGCTCCGCGGCAAAGTGGTCAAGCATGACTGGCATGCCGGGAATCGCAGTGCGCGCATGCTCGTCGAGAACGAAGCTGTTCCATGCCGCAACGAGTGGCTTGGGCAGGGCAGTCATCAGAATCGTGTCGTCAACGTCAGAAATCACGCCGAGTGTTGCGTTCGGATCGACGATGTTAATCGGCGCGTGAGCTGCTTCTGCTTCGTCGGTTTGAATGGTGATGGTGTGCCACCCGGGGGTGAGCTGCACCGGAACGATTGAGTCAATGACGCCACCACGGTCGGCGACAACGTCGGCGACCGGATTTCCATCAATGAGTACCTGAACTCGCTGGAACGGTACGGCGAGGCTGGTGAACGTGCGCCATCCACGAACGCGCGAGATTGCGGCGACGTCTGGACGGAAGCGGGTGTGCTCACGGGTGTCTGGCTTGAGGTACAGCACGCGGCCGAGTACGCGCACCCATTCTGTCGAGCCGTAGCCGATGTATGGGATGACGGACGGAGTCTTGCCGCGCGAAATTGCGCGCTTCTCTCGGAAGCCGTGAATGCGATCTTCGAGCCGCGCTGCGAAGCGAGGACGATCGTCTGGCTGCTGTACGGAAGTCACGATTCCAGTTTAGGCGGTTCGCCGCTTCGAGGAACGCAATGGGAGCATGCGCGGCGTAATGTTCGCGCGGGGCTGATCTGCCGAACGTGCGCTGGTTTTGCTTCGGGTCGAGAAAACATTGTTTTGACGTGAAGCTATGAATATTTTGACATCAAGCTAGAAGAATTTTGACGTCAAGAATTATTCGCAGGAACCTCATAGATATGCGTAAAATCACAGGTGACGGCCATTTTGGTCTTCACCGAATCGGGCAATATGCCTGAATCGGAAACTTCACTACGGGAATTCGATTCGCTGGCGCGGAGCAAGATTCCACGTTCAGGAGTCAACAATGCAATATATGACCGAGGCGCTCGATCCGCTCTTGCTTGCCCGTTGGCAGTTCGGGTTGACAACGCTGTACCACTTCATCTTTGTGCCGCTTACGCTCGGCATGAGCTTGCTGGTTGCGCTGCTGCAGACCGCATGGGTCCGCACCGACAACATCAAGTACCTGCGTTTGACCAAGCTTTTTGGCAAGATTCTGCTCATTAACTTCACGATGGGTGTGGTCACCGGCATCGTCCAGGAGTTCCAGTTCGGCATGAACTGGTCGAACTACTCACGCTTCGTCGGCGACGTCTTTGGCGCACCGCTCGCGCTTGAGGGACTCATCGCCTTCTTCTTCGAAGCAACGTTCATCGGTATTTGGATCTTTGGTTGGAACAAGCTCCCACGCGGCCTCCACCTGATGAGTATCTGGTTCGTGTGGATCGGTTCGACGATCTCGGCGTACTTCATTCTCGTCGCCAACGCGTTCATGCAGAACCCGGTCGGCTTCGAGATCAACGAAGAGCGCGGCCGTGCAGAGCTCACCAACATCGCTGAGGTGTTCACCAACCCTGTTGCGGTGTGGCAGTTCCCACACACGATCTTTGCTTCGATCATGTTCGCAGCTGTTGTGATTGTCGCGATTGCTGCATGGCACCTCAAGCGCAACCAGTTCGTTGACGAGATGCACACTGCCCTTCGCTTTGGCGCTTGGACGAACATCATCGCGTTCGCTGGAACCGGGTTCACTGGCCACCACCTGTCGATGACCATGACCGAGACCCAGCCCATGAAGATGGCAGCTGCAGAAGCGATCTACAACACCGCTTCTGGCAAAGACGCCTCGTTCTCGATTTTCAGCCTTGGTACTCCTGATGGGTTGCACGAGATCTTCTCGATCCGTATCCCGTACCTGCTCTCGTACCTGTCGACCGGTGGCTTCGATGGCACCGTTGAAGGCATCAACGACCTGCAGGCGCAGTACACGGCAGACTTCTGCGGTGCAGACTCGCTCATGACCTGCCCGTCTGACGGCAGCTTCACCCCGATTATCTGGGTGACGTACTGGTCATTCCGCTGGATGATCGGACTCGGCGGCCTCGCAGCAGTCATCTCTGCGGTTGGCCTCTGGGTCACCCGCAAGAAGACCCAGCTTCCGACTTGGGTGTGGCGCGTTGCGATCTGGACCGCTCCGCTTCCGCTGCTCGGTTCGCTCGTTGGCTGGATCTTCACCGAGATGGGCCGCCAGCCCTGGATCGTGTTCGGTCTCATGACGACCGAGCAGGCAGTCTCACCGGGCGTACCCGGCTGGGCAGTCCTCATTTCGCTTATCGTCTTCACCGTTGTCTACGGCGCTCTTGCCGTGGTTGAGTTCGGTCTCATCCGCAAGGCAGCAGTTGCTGGCCTGCTCGAGATTGAGTTCGAAGATGGCGACGACAGCAAGCAGCCAGATCAGCACAAGCTGACGACGGTCTACTAAGGAGGGACGATCATCATGGAATTGACGACTATCTGGTTCCTCATCGTCGGAGTGCTGCTTATCGGCTACTTCGTTCTCGATGGATTCGACTTTGGTGTTGGCATGTCGATGCCGTTCATCAGCAAGGATGACACCGACCGCCGTGTCATGATCAACACGATCGGCCCGGTTTGGGACCTCAACGAGACCTGGCTCATCGTTGCAGGTGCCTGCCTCTTCGCAGCGTTCCCCGAGTGGTACGCGACGATGTTCTCTGGCTTCTACCTGGCGCTGCTCCTCATCCTTGTCGCACTGATCCTGCGCGGTGTCTCGTTTGAGTACCGCCACCAGGGCAAGGGCAAGAAGTGGACGAACTGGTTCGACCAGTTCATCATGTGGGGCTCGTTCCTCCCGCCGCTTCTCTGGGGTACCGCGTTTGCGAACCTGGTGCAGGGCCTCCCCATCACCCGCATGGACAACGGTGGTTGGCTCTACGAGGGCACGCTCCTCACGCTGCTCAACCCCTACGGCCTGCTCGGCGGTATCGTCGTGATGCTGCTCTGCTTCACCCACGGTGCAGTGTTTATCGCGCTAAAGACCACCGGTGAGATCCGCGAGCGTGCTCGTGCGCTTGCAACACGTGTCGGTATCGTCACTATCGTTGCCGCCGCTGGCTTCCTCATCTGGACCATCGTGATGAACCTCGCCAGCCCGCACCTTGGCCTGATTATTGCGTGCGCTGCAATTGCTGCGGTCGCACTCATTGCAGGCTGGGTTGCGAACCTGGTGGGCCGCGAAGGCTGGGCATTCGTCGGCAACACCGTGACAATCGCGTTCGCGCTGCTCACGATCTTTGCTGCGCTGTTCCCGAACCTCATGGTGTCGAGCATCGATCCCGCATTCTCGATGACTATCGAGGGCGCGGCGAGCTCGCCGAAGACCCTGGAGTTCATGACCTGGGTCGCTGTGATTACCCTGCCGCTGGTGCTTGCGTACCAGGCTTGGACCTACTGGGTATTCCGCAAGCGCGTCAGCCGGGAGATGATCCCAGCCGCTGCACACTAGTCTGGAAGCAATGCAAGGGCCAGGTTCGGGAAGACCCGGGCCTGGCCCTTGGCGCATTCGGATCCGCTTCACCTCAAGGAGTTCACCGCTGTGAAACCGCTTGACCCGCGCATGTTGCGCACTGCGAGTTCTGCCCGCTCAGTTTTTGGCTGGGGAGCCCTCATCGGCTTGGTTCGCACGCTCGCGATCGTTGCATGGAGCTGGTTCCTCGCGCAGTCAATTGCGGCCGTTGCGTATCCGGTGTTGCGTTTCACGCAGGGCGCGGATCTGAGCCTCACTCCCAAAGGCATCTCACCGGTTGACCAGCTGCCGTTGCTCCTCGGCTGCGCGCTCGCGGCGTTGCTATTGCGTGCTGGGTCAAGCTGGGCGATGGATGCCCTCGCTGCGCGCGGATCGGTGCGCGTGAAGAGTGAACTGCGCGCCGCAGCACTCGACGCGATTGACGCCCGCTCGCCACAGGCGACGGCAGGCGTTCCAGACTCGCGACTTGCGACCACGCTTGGTCGCGGCTTGGATGCACTTGACGGCTATTTCGCTGGGTATGTGCCGCAGCTGATTCTCACGGCGGTTGCGACACCGGTGCTGGTTGCGTGCGTACTGCTCGCGGATCCGCTGAGTGGCATCATCGTCGTGATCGTGTTCCCGGTGATTCCGGTGTTTATGATTCTTATTGGTTTGGCGACGAAGGCAGTGCAGGATCGGCAGTGGGGCCGCTTGCAACATCTGTCAGCGTCGTTCCTTGATGTGGTGACCGGGCTTGCCACACTGAAGATCTTCCGCCGCGAAGAGCGGCAGGCTGCGCGTATCGCACGTGAGACAGACGAGTACAGTGAGAGCACCATGAAGGTGTTGCGCGTCACGTTCCTGTCTGGCTTCGTGCTTGATCTCGCAGGCACGTTCTCTATCGCACTCGTTGCCGTCACAGTCGGCACGCGCCTCGTTGTTGGTGACTTCCCGCTCGCGATGGGACTGTTCGTACTGTTGCTGCTGCCTGAGGTGTTCATCCCGATCCGCCAGGTAGGTGCCGCGTTCCACGCTTCTACCGAGGGACTGACCGCGGTTGGTGAGGTGTTCGACCTTATCGACGGCAAGACGGAGGACACCGAGCAGGGAACTGCGCCGCACACCACCGGCGAGGTTGTCGCCACTGATGGCTTGGTGGGTTTGCTGGACGTACCGCTCGTGCGCGGTGGACGGCAGATCGCCGCTCCGCTCAAGCTTTCTGCGAATCCCGGCGAGGTTGTCGCGCTCGCAGGCCCGTCTGGCGTTGGCAAATCGACTGCCGTCGCGATGCTGATGGGGACACTCGCTCCCGCAGCGGGCACGGTGTACCGCCCCGAGGTGCTCTCCTGGGTTGGGCAGCGTCCCGGACTCATCCAAGGTTCAGTGGGCGACAACCTCGCACTTGGCGGGACGCCAGATGCGCAGCTCGCCCGTCGCGCCTTGAACACAGTCGGTCTCGATGACCTCGACCTCGCATACGAGCTCGGCGCACTCGGCAGCGGTCTGTCTGGCGGCCAGTCCCAGCGCGTGAGCGTGGCACGCGCGCTGTTCCGTACTTGGCAGTTGAATGCGCCAGCGGTGCTGTTGGATGAGCCGACCTCTGCACTCGACACAGACTCGGAGCGTCTGGTGATCCGCGCCATGCGAGACGAAGCTGCTGCCGGGCGAGCCGTGCTCGTCGTGAGTCATCGGCCAGCGGTGCTTGCCGCCGCAGACAGAATTGAACGTATCGATGCAGCGGAGGTGCGCGCGTGAGCGCAGTAATGACGAGTCGCGAGACGGTCATCGCGCGTGCGGTGCCCCCCATGAAGCGACGCATGCCGGGCATCTTGCTCGGCGTGCTCTCAGACGGTAGCGCTGTTGGTTTGCTCGCGCTGAGTATGTGGCTCATCGTGCGGGCGGGGGAGCAGCCCCCGGTTCTGCACCTCACCTTCGCGATTGTCGGAGTGCGTGCCCTCGCGGTGGGTCGTGCGGCGTTCCGCTACGTCGAACGGCTCTCAAGCCATGACTCTGCGCTGCGTCAGCTTGCGGTGTTGCGCACTGAGACCTTTGAACAATTGATTCCAAGGGTGCCTGGTGCCCTCGAAACGTCGAAGCGCGGCGAGGTGCTTTCGGCCTTCGTTGATGACGTCGACCAGTTGCAAGACGAAGCGCTGCGGGTGCGTCAGCCCAAGATCGTGAGCGGCATTGTGATCGGCCTCAGCCTGGTCATGGTGGCGATTGCCTCGATCCCGGCCGCACTGATCCTGCTTGCGGTGCTCGTGGTGTCTGGTTTCGTCGCGGCTTGGCTCGCACGTCGTATCGCTGGAAAGAGCGACCGTGAGCTCGCGGCCGCACGTTCTGGTCTCATGGACGCCTTGCTCGAACGGTTTGCATCGGCTGAGGTGCTTGCGGCGTTTGATGCGCTTCCTGCGCAGCGGGCGCGGATTGCTGCCGCAGAAGCGCGCCTCGCGAAGGTACAGGAGCGCCGCGCGCGTTCTGCTGGCTTGACCGGTGCGATCGTGACGCTCGGCGCAGGAATCGCGACACTCGCCATCTTCCTGATCGCTGCACCCGTCACCGGGGTGGCGATGTCGGCGCCAGTATTCGCTGCGATTGTGATCGCTCCTGCTGCAGTCTTCGAGGTGTACGCGCAGGTGCTTGCGGCCTTCACGGCACGTCGCGCGGTCGAGTCGAGCGCGGATCGCATTGCCGACCTCACCGAGCAGCCCCTACCAGCTGAGATTCCCGTAGACCCGGCTGCTCCGGTTTCGTTGCCCACCGTGCTCCCAGCCGGAGAAGCGTTGCTCACCGCTCGGGATCTTTCGGTACGTCACGCTGGCGCGGATCACGATGCCGTTACCGGCATCAATTTTGAGCTTGCTGCTGGTGAATTGCTCGTCGTTACTGGCCCGTCAGGTTCGGGAAAGTCGACCCTTGCTCTGGCGCTCACACGCCTCCTCGACTACCGCGGCGAATATCGCGTCGCAGGAGTGGACGCGCGCACGCTCGCGGGAGCAGAACTTCGCTCGTTCGTTGGCCTGTGTGAGCAGAGCCCGCACCTCTTTGACTCAGACATTCGTCAGAACCTGAAATTTGCGCAGGAGTCTGCCAGCGATGATGAACTCGTCGCTGTGCTTGAGCGCGTGGGGCTTGGCCAGTGGCTTGCAGAACGTGGCGGGCTCGATGCACGTGTTGGTGAGCACGGTGCGCTGGTCTCTGGCGGTCAGGCACAGCGGATCGCGCTTGCGCGTGCGATTCTTGCTGACTTCCCTGTGGTGATTCTCGATGAGCCGACGGCGGGTGTCGACCGCGAACGCGCCGACGTGCTCATGCGCGACCTCCTTGGTGCAATCCCAGGGGATCGCGCGGTCATGCTTATCACGCACACCCACCTGCCGGACGACGTTACGGGCGCGCGGCTCGAACTCTAGACCGGCTGCCAGGTCTGATCGAGCGCCTTGCGGAATCGCGCAAGGCGCTCATGCTGTGCCGCCTGGGTCGGGACGCCATCAACGCTCGTCACGACCCGAATGCCGTGCAGCGCATTCACCGCCCACACCTCATACTCGTGGAGTTCACGCGCGAGAATGGGTGCTTCCCCAAACGACACAGTTGCCTCATCTTCCTCAGCAATCACTCGCACGAGGATCTCTGTGACCGAGACGATGCGGCCCTCGGGTCGACGCTCACCTGCGCCTGGCAGAAAATGGCCGTGACCGGTGGTGGGATTCCATGCGAGCAGACTCGTCGTCGCTCCTTCGATCGCGAGGCCATCTTCACTCACGAACAGTGCCTCGGCTCCCACCTCGCGGTTGAGCACAGCATAGCGGGAGATATTTGGGCCCTTCCGCCACGGCGTCACACGGGCAGTCGCGTGGTCGACCGAGATCAGCGCGAGGGTTTCGCCGAGCTCGGGAAGCGGGCGAATCGCGCAGGCAAGTTCTAGGTCTCCTGCCGCAGTGCGCCACAGCTCAAACCGAGGAAACCCGTCGCCGCCCGCCGCGATGTCCTCGCCAGCGGCCTCGAAGAAGTCCGTGAGCCAACCTGCGAGGTCTTCGAAGGGAATCTCGCCAGCCACCGCCTCCTCAACCGCATCGATGAAGCGAGAGACATGCAGTTCCATGCCGCGCGCCTCAGTCTCGCCAGTAAACGAGTGTGTGCGGGTGCGAAAAGAATCGGCGACAAGTAGCTCACGTTCCATGCCGCGAGCGTAGCAGGGACGCAGTTCCACGCACCGTTGCGCGCCGACCCAGCCGCACGACGCTACCCTTATGGGGTGATGTTGACCCAGCTGCCGTATGCCGTTGACGCATCGACCATCGCTGACGTATTGGCTGCCTCGGGTGAGGCCTGGTGCTGGTTTGACGGTGAGACTCCCGCCCCTGGCGAGGCTGCGGTGAGCTACCTCGGTGTGGGCGCCGAGGTGCGCAGGCCGCACCCTGGGCGAGAACATGAATTTCTCGCAGAGCTCCGTGCTGCATCTTCCAGCATTGTCGATGGCGGTTTGTGGGCGCTCGCACTCTCATACGAGTTTGGGCTCGGGCTGCTCGACACTGCTCCACACCGAGCGCCTGGTCTCGATCAGCAGGCTCCGACAGAACCAGCGGCAACGACGCTGGCGGATGATGCGAGCTTCGCGATCCGCCTCGATGTCGTCATCGCGATTGACCACGAAACCGGGCAAGTGACCCTGCGTGGTGCCGAATCTGCGCGTGTCGCCTGGCTCACCCGATTTGATGCGCCACTTCGTTCGGCCCAGCGCGCTCTCGAGTACGCGTCTCATGATGCAGCGGAGGTGACTGATGCATCGCGAAGTCTCGAACTCACCTGGCGACGCTCAGACGAGCAATACGAGGCTGCTGTTGAGTCGTGCCGTGCCGCAATCGCCGACGGCGACGCCTACGTCCTGTGCCTGACCGATACCGCAGAGGCCGTGGTGAACGGGCAGATCGATCCGCTCGCGTTATTTCAGCAGCTGCGAACTGGATCGGGCGCCGTGCGAGGGGGAGTGCTCGTTGCAGGAAACGATGCGCTGGTGAGCATGAGTCCAGAACGGTTCCTCAGCGTGCACGACGGAACTGTACGTACGCATCCGATTAAGGGCACTCGCAAGCGTGGCGGCACGAGGGAAGCCGATGCTGCACTCGCGGCAGAGCTCAAAGCGGACCCGAAGGAGCGCGCTGAAAACCTCATGATCGTCGACCTCATGCGCAACGATCTCAGCCGTGTCTGTGCAGTCGGAACGGTGCGGGTCGAGCGCTTTCTGGAAGTTGAGACTCACCCGCACGTGCACCAGCTCGTGAGTACCATCGCGGGAGAGCTGGGGAACCGTGAGGTGGTTGGCGGATCCGCGCCACACGACGTGTGGGACGCCATCGCCGCGTGTTTCCCGGGCGGATCGATGACTGGCACCCCCAAACGGCGCGCCGTTGAAATCCTCGGCGAGCTTGAAGCAGGCCCCCGAGGCTTGTACTCCGGGTGCTTCGGTTGGGTTGCCGCGAATGGTGACGCCGAGATCGCGATGACGATTCGCAGCGTGGAATTGCGGGCCGACGAATGCGCCGATGGACAGGTTGAGACGAGCGTGCGGATCGGCGCGGGCGGTGGAATTACCGCCGACTCAGACCCCGCGATGGAGGCCGCAGAAAAGCATCTGAAGGCCAGTCCACTTCTTGCCGCGCTGTAAGCGGTATTCTTGAAAGATATGCACGTCCGTCGGGGCGTGTGACGCAGTTGAAAACGAGGTATGTGTGACCGAGCAGCAGGGGCGTGACGCCGAAGGCTACGACTTCCGCAAGATCCAAGATCGTTGGCTTCCCGTCTGGGACGAGATGAAGCCGTTCGAGGTTGGCAACGAAGATTCGGGCAAGCCGAAGAAGTACGTGCTCGATATGTTCCCGTACCCGTCAGGTGACCTGCACATGGGTCACGCTGAAGCATTCTGCTTCGGTGACATCATGGCGCGCTTCTGGCGCGGCCGCGGGTACGACGTACTTCACCCGATCGGTTGGGACTCGTTCGGACTTCCCGCTGAGAATGCGGCGATCAAGCGCGGTGTTGACCCCCGTGAGTGGACCTACGCCAACATTCAGCAGCAGAAGGATTCGTTCCGTAAGTACGCTCCGTCGTTTGACTGGAGCCGCGTGCTTCACACGAGCGATCCCGAGTACTACAAGTGGAACCAGTGGCTGTTCCTCAAGATGTACGAGAAGGGCCTCGCGTATCGCAAGGCCAGCTGGGTCAATTGGGACCCGGTAGACCAGACCGTTCTCGCGAACGAGCAGGTACTCTCTGACGGCACCTCGGAGCGTTCCGGTGCGATGGTCGTCAAGAAGAAGCTGACTCAGTGGTACTTCCGCATTACTGATTATGCGGATCGCCTCCTCGACGACCTCGATACCCTTGAAGGCCAGTGGCCGACCAAGGTGCTCAACATGCAGCGCAACTGGATTGGTCGCTCGCGCGGCGCAGAAGTTGAGTTTGAGATTGAAGGCCGCGACGCGAAGGTCCCTGTCTTCACGACTCGTCCCGACACCCTGCACGGCGCTACCTTCATGGTGGTTGCTCCCGATGCTGATCTCGCAGCTGAGCTCGCTGCTGGCGCTTCGCCCGAGGTTCGCATGCAGTTCCAAGCATACCTTGAGCAGACGCAGAAGCAGACTGAGATCGAGCGCCAGAACGCTGATCGTGAGAAGACCGGCGTCTTCCTTGATCACTTTGCAGTGAACCCTGTGAATGGCGAGCGTATCCCTGTTTGGGCATCTGACTACGTGCTCGCTGACTACGGCCACGGCGCGATCATGGCAGTGCCAGCACACGATCAGCGTGACCTTGACTTCGCCCTCAAGTTCGACCTGCCAGTACGCGTGGTTGTCGATGTGCGAGACGAAGACGGCGCAGAGCTTCCCAACCCTGCTGAGAGTGGCAAGGCCACCGCTGGCGAGGGCCTGCTGGTGAATTCAGGTGAGCTTGACGGCCTGCCCAAGGCTGAAGCGATCGCGAAGGCGATTGAGGTGCTTGAAGCTCGCGGCACCGGTCGTGCAACCACGACCTACCGTCTGCGTGACTGGCTCATCTCGCGTCAGCGCTACTGGGGCACCCCGATTCCGATCCTTCACGGCACCGGCGAGCATGAGGGCGAGATGAAGCCCGTGGCCCACGACTCGCTTCCCGTTGAGCTGCCTGCCTCAGCGGGCCTCGATCTGAAGCCAAAGGGCTCGTCACCGCTCGGTGCAGCAACCGAGTGGGCGACCGTCAATGACGAAGACGGCGAGTGGCTGCGCGACCCCGACACGATGGACACCTTCGTGGACAGCTCGTGGTACTTCCTCCGCTTCCTCTCTTCGAACGATGACACCCAGGCGTTCGATCCTGAGGCTGCAAAGAAGTGGGGCCCCGTCGACCAGTATGCTGGCGGCGTTGAGCACGCGATTCTGCACTTGCTCTACTCGCGCTTTATCACCAAGGTGCTGCACGACCTTGGCTACCTCGACTTCGAAGAGCCGTTCACCTCGCTGCTGAACCAGGGTATGGTGCTGCTCGACGGTGCGAAGATGTCGAAGTCGAAGGGCAACCTCGTTGAGTTCGCTTCTGAGCTGTCGGAGCACGGTGCTGATGCGCTGCGCGTGACACTCGCGTTTGCTGGTCCGCCCGAGGACGACATCGACTGGGCTGACGTCTCAGTGCAGGGTTCGGCAAAGTTCCTTGCGCGCGCATGGCGTATCGCCGACGACGTCGAGCAGAACGGTGCTCCGGTCGGTGTTGATTTCGCAGGCAGCGACAAGGCGCTTCGGAAGCACACTCACCAGCTCCTGGCAGACGCTCCGACGCTCGTTGAACAGTACAAGTTCAATGTTGTTGTCGCACGCCTCATGGATCAGGTGAACTTCACCCGCAAGGCGATCGACTCTGGCTGCGGCATCGCAGACCCAGCTGTTCGCGAGTCGGCTGAGGCGATCGCGCAGATCCTCTCGCTCTTCGCGCCGTTCGCGGCAGAAGACATGTGGGCAAAGCTCGGCCACGAGGCTACCGTCGCGCTCGCGGTATGGCCAGCCTCTGATCCGACACTCATCGTCGAAGACGAGGTCACCATGGTTGTGCAGGTGAACGGTAAGGTGCGTGCGCGTCTTACGCTGCCAGCATCGGTGACCGAAGACGAAGCGCGTGAAGCTGCGCTTGCAGACGACGGCGTGAAGCGCGCCATCGGCGACCAGGAGATCGTGAACTTCATCGTTCGCGTTCCCAAGATCGTGAGCATTGCGGTAAAGCCCGCGAAGTAGTCACTTCGGCGTCGCGAGACGCTGTTCGCGCCACGAAGGCCGCGCAGTTCTTATGAGCTGCGCGGCCTTCGTGCGTTTCTCGCTGCATCCGTCGAACTCGCCGAACAGCAAGCTGTGTTGCTCACAACAGCGAGTACTCGAGAGCAGTCGGAGCGTTCTACACATGTGCTGCGTGTGGACCGCTGTCGGCAGCAAAGCGCACCACACTTGGCGGCATGAGACCGCAGCACTTGACCCTTCCACCCGTCCAGCAGCCTGACGCGGAACCAGCAGCAATGGCACCTGCCGGGAGCGGCAGCAACGCCAGTCATATCTCACCAGGCTGGCTCAGCGTGCTCACAGGAGAACCCGCGGATCGTGAGACCGCTGAAGAGCCGCAAGGTCGCTGGGCGCTCAACGAGCCGCAATCTCCTGGCGAGCGACCAGCTCTCACCTGGCGTGAACGCGTCGCCGTTTCCTCGCTTGCTCATCGCTCGATTGCGGTTCCCGTCATCGCCGCGGTTGTACTCTTTGTGGCCGCATCGGTGGTGACGCTGTGGCTCATGTGGGGGCAGCCTGGGGAGACCACTGCTCCGTTTGTAGAAGCAGGGGTTTCCGAGTCATCCGGTGCCGGGGTCATCGACGAGGCCGGTGAACCAGCCGCTGCCGAGATTGCAATTGCCGTTCATGTCATCGGAGAAGTGGTGAAGCCGGGAGTTGTCGAGCTCCCGCAAGGCGCGCGAGTGCTCGACGCGCTGACTGCTGCTGGTGGTGCCAGTGAAGCCGCTGTACTCACCGGTGTGAACCTCGCACGCCTGGTGATTGACGGTGAGCAAATTGTTGTACCAAACCTCGAGCAGGCGCTTGCCCCAGAGACTACCTCGCAAGACCCGGGCGCTGGCGGCGGGGGTGGCGGCACGGCTTTAGTGAGTCTGAACAGCGCGAGCGTGAGCGACTTCGAGACGCTACCTCGCGTCGGGCCTGCGCTCGCTGCACGAATTGTCGAGTGGCGTGCGGCAAACGGTGGCTTTCGCACGATAGATCAACTCGGTGAGGTGAGCGGCATCGGCGAGAAGACGCTCGAATCGCTCAAGCCCCTCGTGACCCTATGATCGCTCACGTCAATGGCGGATTCTTGGTCGACGCGAGCACCGGTCCACCTGGCGCCTGGCGGCTCCTGTTCCCTGCGCTGGCGGGATGGGGCGCCTGTGCGCTACTGATTCACCAACCCGGCGCGAGTCGATGGTGCGTCGTTGCAGCGCTTGCTGGTGGCTTCTTGTTAGCGATGCGGACCCTTCGTAGTCGCCACCGAGTACATCGACGTGGAGTGTCAAAGCTTGGCACTGTCACCCTCATGTTCTGCAGCATCATCATTCTGGTGTCTGTACGAGTTGACATGAGCGACTCCGCGAGAATGCACCCAGAGTTCGTTGCAGCATCGAAGCAGGAACGGACGATGGAGTTTCAAGCTGAAGTCGTTGGATTTCCCAAAACGCACAGTGCTTCTTTCGGTGGCGAAAGCTTTGGGTTGCAGGCTGCGGCTGATCTGCACGGGGTAACTGTACCGGTGAAGCTGTGGATCGAGGGCATTCCAGATGCGACGATCGGCCCCGGGACGAGAGTCTCTGTTCGAGGGCAACCGAATCAAGCGAAAGTTGGATCGACAAGCGCTTGGAACATCACCGTGCGAGATCTGCAGATGCTTGAGCCTGCAAGTGGCTGGAACGCGACTGCCTCCCGGTTACGGGCCGGTCTACTGGCAGCTGCAACCCCTGTGGCTCACGCGGCGCTCGTTCCTGGCTTTGCCGTGGGGGATACCTCGCTTGTTGATGACAGCCTCTCCGCAGACATGCTTGAGACAGGCCTGACACATTTGACTGCTGTCTCAGGCGCCAACTGTGCGCTCGTGGTGTCCGCTGGAATCTGGCTTGCTTCACGCATGGGCCTCGGGCGTCGGTCGCGAGTTCCCATTGCAGGTTTGTTTCTCCTCGGTTTTGTGGGCATCGTCGGTCCCGACTCGAGTGTGCAGCGAGCCGCGATCATGGCCGCGGTCGTGCTGATATCCCAGTTTGCAGGGAAACGGTCGCAAGCGCTGTCAGCGTTGGGAGTCGCTGTGCTGGTACTCCTGATTCGTGATCCTTGGGAGGCTGTGCAGGCCGGGTTCGCGCTCTCGGTCACTGCCACACTTGGTATCCTCCTGTTTTCTCGCCACATCACACGTGGGCTTAGACGCACCTGCAGGGTGCCGGGATGGCTTGCCACGCCGTTCTCACTCACGCTGGCGGCTCAACTCACGTGCGGCCCCCTATTGCTGCTCCTGCAACCGGGGCTGTCTCTTGTGAGTGTGTTCACCAACGTTCTGGCGGCACCTGCAGCACCACTCGGGACAGCAATCGGGCTGTGTGCCACCATGGTGCTTCCACTCGCTGAAGGGGCTGGAGCTTGTCTGGTCTCGCTTGCTGCGGTCCCGGCGCGTTGGATCGAACTCCTTGCATCAACCGGAGCCCAGGTGTCTTTTGGCCGGTGGCACTGGAGTGGTGGTTGGTTCGGGGCTATTTCGTTAGCACTTGTCGAATTACTCGGCGGAGTGTTCGTCGCATTGGTGACGAGACAACTCTCGCGAGGTGCCTGGGAGCAAGGAAGGCTCAGGCTCCCATGGGGTGCGGGGGAAAGGCTACCGGCACGGGCAAAGCGGCTCGCTTCGTTACTCGCTGTAACCGGCGCAGGCATCGCAGCGACGATGACCGGTATCGCGCCAGTTGTTTCCAGAATTGGTGTGCCGCGAGATTGGGCAATCGTGTCCTGCGATGTCGGGCAAGGTGATGCCACGCTGCTGCGAGACCCGAGGCATCCGGAGTTTGTGATGCTGGTCGATACTGGAGATGACGAAGCCCTCTTGCGGGAATGCTTGACACGCTTCGGCGTAGCACGAGTGGATCAACTCGTGCTGACCCACGATGATCAAGATCATGTTGGCGCGTTAGACGCAGTCGCGGGTATGACGGAGACCGTGATCATTGCGCCTGCGAATGCAAAAGACGGTGAAGACCGTGCACTTGTGAGAAGTCTGCTTGCGCAGGATCTGACGCCTGTGGTGCTGCGGCAGGGTCGCACCGGCGGAGGGGTTGCCCCAGGGGAGCCTGGCTTACGTTGGGAGGTGTTGGCTCCAGCAAACGGAACCATTCCGAAAGATACGAACGCGGCGAGTATCGTCATGTCGGTCGATATTCTCGGCCGGCACATTCTCATGCTTGCTGATACCGGCAAGGATGAACAAAAGGCCATGCTTGCTGGAGGGGTGAAGATCTCGAGTGACGTCGTAAAGGTCGCTCATCACGGGTCAAAGGATCAGCACCTACCCCTCTACGAACAATTGGGAGCTGGAACGGCGTTCGTTTCAGTTGGTGTGAAGAACCGCTACGGGCACCCAAACAGTGACCTGCTCTCTGCGCTTGATGGAATGGGTATGCAGACGTGGCGAACAGACGTGGCAGGAACGGTCGCCTTTGTATTAGACGAGTACGAGGTTCGAGGGTTCCAAGTGAAATCTCAAGGTGTATCCAACAAACATTCTCCAGGGCCGCGATGAAGCTTGTTCTTTCGGATCAAGCATGGTCGCCCACGCACTCAGCTGTGGACGCCATGATTCATGCAAAAGTGCCGGTACGGTTTCTTGCGGTGAAGAGAAACCGTACCGGCACCACGTTGCGACGCGACCTGCACCCCCTGCAGCTCGCGGTATGACTACTTGAAGTCAGGGAACCCTTCGACTGCGTCAGCGATGCCGTCCACGAAGCTCGTGTAGGTCAACGCAAAACCAAAACGCTCAGCGAGGTTTCCTTCAATCCAATTGCCGTTTGCCACTGCGGGAACACGATTGAGTAGGGGATCAAGGTCGGCACCAACGTCAGCCTTGTATACGAGCATGACATCTGCCTCACCGAGTGCGCTTACTGCATTCTCGTAGCTGAGCATGTGCCCAATGCCGTTGGGATTGGGCGGTGCCGATGCGATCTCAGCGTTGTCATAGATCTCGAACCCGAGGGCCGGGAGCACCACCTGATAGACGGATTCATCAGCAATGACCGTGAAGTTGTCAACGGGCGCGTGAATCACTGCGATCGACTTGCCCTTGGTGTACGACTCAATGCGCTGACGTGCGTCTTCAACAGCCTGCTCGTAGCCCTCGATTGCAGCTTCCGCCTGATCCTCGCGGCCAAGCAGATTGAGCTGCGCAGTCATCGCCTCAAAGGGGTTCTCGGCAGAAGCACCCTCGACATCGAGGCCGTCGTTGACGGCGAGCACCGGGGCAATGTCATCAAGCTTGAAGTCTTCGCCCTCGTAGAAGTCCCACCAGCCTTTACCAACGACGATGAGGTCGGGGTTGTACGAAGCAATTTCCTCGCGGTTCAGATCAAACGCGGTGTTCTTCAGATGAGCAACGTCTTCATCGATGAGCGGTGAGAGAGGGCTGTCCTCGCCGTATGCAGTTGCGACAAGTGGGTAGTCGGCGAGCAACGCCATTTCGAGTCCGCTGCGGCTATCGAGCACGACGACTCGCTGCGGATCAGCAGGAATCTCCGCGGAGTAACCCTCATAGGTGAAATCGATGGTTTCACCTGAGGTACTGCTATCGGTGCTTGCAGTATTTCCACCGGTGCAACCAGTGAGGAGGCCAATCGAGACGACTACAGAGAGAAACGCCAGCGTGCGTGCTCGACGGGCAGGCCTGAGGCGTGAGATGCCGGTTCCGGCAGTTGAGAGGGGCATATAGATCCTTGACATGATGTGGTGCCTGGCGAACAGGCAAGGGGGCCTTGCGTGAGTGCATTGGCCTCTGAATACAACGCTAGAAACTTCTCGCATCGAGGGGGAGACGTGGAGCTTCGCGATCCGGACGCGAACGGTCACGACCGAGTGGCACAACAGTTGGGGAGCCGGTGACAGGGTCGGGCACGACGATGCAGGCAAGTCCGAACACCTCCTCGACGATCTCGGCGGTGACGACCTCTTCGGGAGTGCCCTGTGTGACCACTGCGCCATCTTTCATCGCAATGAGGTGGGTGCCGTAGCGTGCCGCCTGATTGAGGTCGTGCAAGACCGCGACAAGGGTGTTTCCTGCAAGATGCAGATCAGTAAAGAGTTCGAGCAGGTCAATCTGATGGGCAATGTCGAGATATGTGGTGGGCTCATCGAGCAATAGCAATGGAGTTTCTTGGGCAAGCACCATTGCCACCCACACGCGTTGTTTCTGACCACCCGAAAGTTCATCGACGAGGCGGGTCGAGAGTTCTGTGACCCCTGTCGCGTTCATGGCTTGGATAACGGCGTACTCGTCTGCATCGGTCCACTGGCGAATGAGTCCCTGGTGCGGATACCGGCCTCTGGCGATGAGATCCGCAACCGTGATGCCCTCAGGTGCGATCGAGGATTGGGGGAGTAAGCCCAGTTTTCGCGCCACAGCCTTCGCTTTGTACGTTGCGATGTTCTTGCCGTCGAGCAGCACTTCACCGGCTGTTGGGCGTATAAGCCTGGAAAGTGCGCGAAGCAGGGTCGACTTGCCGCACGCGTTGGGCCCGACGATGACCGTGAACGATTCGTCTGGAATGGCTACCGACAAAGCCTCTGAAATGGTCTTTCGGTCGTAGCCAATCGTGGCGTCAACAATCTGCAAAGCCGTGGATTCAGGAGGGGATACAGTCATGCGCATGCTTTCTAAGAGCGTGGGGAAAGAACGAGTTAACCGCGTTTGCGGGCTTCGACGACGAGGAGCCAAATGAGGTAGCCGCCGCCGAGCACGACGGTGACGGTGCCGACAGGCAGCATCGCTGGAAGTGCGTGGAGCGCGACATAGTCAGAGGCCGAGAGGAGCACCGCGCCCATGCAAGCGGACGCTGCAACAGAGACGCCGGGTGAACGTGTGATGCGGCGTGCGATCTGCGGTGCCGCAAATGCGACGAATGAGATCGGGCCAGCGGCGGCTGTCACCACGGCGATCAGCGCAACCGAAAGCAACATGAGCGTGAGCCGGATGGGTTCGACGCGTACGCCAAGCGCTTGCGCTGCGTCATCGCCAAGCTCAAGCTGTTTGAGTGGCCGTGTGAAACCGAGGGTGATCGCGAGAAGTGCGACCACTAGCACAGCACCAGCGCCGGTCTGTAGCCAGGTCATGCCGTTGAGTGATCCGGCTCCCCAGACCGCAGCGATCAGAGCGGTGTCGAGGTTCGCAGTCAGCGTGAGCCACGTGTTGAGCGAGCTCAGCATTGCTGACACCGCGATACCGGAAATGATGAGCCGGAAACCTTGCACGCCGCCCCTGAACGCAAGAATGTAGACGAGGCCAGCTGTCGCGATTCCGCCAACGAACGCGCCTGCCGCAACGTCAAGATAGGTCCCATGCAGCACGATGATAACGATCAGTGCACCGGTGTATGCGCCAGCTGAGAACCCCAAAATGTCGGGACTTGCGAGCGGGTTTCGCGTGAGCGACTGGAAGACCGCGCCACTCGCCCCAAGCGCGGCGCCAAACACGCACGCCGCGAGCGCGCGTGGCATACGCCACTCGATGACGACGGTCCGTGTGAACTCTTCTGCCTGTGAGGTGAGCGCCTGCCACACCTGTGCAACTGACAGCGGGTAGTCGCCACTAGCCAGTGCAGCAACGAAAATGATGACTGCGATGACCAGCAGTGCGAGACACATGGGAAGCACTCGCATGTCGATTCGTAGCCATACGCCACGAACGTGCCACCTGCGGAAGGTACGACCGAACTGCACCTGCTGCGGTAACGAAGCATGCCTGTGTGGATGTGTCTGCGCGTGGGCAGACGGAGATTGCGATGGAGCGCTCACAGGCCACTCACCTTCCGCTTTCGGATGAGCATGATGAGTACTGGTGCGCCAACAAAAGCTGTCACGATTCCGACGGGGACCTCGGCAGGACGCATGATGAGGCGTCCCGCGATGTCTGCCAGTAGGAGCAGCGCCGGTGCGAGGACCAGCGTGTATGCGAGGATCCACCGTTGGTCTGGTCCGACGATCCACCGCGCAACGTGCGGCACCATGAGGCCGACGAAGCCAATCGGGCCAGCGATTGCGGTTGCGCCACCAGCCAAGAGCGTGACTGCGATGACGACGAAGACTCGAGTGCGCAGCACATGCGCGCCGAGGGCCGCGGCCAGGTCGTCGCCGAGTGCAATGGCGTTGAGTGAACGGGCGAGGCATATCGCAATGAGGAGACCGATGGCGAGGAATGGCAGTACTGGCCATACGATGTCGAGTTCACGCCCGACGACGGTGCCGGCACCCCAGTTTCGCATTTTGTCGAAAGCCTCAGGATTCAATAGCGTGAGCGCCGAAGTGAGGCCACTGAGTGCTGCGCCGAGCGCTACACCTGCGAGGACGAGTCGGAGCGGATCGGCACCACCTCGGCCAGCTGAACCGATGGCATAGACCGCAAATGTGACGATAAGCGCACCGCCGAAGGCGAACCAGATGTACTCGGTGATCGAGGCCGCGCCGAATGCTCCGACACCCACTGCGACCGCGAACGACGCACCTGAGTTGACCCCCAATATGCCGGGATCCGCGAGGGGATTTCGCGTGAGGGCCTGAATGAGGGCCCCGGCGATGCCCAGAGCCGCTGCGACGACGATCGCCACCACGGTACGGGGAACACGTAAGTCACGAACGACGAAGTGATCCTCGATGTCTGCTGGAGCAAAGAGGGCGTCCCACACCGTAGCGAGAGGGATCTCACGTGACCCAATGACGATACTTGCGACGACGATGACGCCGAGGCCGAGGCACGCAACGAGTAGCCAGAGCGTGCGTGCGAAGTTTCCAGTTGCCTTCCCCTGGGGAGGTTGTTCAGGCGTATCAGGTGTGACTGGATGAGCTCGGGGAAGAGTGCTGGGTTGAGTCGGCATGGGCATAATGCGAGGCGAGCTCCGGTGGCTGTGACGTCGATCGCGCCGGATTGGCGCGTAATTCCAAGCTACGCTGATACATCAGACCTGGGGGGACAGGTCGTTTCTCGTATGAGACAGGCGCTAGGCTGCGCGTCGGTTTCGGCCCTGACCGGTGATGCGCTCGGTGAACTCACCCGGCGTGCAACCAACGGTCTTTCTAAACGCGGTGACGAAGGCACTTGTCGTGCTGTAGCCCACGCGGCGTGCAACGTACTTCACGCTGTCGCCGTCGGTAAGCGCCCCGAGCGCTGCGCGCATTCGTACAAGCCGACGCCACTGCGTGAAGCTCATCGCGACCTCGGCGCTGAATGCTCGGGTGAGCGTCCGTGAGGTCATGTTGAGCAGCGACGCCCACTGCTCGAGGGATCGGTCGTCTGCCGGATCACCCAGGACTTTTTCTACAAGAAGCGCCAGGCGCTGATCCTCTGGGATGGGTACATCGAGATCAAGTGAATCGTTCAGCTCAAGCATGTCGACACACACCTGCTGAGCGCGCAAACGCTGTTGCACTGACATGCGGGTGTTCTTGAGATGAATCAGCAGCTCGCGCGCTGCGGGCACGAGTCGTACTGCGACGGGCTTGTCCCAGGTGCGCGTCCAGCTCTCTGGTGCGAAGTAGGTTGTGCGGATCTCGGTGCTTTCGCGCGAGGAGCCCTCGTGCTCCATGCCAGCTGGAATCCACAGCCCGATGCCTGGGGTAACCGTCCACTGGCGGCCGCCGGTGACCATCGTGACAACACCACGGTCGGTCCAGAGGAGTTCGTGTTCTGGATGGCTGTGTCGCGCCCAGGTGACGGCGTGATCGGGGACGTGCACGCTGGTGGTGAAGAGGTATGGGTCGGCGACATGGTGCTCTGGTGAGTGCCGAAGCAGCCGTGCCAGCTGCGGCTCGGGAGCTTCGGCCAGGAGGCTCGGGTGTGGTGCACGTTCGGCGTGCAGAGTGAGAACAGTCATGGTCACCTGGGAGTCAATCAGAGAAGTAAGGCGCTCCTAATATTAGTCAGATGAATGCGGCTTTCGCTCACCAATGCGTTTCCAATGCGTGGAAGATGTGGTGTGTATCGGGGTGAAACGGTCAATGTCGGTGGGTGCGGGTAGAGTGTGTGTCGTGGCAGCAGCAGCACGAACGACACCGACGAAGATCGCAAAGACCAAGGCACCGCAGTGCGATTGGACTGAAGCGCGGCCGGCGCCAACCGTGTTGATTAGCGGCGTCGAAGAGTTTCTTGCTGGCCGTGCTGGTCAGCGTATTCGCGACCAGCTCAAGGGTGAAAATGCCGAGCTTGAAGTGCATGACATCGACGCTGCATCCTATTCGGCAGGCGAACTCTTTACGCTTGCAAGCCCGTCGCTTTTTGCAGAGCCTCGGCTCATTCGTGTGAGCGGTGTTGAGAAGAGTTCAGACGCGTTTATCGAAGATGCCAAGCGGTACGTGCTAGACCCGGCTGAAGACACGACCCTCGTGCTCCGTCACGTGAATGGCATGCGCGGCAAAGCCCTGCTTGACCTTGTACGCGGCAGCGCGCCTGGTGCCATCGAGGTCGTCTGCCCAGAGATTAAGAAAGAATCAGACAGGCTCACCTTCGCTCAACAAGAATTCCGGCGACTTGGCGCGCAAGCAACTCCCGGTGCGGTTCGCATGCTTGTTGCGGCCTATGCTTCTGGAAGTGTTGGCGAGCTCGCAGGCGCTTGCGTTCAGCTCGTCTCTGACGTTGGGCGTAGTCTCACCGAGACTGAGGTTGGTCGCGCCACTGAGGGACGTGTTGAAGCAAGCGGATTCAAGCTTGCTGATGCAGCGATTGCGGGTCGCCGTTCCGATGCGCTTGTGCTGCTGCGTCAGGCCCTCTTGACGGGTCTCTCGCCGATCCCGATGCTCGCGGCGCTCAATATGAAGTTGCGCGGAATGGCTCGGGTATATGGCGCTCGCGGTTCTGCGGGACAGCTCGCAAAAGAATTCGGCATGGCTCCGTGGATGGTGCAGAACGCGGTGCGCGATGCGCAGGCGTGGCGCGAGGAAGACCTCGCTCGCGCAATTGATTTGGCGTGCGAAACGGAGTGGCTCCTCAAAGGCGGCACCCGTGATCCCGAGTACGCACTGGAGCAGCTCGTAAGCTTCGTCGCTCTGCGAGGTCGTACCAGTGGTTAGGGTCGGCCTACCACCAGTAGGCCGGGTAACCCGTGCGCTTGATCTTGTTGAGCAGAATGCCGAACAAGACAAGGATTATCGCGCCAATGACGGTTGAAAGAATGAGTGAGATTCGACCCGAAACGGTCATCGCCGCAATCATTGCCGTGGCTGAGCCGGGGGAGTGTGCTGTGCGTAGGGCAAGCATGACCCCGAGTGATAACGCCCCTGCGATTGCTGCGGCCCAGAGTGAATGGCTCACGACGCCGACACCAACACCGACCAGCGCTGACAACAGGTGGCCACCGATCACCTGCCGCGGCTGAGAGAGGTGCAGGTTGGGACCGGTGACGATCAACACCATGCTCGCGGCGAGGGGTGGGATGAGTAGCTGATGGCCAGCCAAGGTGCCAATGGCCACGAGCGAGCACAGTGCGATGCCTGCAACCAGCACGGCAACAATGATCTTATTGAACGCGGGACGCGGCGGGGTCTTCGTCTTCAACGCAGCTTTCCAGCTAGCGGGCACAGGTATCTCCTCGAGCCTGACGCACCCAATTGGGTGCAGATAAAACGAAGCGGCGAACCACCGAAGTGATCCGCCGCTTCGTGAAGCTTCAGAAAGCAGTCTTAGAGAGCTGCAACCTGAGCTGCGAGCTTCGACTTGCGGTTCGCAGCGTTGTTCTGGTGCAGAACACCCTTCGAAACAGCCTTGTCGAGCTTGCGGGTAGCAACCTTGAGGTTTGCCTCAGCAGCGGTCTTGTCGCCAGTCGCGATCGACTCGCGGGTCTTGCGAATGAGGGTACGCAGCTCGCTCTTGTATGCACGGTTACGCTCGGTAGCCTTGCGGTTGGTCTTGATGCGCTTCAGCTGCGACTTGATGTTTGCCACGTTAAGTGAGTTCCTTCATTTCAAGGTCAATATGAATTGTTCCGATCGGTGAGAGAGGGCACCTAGCGGATGTGTGGATAGTTCCACACGCAAGTCAGAAGTTAACTTTAGCAGATGATCCGCCTATGCCGCTGGGAGTGCGAATGTGCGTGTTTTGCGCGGGGTGGCACGCTTGGAATCTCGCGCCACGCGTGCTCCCGCATGACTTGGCCAGAAACCTCATTACCACTGTGAGATAATGAGCCACAATGTCTCCTCGTAGTGTGAACCCCCCAGCGCCGTCGTCAACCGACCCCGCGAAGATTCGCAACTTCTGCATCATCGCGCACATCGACCACGGTAAGTCCACCCTTGCTGACCGCATGCTGCAGGTCACCGGCACCGTTTCTGACCGCGATATGCGCGCTCAGTACCTTGACAATATGGATATCGAGCGTGAGCGCGGTATCACCATTAAGTCGCAGGCTGTCCGTATGCACTGGAGCCACGACGGTGGTGACTATGCGCTCAACATGATCGATACCCCAGGTCACGTCGACTTCAGCTACGAGGTATCTCGTTCGCTGGCTGCCTGTGAGGGTGCAATTCTGCTCGTCGATGCTGCACAGGGCATCGAGGCGCAGACGCTTGCGAACCTCTACCTCGCGATGGAGAACGACCTCGAGATCATCCCGGTCTTGAATAAGATCGACCTTCCCGCAGCAGACCCTGAGCGCGTTGCAGCTGAAATTGCGGATCTCATCGGCGGTAACCCTGACGACATCCTGAAGGTCTCAGGCAAGACCGGCATGGGCGTCGAAGAGCTTCTCAACAGTGTGATTGAGCGCGTTCCCGCGCCCGTTGGCGACGCAGATGGTCCTGCGCGCGCAATGATTTTTGACTCGGTCTACGATCCCTACCGTGGCGTGGTCACGTATGTTCGTATGGTCGATGGCAAACTCACTCCGCGTGAGAAGGTCCTGATGATGTCGACCAAGACTGAGCACGAGGCGCTCGAGATTGGTGTTTCATCACCGGGGCCGACCCCGACGAAGGGTCTTGGCGTTGGCGAGGTGGGATACCTCATCACCGGCGTGAAAGACGTCCGCCAGTCGAAGGTGGGTGACACGGTCACCACGAAGTTCCACGGCGCTGAAGAAGCCCTGCCGGGATACACCGATCCGAAGCCAATGGTTTTCTCGGGTCTGTACCCGATCGATGGTTCTGACTACCCGGTGCTTCGTGAGGCGCTCGACAAGCTCAAGCTTTCTGATGCTGCGTTGCAGTACGAGCCAGAGACCTCGGTCGCGCTTGGCTTCGGCTTCCGCTGTGGCTTCCTCGGCCTGCTGCACCTCGAGATCATCTCTGAGCGTCTGCGCCGCGAGTTTGACCTTGACCTCATTGCCACCGCGCCGAGCGTGGTCTACCAGGTCACGAGTGAAGACGGCACCGAGACTACTGTGACGAACCCGAGCGAGTACCCCGAGGGGAAGATCCGCTCGGTTCGTGAGCCGGTGGTACGCGTCGCGATCCTCACTCCAAAGGATTACGTCGGCACGGTCATGGAGCTCTGTCAGAGCCGCCGCGGCAGCCTCATGGGGATGGAATACCTTGGCGAGCGCGTTGAGCTTCGCTACAGCGTTCCCCTTGGTGAAATCGTGTTCGACTTCTTCGATCACCTGAAGAGCCGCACGCAGGGCTACGCATCGCTCGATTACGAACCCATGGGCGAACAAGAGGCAGACCTTGTGAAGGTCGACATCCTCCTCCAGGGTGACAAGGTCGATGCGTTCAGCGCAATTGTCCACCGCGACAACGCCTACCACTACGGCACGATGATGGCTGAGCGCTTGCGCAAGCTCATCCCGCGCCAGCAGTTCGAGGTGCCCATTCAGGCGGCGGTAGGTTCACGCATTATTGCTCGTGAGACGATCCGCGCAATCCGTAAGGACGTCCTTGCCAAGTGCTACGGCGGCGATATTAGCCGTAAGCGCAAGCTGCTCGAGAAGCAGAAGGAAGGCAAAAAGCGCATGAAGATGGTCGGTCGTGTAGAGGTGCCTCAGGAGGCCTTCATCGCGGCACTGTCTGGCGAGGTCGAGACGAAGGACGCGAAGAAGTGACCCCGGCGCCGAAGGAAGACTTCCCACGGCGCTCGACGCATCGCGAGATGCCAGTTGGCTACGCAGCCGTTGGTGCCTCGCGTGCGCCGGACCTCGTGCGCTTCCCGCCTGCGGGCAGTACCTCGTACGAGGAGACACTGCAGCTTGGCAGTGGTGAAGAGCGCTTCATCCTCGCGTCGAGCTGGCTCATGACCTGGGGCGCGCACCGCGGTGCGGGCTGCACCGTCGAGGAGATCGATCGGGGCGAAGGCGACGCCTACACCGGAGTCATCTTTGACGCAGATGGCACTCCAGTGCCCACCGGCAATACCGAAGAGCTGTTCGGTCCAGATGGCGAGCCCTATGTCACTGCAGGTACACAGGCACGCTTGCGCATCGGCGATCTCGACCGCGAGGTGCTGGTCGTGTACACGCTCGTTGAAAACAACCGCGTTGGCTTTGCCTGGGGCGATCGATCCGATGATGGTGGCCCGTATGGTGAGCACTTCGCGGTCGTTGAGCTGAAGGAAGACGGCACCGTTTGGGCGGGTGTGCGAGGCTTCTTCTTCTCCTCGCAGAACGGCATCTTCGGACTCAAGGCGCGAAACGATCAGCGCAATGTGCTTGATGCAGCGAAGCGCATCCTCACAGCGCTTCTGCCTGGTGTCGCACCCGTGAACACCCTGCCTGACGCTGGGGCCGATGAGTCAGCTGCGCCTGCAGGAATGTCTGATGTCGACGCGAGCGTCGATGTCCAGGCTGATGAGCCGATTGTGATCGAACTTCCGCGTGATGATTCGGCGGATCGCTAACCGTGCCGAGCGCCTTTCCACCCGGCGAGCCTGCTCCAGCTGACGGTGCCCTCCCGGCCTCGGTGCTCGCGGGTGCTGATGAGCGTCGCTTTGGCGTGTACGTCCACGTCCCGTACTGCCGTGTGCGCTGTGGTTACTGTGACTTCAACACCTACACTGCGAGCGAGCTCGGTACCACGAACCAGTCGCACTATGCCTCAGAGGCTGCGGCTGAGCTGAGTTTCGGCGCGAAAGTGATGCGGGACTCCGGGCTGCCAGCACGTGAAGTCTCGACCGTCTTCTTCGGCGGTGGCACCCCGACGCTGTTGCCAGCGGCTGATCTGGTGCTCATGCTTGATCGCATTCGTGATGAGTGGGGAATCGCTCCTGGCGCCGAGGTGACGACCGAGGCAAATCCTGACTCGGTGGATCGCGAGTACCTCGAGCATCTCGCAGACAACGGCTTCACCCGTGTCAGCTTCGGCATGCAGTCCGCAGTGCCGAAGGTGCTGAGCGTGCTTGACCGTACCCACTCGCCTGAGCGAGTACCGCAGGTTGTTGCATGGGCTCGCGAGGTTGGGCTGCAGGTGAGTCTTGATCTCATCTACGGTTCGCCTGGCGAAACGCTTGAGGAATGGGAGACGTCGCTCGACGCCGCACTTGCGATGGCACCCGACCACTTGTCGGCGTACGCGCTTATCGTCGAACCGGGAACCAAGCTTGCTGCACAGATCAAGCGAGGCGAATACCCAGCGACTGACGATGATCTCCATGCTGAGATGTACGAACTCGCTGATTCGAAGCTCGCGGCAGCCGGGTACGACTGGTACGAAGTGAGTAACTGGTCGCGCAGCGAAGAGACTCGTTCGCGCCATAACCTGTCGTACTGGACAGGCGAGGACTGGTGGGCGGCAGGACCGGGCGCGCACAGCCACATTGGCGGAACGCGCTGGTGGAACGTGAAGCATCCGCGAGCGTACGCTGACCGTATCTCACAGGGCGTTTCGCCGGCTCTCGAACGTGAACTGCTGAGCGAAGAGGCCCGTCACGAGGAGCAGGTGCTGCTGCAGACCCGCATCGCAGATGGTCTGCCCATCTCGGCGCTTGCTGAGAGCGAACGCGGTGCGGTTGCTGGCTTGATCGCTGACGGCCTCATCGATGGCCGTGCTGCGTTGGGAAGTGGCGGATCCGCGCCCCGAATCGTACCGACCCTTCGGGGTCGACTGCTCGCTGACCGCGTAGTCGGCGCACTGCTCAGCTAAGTATTTCTGCGGCGGGCTGCGCTAGACTTGGCACTCGAACGTGCTGAGTGCCAGGAAGGGAGTCGCGATGGTTACCGAACGCGGTCTCGCTGTCCTGCACGCAATCGTGAGTGACTATGTCGCGACGAGTGAGCCTGTCGGTTCAAAGTCCATCGTTGATCGGCACAGTTTCGGGGTTTCGGCCGCGACCATTCGTAATGATATGGCCTCGCTCGAAGACCAAGAGCTCATCGCGCAGACGCACACGTCGTCGGGCCGCGTTCCGACCGACAAAGGGTACCGGCTGTACGTCGATACCTTGGCTCGGGCGCGTCCACTGAGCGGGGCGCAGCGCACCGCGATTGAACGCTTCCTTGGCGAGGCGAACGATCTTGATGACGCGATGACTCGCACCGTGAGATTGCTGGCGCAACTGACCAATCAGGTCGCTGTGGCGCAGTACCCGTCGCTTCGCAGTACGGTCGTACGTCACATTGACCTGGTCGCCGTGGGTGAAGACCGCGTGCTCTGCGTCCTCATTCTCGGCTCTGGGGTGGTAGAGCAACAGGTTGCGAAGCTGCCGTCCGCACAGGTCACTGAGGCATGGGTCAACGGCCTTCGGGCGCGGATCGCGCAAGCGATCATTGGGCAAGACCTTGATTCCGCAGAACGCGCGATCACTGATCTCGCTGCGAACGCAAATGAGTGGGTAGCCCCACTCGAGAACGAGCTCATTGGGCGCGTGCTCGCCATCGTGCTCGGCCAGTTGAAAGCCAATCGCAGTGACAAGATTGCTGTCGCTGGTACCGCGAATCTTTCGCGTCCCGGCGAGTACTCTGGCACCCTCACGACGGTGCTTGAAGCCATCGAAGAACAGGTCACACTTTTGCGCCTGTTCGAGGAGCTGGTGCATGATCAGCGCGATGTTGCGGCTTCGATCGGTCGTGAGAACGCGTTGTACGGCCTGCCCGAGGCGTCAGTAATTGCAACAAACTATGCCTCCATTGGCGACACGGCCTCACGGCTTGGCGTGCTCGGTCCTGTTCGGATGGACTACGCAGGCAATATTTCGAGTGTGCGCGCAGTCGCGCGCTACCTCAACCAAATGCTTGGCGAGACGCACTCGTAGCGTCAGCCGATACACATCAGTTTTCAACCGCAACCACTAAGGAGCAATCAGAGTGGCAGATCACTACGAGGTCCTCGGAGTTTCCCGCGAAGCGACCCCAGAAGAGATCAAGAAGGCGTATCGCAAGCTCGCGCGCCAGCTCCACCCGGATGTGAACCCGTCTGAAGAAGCAGCTGAACGCTTCAAGGACGTCACACATGCATACGATGTTCTCAGCGATGCTGAGCAGCGTGCCCGCTACGACCGTGGTGGGGATCAGCCAGGCTTCGGCGGTGCGGGTGGCTTTGGCGACATCTTCGAGACATTCTTCGGTGGTGGTTTCGGCGGCGGATCACAGGGGCCTCGTTCACGCGCGGAGCGTGGCGAAGATGCCCTGATCCGCATCGACGTGCCTCTCGAAGAGGTCGTTTTCGGTGCGAAGCGCGACATCACGATCAACACTGCGGTGCTCTGCAACACCTGTGATGGCAGTGGATGCCAGCCTGACACGAGCCCGGTGACCTGTGATGTGTGCCATGGCCAGGGTCAGGTGCAGCGCCAGGTGCGTTCGCTCTTCGGGAATGTCGTGACCATGCACCCCTGTGGGAGTTGCTCGGGTTACGGCACGATCATTGAGCACCCGTGCACCTCGTGTGCAGGCAAGGGGCGAGTGCGTGAGCGCCGTGAGCTTCCGCTCGACATTCCGTCAGGCATTGAGACCGGTACGCGCATGCAGATGCGCGGCGGTGGCGAGGTCGGCCCTGGCGGTGGCCCGAACGGTGACCTGTTCATTGAGTTCCGTGTGACGCACCACGACATTTTCAGCCGTGATGGTGATGACCTTCTCAGCACGCTTCAGGTCGCTATGACCGATGCGGTGCTTGGTGCTGAGGTTTCACTCGATTCGCTTGATGGCGACAAAGTAGAGGTAGAAGTTCCCGCCGGCGTACAGTCAGGCGACATCATTACCGTCCGCGGTCGTGGCATTCAAGGGCTCCAGACAACGAACCGTGGTGATTTGAAGATTGCGGTGCAGGTGGTAACCCCATCGAAGCTCAGCAAACGGGAGAAGGACCTGGTTCGTCAGCTCGCAGCGCTCCGAAAGGATGAGCACCCGCACTTCGGTGAGTTCCACCAGGGGTTCTTCGGCAAGATCCGCGATCGCTTCTTTAAGAACTAAACGCGCATGGCAAACCTGTACTACCGCGAGGGACTCAGCGCGGCTGAATTTGTGTCGGGTTCCGAAATTGACATCACCGGTGACGAAGCACGGCACGCTGTTCGCGTCAGTCGCTTGCGTCAGGGGGAGCAGATCCTCATCGGTAACGGTGAGGGGGCACTTGCCAACGCAGAAGCAATCGCGGTAGGGAAGGATCGATTCACGGTTCGACTGCTTGACGTGCGTCAGGTCGATGTACCCGCGGTTCGTCTCACTCTTGTGCAGGCGCTTGCGAAGGGCGATCGTGACGAGCGTGCTGTTGAGCAGTCGACGGAGTTCGGTGTCGACGGCTTCTCGCCGTGGCAGGCCGCGCGGTCAGTGTCACGCTGGGATGGGGTTGGCGGTGCTGAGAAGTCTGCAAAGGGAATCGCAAAATGGCAGCGCATTGCACGTGAGGCTTCGAAGCAGTCGCTGCGCGCTTGGGTGCCAGTCGTTGGGCCGCTGACGACTACCCGTGAGATCTGTGCTGCCGCGTCAGATCCCGAGGTTGAGGTCGTGGTATTACACCCGCGCGGTACGCGCGCCCTGAGCGCCTGGGTCACTGAGGGGCTCGCTGCGCACGTGCGTGAGATCAAACTCGTAGTTGGGCCTGAAGGCGGTCTTGCAGATGCAGAGATCGACGAGCTTGAGGCAGCGGGAGCACGGGTCCTCGTGCTCGGGAGTACCGTCTTGCGAACTTCGTCGGCCGGGCCAGCCGCACTTGCAGTGCTCAACGTGGGACTCGCACGCTGGTAGACGACTTCGACGGGTAACGACGAGAAGCTTCAAAACAGATTCGAGTCCGGTGTGCGATGGTTACTGTCTGCCACCCGCGAACGATCTGCATCTCGCATCTTCCGCATCGATCACTGCCGGGTAGACTGGACACATGGCTCAGGACACCATTTTCGCCAAGATCGTAGCTGGAGAGATCCCGGTAGAGATTCTCGCCGAGACCGAGCGCGTTATTGCGTTCCCAGATATCGCGCCTCAGGCACCGGTACACATTCTCGTTATCCCGAAATCAACGGAGTACGAGAACGTTGTTGAGCTCGCTGCCGGTGATCCCGAGACCCTCGCTGAGATGGTCTCAGTTGCGAAGCAGCTCGCGGAGAAGCACGGCAACGGTGATTTCCGTCTGCTGTTCAACTCAGGCGCGACCGTCGGCCAAACCGTATTCCATGTGCACGCACACGTGCTTGCAGGTGACCTCAAGGAGAACTCGCTCGTTGGAGCCTGAAACAACCAGTCCAGCCCAATCACCAACGGGCCCATCTGAACTCAGTCGCACAGTTGCGCTTTCCGGAGTTGAGCTGAGCTCATTCCTCGGACATCGTGATCAGTTGATTCGCGACCTGGAAGAGCTGCACCCAGGTGTGCGCTTCCATGTGCGTGATGAAGTCATGACACTCAGGGGAGACGTTGCGCTCGTTCGCGCAGCTGAAACCGTCGTGCGCGAAGTGCTTGACCTCGCTCGAACGAGTGGTCAAGTCTCAGCAAATGATGTGCGTGCGATTACACATCTCGTCAACGCAGGGCAGGCAGGATCGGCTCCCCAACGACTGAGCGAACCGATCGTCCAGGTCCGCGGCAATGCTGTACGCGCCCAGACCGACGGCCAACGCCGGTACGTTGACGCAATCGACGACAACACCATCGTGTTCGGGATCGGTCCGGCTGGCACCGGCAAGACCTATCTGGCGATGGCGAAGGCCGTGCAGGCGCTGCAGCGACGCGAGGTCTCAAAGATCATGCTTACCCGCCCGGCAGTCGAAGCGGGGGAGAGTCTCGGCTTTCTGCCAGGTGGGCTTGAAGAGAAGATTGATCCGTACTTGCGACCGCTGTTTGATGCGGTGAGCGCAATGATGGATCAAGACCTCGTTGGGCGCCTGCTCGCGAACGGCACCATCGAAGTTGCGCCCCTCGCTTACATGCGCGGGCGTACGTTGAATGAGGCCTTCGTCATCCTTGACGAGGCACAGAACACGACGCCTGAACAGATGAAGATGTTCCTGACGCGTCTCGGCTATGGCTCGAAGATGGTCATCACTGGCGATCTCACCCAGGTCGATAGACCGAAAGGTCGCAGTGGCCTCAGCGTGGTGAAGAGCATTCTCGGAAACGTTGAAGACATTCATTTTGCGGAGCTCACCGCAGACGACATCGTTCGTCATAGCCTGGTCGGTCGCATTGTCGACGCATACCAAGATTACGATGAGCAGAATACCCAAGGAGACGCCTCATGAGCGTAGAGATCAATAACGAATCAGCAATCGAGATTTCAGAAGAGCAGTTGCAGCGCCTCGCGCTCTTCGCGCTTGAGGCGATGCATGTGCACGCCGATACCGATGTCGCCATAATGCTCGTGGATGAGCCTGCGATGTCTGACCTTCACGAGCAGTGGATGGGTGAGCCAGGCGCTACCGATGTGCTCAGCTTCCCGATGGACGAGCTTCGCCCGGGGCGACTTGACGCGAAGACCCCCGCAGGTATCCTCGGCGATATCGTGATCTGCCCACAGGTCGCAGACCGCCAGGCCGATGCTGCAGGCCACGACCTTGCTCAGGAGATCATCATTCTCACGACGCACGGCATGTTGCACCTGCTCGGATTTGACCACGCGACGCCTCCTGAAGAGGCAGAGATGTTTGGCATCCAGCGAGACATCGTGATGGCCTTCCACGCCCGAGAGCGCTCACTTTGAGTGCTGGCTTAGCTGCCCTACTCATCATCGCTGCGCTTTTGCTCGCAGCGATCGGCGGTCTGCTTGCTGCGACCGATGCGGCGCTCTCCGTGCGTTCGCGAGCCGAGCTGCTCGCGCTTGCAGATGAGGGTGGCCGGTCGAGTAAGGCGATCCGCGCAATTGCAGAGAACGAAGAAAGCCACGTCAACGCACTCTCGTTCGCCCGCGTCTTTGCTGAGGTGCTCTCGGCAGTGCTCATCACCTTGGTGCTCGCGTACATGCTCGACGAGCTCTGGCTCGAACTGGTCATTGCAACGATTGTGATGACTGCAGTTACCTTTGTACTCGTTGGCTCGAGTCCTCGCACCGTGGGAACGCACCGACCAGATGGGGTAATTCGAGTGACGGCACGTACCGTGCATGCAATTCGTGTGCTGCTCGGTCCACTCTCGAACGGCCTGATTCGTTTCAGTCATCGTGTCACCCCCGGACGTGAAGGCGCGGCACGGATTCGTGATGAGCAACAGCTCCTCTCTGTGGTCGATCAGGCGGCAGAGCAAGCGGTGCTTGAAGACGACGACCGCGACCTCATTCATTCAATCGTGGAGTTGAACGACACGTACGTCCGCGAGGTCATGGTGCCGCGCATCGACATGGTGACCGTCAGCGCGGATCAGACCGTGCGAGAAGCACTCGAAGCCCAGTTGAACTCACGTCACTCACGTTTGCCAGTTGTTGGCGGCGACACTGACGACATCGTCGGAGTCGTATACCTACGGGACGCAAGTAAGTTCATGTTGCGCAAACTCGATGAAGTCGACACCTCGCCCGTGACGCGGATCATGAAGGCTCCCGTATTTGTTCCTGAACTGCAGCGAGCTGACCGGTTGCTTCGGCAGATGCAAGAAGAGTCCAATCACCTGGCGTTCGTTGTCGACGAATACGGCGGCATCTCGGGGCTTGTCACGCTCGAAGACTTGATCGAAGAGCTGTTTGGCGAAATTAGCGATGAACATGACCGCGAGACGGTTGACGTTGTCGAGGAGGGCGACGAGACCTATCTCGTGAGCGCTCGACTTCCGATCGATCGCCTCGCAGACCTGTTTGAGACCGAACTTGAGGTCGAAGACGTCGATACCGTTGGCGGTCTCCTGACCATGCTTGTCGGGAAACTTCCTGAACCGGGAGATCATGCCGCGATCGAAGACATCAGGCTTGAGGCAGTCGAAGTTGAACGGCGCCGTCAGCGGCTCGTCACGATCCGCGCCCAAAAACTCATTGGCGATGAAATGTCGTCAGCACAGCAAGAGGAAGAGTAATCAATATGAGCGAAGAAGTTTCGCAGCCTGCTGACGACGCAACCGACTCTGCGGAACGTGCGTTCCGTGCAGGGTTCGTTTCGTTCGTTGGACGTCCGAACGTTGGTAAATCGACGCTCACCAACGCGCTTGTCGGCGAAAAGATCGTCATCACCAGTGAGAAGCCACAGACGACTCGTCGCGTGATCCGCGGTATTGTTCACCGCCCGGATGGTCAGCTGATCATTGTTGATACGCCGGGTATTCACCGCCCCCGTACGCTGCTGGGTGAGCGCCTGAATGCGCTCGTCGAGACAACGCTTGGTGATGTGGATGTCATCGGCTTCTGTGTCCCGGCAAACGAAAAGATCGGTCCTGGCGATCGCTTCATCGACGAGCGTCTCAACGATTTCCCGCGTGCCAAGAAGGTCGCGATCCTGACCAAGATTGATAGCGCCTCACAGACCGAGATCATCGATCAGCTCACCAAGCTCGGTGCGATGCGTGAGTGGGATGCAGTGGTGCCGATCTCGTCGACAGAGGATCAGCAGCTCGACATTCTTTCTGAGGTGCTGCTCGACCTGATGCCAGAGTCACCGGCGCTGTACGAAAACGAAACCATCACTGACGAGAGCGAAGACGAACGCATTGCTGAGTTGATTCGCGAGGCTGCGCTGGCTGGAGCACGTGAGGAGCTGCCGCATTCGCTCGCCGCGTCCGTTGACGACCGCGAAGAACGTGAAGACGGTCTCATCGAGATCTACGCGTCCGTGTATGTTGAGCGTGATAGCCAGAAGGGCATCGTCATCGGCAAGGGTGGCCAGCGTCTGAAGTCGATTGGCGAAACGGCTCGCAAGGGCATCGAAGAGCTGCTTGGTCAGCGTGTCTACCTTTCCATTCGGGTAAAGGTTTTGAAGGAATGGCAGCGCGATCCGAAGGCGCTCGGTAAGCTCGGTTTCTAAAGCCGGCGCATAGCTGGTGCAAACCTACCTCGGCGAGGAGACCAATATGGATGTCAGTGAGCAGTTTTTTGCGTTGATGCAGGGTGGGCTCGGGGTGTTTACCATCGCCTGGTACATCCTCGTCGTCATCGCGATGTGGAAGGTCTTCACCAAGGCTGGGTACGCGGGAATCCTCGCGATCATTCCGATCGTCAACATCATCTTCCTCGTGAAGATTGCGGGCTACTCAGGCTGGATGTCGCTGCTGTACATCATCCCGATCGTCAACATCATCTTTAACATCATGGTCTGCCTGCGCGTCGGCAAGAAGTTCGGTAAGAGCACGGTGTTCTCCGTGTTCCTGATTTGGATCTTCTCGACCATCGGGTTCTTCATCATCGGCTTCGGCCAGGCGCGTTACGACCGTACCGCGCAGTAACACCTGAATACACTAAGACCCGTTCTCCTCATCGTTGGTGCTGCTTCTTGCAGTGCCTCGAGTGTGAGAACGGGTCTTTTGTGTTGCTATCGGCCGCCGCTGAATCCGCCGCCGCCACCACCGCCAGCGAATCCGCCCCCGGATGACCCACCAGAGCTGCTAGACGTGTAGCTCACCGACGACGACATGTTGTCGGTGAACCTTGAGATCTCTTTGGTGAAATTCCCAAGGCCGCCGTGCAGCATGAGCGCTGGGTACCAGATCGGCATATAGCCGGGCTGCTGGGAGTACGTCGTTTCGAGTGTCTTCGCCCACTGTTTCTCTAGGCCGAAGATCATCGCATAGGGGAGGAGTTTCTCATAGAGGTCAACAACCATTGCGTGGTCGACCTGTCGACGTTCGGCTCCCGTTGGTGACTGCAGAATCCGAATTCGATCAGCCTCTGCAACCGAAATAAACTCCTTCACCCCAAGCAGATACTCGCGAGCTTCTGCGCCGCGCTCGGTGTGCACTTCGTGCGACGCCAGGCCCACGAAGAACCCAACCAACGCAAACAGCCCCAGGAGCAAGAATCCAACGGAGGCAGCGCTGCTTCGCTGCCCAATGGCCATGATCGTCAAAATGATGTGTGCCGCAATGAGTGGCGCTGCGATGAGCGAAAGCAGGCGGGCAACTGGAACGCGTTCCTTTGTGAAGTAGCCGCGTGCCTTTGCCTGCGCTGTGCCGGTCGCCGTTAGCTCCTGCATGCGTTCTGCGAACTTTTCATCGCTCTTCGGGAGTTTCACGCTCGCGCCGGGAGCAGAGCTGCCAAACAGTTTGTCGATCGTCGCGGCATCGAGCGGATCTCCCACAGCATCGCGGTCCACGAGCCGCAGCGTCGGGCGAGCCGACTTTTTGCCAGCCTTCTTGGGGTCGTCTTCGATTCGGATCGCGCCATGCACCGCCAAATGAATGAACTCGGCAGGGATAGGAGACGTCGAATGTCCGGCAATGTGATCTGCAAGCAGCGGTGGCAGGTGTCGTGGGACGTCGTACTGCGCGACGATCGTGCCGCGGAATGCTCGTCGTTTACGAACATGACGTGTGACGGTGATGATCGTCGCGAGACCCAGTAGTGCGGAAACCCCGCCGGTGATCCACGGCACAACGTCAAGCAGGAAGTTAGGCAGCCGAACGGGTGGCTGCACAAAGGTGCCAGGCGCGAGTCCGATCGCAGTGGTGACGCCCTCGTGAGCGCTGAGTGCGATCGGAGAAATGGTCGCGGTGTCGCCGACGAGACTTATTTCACATTCGTTCCTGGAGTTTGCAGTGCCGAAATAGCAGGCGGCGGCACCCGTCAGTGCGGTGGCAACCTTGGGGTCAAAGGTGACCGAGGCGGTGAAAGACGCGATGTCTTGTTGATGCTCGAAATCCACGAGATCCCAGTAGAACTCGTCGGCGGTACCATCGTCGACGGTAAGAATGTTGTCGCTCAACGTGTATGAGATGACGTATGTCTGGGGTCCGTGTACGTAGTCGTCGTTGCCAGTGAGTACAGCAATGAACCCATCATCGGTCTCTGTCTCGAAGGGGACTGGCTGTCCTGATTCATTGGTCACCGTGAAATCTCGCGGATCGAGGGCGGCTTGCTCATAGGAGAGTGGAAGTCCCCGCACAATGCCACGGTTCTGATCTACATCGGGAAACTCGGCGACGAGGGTTTCGGTGACGTGTGTGAGTGCGCGCCCTTGCTCATCTTGAGTGACGTAATAGTCGACGTCCCAGCTGCTGTATGAAAAATCATCAACGGAGGCAGAAGCTGGGGCTGTCCCGCCAAAAAAGCTGGCGAAAGCAAGAGTGAGGAGGAGCGCAGGTGCTGCTACAAAGCGTGTCCATGGCATGTGGCTAGGTTACCGGGTGCTATAGTGAAAGACATGCTGTTCGGCACGCTTCTCCTTAGTTGCCGCGACGAGGCCTAACCCTTCTGGCCTTCCTCGTCGCGGTGTTTGTGTTTGGCGGAACAAACAAGCGAACGTAGAGAGATACAAGGTTCATGAAGAACATGCAGCAGCCCTCGGGCATGCCGGCCCACCGTTACCGTCCGTACAGCGAGATCATCAAGGTTGATCTCCCAGATCGCACGTGGCCCACGAAGCAGATCACCGAAGCTCCACGCTGGTGTGCAGTTGATCTCCGTGATGGCAACCAGGCGCTCATCGATCCGATGAGCCCAGAGCGCAAGCGCATCATGTTCGACCTGTTGGTCAAGATGGGCTACAAGGAGATCGAAGTTGGTTTCCCCTCGGCAAGCCAGACGGACTTTGACTTCGTGCGTCAGCTCATCGAAGACAATGCGATCCCCGACGATGTCACCATTCAGGTGCTGACTCAGGCGCGTGAGCACCTCATTAAGCGCACATATGAATCGCTCATCGGCGCTAAGCAGGCGATCGTGCACCTGTACAACTCGACGAGCATCTTGCAGCGCGACGTCGTATTCCGTCAGGACCGCGAAGGTATCAAGCAGCTCGCGATTGAGGGAGCAAAGCTCTGCAAGTCCTTCGAGTACATCTGCGAAGACACTGACATCTACTACGAATACTCGCCTGAGTCATACACCGGCACTGAGCTTGAGTACGCGGCCGAGGTGTGCAATGCGATTCTCGACGTCTTCCAACCGACACCAGAGCGCAAGGTGATTCTGAACCTGCCCGCAACGGTTGAAATGGCTACGCCGAACGTCTACGCCGACTCAATCGAGTGGATGTGCCGCAACATCAACAACCGCGAGAATGTCATCATCTCGCTGCACCCGCACAACGACCGTGGTACCGGCGTCGCCGCTGCTGAGCTTGGTTACCTGGCTGGTGCAGATCGCATCGAGGGTTGCCTCTTTGGTAACGGTGAGCGCACAGGCAATGTGGATCTGGTCGCACTCGGCATCAACATGTTCACGCAGGGTATCGATCCGCAGATCGATTTCTCTCGCCTCGACGAGGTTCGCCGTACTGCTGAGTACTGCAACCAGCTTCGGGTGCCCGAGCGCAGCCCGTGGGCTGGCGATCTCGTCTACACGGCGTTCTCTGGCTCGCACCAGGATGCCATTAAGAAGGGCTTCGAGCGCATGGCAGCCGACGCAGAGGCTGCTGGTAAGAGCATTGATGACATCGAATGGGCTGTTCCGTACCTGCCGGTTGATCCGAAGGACCTCGGGCGCTCATACGAAGCAGTTATTCGTGTGAACTCGCAGTCGGGCAAGGGTGGTGTGGCATACCTGCTGAAGACTGATCACAGCCTCGACCTGCCGCGTCGTCTGCAGATTGAGTTCAGCGCGGTTGTGCAGGACGTGACCGATAGCGAAGGCGGCGAGGTCTCGAGTGAGTCGATCTGGCGCATCTTCCAGGACGAGTACCTCCCCACCGAAGGAACCGAGTTCGCGCAGTGGGGTCGCTACGAGCTGTTCCGCACTGCATCGACGAGCGCTGGCGATGGTGTGACTGAACTTGTCGTCGATTACCGAGATGGCGATGGCCGTGAGCAGATGACCTCGCGCGGCAACGGTCCGGTCGATGCCTTCATCTCAGGTGTGAATGAGAGCGGCCACGAAGTGACGCTCTTTGACTATGTCGAGCACGCAATGAGCTCGGGTGGCGACGCAGTCGCCGCAGCGTACGTGGATCTCGAGGTTGATGGCCAGCGTCTGTGGGGCGTGGGCATCGATCCAGACACTACGCGTGCAACGCTCAAGGCGATCGTTTCTTCGATTAACCGAGCAGAGCGCGCGAAGGTCGCTGCATAAGTAGTCGTACATTTGTTCGAATGGTCGGAGTGGCGTCAGTCGCTCCGACCATTCTTGCGTTTAGGGTGGGCACTGTGATTTCTTCGATTAACGGGCCGGTCTTGTCTCAGGGTGCTGGCTGGGTAGTTATCGGCGTGGGCGGTTTGGGCTATCGCGTCGAGGTGCCCGCAGGTCGTGGCCCAGCTGTGGTCGTTGGAGACCATCTTTCTCTCGTCACCTCGCTGATTGTGCGCGAGGACTCGCTGACGCTGTTTGGGTTCTCTGAGGAGGTCGAGCTCGAACTGTTTACGCGCCTGCTGAGCGTTTCTGGCGTTGGGCCGCGCATGGCGCTCGGTGTGCTCTCGGCACTCGCCCCAACTGAACTCGTGGACGCAGTGAAGCGTGAAGATGAGAAGCCCTTTAAAAAGGTTTCTGGCGTTGGCCCGAAGACAGCGAAGCTCATTGTTGTTTCGCTCGCAGGCAAGTTGGACGGCTTGCAGATCGCACTACACCACGATGAGGCAGAAAATGCTGACCCAGGTGACGCCGTCGTTGGCGCTGTTGCAGAGGGCTTGGTTGGCCTTGGTTGGCGCGAGCAGGATGCGCAGCAGGCAGCGCGTGACGCACTCGACGCTGGTGCTCCCGCGAATCACGCGGGCCTCCTGCGTGCAGCCCTTGCCTTGTTGCAGAGCAATCGTGGGGTTGGCCGTTGAACGGCGAAGGAGAACTCTCCCCGCAGGGTCGATCCGCCGAACTCACCTACGAGGGAGCCCTGCGGCCTGGCTCGCTGACGGAGTTTGTTGGCCAGGAGAAGGTTCGGGATCAGCTCGGTTTATTGCTCGGCGCGGCCGCGATTGACGGTCGTACGCCCGATCACATCTTGCTCGCTGGCCCACCAGGGCTCGGCAAGACGACCCTCTCGATGATTGTTGCCGCTGAACTTGATGTTCCATTGCAGCAGACGTCTGGCCCGGCGATTCAACATGCAGGGGACCTTGCGGCAGTACTGTCATCGCTCTCGCCTGGCGAGGTGCTCTTCATCGATGAGATTCACCGCATGGCGCGCAGTGCCGAAGAGATGCTGTACCTGGCGATGGAGGACTTCAAGGTCGACATCATGGTGGGCAAGGGGGCCGGAGCGACGTCCGTCCCACTTGAACTGGCGCCATTTACACTCGTTGGTGCCACAACCCGCGCCGGGCTACTGCCGAACCCGCTTCGTGACCGGTTTGGCTTCACCGCGCACCTTGAGTACTACGCAAACGCGGAGCTTGAGCGAGTTGTCGCTCGTGCGGCGCGTTTGCTCGCGTTCCCGCTGGCCGATGCAGGCGTGGTTGAGATTGCGAGCCGCTCGCGCGGAACACCGCGTATTGCCAATCGACTCCTGCGACGTGTGCGTGATTACTGTCTCGTGCACGAGGTTGATGCTGATGTGCTTGCGGTGCGCGCCGCCCTCTCGCTGTACGACGTCGATGAGAACGGCCTCGACCGCCTGGACCGCGAGGTGCTTGGTGTTATCGTCGAGCGTTTTGGGGGAGGGCCGGTCGGGCTTTCCACGCTCGCGGCCTCAGTCGGTGAAGAGTCTGAGACCATTGAGGCGGTTGTTGAGCCGTTCCTGATGCGCGCGGGATTGATCGCCCGTTCTCCGAGGGGGCGGATCGCCACTCGCTTGGGTTGGGAGCACCTTGGAATGGTGCCCCCGGCGGCATAACTCGCCGGTCGGTTGCCTGTTGGCGAAACTTGAGAATCCGGGATAGGGTTGAGTGTCACATTTGTGGCGAAACCTGTCCACGCGGATGGCGCACTGGGGCTTCGTGCCTCGTCAATGAGAATTGGCGCGTCTCCGCCTGATTTCCTGTCCATTCTGGAGACCAATTTCATGACTAACTCAACGACCACCAGCAAGGTCGCTATCAACGACATCGGCTCGGCCGAAGACTTCCTTGCAGCGGTCGAACTGACCATTAAGTCTTTCAACGACGGTGACCTCATCGAGGGCACTGTTGTAAAGATTGACCGCGACGAGGTTCTCCTCGACGTAGGCTTCAAGACCGAGGGTGTTATCCCCTCGCGCGAGCTGTCCATCAAGCACGACGTTGACCCCGATGAGGTTGTCAAGGTCGGCGACTCGGTTGAGGCACTCGTTCTCCAGAAGGAGGACAAGGAAGGCCGCCTGATCCTCTCGAAGAAGCGTGCTCAGTACGAGCGTGCTTGGGGCGATGTCGAGCGCATCAAGGAAAGCGACGGCGTTGTTACCGGTACCGTCATCGAGGTTGTCAAGGGCGGCCTCATCGTTGACATCGGACTCCGTGGCTTCCTCCCCGCATCGCTCATCGAGCTCCGCCGCGTCCGCGATCTCACGCCGTACCTCGGCCAGGAGATCGAGGCAAAGATCCTCGAGCTCGACAAGAACCGCAACAACGTTGTGCTTTCGCGTCGTGCACTCCTCGAGGAGACCCAGTCGGCTACCCGTTCGTCGTTCCTCGCAGAGCTCAAGCCCGGCCAGGTTCGCAAGGGTGTCATCTCGTCGATCGTCAACTTCGGTGCATTCGTGGACCTCGGTGGCGTCGACGGCCTCGTGCACGTTTCGGAGCTCTCGTGGAAGCACATCGAGCACGCATCGGACGTCGTTGAGGTTGGCCAGGAAGTAACCGTTGAGGTTCTTTCGGTTGAGCTCGACCGCGAGCGCGTTTCGCTGTCGCTCAAGGCTACGCAGGAAGATCCCTGGCAGGTATTCGCACGCACCCACGCAATCGGCCAGATTGCACCGGGCGTCGTCACCAAGCTCGTTCCGTTCGGCGCATTCGTACGCGTTGCAGACGGCATCGAAGGCCTCGTGCACATCTCCGAGCTCTCGGGTCAGCACGTTGAGCTTGCTGAGCAGGTCGTTCAGGCCGGCCAGGAAGTCTTCGTCAAGATCATCGACATCGATCTCGAGCGCCGCCGCATCTCGCTCAGCCTCAAGCAGGCGAACGAGGGCGTTGACCCCGAGGGCACCGAGTTCGATCCCGCACTCTACGGCATGACCACTGAGTACGACGAGAACGGTGAGTACAAGTACCCCGAAGGCTTCGACCCTGAGACTCAGGAGTGGAAGGAAGGCTTCGAGAGCCAGCGCGAGAACTGGGAGAAGGAATACGCTTCTGCTCAGGAGCGTTGGGAAGCACACAAGAAGCAGGTTGCAGCTTCGATCGCTGAAGCAGCAGCAGCTCCCGCAGTTGAGGCACCCGCTTCGACCTTCTCGAGCGACTCGAACGCTACCGGCGCACTTGCTGACGATGAGGCACTCGCTGCACTCAAGGCTCAGCTCGAAGGCAACTAATTCCTTCTAGCTCGATAGCTACATACTGAAAGCCCGGTTCCGAAAGGAGCCGGGCTTTCTGGTTTGATGGAGACATGACACTCATTGCCCTGACCGGTGGAATTGCGTCTGGTAAGTCCACAATCCGCGAACGCTTCAGTGAACTCGGAGCGGTGGTCATTGACGCTGATCAACTCGCACGTGAAGCGGTTGCTGCCGGGTCGCCCGGGCTTGGCAAGATTGCGACTGAGTTTGGCGCTGGTGTCCTTGACGCGGCATCTGGTTCGCTGAATCGCAGCGCTCTGGGTGAGCGCGTGTTTGGAGATGCGGACGCTCTTGCGAAGCTCAACGCGATTGTGCACCCAGAGGTGCGTCGACTCGCGGCAGCGCGGATCGCTGCTGCTATTGAGGCGGATCCGTACGCCGTTGTGGTCTATGAGATTCCGTTACTCGTGGAATCAGGGCATGGCATGGCGACCGACGATGCGCCCGCAACTTGGGACCACGTTGTTGTTGCCGAGGCGCCAACTGAGTTGCGCGCTGAACGATTGCGCCTGCTTCGTGGCCTCAGTCAAGAAGAGGCTGACAAGCGGATCGCGAGCCAGGCGACCGACGCAGAGCGTCGTGCGGTTGCCGACACCGTCATCGATACCTCAGGCAGTCTGCAAGACACCATTGAGCAGGTGGACGCGCTCTGGAATACGCTGCGAGGTTGAGCTGCGGGCGTGTCGCGTAGGGGATACGCAAAGGTCCGGCCACGATGCACCGTGGCCGGACCTTTGCGTATCTTGTTACCGAGTGAACTCTGCGAACCAATCAAGACGGAACTGTGCTGCTGCACCGATGATGATGAAGCAGAGCGCGATAGCGACCCACACCCACGACCGCAGGCTGATAGCGCGCTGCTGCGTGTCGTCATTGACACGCACGTATCCTGCCGCCTCTGGCTGGAAGAGTGTGATCCAGAAGAGTGGGATAGTGACGGACCAGACGACCATGCACCAGGGGCAGAGCGTGCCGAGGTTGAAGATGCTTTGGTAGGCGAGCCATCCCACGAAGATGATGCCGAAGGCGAGGCCGATTCGGTAAATGGTCCAGAACCACTTCGCAAACTGTGCGCCTGCCAGAAGCGCGAAGCCGACGAAGATTGGCGCCATAAATGCCGCGACGCCAATGATCGTGTTACTGAATCCGAAGATTGAACCCTGCCATGAGTCCATGTTTGGGCCACAGGTGACAAGGACACTGACGTTACAGTTCGGAACATAGCCCGGCTTCTGCATTGTCTTGATGTATTCGGTGAGAAGCTCGAAAGCTGCGAACAAGCCGATAAACCCAAGCGCGATTGTGGCAATTGGGAAGAGTCGGGGTCGAGTAGGGGATTGTGTCACCTCGGTCATGTCCCGAGTCTAAACCGACGACACTGAACGTCACACGAGACTCATATGTGAGTCGCGTGTAATAATGGAGGTTGTGGCAACGCATAGTCGTGTTACCCACAAGAGTCTTGCACCGCCGGAAAGCGGGTTCAGTCGCACGGGCGACAACCAGCCGGTACGCGGAAGAGTACGAGTTGTTAAGGCGCAATCGCGCCAAGAGTTTTTGCTCCAGATCCCGTATTTGGGGCAGTGAATGGAGAGCACCAGGAATGGTGACGAACGAAGCTACCGAAAACCCAGAAGTGGGCGAAACGGTTGAAGAATCCACAGAAGTGACCGAGTCAACGTCTGTCGCACAGCCAGTATCGGCTGATGCGACGGCAGAAGCTGGGGACGCCGCAGAAAATGCAGCTGTGCCTGAAGTAGCTGAGCCTCCGGCGAGCGAGAACGAGCCCGTTCAGGGTTCTGATGGTCTCCCATTGGTGCTGCCGCTCGCGTCGCTCTCTCCGGAAGAGCAGTTCCGTGCGACCACGCGACTGATCTTCCTGGCGCCCGATGTGCCGCCGATTGATCCGCGCCCCCGTCGCAGCAACTTCCGTCAGCTTGACGACATCTTTGAAGAGCAGCACCAGGCGCTTCGCCAGCAGGACCGCGGGCCCGAGCAAGCATCTACCGGTCGTCGGAACCGTCGTGCGGCAGCGCCTCAGCCAGCAGCTGAGCCTGAACCTCAGCGACGCCAGTCCGCGCCGGTAGTTACCGAGCCTCAGCGCGTGAAGGGATCAACTCGTCTCGAGGCGAAGAAGCAGCGACGTCGCGATGGCCGTGATGCTGGTCGACGCCGTACGGTGATTACTGAGTCTGAGTTCCTTGCTCGACGCGAAGCTGTAGACCGCCAGATGATCGTGCGCAGCGCGTCTGATCGCATTCAGATCGGTGTGCTTGAAGATAACGTTCTTGTCGAGCACTACGTTGCGCGGTCAAGCGAAAACTCGCTCATCGGAAACGTGTACATCGGTCGTGTGCAGAACGTGCTCCCGAGCATGGAGGCCGCGTTCGTCGACATCGGTCGTGGCCGCAATGCCGTGCTCTACTCAGGCGAGGTTGACTGGTCAGAGTTTGAGGGCGGCAACACCGCGCGCAAGATCGAGAATGCGCTTAAGCCGGGCGACCGCGTGCTCGTGCAGGTCACGAAAGATCCGGTGGGCCACAAGGGTGCACGACTGACGAGCCAGATCTCGCTTCCTGGTCGCTTCCTCGTATACGTTCCTGGTGGTGCCATGAACGGCATCTCACGTAAGCTTCCCGATACCGAGCGTGCGCGCCTGAAGAAGATTCTGAAGGAAGTACTTCCGAGTGGCGCTGGCGTTATCGTACGCACGGCTGCTGAAGGCGCAACCGAAGAGCAGCTCACGCGTGACGTCCAGCACCTCGCGCGTCAGTGGGAGCATATCCAGTCACGTATGGCAAAGGGTGGTGGCCCTGCGCTGCTGCACTCTGAGCCCGACATGCTGATCAAGATTGTTCGTGACGTCTTCAATGAGGACTTCCAGCGCATGGTCATTTCGGGCAACGAGACGCACGCGACGATCTCCAACTACCTCGAGCAGGTTGCACCCGATCTCCTGCAGCGCGTCGAGCGTTACGAAGGTGAGCGTGACGTCTTTGACAAGTTCCGTGTCACTGAGCAGATCGCAAAGGCGCTTGATCGTAAGGTGTGGCTGCCCTCTGGTGGTTCACTGGTCATTGACCGTACAGAAGCGATGACGGTCGTAGACGTCAACACTGGCAAGTTTGTCGGTTCGGGCGGCAACCTCGAAGAGACCGTTACGAAGAACAACCTTGAAGCCGCTGAAGAGATTGTTCGTCAGCTGCGCCTGCGTGACGTCGGTGGCATTATCGTTATCGACTTCATCGATATGGTCCTTGAGTCAAACCGTGATCTTGTGTTGCGTCGTCTGGTGGAATGCCTCGGGCGTGACCGCACGAAGCACCAAGTTGCAGAGGTTACCTCGCTTGGTCTTGTGCAGATGACGCGCAAGAAGCTTGGTCTCGGTCTACTCGAATCGTTTAGCGAGCCCTGTGACGTGTGTGCGGGCCGCGGTGTCGTCGTGCACCACGAGCCGGTCTCGAAGCATCGCAACGAGGCTCCACGCTCGTCAAAGCGTGGTCGCAACAATAATGGCGGCGGCAACTCGAACAACGGTTCAGGTGGCAACAGTCAGGGGGAGTCGCAGCATCAGCAAGCGGCCGCGACTGATTCGAAGGCTCACGCGATCTCCGACGGTGCGAAGAATATGCTCGCTCAGGTCGCAGCGTCCACGCTTCCAGGCGCGGGTGTTGAGGAATCGGCGAAGAGCGATGCGCAGAGTTCAGTAGCACCGGTCGAAAAGAAGACTGGCAAGGCCGTATCCGGCAAGGTTCGCCGTGGCGCTGCAACTCCGGCTGCTGCGGCACCGGTGGAGATCGATCCCGCAGCAAATCTTCTTGACAGCGTGCTCGACGCACTCCCAGACGCACCTGCAGTCGGAACGTCTCGTGCGCGCCGACGGGCCTCGCAGCCCGCTGGTGGTTCAGGTCGTGCGGCGCGCAGTGAGCAGGGAGAGGCTTCTTCGCCTGCGGAATCAGCGCCTGCTGTTCCGAAAGATGTCGCGGTTGACCCGCAGCAGCTAATTTTTGATGCACTTGACGTGCGGGTTCAAGAAAAGGCTTCCGAGCGGGACTAAAAGTTCCATCGAATTTGGTGACTGGTCAACACCAGATTCGACACGCTGGCACATATTTGACCGTAAATAGAAGTTCAAGTTAATATTGATCGTTGTGCTAGATGCTTTTATGTGCATCGGCGACAGTGTTTCGGTTGCAGACCAATTGCGACTGACTTAGAAAGACGATCCTAGGAAAAGGGTGACAAGTGGTTTACGCAGTTGTGCGCGCAGGCGGCCGGCAGGAGAAGGTCGAAATCGGTTCGATCATCACCGTTAACCGTATGGCAGGTGACGCAAAGGGTAAGGTTCAGCTTCCCGCGGTTCTCCTCGTCGACGGCGAGACCGTGACCACCGATGCAGCGAAGCTTGCAAAGGTGAAGGTTACTGCTGAGGTGCTCGGCGACCTCCGTGGCCCGAAGATCGTCATTCAGCGCTACAAGAACAAGACCGGTTACAAGAGCCGCCAGGGTCACCGTCAGGACCTGACCCGCCTCAAGGTCACCGGCATCAAGTAACCAGCTTCGGCTGCTACCTAAGGAGTAGAGACTCATGGCATCAAAGAAGGGCGTAGGCTCTAGCAAGAACGGCCGCGATTCGAACGCACAGCGCCTCGGCGTGAAGCGCTTCGGCGGCCAGGATGTGAACGCAGGCGAGATCATCGTCCGCCAGCGTGGCACCAAGTTCCACCCCGGCGTAAACGTCGGCCGTGGCAAGGATGACACGCTGTTCGCACTTGCTGCAGGCGAGGTTGAATTCGGCGCGAAGGGCGGCCGCAAGGTCGTCAACATCGTCACCGCAGCGTAAGTTCGCGGGTTTTCGCAAGAGGCGGGCTTCGGCTCGCCTCTTGTTGTTTTACGGCCATACACTTGAAGGTGTTATTGGCCGCAGGTGAGAGGGTGGAGAAGTCATGGTGACGTTCGTTGATCAGGTGCAGGTGCATCTGCAGGCAGGACGCGGTGGCGACGGCTGTGTCTCGGTAAAGCGTGAGAAGTTTAAGCCTCTCGCTGGCCCAGATGGTGGTGCAGGTGGACACGGTGGTGACGTCGTGTTCGTTGCTGACCCACAAAGCACGACGCTGATCGATTTCCATCGACGACCACATCTCACTGCAGAAAATGGCGGCTATGGTGCTGGTGATTATCGTGATGGCACGAATGGTGCCGAGCTCGCGCTGAGCGTGCCCATCGGCACGGTTATCAAGAGCACCAAGGGGGAGACCCTTGCTGATTTTACCGAGGCTGGCATGCGCTACGTTGCTGCCCGCGGCGGTATCGGTGGCCTCGGCAACTGGGGTCTCGCGAGCCCAAAGCGCAAGGCGCCAGGCTTCTCTCTGCTCGGTACAAAGGGCAAGGCACTCTCGCTCACGCTTGAGCTGAAGACCATTGCTGACGTCGCATTTGTCGGCTACCCGTCGGCTGGTAAGTCGAGCCTGATTGCCGCGATGAGTGCTGCAAAGCCGAAGATTGCGGACTATCCCTTCACGACGCTCCACCCGAACTTGGGTGTTGTTGTCGCGGGTGAGCATCGTTACACCGTCGCTGACGTGCCTGGCCTCATCGAGGGCGCGAGCGAAGGCAAGGGTCTTGGCCTTGATTTCTTGCGCCATGTAGAGCGATGCAGTGCACTGCTGCACGTGCTTGACTGTGCGACCCTCGAGCCCGGCCGTGATCCGCTCTCTGACCTCGAAGTGATTCGGGCAGAACTTGAGGCATATCCTGTGCCTGAGGGGCAGAAGCCACTCAACGAACGTCCCCAGTATGTTGCTCTGAACAAGATCGACATTCCAGAAGCACGTGAGCTTGCTCAGTTCGTGCGTGGTGACCTGGAGAAGCAGGGTTACCGCGTCTTCGAGATCTCAACGGCAAGTCACGAAGGCTTGCGCGAACTCTCCTTCGCGTTGGCTGGGCTGGTGGAGGAAGCACGCGCTGCAGAACTTGCCGCTGCTGCAGAGGTGCGCGAGCGCATCGTGCTTGAGCCGAAGCAACGTAGCCGCGGCGGCCGTCAGGCTTCGTTCACGGTCCGCACTGAGGGCGGTACGCACGGCACGATCTTCCGTATTCTCGGCGAACGCCCCGAGCGCTGGGTGGAGCAGACTGACTTTGCCAATGACGAAGCGGTTGGATACCTCGCTGACCGGCTGCAGAAGGCCGGGCTTGAGGACGCGCTGGTCAAGGCCGGTGCAGTATCTGGTTCGACCGTTGTGATCGGCCCTGGTTCAGGTGTGGTCTTCGACTGGGAGCCCTCAATTACGAGTGCTGCCGAGGTGCAGGTTGGTGTCCGTGGCTCTGACGATCGCATCGATCGCAGCTCACGTCGTACGAACAATGAGCGTCGTGAGGAATACCACAAGATGATGGATGCGAAGGCTGAGGCGCGAGCTGAGCTGGAGCGTGAGCGCGAGTCGGGGCTCTGGAAGGACGAGCATTGAACCTGAGCGAGAAGATCTTCGCCGCAAAGCGAGTCATCGTCAAGGTTGGATCGTCTTCGGTCAGCGGCGAGAACGCCGCGCAGATTCCTCTGCTCGTTGACTCACTTGCCAAGCTGCACGCATCGGGCGCGCAGGTGGTGTTGGTCTCGAGTGGTGCAATCGCAACGGGCGTTCCGTTCTTGAATTTGGAGCAGCGTCCCGAAGACCTCGCAACCCAGCAGGCCGCAGCAGCGGTCGGCCAGAACGTCTTGGTGAATCGTTACCAACGGGCCCTCACCACGCACGAAATCGTCGGCGGTCAGGTGCTTCTGACCGCGAACGACATGGAAAACCCGACGCATCGCGGCAACGCGAAGCGTGCGCTCGAGCGTCTGCTTGAGTTGGGTATTCTCCCGGTCATTAACGAGAACGACACGGTTGCGACTCATGAGATCCGGTTTGGTGACAACGACCGTCTTGCAGCGCTTGTTGCGCGTCTCGTCGGTGCCGATTTGCTCGTGCTGCTCTCTGACGTCGATGCGCTGTATACCGCGCCGCCTGAGAATCCGGGCGCCAAGCGGATCCCGTTTGTTGGATTCCGTGATCCGCTCGAAGGCATTGAGATTGGCGAGAGTCGCTCTGGCTGGGGGACCGGCGGCGCTGCAACCAAGGTGCAGGCGGCTCGGCTCGCGGCAGATGCGGGTTCGCAGGTATTGCTCACTGAAGCTCGGCTCTTCGGCTCTGTCCTTGAGGGCGCGGATCGAGGGACCTGGTTTGAGGCGCGCCCGGCTACGACCTAGGACGTAGGCAGGTTCTCACTCTGAGGTAGCTGTGACCGACACGACTGTGTCCTAGAATGTGGTCATGGCTACCTCAGATCTGTTTCTCGCGCGCTTGCAGCGTGCAAAGACCGCTTCGCGCCGCCTCGGCACTGCGACCACCGATGAGAAGAATCGCGCTCTTGAAGCGATTGCACAGACCATTGAGGCAAACATCCCAGTGATCGTGGCGGAGAACGCTAAGGATCTGGATCGCGGCCGGGAGCAGGGCATTGGCGATGGCCTGCTCGATCGACTCCGTCTCGATGAAGATCGATTGCTGGGACTCGCAGCGGCAGTGCGCGAGATCATTGCGCTACCAGACCCCGTCGGCGAGGTTGTGCGCGGTAGTACCCTCGCGAACGGCATTCGTATTTCGCAGGTTCGTGTTCCGTTCGGCGTCGTGGGCGCGATCTACGAGGCGCGCCCGAACGTCACGGTAGATATTGCAGCGATCGCACTCAAGAGTGGCAATGGTGCGGTGTTGCGAGGCGGATCGGCTGCCGCATCCTCGAATGAAGTACTTGTTCGTTTGATCCAGGAGGCCATTACCGCTTCCGGTCTCGACGGTGATGTCGTGCAGACGATCGACGAGTTCGGTCGTGAAGGTGCAACGCGCCTGATGCGAGCTCGTGGATTCGTTGATGTTCTGATCCCACGCGGCAGTGCTGGTCTGATTTCGACCGTGGTCCAGGAGTCGACCGTTCCCGTCATTGAGACTGGAGCCGGCGTTGTTCACGTGTATGTAGACGCGACAGCTGATGAAGATATGGCTGTAGAGATCGTTCGCAATGCCAAGACTCATCGTCCGAGTGTCTGCAATGCTGCTGAAACCCTGCTGGTGCACCGCGATGCGGCCGAGCGTATGTTGCCGAACATTCTTTCTACGCTTGCCGAGAGTGGCGTCACGCTTCTTGGCGATGACCGTGCAATCGCGGCAAACAGTGGAGTGAACGCGGCAACCGCCGAGACCTGGGAAACCGAGCACCACAGCCTCACCATGGGAGTGCGTGTCGTTGATTCGATTGATGAGGCAATTAGCCACATCGAACGTTACTCAACCCGTCACACAGAAGTCATTGTGACAAATGACATCTCGAGCGCGGATCGGTTCCTCGCCGAGATCGATGCGGCCGTTGTCATGGTGAATGCATCCTCTCGCTTCACAGACGGAGGCGAATTCGGCTTCGGTGCTGAGGTTGGAATCTCGACCCAGAAAATGCACGCTCGCGGACCGATGGGGCTGCCCGAGCTCACGAGCACCAAGTGGCTCGTACGTGGCAATGGCCAGATCCGCTAGCGGCTACCGCTACACTTATATTCGAACATCTGTTTCTTGAGTTTCCACACAAGGGGTTTTCATGTCACTTGCCGCAACCGTTCTCGCTGCCTCTGAGGGCGCGCACGTTGTGAACGAGCTGCCGATTCCGGCAGTCGCGTACGGCCTGATCGTTGCTGCGCTCTTCGCAGTAATGGGTCTCGTCGTTTTCTCCTTCCGTGATGTGGCGAACCGCCACTCAGAGAAGGCAGAAGCATACGCCCGTGAACACGGCGGGGAATCGCAGCACTAATCGTGGCTGAACGACGCAGAGTCGGGGTGATGGGCGGCACGTTCGACCCTATTCACCACGGCCACCTCGTCGCAGCTAGTGAAGTTGCACAGAGTTTCGGCCTCGACGAGGTTATCTTTGTGCCGACTGGACGGCCGTGGCAAAAAAGCAATGTTTCCGAGGGGGAACACCGGTATTTGATGACGGTGATTGCTACCGCATCAAATCCGCGCTTTAAGGTGAGCCGAGTCGATATTGATCGACTCGGCCCCACCTACACGGTCGACACACTCGCAGACCTACGCGAGCAAATGCCCGATGCGGAGCTCTTCTTCATTTCGGGCGCAGACGCGATCGCACAGATCGTTGGTTGGAAAGACGTAGACAGGCTCTGGGAACTCGCCCACTTCATTGCGGTGACTCGACCAGGCCATGAACTCACACTTTCTGGACTCTCCCAGGAGAACGTAAGCACCCTGGAGATTCCAGCACTTGCGATCTCTTCGACGGATTGCCGGGAGCGTGTAGGGCGAGGTTTTCCCGTGTGGTACCTCGTGCCGGACGGCGTCGTGCAGTACATTGCAAAGCATGGGCTATACGCCGAGGGAGCATTGGAATCATGAGTGAGCAGGAACGACCGTTAACACGGCGCGAGCTGCGTGCACGCGAAGAAGCGGAGCGCGCACAGAACGGCGCCGCTAATTCGCAGCCAGCAGAGCCGGCTGCATTGACCATTGACGAGCCTGCGGCTGAAGCCGTGCGGGTCTCTGAAGAGGTTCTCGAATCGATTGACATTTCGCCTGTCCATGAGGACGGCACGCCACGTTCGCGTCGTGAGATGCGACAGCTGCGTGAAGAGGCAGCGGCTGCAATGCAAGATGAAGGCGCATCGGGGCCTTTCACTACTGAGGTGATTGCGCCTGCGGTTGAAGCGGTTGAATCCGGCGCTTCGGTCTCCGAAGCGGAGATCGCTGCACCTGGTGCCGCTGATCTCTTCGCCGAGGAACCCCCGCTCGATGACAGCGCCTTCCCCGCAACAGCTGCATACACGTTCGACGAGTTGAAGCAGGCAGAGGAGCCGAGTGCCACGCCTGCTGCGGCTGTCGTTGACGAGCCACAGGATGTCCCTGTCGAAGCTGAAGCCGAGCAGGCTGAAGTTGCGGACGACATTGACGCCGAGGGGAAGTCCAAGCGTGGTTTTGGGGCCCTCTGGCGTCGTGGCAAGAAGTCTGAAGACGCCGACGCTGCCGAGGCGGAGGCGCTTGAAGAGACTGATATCCCTGACGCTGAACTCAACGTCGATACCCAAGCCCCTGAGGTAGTCGAAGAGGTCGAGACTGTCTCTGCTGTTCGCGAAGAGGCACCAGCGCCGGTCGAGGCTGCTGAAGACCTGCCTGTCGCAACTGCCGAGCCCGTGGTGAGCGAACCTGTCGCAGAAGTTGCGGAGCCCGTCGAGAGCGAAGCTCCCGCCTACACCTTCCCTGACATTCGTCCACCCGAGGAATGGCACCCCGTCATTGACGACCCTGCGTCACGTATCGGTGGCAGCGCAGCGTCGCAGGCTGATTTTGAATCTCTGATCTCTCGTGCGGTTGCGCAGGAGGGGGCAGCAAGCCCAAGCAATACCTCTGCACTGATTCTTCCCTCGCATCCGGAAGACACTGACTCGCTGACCGGCCCGCTTGGCATGACTGGTGAGTTGTTTGTCACCGGTGCTATTCATCTTCCCAAGTCTCTCGGCGAAACTGGCAGCCACGCGTCGCTCCAGCACTCTGCTGAGTTTGACCCGTTCACTGCCGAGGCGGCGCAAGATCCGCTCAATGCAACTGCGGATCACGGCGTAGCTCCGGTGTCTGCTCGCGCCGCGGTGAGTGCTCAGGTCGTGTCGGAAACGCCGGTAGTGGCGGCTCCGACACGCGAGAAGAGCAAGCTCCCGATGATCCTCGCTCTCTCAGGTGGCGGACTCGTGGTCGTTGTGGGCGGTATTATTGTTTGGGCCGTCAACAGCGGCGCATTCTGATTTCGATCAGATCAACTTCTTCGAAAGGGTCACCGTAGTGGAGACGAAGCCGCTTGAGTCCATCATTGAGACCGCGGTCCTCGCTGCCGATGGCAAGGGCGCAACCGACCAGGTTGCACTTGATGTCGCAGAGCACTTTGGGTACGCAGATGCGTTCCTGATTGTCAGTGGCTCGGTAGAACGCAACGTTCAGGCCATTTCAGATGGTATTGAAGAGGATCTCAACAAGGCTGGCGTTCGTACAATCCGTCGTGAGGGACGTGCTGGCGGTCGTTGGATTCTCCTCGACTTCGGTGACCTTTTGGTACACGTTTTCCATCACGAGGATCGCGAGTTCTACCAGCTCGAGCGCCTCTGGGGCGACTGCCCAAACATCGAGGTCAACGACACGCTCGAGCGTGCGCGATTGGCTCACCAGGCATCTCTCGATGTAGAATAAGAAGGTCGTCGGGCGAGTATTCGTCCGACTTCACCTGGGTCTATGGCGCAGTTGGTAGCGCACCTGCATGGCATGCAGGGGGTCAGGGGTTCGAATCCCCTTAGATCCACCACGATGCTCTTACTCAAACCCTTGTCCAGAACAACGGGCTGAAGTTTGAGTTCAGAAGAATGCTCGTCGCTTGCGGCGGGCTTTCTTCTGTTTTCCGGGCAGGTGCCGAGCCTGGTCGTTGCTACGAGGGTTTTGGTTGCTGCACCGAAGATCAGGTCGAACGGTGGCTGGAGGACGGCTTCGAGCTGGTGCTGGCCGTGGTCGTCGTGGGTGACCTTAATCTTTTCGAAGACGAGCTGATTGAACACGCGGCGGATCTGTTCGGGCGCCCGCCGGTAGCTGGCCCCGATGAACTGGGCGAGGTCCAGTGCCTGCGTGATGAGTCCGTCAGCCCTTGTGCAGTCAGCGGTGAGATCTCGGAGCTTCCGCGTGACGGTCAGCAGCTCAGCATCGAGTCGCTTCTGCTCGGTACGGAGCACGTCGAACGGGATCGCGTTGTTGTAGTGGGCTTCGAGGAGCTTCTGCTGTTTGCGCTCGACCTCCTGCTTCGTGGACTCAAGATGCTTGTGCTCGGCGATGGTATCCGAGCGGATGTTCGCGAGTGAGGCGCGGAGCAGCTTCTCAAGGTCGTCGCGGAGGCTTTGGGAGAGGCTGAGCCTGTCGTAGAGCTGCTGGATGCGCGCTTCGAGGTTTGCGATCTGGATGGATGGCAGCTGGCAGTCCGTGCGCTTGGAGTGCCTGCCGAGGCACATGTAGTACGGGTAGTTTTCTCCAGGGCGGTTCTTCGTGATCTGCACGAGCATGCGGAATCCGCAATGCCCGCAGAAGATCGTCGACTTCAGGTAGTGGTCGTGCTTGATCGTGCGTTCGCCGTTGGCTTTCGGCTTCAGAACAGCCTGCACCTTGGCGACGGTCTCCGTGTCTATCAGGGGCGTGTGAGACCCGGGGTATTCGACCCCTTTGAAGCTGGTGAAGCCGGTGTAATAGCTGTTGGTCAGTATCGAGTGAACCTGCCGGATCTGTACCGGATTTTCGGTCATCCGCGTCGTTGTGACTGTAGTGAGACCGCGCCGGTTTAGCTCATCGGTCAGGGTGCGAAGGGTCCGCTCCCCAGTCGCGTACTGTTCAAACGCCCAGGAAATGAGTGGCGCGCGAGCATCGTCGATCGTGACAGTGCGAACCTCTTGCCCGGTGCTGAAGTCGCGAACGTTGAAGTAGCCGATCGGCGCTCGCCCCACGGTGCCACCGTTGCGGACCTTCTCGTTCATGCCCTTGAGGACTTCGTTGGCGAGGTTGCGACTGTAGAACTCAGCGATCGAGGACATGATGCCCTGCAACAGCATGCCTCCAGGGGTCTGGTCGATGTTCTCGCTCGTGGAGACCAATGTGATCCCCAGTTCACGGACCGTCTCGGTGATAGCGACTTCGTCGGCGCGGTTACGGGCGAGACGATCCAGCTTGTGCACGATGAGGTAATCGATGTGTTCGGCTTCTTCTTCGAGGTAGCGGAGCATGTCCTGCAGCGCCGGGCGCTTGGTCGAGGTGCCGGAGACACCTCGCTCAACGAACTCCTTGACCACGATCGCCCCCATCGACTGGGCCTTCTTCTTGTTGGCATCGCGCTGGGCAGGGATCGAGAACCCCTCCTCCCTGCCGCCGCGTTCGGCCTGCTCCCGCGTGGAGACGCGCAGGTACGAGACGGCGCGCTTCGGCGTGAAAGACTGCGTGAAGACGGCGAACGGATCGGTCATCGCGGCCTGTGGTTGCGGTGGGGCGTAGATGGGCGTGCTCATGCTCCCATTGACGCTCTGTTCATTGGAAGAGTCCAGTCCGAAATTGACCCTCTGATCTTGGTTTTCCACTGTTCCAGGCGGAGCATCGGGGGTCGGGTTAGGCAACGAAGACATGATGTTACCTTCCTCGATCGATGATCTCGAAGCCACCGTGGGGCGCTTCGGCGAAGCCGGTGCGGATCCAGGTGAGAAGTTCTGGTGGGAGGTCGTGGGTTCGGAGCATGCTGGTGATCGGCTCGAGCTAGCCGAGTGCATCCAGCTGATCGTCGATGAAGTGCTCGATGCGGTCGTAGGACGCCCAGTGAAGGTTCGTGAAGTCGTTCTCCATGTCGGGGATTGGCTCGACCCCATTCCAGATACGTTCGAGGTAGACCTCGAAGGCAGCGCCATACTCGAGGCGGAGGCGTTCGAGCTCGCGGGCTTCAGCGCGGGTGCGTGGCTGCGGAGTGGGTTCAGGTGCCGGGCATACGGTGCGCTGCTCCGGCGGTACGTGAGGGGGTTGTCGTTCGTGTGTCATAGAGGGGGCTCCTTTCCCTTAACTGATGGTTGATGGGTGCGGGACGAGCTTGGCCGAGAGCGGTAGCTCGCCCCGCTGGTGGTGTCAGCTCTGGCCGTTCTGGTTCAAGTCGGTACGGTCGAACGCGAAGCATCCGTCGTACGTTTGAATGAACCAGTACCGAGCCTCAAGAGCTTCCTGGAGCCGCGTCTCATCCCAGGCGAGGACGCCTTCGAACCCGATCTGTCTGTTCGCGGCATCTCGTTCGTCGTCCCAACCGTTCAGTTTCAGTAGCACTTCTCTGGCATCGTCTTCGTCTCGTCCTTCAGCGGCGAACGTCCGGCCACATAGACTCACTAGCTGGTCTGGCGTGCGGTCCCTGATGAATGGCACGAGTAGGAATGCAATGAAGACGCTGCCGTATTCGTCGCGACCTCGACGCAGAACGTCGCGCCACTACTTAGACGTTGCGATCTTCTCCAGGAGATCCGTCGCGATGCTGGTGGCGTCGTCGACTCTCATTCGGATGAGTTCGTTGATTTGGTTGATCATGGCTTCCCTCCTTTCGGGATGTGAGATTTGTTCTCCGGGACAGCAGCGTGAGCACCGCCGAGCACCGGTCTATGGAGCTAGTCGGAAATTTGCGGCCCGTCACGGATCAGTGACGTAAGCTCGTCCAGGGTGATCACGGTGAATAGTTCGCGCGGCAGCTTTGTCTCGGCGTCGAGTGCCCGCAGGAACCGGGATTTTCGTTCTTGGTGCGGGACGATCCAGACTACGACCGGGTAGACGCCGTGGCGCTCTTGCTCGATGCCGGTGCGGCGGTGGAACTCGTACTGCCAGCACTTGCGGATCACGCGGGCGGGGTTTTCGGTGGCGCGGTCGACCTCCAGGAAGTACCGGTCGACGAACTCGCGGCTCGTCACCGTGACGGTGAGGTCGGGCTTCAGAGTGATCGTCTGCCCGTGCGCGCCAAGGTAGCGGCGCCAGCAGGACGGCCCACCCACCGCCTCCGCACTGAGCTCGTACTGCTCGGCGGTCTCGTAGAAGAGCACGCGGGTCTCGGAAATCGCCAGCAGGTGCGCGAGGAACGTGGTCGAGGTGTGGTGTGGGCGAAGCCGGGCGGTGCCGCCGGTAAGGAAACGGAAGCCCTTCGTGGTGAGGGTCCAGATCGTGACGGCGGATCCGCCTTGCCAGCCGCCGACACAGCGTTCGAGCCTGGCGATCAGGTTCCGCTCGCGAAGCGTGGTCAGGTGCCGAAGGGTTTGCCGGAGCGCTGAACGAGGGGTGCCGTACGAGGAGCGAGTGAGGCGCATCAGTTGACGTGTCGTGATGAAGCGATGCTGGCGAACGCGCTCAAGCAGCCGCCCCCGCATCGGGTGTTCATCGGCGATCATGACGCACCTCCTTCTTGTGCTGGATGGCTGATGGACGCGCTCGTTGAGCGGCCCCGGCGGTGACCCCATAACTGGGGCTCAGTCACGGCTAGCACGCGGGCGGCTTCCGCGCTGCCCTGCGGCACGGGCGAGGTGTTCGTACCGGCGGAACGTCTTCCGAACCGTTTCGAGAATCGGTTCGGAGCTTTGGGCGTGCTCATCGCTTTGTTCTCCCGATGCCGCCGGGCGACTCGCCCGGGTTGTCGCTCGTCGAGGTCTCGATGAGGTTCAGGATCTGCTGCTCGGTCGCCTCAGCGGAGACGCCGTACCGATCGTGTGACGCCGCGTAGACAGCTGATGGGTCAGCGATTGGAGTGCTCGGTGGACGGGTCTTGAAGGTCATCCAGCCGGTGCTTTCACCCTGCTGGAGGACGTTTGCGTAGTCGTGGTACTTCGGCAGCAGCATGAAGTCCTGCACATCGAGGCTCGGCGTCTGCTTCGCGGCCGTGGTCGCGTCGTAGCCGTTCATCCCGAAGTAGATCTTGTTGCGGGCGTTGGCGTTCATGGATTCGCGCATGGCCGGAATGAGCTGGGAGAAGTACTGGTGCGCCATCGTGAACGCGCCACCAAGGGAGCGCGCCTGAGCGAGCGCATCGGCGAGATCACCGGGGATCCCGAGACGAAGTCGTGCACCTCGTCGATGAAGATCTCCACGACATGGCGACGCTCCTGCGGTACCGACTGCCGCGCCAGCAACCATGACCAGAGCTACCCGAGCAGCAGCGTCCCGACGAGCCGGGCGGCGTCGGCACCGAGTAGACCTCGGTTGAGGTTGACCACGACAATGCGCTTCTTCGACATCAGGTCACCGATATCGAACTGCGGGTCGGACTGACCGAGCATGGCGCGAAGGCCGGGACGGAGAATGATCTGGCGAAGCTTGTTCAGCACCGGAGCGATCTCGATCGCCTGCTGGTCAGGCGTCTTCGCATTGTACTGACGCCGGAACGCCTCAGTGCCGAGCGGATCCTTCTGCCCTTTCAGTACCTTCTTTCGGAAGGCCGGGTTGGTGAGGAGCGGCTGCAGCCAGAGGAGGTTCGCCTCAGGGACATGCGACAAACTGAGGAACGCCGCAGAGAGGACATCGGCAGTCCGGATGCCCCAGTAGTCCTTGAACAGAGACTCGAAGATCGTGAGCAATGTGTCCGCCGTGACATGCGCAAGCCGAGCCGGACCATGCAGGGGGTTGAAGCCCACTGGCGACGGGTTCGTCGGGTCAATCACCACAACATCCTGCAGACGGTGTGCAGGGACTCGAGCAAGGACATCGGTGGCGAGGTCGCCCTTCGGATCGAAGATGACGAGGCCGCGCCCGGCGCGCATGGCGTCTTCGATCAGTCCGAGCATGACGGTCGATTTTGCGCTGCCGGTCGGTCCAACCAGCACCGTGTGGAACGCGGCGTCCCGGATCGGGATCGCGACCTTCTCCTCGTGCCCTTGCGCCGCAGTGATGCCGATGACCCGGCTGTCACGCACGAGATCGTGCTTCGGCAGGGATGTATCGATCCGATCAGCGGCAGCGGTGCTTCTCCGGCGGGCCAGCCAGTAAATGCGGCCAGTTCGGACGAACGGAGTGCGATCGGCCACCGCCACGGTAGGCGTGCCTCGTTCAGCTTCACCGGGTTCCCCGCGCTGAGGCGGAGGCGGGCTTCGCTGGTTTCGATCGTACGGAGCGACCCAAAAACCTGGCGGATAAGGAACCGGGTACGGGCCGGAGTGCCGGTTGCGCCGATGCGGAGGCTTGCCTGGAAGCCATGCCGTTCGCGAGCCTCCGTCGCAGCGCTGGTGGTCGAAGACTTCCTCGGAGGCGTCTGACCGCCGAGCAGCAGGTCGAGCCATGAGTGATAGCCGGGACCAGCACAGAACCGCGGCGACAGGAGACGGCCGAGGAGGAGCTGGAGCTGGAGCGTTACCCGCTCACCCTCCTGAAGTTGCGACACCGTGCCGTACAGTGCGCGCACCGCGGTCGATACCCGTACCGTGGCGGCACCGAGCAGATGCCCGCCCACCACGGTGACGGTCGCGGCGTCTTCCATCCGGCTGCGAGCTTTCCGCGGCGTGTTCAGGCGCACAGGAAGGTGTGAGACGAGGGCGTCGCGGATCGCCGGGATACGGTGGGGCTGGGTGCCGAGGAGCCAGCAGGCCCCGCGATCGTCGGCGCGGAACTCGAGAATGAGGGTGACGAGTTCGGGAGCGGTCGCGAAACGCTCGAGCACAGTGGTGATCTGGTCGGGAGAGAGCACCTCGAGCCAGGTCAGCTCGCGCCACTCCAACGCATCTGTCGCTTGTGTCATCGTCCTTCGATGATTCGTCTGGTTATCGCTCTGGCTCATTTCGTCTACCTCCTTCGTGTGAGTCATCGGGTTTGTCCCTTTTGTGCGGCTTCTCGTTCTGTTCGTCAAGATGCATCGCGAGCAGCAGCAGGGCTCTGGCGAATCCGGCGCGGTCGAAGTCCTTCCGCCACACCGGCGTGATGCGGAACCCGGACTGGGCGCTCGAGCCGCGCGGCCTACCGGCGCGGTTTGACTTTCTCGGTGAGACGCTGATCGCCGCCTCCGGTCCCTGGGTCGGGTCAGTCCAGCCAGCGATCCCGAAAGCGGATCCACAAGCGCAGCCCGATCCAAGCGAGCGTGACGATCCCGATGATGAGCAGCAGCCACCAGAGCTCAGCGAGGAGGGAGAGCGTCAGGTGCAGCAGAATGACGGTGCCGAAGAGATAGGCGCACGTCCGGAACAGCATCGCCGTCCATGAGGTCGGCTTCCCATCGTTTGACATGTTTCACACCTCTCATCACGCAGACTCCTGGGTGGCGGAGTCACCGTCCCCGGGCACCGGGTAACCCCAATTCGCGAGTGAGATCAGCGACGGCTCGGGTTGGCCGAACGCAGTGCTCCAGCCTTGACGGCGCAGGACGCTACAGGGGCTGCCGAGTAGCTTCTCCCAACGTGTGACGCGCTCCTCGACTACCTGCCCAACTTCCTGACCGAAGGAGATCTCAGCGTCCCGGAGGCAATGCCGTCGCTGATCCGATGGAGCAGCTTGATCGCGCTTGCAATGAGGCATGAAGACGGTCGTGCGCTCGTTGAGGAGTATGATCGAGAACAAGGCGCAGCTGCCTACTCCCGACGCATCACGCAGGCGAATCTCGAGGCCTTTGACCGAGAGCTTGCTGGGCTCACGAATGAGCAGCTTGAATCCTGGCGAGCCCACGGTGACCACTCCCAGGATGAAGTGGATGAGGTGTTGAAGCTGGTTGATGCCGCGCAGCATCGAGCTGCCCAACGTGCTATCGAAAAGTAAGGAGCCGTATAATGCCCTCGATACCGACCGTGATCCTGAAACCCAACGCCAGAGCAGCTATTGAGCTGCCGTGGCGGGGTTCACCCCGCGCCAATTTCGACTGGCTGAAGGACGTCTGCGGCAAACGCACGAGGCCAGAGTACGACAGGCAGTCCAAGCGCTTTCTCGTTGCACGACCTCACACTCGGCACGTTCTCGACGCGTTGGTCGACGAGTACGGAGAAGTGCTAGTGCATCAGTTCGGATACGCTGCCACCACATGCGTTGAGGCCTGCTGGGACGCCAACCCGGACAACGTCATCGATTGCGTCTGCGGCTGCGCAGGACTGAACCACGGTTCGGGGCATCCGCTCGGGATGCAGGTAGCGCCGGGGCTCTCCGTCCACCAGGAGCTGGCCGAAGCAACCTACATTGTGACGGCGAACGGGACGACCGTGCTCACTTAGGTGCTCGCAGCGCGCGCATCGTGCTCTCTTTCGTTGTCGGTGGTGTCCCGTACGCTGAGCCGTACCCATCAAGAACGACCCAGGAGCACCCCGTGACCAACACTCAGCACATCGGCGACAGCAGTAGCGGCAACCAGCAGATCCAGGCGGACGGCGACGTCACCGCCCCGTTCGCCAAGGACGGTGGCGTCGCCTTCGGCGGCGACAATCACGGCATCGTGATCACCTCGGTACCGACTCCTCAAGAGCCACAGCGCACCTTCGACATCGTCAAGAAGACGCGGGTCCCTACCCCGGCCGCGCTCATCGGAACGATCTCTGGCCTGATCACCATCGCCGGGTTCGTCACAGGCGCCTTCTCGGTGAAGCAGCTCGTTGACGTCTTCATGTCGGGCAGCGGCTTGGACATCTCAAGTGGGATGCTGAAAGAGTACTGGTGGCTCATGGCCTCGGTCTTCACGATCGCCATCAGTTTCATTGGCTGGTCGTTCTTCCGGTTCCTTCGTCGGAATGTGCTTCGCTTGCCGAAGCGTCCGTTCTTCCGCTCTTGGGCCGGTATCAAGGAGGAGAACGGTCGGACCTACCCGTACTCGCTTCGTCTGGCCATGCGGTGCCCGAAGTGCAAGAACCAGAAGCTCCGCTTCCAGCAGATTCCAGAGACCTGGGTCGACTTCTACGATAACACCGGTAAGCGCACCAAGCGGGACGTGACGAAGTGGGCATCGATGGCCGTCTGCCCGCGCAACGAGGAACACTCGATCCCCGTCGACATTTCTGGCAATGACTTTGATGAGGCGCTGCCTCGATAATCAGTCCTGCGTGAGGTGATCTTGTGGCAAATAATATGTTCGTCGCGCCACTTTAGTCAGGCCTCGCAATTTCGTTTGCACGGAGCGCATATGTCGAGTGGCGCAACCGTGTGACGGATCGGGCGCCTGATCCGCTATATCTATTGCCATGGCTTCTTCAACGTCCTCGCCCACGGCACGCGAAGCTGCGTCCGTTTCTGTTCCAGACAGCCTCGAACGGTTCGCCGCTGATCTCCGTGAGCTCAAGCTCCGGGCGGGCGACCCCACCCTTCACGAGTTGAGCTCTCAGATTCACGTGTCGAAGGGCGTGCTCTCCGAGGCGTTCTCGGGGTGTCGCCTGCCCAGCGAGAAGACCACCCTCAAGGTGGTGGAAGCGCTCGGTGACGACGCCAAAGAGTGGTTGGAGCGCAGAAGCCTGCTGGATACTCGAGCGCGACGTAGGGACGAAACGGTCGTGGAAGGTTCCCCGGACCCAACTGATGCGAGCAGCAAGAAGCGGCCTCCGTGGCGCATCGTGCTGGCGGTTGCGCTCTAGGCGGCGCTGGCCGCGGAGCTCACGAGCGTCGTCTGGTGGCAGGTGCTGCAGGACCGGGAAGCGTACTGGACTGCCCAAGTGAAGGAGCCGCTTGGAGACCAGTTCCTGGAGCCAGCCGATGGTGTCGACCCGATGCAGACGAAGTGCCGGGAGGACAAAGTCATCGCGGACGTGCGGACCCAGCAGAACGACCAGTTCAAGGTCGAGATGCTCTATTCCAACTCTTGCATGGGGGTCTAGGGACGTGTCACGAGCCTGGACGGCAAGACGGACGGAGGCTCGATGAGCTTCCGAATCTACCCGGTCAGCGACCCTACAAGTTCGCGCAGCCAAGAACGCTCCGCTGACAACGTCAACTCCCTCTACACGCCGCTGCTCATCGAGCCGGACGTCGAGGCGCGGGTCTGCGGCATCGCCACGGCCACGACGGCTGGCGAGGCGGTCGAACTTGGCCCGCCCATGTGCGTCTGAGGTGCCCGTTCAGAGAGTTCGGAAAGTTTCGATTCGGGGGCCGAACGGTGCCGGGGGCCGTTTCTGCCTGCGAGGCTAGAAGCCCGCGGCTCCAGCGCTCATCGTCGCGCGCGACCGCTGATCACCTTCCTGTCTGGGCACCCGAGCCCCAGATGATCAGCCCTGGGCCGCTTCCTCTGATCGCCCAGGAGGCCCTGATGACACTGAACCCATCCGCGTCCGATGCCGCGTGCCCACCCTGGTGCGCGATGCTTCATGACCCCGAGGGGAGTGCGGACCGCTACCACCAGACAGAGCGGGAGAGCGCACCCGGAGTGTTCCGACGGCTGTCCTTTGACTCGGAAAGCGGTGCGGAAACGGTGACGGAGTGCCTCGTGGTCGCAGCGCGCCGCTTCTACGGCGACGATGAGGTCTGGACCAGTATCGCCAGCGAGTACACAGAGCTCGAGATGAGTCTGGAGTCCTCGAAGCGCCTCCTCAAACTGCTTGGCAGAGTGCACGCAGGTCTCGCTGGGAGCGAAGCGTCTGCTCCGCTTCGTCTCCTCGCCCCACTCGATCCTGGCGGTCGGCGGGAGTAGTTCGGCGACCTCTACGCCGAGCGCCTGAGCGATCCGCACCAGCAGCTTCAAGCTGGGGTTTGCGGGCTCGTTCTTCTTACAGTACCCGCGTTCGACCTGTTGGTAGTGGGTCCGGGTGAGCCCCGCGCGGTGCGCCAGCTGCTCCTGGGTGAGACCCGCGTCCAGACGACGCCGCGGCAGCTCCACGCCGAGCTCGCGCACGTACTGGTTCCACGAACTCGCCGGCTGAATACTCACCACTCCAAGGCTGGTCGCCTCCACGACTTCCGTCGACCAGAAATATCCGGCAAGATGAATCAGGCACGAAATATCCGGCACGTATCAACTCAACATCTCGCCCTCAGGGGAGGAGCGATCCGCCGCAGGAAAGAGCTCCGGCCATGATCGAAGCATCCGTGGCGTTCCTCGCCAGCAACTGGGACGCAGCGCTTGGCGTGCTCGGAACGCTCATCGGGATCTGGCTCTCGTGGAAGCTCCGGGGCCACCCTCTTCTCGGGTACACCGTATTTGAGCCCCGCTCGGCAGCGCCTGGCATCCGTATCAAGGTCCGCGCGGGGGCTGGTGCTGACGGCCGGATGCGCTTCCAAGCTCGCATCAGCAACACCGGCACCGACCGCATTGAGCAGCCTGCAAGCAGCGGCGGCGACCTTGGATTGGACTGCGAGAAGGGTCGGCGGGTCGCAGGTGCTTCCGTCGATGCGCACAATTCCAACCTGTCGCAGAAGCTGAGCACCGGCCTCATCGTCTCTGAGAACGGTAGGCGGCTCACGATTGACTTTTCCGCGCTCGAACCGAGGCAATGGATGGAGTTTTCCTACGACCTCGAGCGTACTGAGTGCGCCGGCGTCTTCGACAACCCCGTACGCACACCGATTGCCAGTGGCTACCTGCCGGGATCACTCACTGCCGTGCGGAATCGTCGTTCGCCGATTGCCGCAGGGCGCGACCTGGTGTTCCTGCTTCTGATTCAGACTGCGACCGTGCTCCAGATGTTCGCCGTGGCGCTCGTCGGTGCGTGGCTGGTGCGATTGTTCTTGCCCTCGGCGGCGGAAGGGTCGCTGTGCGCCGTGCTCACAGCAGGGTGCAGCGTGGTGCTCTTCCTGGTTCTCCAGTTACTCAGCGGAATCCCGGGACGCTTCGTTGCTTATCCGGGGCTCGAACCGCCGGAGAAGACGGCAACTCGTTCGACGGTCGTTGGGGGAGCCATCGCTACGATCGCGCTCCTCGCTCTCTGGCTGGCAATCAATGGCACAGTTGCTGCCGCGTCGTCGGCACAGCTGTTTCAATTCGCCGCAGTTGCTGCACTCGTGCCGCCGCTCTATTACTTCGCCACCTACAACCCCACAGCGGATGCTGCGGCGGGAGCCGGGGTCCGATTGCTCCAAGGTGGCGCGCTCTACATCGTGCTCCTCGGGGTGTTGGTGGTTGCTATGGTGACGGGGGTTCTCGGCACGAGCCTCGCCTCCGGGATCTATCTCCCGGTGTTCGCATTGACGCAGGTGCTGGTCGTAGCTCGCGCTCGGCAGCAGGGTCAGCGGTGAGAACTGCAACGAACCGCGAAAGGCGGACAGAAATGAAAAGAACAGTTCAGTCGATCGGGAGCGCCGCCTGCCTGACGGTGTTCCTCTCGCCGACCGGATGCGCTAGTGATGGTCCTGCTGCCCCGGTCAAGACGAAGCCGGTCGAGACCTCGCGGTCCGCGGATGTCACTCCGTCACCTACCCAGTCAGCCACTCCTGAATTGAACGTGCCGAAGATCCGCGACAACTTGGTCGTGAATGAGGTCGTCATGGATGAGCTTGGCCAGCTCGCAAAGTTCGGGGGAGACGGCGACCTTGCGGCTGTTCGCGCTAAGGCATGCAAAGAGTTTCAAGCGAACAACCCGCTCGGAGGTGAGTTTGGTGCACCAAGCCGGACGGACAAGGTTGAAGCAGTAGAGGCTCGCTACGAAGCGAAGCAGGTTCTCTGGAGGGCATACGTTTCCGACAAATTCCGCGATGATCAGTGGCGGGAAGACATCAGTGCCGCGAGCATCCTGGATGGTGTGAACTCGTGCCTCACTAACAACGTGGCCTCGAAAGGTGTTGACTTTACAGACACGGCCTTCTTTAATGCGATTGCTGACGATAAGCCCCTACCAGCTACCACAACCAGCCCGAAAGAGCATTCATTCAAAGACCCAAGTGAAGGGTATGTTTGTACGAGCTATATGACCGCTACTGTCGAGGGTCAAGCTCCAGCAGATGTGTGGCGAAGATTCCTATGGAATGAAACTACACAGGATTGGGATATCACTCACGAGCAAGTTGAGAATCCGTACAATTTGAGCTGGAAGGGGCTCCAGTAATGATTGCACCAGGTCGATCACGTCGAGCAGCCGTAGCCCCCTCGCTAGCGGCAACTGGTCTGCTGTTGCTTACAGGCTGAATGACAACCGACCCTGCGTCTGAAGACGCGACGTCTGGATCCTCATCTATTTCCGAAACTGGGGTGACGCTGGTCCGAGACTGGGGCAATGCCGGGTTCCCGAGCCCATCCGAGAAGCCTGAGTGGTACTGCGCCCAGCGGACGGACAAGGGCACACAGGAGGCAAACCGAATCGCTCAGATCAAGGAGAACCCGGGGTGGAACTGGAAGGTTGAAGACAAGCTCAACTGTGAACTCGGGTTGCCGCGTGCCGTGCTGGTCATTACGGGGCCGGAGAGTTCGCAGAATGCGACGCCGGAGATCACCTACTACGTCTCTATGGCCCCGAATAATGGAAACTGGTGTCTGGGATCGTTGAGAGCGAGTGGGGCGATCGGTTGACAAGCCGGGATCTGCGCGACCACGCCCCTACTGAAGGTTGATTATGAGCCAGCACATTCCAGCTCCACCGAAGGTGTTGCTTCGGATCTCCTGACGCCAGTTCAGCCCATAGGTATCAACGAGAGTATTTTCGAATGACGGATCACTCTGCACCATGCTTTCGTACATCTGCAAGATCAAGTCAATCCAGTTGATTCCGCGGCCACACGTCGATGGATCTGGTGGATAGTAAACAAGCCATGCGGCATTGCTCATAACGTATCCGATGATAATTCCCCGGCTTACAATGCGCTGACCGTTGGCGCTGATCCGAACCGTTGGAAACTTAGCTGGCGCCTCGACCCCAGCGGTTCGAAGAAGTGTGCTGTCGCCCGGATCAACTTTGTAGCTCGTGATTTCTCCGTTCTCGTTTGTGAACCTAGCGCATTCACTGGCTGTGAAGTCACTGGTGGCGGGAAAGCCTGAAGCAGCGCCAAGTCAGCTGTCGTGAACATGGGTTGCCTGCGGGATCTTGTCATCGACCGAGACGAGGCGAATTTGCTTCTCGGCAGTGTCGGCGGCTGCAACGTAGGCGGCAGTCCCCGCCCTCTTTTGGATTCCGTTGTACGTCAAGATGCTCACGGCGGCAAGAATGGCGATGACGACGATCACGACCAAGAGATCGACGATAGTGAAGCCTCGCTGAGGCAAGGGCTGATTTTGTGGAGATGTCGTCTTTGGCTGCATTGTTGTGATCGACTTTGAAGCATAGGCGATATTCATTCAAGGATCGAGGTGGCGTAGTTTTTACAACAGTTCGTCTCTCTCGACACTGCGTACTGCCAATGTGATCGCAGGCCTATCTGCTTGAGAAGGTGGTGAGCGGCGAGTTGAGCGATCTGTGGCCGTCGTCACCCCACGCTCAGTGAGCTTCACGAAAATCCCAGATCATGGAATAATTACAGGCAGATCACAGCACCAAGTCAAAGCCTCTGTGGTCCCGGCTGCGCTGGTCCGATGCTCAGACATCGGTGGCCGCAGGTACTGTAGGGGCAAGGTTGATAGTAAGTACGTAAGCGCCCCCTCGGCGCAGAGGAGACACCCGCAGGATGGCAAGAATTACATCGCATTACGTGGACAGGAAGCCTGGGGTTCCAAGTGCGACGTTACACGCTCATTCGGTTCTCCTTGGTCAAAGAAACGCAGACGTTGCCGCGATAAGGTGTATCTCAATGACAGCGACCATCAATGTCGGGGATCAGAATTGAGCCCCAGGCCAGGAGGCGAAGCCGACAAGATCGGCAATAGGTACGAGGCCGCCTGGGCTGTCAGGCATGCGCTATATTGCATAATCAACGATGGCGAGTATTCACTGACGCTCGAGGATATCGATCTTGACCTTGCCAAAGGCTCTGAGTTCACCTATCGTAATGGCGCGACTACCGAGATCCATCAGCTTAAGCGTCAGAATGGGAACAGCAACAGCTGGTCAGTGAGGTCGTTGGCAGCTCTCGGTGTATTCGGGTCAGCGGCGGGCCACGTTGCGGCCGGACGCGCATTTCACTTTGTTTCTCTTGTTCCTTGCCGTCCTCTGCAGGAGTTGGCCGAGCGCGCTCGTAAATCGGAAGACTTGAACGGCTTCACTCAAGAGTGGCTCACTGAGGAACTCCGTAACGTGTTCGACCAATTGAGCGCTTCTGCCGTTCTCGAGAACCCTCAAAGAGCCTGGCGCACACTGCGTGGAATGTGGTTCCTTGTTCAGGACGAGAACGACATGATACGGGTGAACTCGATGTTTGCGGCGTGCCAGCTTGAGGGTGCTGCTGGTGCCATGGCCTCGCTCGTGATCGGCGACATTCTTCTCGACAACCTCGGAAAGAAGCTCACGCGAGCTGATCTGCTTGAACTTCTTGCACTGCGGGGAATCCGACCAATCGAAGCAGCATCTCGCAAGACCATGCGAGATCAGGTGATTAGCATTACGAACAGATGGCATGCATCCATCCGTCGTGAACTGCTTCAACCACGCATCGAACGCACCGAGGCTACGCAGCTGATTGAGTCACTTCAGGATCATCGAACGGGGCTCGTAGCTGGGGCTGCGGGAGGCGGCAAAAGCTCGGTCCTTGAGCAGGCCGTCGAGTCACTTGAAGCAACAGGCGCGCATGTTTTGGCGTTCCGTCTCGACCGATTTGGTGCATTCACCTCGACTGTCGAGTTGGGTCAGCATCTGGGGTTAGACACTTCACCGGCCACAGCGCTCGCACTATCCGCTGAGGGACGAGACGCATATCTTGTCATCGATCAACTCGATGCAGTCAGTCTTGCCTCTGGACGCATCCCAGAGAGTTTCGACGTTGTTGCAGATCTTGTGGGAGAAGCTCTTTCTGTGACTGGCATGAAGGTGATCCTTGCCTGCCGTGAGTTCGACATCGAGAACGATCATCGGATTCGAACGCTTGCCGATCGAACCGACGCGGGCAAGATAACGGTCGATCTGCTCTCGGCTGAGGTGGTTGATGCTGCGGTGACCGCAATGGGTCTCGAAGCAGGTAGCTTGTCTGCATCTCAGCGGGCGATCCTGCAGACTCCAATGCATCTCGTGCTACTCAAGACGATAGCTGGTCAAGCGGGTGCCGTGACGTTTCAGTCCCGGGGGTCGCTATTTGAGGCCTACTGGGAGCGTAAAAGGCAAAATTCGCGAGCTAGGCGGAGCGGGATCCGATTTAATGATGTCATAAGCCGAATTGCGAATGAAGCTAGCGATCGACAGACGTTGTCGATTCCGATTGAGGTCCTTGACGACAACGACCTCATTGAGGATGCCAACGTGCTTGTTTCAGAGCATGTGCTAGCGCGAGATGGCGCGCGAATCGCGTTCTTTCACGAGGCCTTTTTTGACTATGCATTTGCAAGGCAATGGGTGTCCCGTTCCGAGACGCTGGTGGCTTTTTTGCTGCGAGACGAACAAGAACTGTTCCGTCGCGCGCAGGTTCGTCAAATTCTGCAGCACTTATACGAGCGCGAGCCTGACCGGTTTCGAGCTGAGGTTGAGGCTGTTCTAACGAGCGATAGTGTGCGCTTCCATATCAAGGAGACGGCGCTCGCAGTGCTGTCCGCTCTTATCTCTCCCAGCAGCGATGACGTCGATACTGTCCTGCGTGTTGCCGCTGCGGCACCGCAACTGGAAGCTCATCTTTGGTCGCATACCCGTCGCAGCGCTTGGCTCAGGCGTTTCTTTGAAGATGGGTATATCGACGACTGGCTTGATAGTGATGAGTCCGAGCTGCAGACGCGTGCACTCAACTTGATGATGACGAGCGTTAGAGATGAATCGCTCTTAGTTGCAGAGCTGTTGCATGCGCGGCAGTCCCATCCGCAATACCTTGAATGGGTGCGCTGGACGGTTGGGCGCGCCGATTCACATCGCAGCAGAGGGATGTTTGATCTTCTGCTCGGTGCTGTCCGGGCTGGCGGCTTTGACGAGACTGGAAACGAGCTATGGCTTGCTGTTCACGACCTCGCGAAGTACAGGCCAATCTGGGCAATTGAGTTGATACGCGCCCGCATCATCGAACACCCGGAAGGACTTGAGGTCGACGAGCAGGGCGTCGTATCTCTTCTCAAATTTCACGACTATAGTGCCACAGAACTGGTGCGTGAAGCTGCAGCCGCAGAGCCGCTCGCGTTCGCGGAGGAGGTCGTTCCTTACCTTCTTCGAGTTATGGCCGCGACTGCCTATGAGCCTCATCTCGGGTATCCGATTGCGGACAAACACTTCTCCATTCGATTCCACCCGGGCGAGCTGGATGATCGGGACCTCGACGACGCATTGTTTGCCGGCTCTGTTGGTGCGCTAGAGAAGCTCGCACAAACGAAGCCAGATGAAGTGCGTCCACTACTCGAAACAATTTCGACAGACCCGCATGATGGCGCGCAGTTTATGCTTTACCGGGCGCTCACCGCAGGTGTCAAGAACTTTCAGGGCTGGATATCAAATCTGCTGCTCGAAGGGGGAGCGAGACTTTCTTGCGGCTACACTTCAGATTCAGTTTGGGTAGCACGTGAGCTTCTCCGGTCCGTGGGTCCCCTCGTTGATGATGATGTTCATCAGAAACTTGAAAGCCTATTCCTGGACCTGCGTAACCCGTATGAGACTACACACAGCTTTGGGCGAACAGCGTTCAAGTTTCTGTCGGCGATGGAGGAAGAACGGCTTTCACCAGCAGGAGCTAGGCGGCTCAATGAGCACCGAAGGAAGTTTCACGAAACCACGCCTTCTGAGCCCGATGGCGGCAGAGGTGGTTGGATAGGGTCGCCCATATCCGCTGAAGCTGCAAGCAGGATGAGCGATGACCAGTGGCTCGGAGCCATGGCTCGATATGAAACGGATGAAACCAACTGGGATAAGTTGACTGGTGGCGATCGTCAGCTGTCGCAAGTCCTCAAGGCCCAAACGACTGAAGACCCTATCCGGTTCGCTCGATTGGCGCTACGTCTGACGCCGAGCCTCAGTCCAGCGTACGCCGATGGCCTATTGATGGGGTTTGCTGAGGCCGTACACACTGAGCAAGCAGCGCCGCTGATCTTCGACGCGGTGCGGCATCTTGCGGCGCTGGGTCACGAAGAAGTGGACCGCTGGCTTGGTAGAGCCTTGCAACATTACTACCGAGAAGTGCCGCTTGACCTCGTCGAGCTTATTCTCCATCGCGCGTTGTCCTCGGCCGACCCTTCTGATGACAAACCGATTTTCACGCGCAATGACGACGATGGGCGAAGCGCGGTCGACATGTATACCAACGCTATCAATACCGCGAGAGGTAGTCTTGTTGAAGCGTTGGGCAATCTCCTCATCTTCGATACCGACGGCCAGCGGACCGAACTCGTTCGACCGCATCTTGGTGAGCTCGCTAGCGATCCGGTGATCTTCGTCAGGTCATCCGTTGCGCACACACTTGCTGCGGCGCTTCGACATGCTCGCCCGCAAGTCGAGATCGCATTCCAGACACTGATCGATACCGATGATCGGATTCTGGCTACGCATTTTGTACGGCGATTGATGATCTACCTCGGCAACGTGGACCCTACACTCATTGATCCTGTCATAGATCGGATGTTGGTCTCCCAGGATCCGGAGGCACGTCAGGAAGGAGGAAGACTAGCCGCTTTCGCTGCCCTCGAATGGGGTCGCGCGAAGCTGATAGATCGCGTATTCACCAGTTGCAAGCTCGTGCGAACTGGGGCTGCAGAAGTCTTCGCGAATCACGTCGATAGTACGTCGAACGCGAAGCTCGCTAGTTCCGTATTGATAGCCCTGATGGATGATGCCGAACCGGAAGTGCAAGAGGCCGTTGCTAAGGTGGCGATGCACTTGCGTGATAAGCCGCTCCGGCCTTTCATGTCTCTGCTTAAGGCATTAATTGAGTCGCCGGTATACGAACGTGCTACCCCTCAACTCTTGATTACGCTGCAAAACTCAACGGACAAAGTGGATGAACTCGTATTGCAGGCCTCGCGGAGATTTATTTCCGTCTTTGGTGCTGATGCAAGCGATATCCGAACGGGTGCAGCTGGTGATGCGCCGTATATCAGCCAGCTTGTGGTCCGAGGACTGGCTCAATCCCGCAACAAGGCGCATAGAGCCGAGCTACTCGACGTGCTAGATGGGATGCTCTTGATCGGTGCCTACGGTGTGGATGATGCGGTTACGGAAGCCGAACGGTTCTGAACCGAGTGTTCCAGCTAGAGCTCCTAAGATGCAACGATTCAGCTTCGACCGTGCGAATCACGTGTAGTAATACCTCTGGCCCTGAGCTTGTTGAGTACGGTGCTGGCATTGAAACCCAGGCGGTCGCCGACCTGCCGAAGTGATAGGCCTTCCTGGTAGAGACGAACCATTTCGTCGGCTTGCGCCTCTGTAGGAGGCTGGCGCCGCATCGCAATCCCGTTGCGCTTGAGCACCTCACTCGCGGTGGCGCGGTGGACGCCGTGCTTCTCCGCAAGCTCGTAGACGGTGAGCCCTGCCTTATAGCCCTCGACAATCTGTTGCGCCTTCGCGCCGGAGACTCGGGGGCTCGTGCTCCTGGGCGGTGCGACCGTCCCCTCGGCCGGTGGAGGGCTGGATGACTGGCGGACAAGGTGTCCGTAGACCTCGCCGAGTTTGTTTGCATGGGAGGAGAACAGTCCCACCATATGAGCGGGTCTCGGTCTTCTGGCCGGGCCCGCCTTTGCTTGCGCCCATGGTGAGGATTGCGTGCCGTGAGGCGGTCTCGTCGTTCACGCGCGGCCAGCCATACCGTGCCGCACATCGATTGTGCACGGATCCCGCCTGCGCAGAACCTTGTTTCGACGTGCGGCAACGCGGCATTCGGCAGCACGAAAGGAGGGGCCTGGGGTCCACACCAATCTGTGTGAACCCCAGGCCCCTCTTGCTCGGGTAGTTCGCTACCGGAGCACGCTATCGCTGAGCGCGTGAGCGACGTCCAAAGATCGTCGCTGCCGCACCGGCGAGCACGAGCGCGAGTCCCGCAAGACCGTAACTCCATGCTGCGTTGGTATCTGCACCGGTATGCGCTAGTGCGCCGTCCTTGCTTCCACCAGCAGCACCGTTATCAGTTGTGCCGTTCGCTCCGGTGCCGGGAGTCGTCCCGGTATCAGTGCCGCCGTCGGTTCCGCCATCTGTCGAGTTCTTCACGCCGGTGACCGAGAATGTCTGGGCGTAAGTAGCGTCGTCAGCGTTGAGCGGAGCGCCTGCCGTTGTTGTGGGTGTTGCGGTCACTGTGACGGCGAACTCCTGCGCGCCGAGCTTTGCGGTATAGGGGGTCGAAACCGTCACCGACTGACCGGGAAGCAGCACCTCATTTGCCATGCTTGCCAGGTCGTGGGCAGGTGCCAATGCGCCGCCGAGGGTGACTCCGGTCACGCCGGTACCGCCGGTGTTGGTGACGGTAAACGCGAGCTCCGACTCCTGACCTGCTACGACTGCAGTAAGATTGGTGACGGGAGATACCTGCAGGGCGGCTTCGTTGGCGATCGTGATTTCCAGGTCGGTGAAGCTGCCAGTATTCGTCCACTGTGTGTCAGCGGTGCGATTCAGCGTGGTGACGAAACGGGGTTCGCCGTCTCCCGCGTCGCAGGTGATGCCGCTCAAGCGAGACTCGGTTGAAGGGACGAGCTGCTCGACGACGCTCATCGTGCCGAAGATTCCGTCGTTGCAGTCACCTGAACCCCAGATGTCCTCCTGTGCCCAGTCAGCCGGAATCGTTGCCGTTCCCGGGCCAGTCTTGACGTCGCCGGCAAGAGAAATCTTGCGGCTAGCGAAGTCGATGGTCGAGCCGTCTCCGAAATACGAATAACGCACGCCTGAAACATTCTGTCCGTCTGAAACTGCATCACTCACGTCAAGCATTGTTGCGCCGAGCTCGCCCATCACGCGGCCGGTGCGGCTTGCGCGATCCACGATCAGAGCGGTCTTCTCTTCGACGCCGAATGCCAGATCGTGGCCGGTCTCGATCGCGAGGCGGATCACTCGTGGCTGCCGATCACGGCGAGCGAAGTGTGAGTCCATCGTGCCTTCGTCAAAGAACCCAAACCCGCCAGCGGGGATATAGGTGAGCGGGTCGCCGATTTCTGGATCATCACCGGAATACCAACCCGGTCGTGCACCTTCAGCCCACGACTGGTAGAGCGATCCGCCTGAGATCATGTCTTTGCCCTGCTGAATCGCGAGACCTGCGCTCGTGCCGCCAGTGACACCGCCGCTATCTACGACTGAGCGAATCGCTGCCATGGCTGGGGTGTCGGTGCAGGTGGTGTACGCGTGAATTGCTTCCGCCGCTGCGTCGGGGCCGGTGCAGTCCATGAACGCGCGAACGTAGTTGGTCTGGTCCCCGCCGCCGAAGAAGACTCCGTCTGCCGCAGCAATTGCCGCTGCAACGTCTGGATCGTTCGCGTTATCAGCACTGTAGGGGTCGCCTGGATAGTCCAAGCCGGGGTTCACATCTACCGGAATGGGGTAGACATCGGCGCCGTGCCGTTCGAACCACTCCTTGTAATAGACCATGCCGTTGATGGTGGCGTTGTCTTCGTCTTCATCGGCTGCCTCCTCTGCGTTTGCAGCGGGAGTTGAAGCAGCCGTAGAGACGGCGATGAGTGGTCGTTTCCCCTCACCGGCATGTTCTTGCGCAAGACGAACGATCTCGTCCATGATTCTCGAACTGTACTCGGTGTCGTTCGGCGAGATCGCCCCGCCGATCATGACGACGGTGCCCTTCTTGCCAGTGTCAGCCGCTGGTGCAGCCGCATCACCCTCGTTTGCGAACGCAGTTGCCGCGCCGACAGTGAGGCTGGTGGCTGCGAGGGACGCAACCACTGCGGTGACACCGAGACTTCGGCGAATCTTCTGATGATTCACGAATAGATTCCAATCTCTTCATTGAGTTGCCGCACGCATGCATGCAGCGGCGCTGTCCTGACGTGTCGCCAGTGACGTTGAGTGGCCGAAATTTGCCTAGATCGATTAGTGCACTGCGGCCAGGAATGCCTGGGTGCGCTCGTGCTTGGGATTCTCGAGCAGCTCTGCAGCTGGCCCCTGTTCGACGATCTGACCGCCGTGCATAAAGACCACGCGATCCGCGACTTCGCGAGCAAAGCCCATCTCGTGCGTGACGACGATCATCGTCATCCCGGAGGCGGCGAGGTCACGCATGACCTTGAGGACTTCGCCGACGAGTTCGGGGTCGAGCGCACTGGTGGGCTCATCAAAGAGCATGAGCTTTGGGTCCATGCAGAGCGCGCGAGCGATCGCAACGCGCTGCTGCTGGCCACCAGAGAGCTGACGCGGGTAGGCATTTGCCTTATCTGCAAGGCCAACTTGCTCGAGCAGTGCAAGTGCACGTGGCTTCACCTCGGCAGTGCGCTTGCGCAACACGGTTTTCGGCGCGAGCATGATGTTTTCGAGCACAGTCATGTGTCCGAAGAGGTTGAACTGCTGAAACACCATGCCTGTTTGTGTGCGGTCCTTGCAGATCTCGCTGTAGTTCTTCTCATGCAGGGTCTTATTGCGCAGCTCGTAACCGACCACGTTGTCATCGACCCAGATTCGTCCACCATCAAGCTTTTCAAGGTGGTTAATGCAGCGCAGGAGTGTGCTCTTGCCTGAACCCGATGCGCCAATGAGACAGACAACTTCGCCGCGGCCAACTTCGAGGTCTACGCCTTTGAGGACTTGGAGCGACCCGAAATGCTTGTGCACGTTTGCAGCGCGCACCATGAGATCTGAGGTGGTCATGACTTGAGCCCCTTCGGGTTGCTTGCTGGCGAGTGAACGCGCATTGCGTTACGGATTCGGTCGACCCAACTGGGCTGTACGGTGCGGGTGGCACCGCGAGAGTAGCGGTTTTCGAGCCAAGCTTGGCCGAGCGTAAAGACGGTGGTCATGATGATGTACCAGATGCTTGCCACGATGAGCATTGGAATGACTTGGAAGTTCTTCGTGTAAATCACCTGCGTTGTGTACAACAGCTCAGACACGGCGAGGACACTCACCAGGGACGTCTGCTTGAGCATGCCGATGGTCTCGTTACCAGTCGGCGGGATGATCACGCGCATGGCTTGGGGGAGCACTACCTTCACCATGGTCTGCAGTCGGTTGAGGCCGAGCGCGCCCGATGCTTCAGACTGCCCTTGGTCGACGGAGAGGATGCCTGCTCGCACAATTTCAGACATGTATGCGGCCTCATTCAAGCCGAGGCCAAGAATTGCCGCCATGAGTGGCGTAACGATCTGGTTGGCGTCGAGGTGGATGCCGGGGATGCCAAATGTGATGTCTGGGTAGAGCGCGGCGAGGTTGTACCAGAGGAGCAGCTGTACGAGGACAGGGGTGCCTCGGAAGAAGAACACGTAGAGGCCAGCTGCTCCTCTGATAACTGGATTCACCGACAGCCGCATCACTGCCAGAACGATGCCAAGGACGATTCCAACGACCATGCAAACGACGGTGAGGAACAAGGTGAGCTTGATGCCCTCGGCAATAGAAACATCGCGGAAGTACAGTCCGATGACGTCCCAGCGGAATCGTGGATTCGTGATTGCTGAATACGCAAGCATTCCCAAGAGCAACAGGATGACGGCGCCTGAGATCCACCGCCAAGGGTGCTTCTTCTGTGCAATCGGATAGTCCTCTGTGGGAGGAGCATGCGGGGGAGTTGTTGTGTTCATCGGATCCACCAATGTACTCATCGCGATTTTGTACCTTTGTCCTTGCGGCCGAGCGGAGAATTACGAAACGGGAACTTCGTCGGGGGTGACGTAGTTGCTTTCGTTAATGCCCCACTTTGCGAAGGCCTCGGTGTAGGCCTCGGTCGTGACGAGTTCCTGCATTGCGGCAGTAATTGCTGGAGTGAGGTCTGAGCCCTTCGGAAGGACAAGGCCGGTCGGCTTTGAGGCGTAGTCACCACCCTCAGCGAGATCGAACGCACCGGTGATCTTGGCCTGGTAGCCGAGGCCTGTCGCGCCAGAAACGACGCCAGCGACACGACCCGATGAGAGGGCGGTGATCGCCTTGTCTGTGCCTGGGAAGAGCTTGATGTCGATTGCTTCCTTGCCAGCGTCGGTGCAGGTGGTGCTGAACCCCGGAAGCATTTCCATGCCCTGGGTGGTGCCCTTTTCTGCACCGATGGTCTTGCCGCAGAGTGAGAGTGGATCCACCGAGAGCTTGTCTGGGTTCCCCGTTGGGACAGCGACGCCACTGCCTGACTGGTGGTAGATCACAAAGTCTGCATTTGCCTTGCGCTCATCGGTGACGGAGAAAGCTGACATTGCCATGTCGTACTTGCCGGATGACAAGCCTGGAATGATGGCATCGAAACCGGCTGGGACAAACTCGACCTCAAGGTCAAGGAGCTGCCCGAGAGACGTTGCGAGATCGGCGTCGAGGCCGACGACGGTCTTGTTGTCATCTGCATAGACCTCGAACGGTGCGTAGGTGGGATCGGTCGCGATACGAAGCTTGCCCGAGTCTGCGACGGTCGCGGGGAGCAGCTCAATAAGTGCTGGGTTTGCCTTGAGTGCGGTGATTTGCTCGGTTGGGAGGCCGGAACCGGTGGTCGATTCAGCAGACTCTGCTCCACCCGCTGCTGGTGCCTCAGATGCATTGGTGCAGCCGGTCAGGGACAGCGCGAAAGCGATGCCAGCGGCGCACACGAGCGGGGTCAGCGACTTCAGTTTCATTGAGAGCTCCTTTGCTCTGTTGTGATGTGAAATGATCATTTCATGATGGTGTGACAAATGCAATAAGAGAAATGTCTATTTCTTTATGTCTTGAATATTCAGCGACTCAAGGTAGAGTTTCGGCATCATGTCTCTCGCTCGATCTGCCACCCCACGCCTCTCACGGGGTAAGGCAGTTGCGGCTGTGACATTCTCAGGACTTCTGCTCGGCTCGGCCGCGCTAGCGCCGGTAAGCCACGCGGATTCTCAGAGTGGTGCAGAATATGATCTTTCTGCGGCAAGCGGAGTGCAAGCGTTTGTTGTGGCTGAGGGGCCAGAGAAATTGCTTGATCTTCGCGTGCCAGCTGTCGAAGACATGGAGTCTGCGGCTCACCCGACCGGTGCGCTCTACACGCTCGAACAGTTTCTGTTTAGCGGTGTGGTCAACTGGGGCGGCTATCGCTTCACTTACTACAGTCAGCAGGTGCTCCCTGGCGAGGGTCTTGACGTGCCTGGGAGGCATGTCAATGCGGCAGGGTATGTGAGTGACGCCGACGGGTTCATCGTGCTCGCGGGCGATGCGGCGAAGGGCACAGTTGTTGAGACCCCGTTTGGGTTCTCGGGCAAGATCTATGATCGCGGCACGTACGGCAACCATCTCGACGTCTACATTCGATAACTTCCGGCAGCGCTCGTCGGTCACTCAAGAAACACCAGCAATAGACTGGCCAGGTGAAGTCCGTGCCATTGGTAAGAGAAGTGCTTGTTGTTGCGCTTGGCGGGGCTATCGGCGCCAGCATGAGACACGGACTCACGCACGCTACTGCCGAGCCGGGAGGGTTTCCCACTGCAACTCTTGCCGTCAACCTCGTCGGTGCCTTCTCGCTCGCCCTCATGACGTTCTGGCTTTCAGCGCTCGGGCCTGACGCCGGTAGGCGCCGGTCCACGCGGCTATTCCTGGGAACAGGCGTTCTGGGTGGGTTCACGACCTACAGCTTGGTCGCGGTCGAGCTGAGCGGCTTTGTGCTGACTGATGACTGGGGCCGATTGTCGGCGTACGCTGGCCTGACGCTCGTTGGTGGCGCCATCGCGAGCTTCGTTGGGATTATCGCCGGCGAGCGGATCGGCAGCCGCGCAGCCCGCAGACGGGAGACACGTGCCTAACGGGATTCTCGCGCTTGTCTGTGTTGCTGTTGGTGGTGGTTTCGGTGCGGCACTGCGTCATGTGGTCGACACCCTGGTGATGCGGCGGATCCGCACCCGCTACCCATTGGGCATCATGCTCGTGAATGTGAGCGGATCGTTTGCGCTAGGACTGATCACGGGTCTTGCCATCGCCACGCCATGGGCCCTGCTGCTTGGCACCGGACTGCTGGGCGGCTACACAACATTCAGCACCGCAAGCCTTGACACACTCAAACTCATTCGTGAGCGCCGGTATTGGGCGGCGCTCACGAACAGTGTGGGAATGCTCGTTGTGGCTGTCGCGTGTGCGATCGCTGGTGTCGCGCTCGGACAGCTCGCGATCTAGCGGATCTGTTCTGCGACGAACTGCATGCTGGGGTGCGCGTATGCCTCTTGGGATTCAACGAGCTGGAGCTCGCGCTCACCTGATTTGAGGGTGTTTTCGAGCAGGGTGTACACACTCGATGCGGTGCGTACGAGCGCGTCTGCTGCATCACCTGTGCGGGCAAAGTGAGCTGTGAACAGTGCTGCGGTGACGTCGCCAGAGCCGTTCGCCTTCAGGGGGAGACGTGGAGTAGTGACCATCCAGGCGCCAGCCGGTGTCGCCGCAATCATTGAGATGGTGTCTTCGGCCTGGTCAGGGGTTACCACACTCGTCACCAGGACGTACTTCGGACCAATTGACATCGCCGCATCGATCGAAGCAAGCGTCGATTCGAGCGTGTCTGGCGAGGTCCCTGTTATGAAGCCGAGCTCGAATTGATTCGGCGTGATGAGGTCAGCGTGGGGGACAACGCGATCGCGAATGAGCGACTGCACCTCTGGCGCGACGTGACACCCTGAAGTCGCGTTTCCGAGAACCGGGTCACACGCGTAGATCGCATCCGGGCTGTGGCGCTTGACGCGCGCGACGGCGTCAAGGATCGCGTCGCCGATGTCGTCGCCACCCTGATAGCCCGAGAGCACTGCGGCGACCCCTGCGAGGCCGCCGCGGTCTTCAACACCAGCGACGATGTCGCGAACGTTGTCACCGGAGAGCATGGGTCCACCCCATGAGCCATAGCCGGTGTGGTTTGAGAAGCACACAGTTGACACCGGCATGACTTCAACGCCAATGCGCTGGAGAGGGAAGACCGCTGCAGAGTTGCCGACGTGGCCATACGAGACAGAGGACTGAATTGAGAGCATTCGCATGGGAAGATTTTCCCACCGGGGAGGCGTGTGGACCACTGCGCCCGACCCTGCGTAGACCAATCTAGATACCGCGACCAGGGGTCAAAATATTCTTTGGATCGAGTGCGTGTTTCACTGCAAACTGCACGTCGCGGGTGACCTCATCGAGCTGCCAAGCCACCTCGTGCTGCTTCACAGAACCAATACCGTGCTCACCGGTGATCGTGCCATCGAGCTTCAGCGCGAGACGTGTGATGTCATCGATGAGTGCGTCGGCAGCGGCGATCCCTGCAGGTGTGTCGGGGGATTCAACGGTGCAGTGCAGGTTTCCGTCACCAGCATGCGCGACGCTAGAAACGCGAATTCCGTGGGCTGCGGCGAGCGCCTCAACGCCACGGAACATTTCTGCGAGTGATGAAACAGGCACCCCGACATCGCACGAGATCTTGAGACCGCGCGCATTCAAAGCTGGGTTCGATAGGCGACGTGCTTCAATGAGCGCGTCTGTTTCAGCGATTCCTGCGCCCACTGCCCCTGCGGCCCGCGCGAGTTCGCCAATCTGGGTGGCTGCGGCGAGTGCTTCAGCTCCAGCTGTTTGGCCCACGAGGAGCGCACCTTGAGGGACGCGTATCCCGGTGGGGTTGAACGATTCGATGATTTCGACGCTGAAAGCGTCCATGAGCTCGAGAACTTCTGGCGCGGCTGTGCTGTTCACGATTGATACGACGGCATCACCGGCTGCGCTAACGGTGTCGAAATCTGCCCAGAAGGTGACTGGCGCTCCCTCGGGGAGCGGTTTGAGGCGAACGATTGCCTCGGTGACGATGCCAAGTGTGCCTTCCGAACCGACGAAGAGACTCGTGAGGTCGTAACCGACGACGTTTTTTCGGGTACGGGCGCCGGTACGCATGATGCGCCCGTCGGCAAGGACGACGGTGAGACCGGCAATCCAGTCACTGGTCACGCCGTGTGCGACGCAGCGAAGGCCACCAGCGTTGGTTGCAACGTTGCCGCCGATGGTACTGATGCGCGAACTTGCTGGGTCTGGCGGAAAGAATAGTCCGTGTTCGGTGCACGCCGTGGTGAGATCCGCGTTGATGACACCGGCTTCGACGATTGCAAGACGATTTGCGGCGTCTATCTCAACGATGCGTGTCATGCGTTCCAAGGAGATGATGAGTCCCCGGTCGTATGCGACCGCGCCTCCAGTGAGCCCGGTGCCAGCCCCACGAACGCTGACTGGAACCTCATGCTCGTTGGCCCATGCGAGCGCCGCAGACACGTCTGCAGTTGATTCGGCGAAAACAATGCCAAGGGGAGTCCCGGTGAAAACGGCGCGTGAAAGATCAGTCGCATGTGTGACGAGCGATGTGCCATCAGTGACGAGTCGTGTTCCGAGTACATCTCGTAGTGCCTGCAATTTCACTAGTTCCCCCTCATTGGTTACCTGCAGCATATCGACGGCACCCGCTCTAGCTTCTGAAGCTACGCGGTACCGTGAGAAACTGGAGGAATGAATCTGCACGAACCCATGCGTGGTGCCGGAAGGTATGCACCGAGCCCCTCGGGAGATCTCCATCTTGGAAACCTTCGGACAGCACTGCTCGCATGGCTCTTCGCGCGGTCTACGGGTCGAGCCTTCCTGATGCGCATTGAAGATCTTGATCGTGCCCGTGACGCGGGGTCGGGGGAGCAGCAGCTTGCTGACCTCGCGAGTCTCGGAATTGAATGGGATGGACCAGCCGTCTTGCAGACGGACCGTGGTGAGGATCATGCTGCGGCCATCGCCAAACTCGATGACCTTGGATTGCTCTACGAATGCACGTGTTCGCGGAAAGACATTCTTGCGGCGCCAAGTGCCCCACACGCGCCGCCTGGCGCCTATCCCGGCACCTGTCGAGATCGCACCGATGCCGAGCGTGAGGCAGCGCGTGCCGCGATTGCTCCGCGATTGCCTGCGCTTCGGCTCCGCGCCCCGGCAGGGATGAACTCGTTGAAGTTTGTCGATGTGACGTTGGGAGATGTTGTTGGCGACATCGACGACTTCGTCTTGCGCCGTGGTGATGGCACGGTCGCCTATAACCTTGCGGTTGTTGTCGATGATGCCGCGATGGGTGTGGATCAGGTTGTGCGCGGATCGGACCTTGCGCCGTCGACGCCTCGCCAGATTCTGCTCCAACAGCTGCTCAAACTTCCCACGCCACCCGACGTGGAATATGCGCACGTGCCGCTCGTCCTTGGGCCGTCAGGTCAGCGCCTCGCAAAGCGTGACGGTGCCGTCACGCTGCCGCAACTGCGTGCACAGGGTGTGACTGACGCTGCGGTGTTGCGGGTACTTGCGGAGTCACTTGGACTCATCGGTCGAACACACGAAAAGGAGCAGATCACTACTGACCTGCTCCTTGAACGCTTTGATCCGCGCACGCTGCCGCGCGATCCCTGGACTTGGCCAGGCGTTATTTCTTGAGTGCGCGGATCACTCGTGACAATGCTCGACCCGCAACGCATACGAACGGAATGCCAACGGTGAGTAGCGCAATGAGGTTTGGCTCGAAGCGCGTGTATCCGTCACGGGTGACATAAGCGCCAACAGGAATTGAAGCGCCGCCACCGCCACCACCTGAGCCTTCGCCCTTCGTGTTGGAGTCGCCAGCGTCACCCTCAGCTGCGCCGAAACCGTAAGAAACGCACGCAACAGGAATGATTGTCGTGCCATCAACATCAATTGGATCGCCGTAGGCTGCGCTCACGCCGTTCTTGGTGACGGCATCGGCGAGCTGCTTCGTGAGGTTCGTCATGTCTTCAACCTACCGCGCAATGCCGGGAAATGCACCGAAAATCCTCGGCGAGCCTACGGGGTTCAACAGTGCGTTAAGCCTGGCCTTCGCGTGGCGCCACAGGGGAGCTCGGTTCTGGGCGCTTTGCCACGATATTGTCACCAGAGGAAACGTGCTTGATGCGACGAATCACCCAAGGAACGAGGTGTTCTTTAGCCCAGACCACGTCATCCTTGCGAGCTGCCTGCCAGCTCCGCTCTGGAAGGGTTGGCGGCTCAAGCGGCTGCAACTCGTGAGGCACATTCAGTGCATCGAGCGTGGCCCGCGCAATGGTGTGGTGGCCGAGTGCGTTGAGGTGCAGGCGATCACCTGCCCAATAGCGACTGTCTTGCAACTCTTCAATGGCCCACTGGTCAACAACGATTGCGTCCTGGCGCTGGGCGACCTTGCGAACATTCTCGTTAAAGATGGCGACTTTGCCGCGGATCGAGCGGAACACTGGTTGGAACGCAACGTCGACACCCGTGAATACGAGCACTGTCGCACCGCCAGACTTGAGCTTCGAGATGAGCTGCTCAAGTTTCGCTGCCACCTCATCTGGATCGGTGCCAGGACGGATCACGTCGTTGCCACCTGCGCACACGCTAATGAGGTCTGGACGCAGCTCGAGTGCATTTTCGACCTGCTCATCCATAATTTGCTGGATGAGCTTGCCGCGAACAGCAAGATTCGCGTAGGCGAGCTCGGGATTCTTCTCGTGTAAGACCTCTGCGAAGCGATCCGCCCAACCGCGCAACCCGCCCGGGCTGTCTGGGGACGGATCGCCGACTCCCTCGGTGAATGAATCGCCGACTGCAACGTACCGAGTCCACGGCAATGCCGCGTTATCGCGGTGCTGTTCAGCTAGATGTTCCATATCTGACATCTCCTTCAAAACTCCAGGCCTGCTGAGAAACGCGGCAGTCGGTGTCGGGGGTTCACCGGTAGTCTATTGGGCTGTGACCGATCAGCAGGAAGCTTTTAACCTCCCGGGAACAAGTGCCGCCGAGCACTTGCCCCCGGCGTACCCGGAGCGTGCAGCTCACGGTACAGCGGGGACGCTTCGTGCCTGGCAGGAGGAAGCGATCAATCGTTACCTCGACACCGGTCCGCAAGACTTCCTGGCTTCGGCAACGCCGGGCGCAGGTAAAACGACATTCGCGCTTCGCTTGGCTGCGATTCTTCGAGCGAATCGCACAGTAACCCAGATTATCGTGGTTGCGCCAACGGAGCACCTCAAAACGCAGTGGGCAGATGCGGCAGCACGCGCTGGTATCCGCTTGAACCCCGAGTACTCGAACAACGACGGTCTTGGGTATGGTCGCCATTACCACGGTGTTGCAGTGACCTATGCGCAGGTCGCTATGAAGCCGGTTCAGCATAAGCTGCTGACCGAGAATGCTGACACCCTCGTGATCTTGGACGAGGTTCACCACGGCGGTGACGCGCTGAGCTGGGGTGACGCGATCCGGGAGGCCTACGGCACCGCGCGCAGGCGACTCTCGCTCACGGGAACGCCGTTCCGCTCTGACGAAGCGCGCATTCCATTTGTGCAGTACGCACCGCAGCCAGATGGCACAACGATCTCGCTGACTGACTACGACTATGGCTACGGGCGTGCGCTTGCAGACGGCATCGTCCGACCCGTCGTATTCATGGTCTATGCGGGCAAAATGCGTTGGCAGACGTCTGCCGGTGAAGAGATGGAAGCGCGTCTGGGGGAGGGCAACGCGAAAGACGTCACGAATCAGGCGTGGCGCACGGCGCTCGATCCTGCAGGCGACTGGATGGCGAAGGTGCTCAACGCAGCCGACCGCCGCCTCAGCGAGGTCCGGCAGCAGGTTCCTGACGCAGGCGGTCTGGTGATCGCGACTGATCATGCGTCGGCAAAGGCGTACGCGGCAATGCTTCGAGAAATCTCGAAGCAGCCAGTGGCATTGATCCTCTCGGACGACCCTGAGGCCAGCTCTCGTATCGACGAGTACTCCAAGGGCGACTCGCGTTGGATGGTCGCTGTTCGCATGGTGTCTGAGGGCGTCGATGTGCCTAGGCTTGCGGTCGGTGTGTACGCGACGAGTTCGTCGACACCGCTCTTCTTTGCCCAGGCCATTGGGCGTTTTGTGCGTTCGCGGCGTCGCGGCGAAATTGCTTCGGTCTTTATCCCGAACGTGCCGCCACTTATGCGCCTCGCTGCCGAGCTCGAAAAAGAACGTAACCACGTTCTTGAAGGACCAAAGAGTGCGGAAGAGATGTGGGACGCTGAGGCAGCGCTCATGTCTGAAGCGGAGCGTGAGGACAAAGCTTCCTCGGACCTCATTGACGACGGATTTAAGTATGAGGCGCTTGCCTCCGACGCGCACTTTGATCGCGCGGTGTTTGACGGCAAAGAGTTCGGTGGATACGCCGAAGTTGAGACCGAGGAAGAACTTGAGTTTCTCGGTTTCCCTGGCTTGCTTGAGCCGCAAGAGGTGCAGGCGTTGCTGCAGCAGCGTCAGTCACGTCAGGCGAAACGCAGTGCTGCGCGCCAAGGACTACACGAACACGCTCCCGAGAAAGCAGAAGCGCCAGAGGCGTTGCATCGCACGCTGGGAGAGCAGCGCAAGCTGTTGAGCAGTCTCGTTGGCATGTACGCGCGCGTAACCGGTGAACCGCACAAAGACATTCATAATGAACTGCGTCGCATCTGTGGCGGGCCCACGGTAGGGCAGGCGTCAGTTACCCAGATTCAGAAACGAATCGAGCTGCTCCGCCGCCGGCTTCGCCCGTAGTGAGATCCGCGCTGTTGCGCCAGTCGGATGACCCGCTACGGTAGAGAGCATGGCGAAAAAGAGTGGCGGATCAACTCCTGCAACCCTTGCACTCACTCGGGCTGGCGTAACTTTTCACATGCGAGAGTACTTGCACGATCCACATGTCACGGACTTTGGGGCGGAAGCTGCGGCCGCGCTCAATGTTCCCCAGGAACGCGTCTTCAAGACGCTGCTGGTGGAGGTTGATGGCCGAGAAATCGTCGTAGGGATTGTTCCTGTCTCAGGACTCCTCGACTTGAAAGCCATTGCGATGGCAGCGGGTGGCAAGAAAGCCGTGATGGCTGATCCAAAAGTTGCCGAGCGTAAGACTGGCTATGTGGTCGGTGGCATCAGCCCGCTGGGGCAACGCACGAAACTTGTGACAATACTCGACGAGTCGGCGGGCGAACACGACACGATCCTGATTTCTGGTGGCAAACGCGGGCTCGACATCGAGCTTGCGGCGACCGATCTTGCAGCCATTGCTGACGCGAAGTTCGCCTCAATTGCAAAGCTCGGTTAATACCGTGGCTTCCACACTGAAGACCAGCGAATCCGCATGATTTCGCGCGACGCGCGCGAGAGTTCGAGCGAATTCGTTGCGAGGGTCAATCGGCGTGTAAGTTATTACTTGTTCAGCCGATGACGGCATGAGCGGTTCGCGCGGGTGGCGGAATGGCAGACGCGCTAGCTTGAGGTGCTAGTGTCCGTATTAGGACGTGGGGGTTCAAGTCCCCCTCCGCGCACGAACGAGAAGAAGCGGTGAGATCGTAAGATCTCACCGCTTCTTTGTTTTTGTCTTCGCAAGATTGTGGGTTGTGTGCATCCGCGGAGACGGCGGTGAACGGTGTGACGTCGCGCCCGTGGTCGCTGAGGACACAGGTTTATCGATTACGCTTGTCTCGCTGAGTGAAAGCAGGTGAGTGCAATGATGACAGCGTCCATGTGGATCGCCGTACAGTTCGTGGTGCTTGCCATTGCGCTTGGCTTTGGCGCCGCTGCTCCAGAATCACTGAGCCAGACGGTGCTCGTAGTTCTCCTGAGTGCACTCGTTATCGCCAGCATTTCTCGGAAGGTGTCGCGCGCATCTCTGCGTGTACTCGGGTGGCTGCGGCATGATCCGCCCGCCCGCCCGCAGGCTCTCGAAGCCGTTTCTTGCCTATTCTCAGGTGCACCCGGTGCTGCTGGCACGGTTGCCGTTCGCGCGCCAGCGCTGGCTACTCACGCAATCGCCTGAGTAGCGCTTTTGGTGCGGCTGCCGCCGCCTTCGCTGCACGTAAGAGTTCTTTTCGTGCAGTTCTCGTGCGCGCGTACTCAGGTGATGCGTTCTGGTAACCAGTGCACATCACTACTTGAGACGAGACTTTGTTGACCCCGAATACTTTGACCACGCTTTGTCCAGCATGCGATGCTGACGTACTTCTTCGTGACGGAGAAGTACGATGAATCCTTACGACTTCCTTCCCATTCGTGTGCTTGTGGAAGGTGCTTACTGGGTAGTGACGACATTAAGCGACCTGCTGGTTCCACTCGCGGGCGCAGAGAGCGCTGCCGTTGCCATCGTGCTGTTGACCTTGGCGGTTCGCGCCGCCCTGATTCCGGTGGGGCGATCGCAGGCGAAAGCGAACGCCATGCGTCAGCGGTTGGCTCCTGAACTGGCTGCGCTTCAGCGCAAGTACGCGAAGAACCCCGAGGTGCTGCAAAGAAAAACGATGGAGCTGTATCAGCGCGAGAAGGCGTCGCCGCTGGCTGGGTGCCTGCCGCTGCTCATTCAAATGCCCATTCTTATGGCAGTGTATGGGCTCTTTGTGCGACCGGAGATTGGCGGCGAAGACAATAGGCTCCTGAGCCACACGTTTATGGGGGTGCCGCTCGATGCGACGCTCGTGAATGTCGTTGGTGGTGGCTCGGCCTATCCGACCTCGATCATCGTGTTCGTTTCGGTCATGGCACTCATCGGTGTGGTGACGTGGCTCTCTCGTCGGTTTGTGCAGCTCCCAGCGACGCAGGTAGCAGTGGAAGGCCGGCCCGCACCTGTGGCGTCGGCGGCAGGAATGCCGCAAATGCCGGATCTCACCGGACTCACCAAGGCGCTTGGCTATATGCCGTTTGTGACGGTCATCATTGCAGGAATCGCCCCGCTAGCGGCAGGCCTCTACCTGCTTGTCACAACGGCGTGGACATTTGTTGAGCGATTGGTGCTGAGTAAAACGATTGGTGCGCCAAGTGTGCACGAAACTCAGCGCTAACTGAACTGGCGCTGTCACAACTCAGTAGCGCAGCCAGCTATCGCGAAACGCCGAATGCGGATCGATTAGGTGCTGCATCCAGATCCCGTGTAAGTTATTACTTGTTCAGCCGATGACGGCGTGAGCGGTTCGCGCGGGTGGCGGAATGGCAGACGCGCTAGCTTGAGGTGCTAGTGTCCGTATTAGGACGTGGGGGTTCAAGTCCCCCTCCGCGCACGAACGAAAAGAAGCGGTGAGATCGTAAGATCTCACCGCTTCTTTGTTTTTCTGTGTTTCACCTGTCACACGGCTTCATGGTTCTGACGTTTGTCGCTGGTTACGACTACGGTGGATGACATGAGCAACGACCAGCTAGAGCAGTCCCTGTCAGAGACTGCGCGCATTGCGCGTGACCTGATCCGCTTTGACACCACGAACCGCGGTGGCGGCGACGCTGAGCCCGAGCGGCCAGCGGCAGATTACGTTGTCGACTACCTGCGCGCGCTGGGGCTTGATCCGCAACTGTTTGAGTCTGCGCCAGGTCGCGCAAACGTGGTCGCTCGGGTGGCGGGCGCTGATGCGAGCTTGCCAGCTATGGTCTTGCATGGTCACCTTGACGTCGTCCCTGCTGACCCCGCGAACTGGAGCGTTGATCCGTTTGCTGGCGTCATTAAAGATGGCATGCTGTGGGGTCGTGGCGCGGTCGACATGAAAGACATGGACGCCATGATGCTTACCGCGATCGCCGAAATCCTACGGGCGGGGGAGAAGCCTCGCCGCGACATCATTCTTGCGTTCTTTGCAGACGAAGAAAATGGTGGCCTGTTCGGCTCTCACTACCTTGTCGAGCACCACCCTGAACTTTTCGCAGGGGCAACGACCGCGGTAAGCGAAGTGGGCGGCTATTCGGTCGATGTCGAAGGCAAGCGCGCATATCTCATCCAGACTGGTGAGAAGTCTCTCGACTGGATCCGATTGCGTGCCCGCGGTACCGCAGCTCATGGATCGCGATACTGGAAAGACAATGCACTGACCACATTGGCCGAAGCTATTGCGGCGCTTGGGCGGCATGAATGGCCGATTGCGCTCTGTGGCACCACGCGCGATCTGATCGCCGAGCTCTCGCGCATCGTTGGGGTTGACCCGGCAGAAGTGAACCCCGACGAACTCGTGCTTCGCCTGGGTAAGGGCGGTGGGTTCATTCAGGCCAGCCTGCGCAACACGGCAAACCCCACCGTGCTCGACGCGGGCTACAAGCACAACGTGATTCCCGATACCGCAGACGCGCTTGTCGATGTGCGCTCCATCCCCGGCGAGCAAGAAGCGGTCATGCGTAAGATCCAAGAGATCGTTGGCTCACACATTGAAGTTGAGGCACTGCACTCCGATATCGGCCTCGAGGTTCCCTTCTCTGGCGAGCTCGTTGAAGCCATGACGGCGAGCCTGTCGCGCCACGACCCTGACGCGACCGTGTTGCCATACTTGCTTGCTGCCGGCACCGACAATAAGGCACTTTCGCGGCTCGGAATTACCGGTTATGGCTTTGTTCCGCTGCGTCTGCCTGCTGACCTGGACTTCCCTGGCATGTTCCACGGGGTTGACGAGCGAGTACCGCTGGACGCGCTTGACTTTGGTCATCGCGTGTTGGTCGACTTGCTGCGCACCTACTAAGAAAAGTCGGCATCCCTCGGCTATTCTTGACGCGGCCCTTTACGTGAGGTCACTCACGCGAAGCACAGCGAAACCGGCCACGAAAGGAAACGATGAGTTTCTTCGACGCAATCCTGCTCGGTATCCTGCAAGGACTCACAGAGTTCTTGCCAGTCTCGTCGAGTGCGCACCTGCGCATCGCGAGCGAGCTTCTCGGTATTGGCGATGCTGGCGCAGCGTTTACCGCGATCACACAAATTGGTACTGAAGCAGCGGTCATTGTGTTCTTCTGGCGCGACATCGTTCGCATCATTGGCAGCTGGTGGAAGTCGCTGTTTGGCAAACTTCCACGCAAGAACCCTGACGCGCTGATGGGTTGGTGGATCATCCTTGGATCGTTCCCCATCGTGCTTCTCGGGCTTGTCTTTGAAGACGCCATCGATACGACTCTGCGCTCGCTGTGGTTTACCGCAACGATGCTGATTGTTTTCGGTGTGTTGCTCGGCTTTGCTGATCGCTTCAGCCCAAAGACGCGTCCGCTTGAGAAGCTCACCTGGCAGCACGGTCTTGCGTATGGCTGCGCGCAGGCGCTCGCCCTGATTCCTGGCGTCTCACGTTCGGGTGGCACGATTACCGCTGGCTTGCTCATGGGATACAAGCGTGAGGCTGCAGCACGGTATTCATTCCTGCTTGCAATTCCCGCGGTGCTTGGTTCGGGCTTCTATAAGCTTCTCAAAGAGGTCAAAGAACCAACAGCAGGTGTGCCAATGTCGCTCACTCTCGTAGCAACGGTCATTGCTTTCGTCATCGCGATCTTCGTTATCAAGTTCTTCATGGGATACATTTCGAAGAAGAGCTTCATGCCATTTGTGATCTACCGCATTGCGCTTGGAATCCTCGTCTTTATCCTTCTGGGTACTGGGGTTCTCGCCGCTGATGGCGGTGCCACCGTGAGCGCTGCCACCGCACTTGCAACGAACGGAGTTGGTTAATGCGTACCTGGACTCGACCAGAGATTCCTGATCTTCCTGGTGAAGGCATCACACCGAAACTGTTCAATACCGCAACTGGGCGACTCGAATACCCAGCAATTCAAGATGGCAAGGCCTCGCTGTATGTGTGCGGAATCACTCCGTACGATGCGACCCACCTTGGCCACGCCTTTACCTACGTGACGTTCGACATCATGCAGCGCGCTTGGCTCGACGCTGGCATTGAGGCCGTCTACGCGCAGAACATTACAGACGTCGATGATCCGCTTCTTGAGCGTGCGAACGCCACCGGCGTTGACTGGCGCGAGCTTGCGGATGACCAGATCGGACTCTACCGGTCAGACATGTTCCGTCTTGGAATGATTCCTCCCGCCCACTATGTGGCCGTGACCGAGCAGATCGATGAGATCGCGGACGCAGTTGCGGCGCTCATTGAGCGAGGCTTTGCATATACGGTGCCTACCGCAGATTCCATTGCCGGTGATGACATCTACTTTGACATTCAGGGTGCTCAGGCGCACTCGCAGTGGCGGCTCGGAGACGTTGCTCCGTACGATCGTGACACGATGGCAAAGTTCAGTGCTGAGCGTGGGGGAGATCCTGACCGTTACGCGAAGCGTGATGCGCTTGATCCGCTTCTCTGGCGTGCTGCACGCGCCGGGGAGCCAAGTTGGGAAACCGCAGTTGGTGCTGGTCGTCCAGGCTGGCACATTGAGTGTTCAGTGATTGCAACGGGCGCACTCGGCGGTACGTTCACTGTTCAGGGTGGTGGCGAAGATCTTGTGTTCCCACACCACGAGTTCACTGCGGCGCACGCCACTTCGCTGACAGACACGCCCCTCGCGCATTTGTACAGCCACGCCGGCCTTGTGGCCTATCGCGGCCATAAGATGTCGAAGTCGCGTGGCAACCTTGTCTTCGTTTCAAAGCTCCTTGATGCTGGAGCAGATCCAGGCTCGATCCGTCTCGGCCTTCTCGCGCATCATTACCGCTCTGAGTGGGAGTGGGAAGATGCCGACCTTGAGCGCGCAGATCGCCGCTTGCAGGCCTGGCGCGATGGGCTTGTGCGAGCGTGCGCAGAGCCGTTGTCGTCGGCAGCAGTCGTGCAGCAGCTGCGTACGGCGATCGCAAATGATCTTGATACTCCGGTCATGCTTGCCACGCTCGACGCAGCGCTCGATCGTGGTGTGGACGACCCTGGGCTCCTTGCGAACGCAGTGCTCGCACTGCTTGGAGTTGCCTTGTAGGTCACTCGCGAAGCTCTGAGACTTCACGCAGAACTCACGAAATTGCCGCCCACACGATCTTCATTCGTGTGGGCGGCAATTTCGTGAGCGGTGGTGAACCGCTAGTCCCGTGGAGTGCTCCCATCGTCGGGTGCCTCGAGGTCGCCATCTGGGTCGATGGGAAGCTCAACATCAGTGATGAGTTCGGTGATTTCTGCGCTGGGGCTGTGCTGTTCCGAGCCTAAGAAACGCTCAAACTCAAGTGCGAGTGCATCGCCCGCGCCATCCGCGGCATGCAGTTCATCTCGTGCCTCTTCGAGGCGTGAGATATACCGTGACATCTCTTCATCGATGCTTGCAATGTTGTTGATGTTGTTCTCCCAATCAGTTGCCTGATCGAGGAGATCGCCGCGAGGGATGAAGATATCGAGAATCTCCTCGAGCTTGTCAAGCAGAGCAAGTGTCGCCTTGGGTGAGGGAGCGCTGTGCACGTAGTGGGGAACCTGTGCCCACAGTGCAACTGATGGAACGTCAACAGCATTGAGAGCGAGATCGACCGTGGTGAGGACACCGGCTGGGCCCTCGTAGGTCGCTTTCTCTGCCTCGAGAGCCTCGCGAAGCGCAGGATCTTCGCTACTCAAAGTGGTGACGATCGGCCTGGTGTGGGGCGCATCTGCGAAGAGTGCGCCAAGGAAGACAACGACGTCGATGTCCCAGACGTCAACCAGAGTGACGATCTCTTCTGCAAATGCCGTCCAGTCGCGTGTGGGCTCAACCCCTGAAAGCACATACAGATCGGTGACGGCAGTGCCGTCGAGCCGAGTTACGCGATCTGCAGCAACAACCTCGACAGCGTCTTCTGAATCGGGGAGAACTTCGGTCTCTGTGAATTCTGCGAGCCCGGCCAACTGCTCGAGCTCCGGACGCCGCACAGGGCCCCAGAGCTTCGTGTCTGGCCAGGTAATCACGCGATTGCCAGCTTCGTCACGACTGACTCGTGGTCGGTTGAGTTGCAGGTCGCAGTAGTGCTCGCCGGAAATGGTGTGGATGACTTCATTCCCGAGCATTTCCGTCAGATGGGCGACGGCTTCAGTCGTCGCATCACCGGCATTGCTCCACCCTTGGAACGCCGCAATCATGATGCGTGCGTTTTCTCCGGATGCGGAGCGAATACTCACGAAGAATCTCCTTCACAGGTTGGGCGCAAAGTAAATTTTGGCCTGAGAGCCGCAATGCGCTGGCAGACCACCAGAGTACCTGAGATTGGCCGGTAGACTGGGGTGAATGAACGCCCATCACAATTCGCCTGTTGGCGGTACCAGCTCGTTGCCTGCAGCGACGCTGTGGGACATGGACGGCACAATCATCGACTCGGAGCCATTGTGGCTGCGAGTGGAGCTCGAAATGCTTGCTCGATTTGGCATCGAGATGCCCGTGGAATTGCCGGATCAGCTTGTTGGTACCGGTCTGCGTGACGCGGCGCGCCGTTTCCAGGAACTGGGTGTGCCGCTTTCCATCGATGCAATTGTCGACGAGTGGGCCGACGGTGTTGTCGCTGGCATGCAAGCGGAGCCAGCAGTGTGGCGACCCGGTGCTCGGGAATTGCTGAGTGCCCTTGGAGTTTCAGGGGTGCCTGCGGCGCTCGTCACCATGTCGGTGAGGCGGATCGCTGACGCCGTCGTGGAAATGTTGCCTCCTGGTACGTTCTCCGCCGTGATCGCGGGCGACGAAGTGCAACACGAGAAGCCACACCCCGAGCCATATTTGCTCGGCGCTCAGGCACTCAATGTCGACATCGTTGAGTGTGTAGCGTTCGAAGATTCGCGCACGGGAATCCGCTCGGCAGCTGCATCAGGTGCGGTCACGATCGGCCTGCCGAACATGGTGTCGCTTGCCGATACGCCAGCTCATGTGATCTGGGAGACCGGACTCAGCGGGCGCGATGTCGAGGCAGTCGCCAATACTTTTACCCTGTACCGATCCGCGCTCTCGCAGGATCGGGACGAACAATTCACTTCCACCATCGAGGAGACATCATGACCGATCAGCCCAACGCGACTGACGCGGCTTCGCAGACTGCGGGTTCCCCCGCACTTCGCGGCCCGTTTGTGTACGGCGACCGTGTCCAGCTCACCGGCCCGAAGGGTCGCATGAACACCTTCACCCTTGAAGTAGGTGGAGAGTTCCAGAGCCACCGAGGCACGCTCCCGCACGCAAAGATTGTCGGCCAGCCCGACGCGTCAGTCGTGACGAATTCTTCGGGTGAGGAGTACTTGTTGCTCCGTCCGTTGCTCTCTGACTTTGTCATGTCGATGCCGCGCGGTGCCGCGATTGTGTACCCCAAAGATGCCGCGCAGATCCTTTCGCTCGCGGATATCTTCCCTGGCGCGAACGTCGTTGAAGCGGGCGTTGGTTCTGGCGCTCTCTCGCTCCACCTCCTGCGTGGAATTGGCGCGACAGGCACCCTGCGTTCGTTCGAGCGCCGTGACGAATTCGCTGAGATTGCTCGGGCAAATGTGCGTGCGTTCACCGGTGAAGACCCAGAGAACTGGTCAGTCACGGTCGGTGACCTGCAAGATGAACTCCCGAACGCAGTGGCTCCGGGTTCAGTAGACCGCGTCGTCCTTGACATGCTTGCACCCTGGGAGTGCGTTGGAATTGCGGCAGACGCCCTCGCTCCTGGCGGCGTCATTATTTGCTACGTTGCGACCGTTACCCAGCTTTCGCGCACTGTCGAGGAAATGCGTCGTTCCGGCCTGTACACGCACCCGCAGGCCTCGGAAACGATGGTTCGCGGTTGGCACGTCGAAGGTCTTGCCGTGCGCCCTGATCACCGCATGGTGGCACACACCGGCTTCCTGGTCACCGCTCGCCGTCTGGCTCCGAATACCGTTGTCCCAGACCTCAAGCGCCGGGCATCAAAGAGCGACTTCACTGACGCAGACCTCGCGAACTGGTTGCCGGACATGGGGGACGCAACATCTGAGGAGACCTGGACTCCCGAGGCTGTGGGTGAGCGCGTGAAGAGTGACAAGATTCTTCGAAAGAAGGCTCGCGAGGCTCAGAAGGTCGCTGACCAGCGCGTGGATCGCGCAGAAGACTAAATCCTGAGTGCACATGGGGCGGCGAGCTTGCAGGAAGCTACGCCCTGTGTGGCACTAGGATGACAATCATCCCGATCGTTTCGATCTGTACCATCGAGAGGTTTCTCCATGCTTCGTCGCATTGTTCCGGCCACCGCCGCGGCCGCCCTTCTGGTCGCAGGCCTGACCGGCTGCACCACAGCAAATACCGCTGAGGCAAACTGCAAGCCGTTGCTGACCGCTGGGTCCTCAAGCAATTCGGTCAACGTGCAGGGTGGGCTGGGCGAGGCGCTATCGGTAAGCCTTGACTACCCCCAGGCGGATCTGCTCACGCAGCGTACGATTGTCAACAAGGCAAAAGACCGCAGCGACGTCATTGAAGAAGGCGACATTGCCACGGTCAACATGGCCGTCATCGATGGGGGCACCGGGCAGGTTATTTATGACAGCCAGGCCCAGTCTGGTGCAGGCTCGAAGCAGCTCGTCTCAGTTACAGAGGCGCAGGCATCGCCGTTCTCAGAAGGAATCCGTTGTGCCGTTCCAGGTGATCGTGTAGTCGTCACGCTCAGTGCGCAGACTGCGACGCAATACGGAATGACCATGGGTACGCCCGCGATCGCTGTGATCGACGTGCTTGGCGTGTATGGCCCGAAGGCTGAGGGACGTACAAAGGGGCTGCCAAACGGCTACCCGGCAGTTGTCACGAATGAGAATGGTCAGCCGGGCATCGTTTTGCCGCCGACGAAGGCGCCAACGGGAACGAAGTCGGCAACTCGCATTGTCGGTGAGGGTCCAGTTGTGAAGGACACTGACATCGTCCAGGTAAACGCTATGGGCGTGAACTGGGCAGATCAGTCAGTGTTTGTGAACACCTGGGACTCCGGAATGACCGCTCCACTCGGTGCTGACCAGGGTGCAGATCCGCTGCGTGCTGCACTGACCGGGCAGAAGGTCGGTTCGCAGGTCGTCGTCATGACTGACGTTGGCGGCCAGGCGCAGGTATTCATTATGGACATCGTCGCGGCAGGCTAACCTGCATGGCAGCAGTCGATTGGGAAGACCTTGACGACTGGGACGCGCTGTTCGGGCCGCTGAAACGTAACCGGCCTGAACAGCGCCTCTTCAATCTTGTGCTCGCGCTTTTGTCGAGCGAGCGTGGTCTGACAAAGCAAGAAGTTTTCGAGCGCGTCGATGGTTACGACGTCTCACCTGCTGACGGAGAGACCCGCAAGCAGCGGATCGCGGCCCTTGAACGTCAATTTGAGCGTGACAAGGTGAAGCTGCGTGACATCGGTGTCCCGCTTGAGGTGATTGACTCACCTGCAGATCCGGGAAACAACCAACTGCTCCGCTATCGAGTTTCGAAGCGTGACCTGCAGGTCCCGAAGGGATTGGAATTTTCCGATCGGGAGCTGACGCTTCTTCGCCTTGCGGCACTCTCGTGGCGAAGGGGGAGTCTCGATACCGTCAGCCGGCGAGCCACGGTCAAGGTTGAGGCTCTGCGGGCGCCGGACGCCGCCCTTCATGGACACGTTGTACCGAGGTTTGGGCTTACCGAACCTGCAGCTCCCGCCCTGCTTGCTGCGATAGATGCTGGCGAGGCTGTGCGTTTCGGGTACCGCATTATCGATCGATCCACACCCCTTGCGCGCCATGTTGCGCCGCTGGCCATTCATCGCTTTGAAGGCAGGTGGCACCTCCTTGCGTTTGACCTCGAGCGCAATGCGCCTCGAGTATTCTTGCTGTCGCGCATTACTGATGCGGTGCGTTCGACGAAGAAACCGTACGCACGTGAGCTACGGGACCTCGTGCCTGCGCAAATTGCTGACCTTGAGAGCTTCCAACGTGTGCAGCGGGCCGAGGTCGCTGCGAAGACCGGGACGTATGCCGCAAGTCAACTGCGCATGCGAGGTTCCGCAGAGCTTGCAGCTGACGGACAGTACGAGCGGTTTGCATTCGGCACTATTGACTATGCGGAGCTTGCTTTGGAGCTCGCAGCGTTTGGCACTGATGTGATGATTCTCGCACCTGATAGCTTGCGAGAACGAGTTGCAGAAGCGCTCTCGCAACTTGCGGAGCTGCACGCGGGAGAGGTAACGACGACGCTTGGGGGGTCTTCTCAGCAGCAGCGCTCTGCGGTCGCGCGACGTGCGCCGTTGGCCATGGAAGACGCTGTTTTGCTGTTGCTTGCGCTCGTGCCGTTTTTGCGTGAGAGCGGGCCGGTTTCGCTGACTGAACTCAGCGAGCGGTTTGAAGTCGAAGAGTCACGGCTGTTTGACCTCATTCGCTTTCTCGGTACTGCGGGCATTCCGGGGGAGTCGTTGGCTTATCAGCATGATGATCTCTTTGACATCGACTGGGACGCATTACGCGATGGCACGGTGAGCCTGTCTCACACCGTCGCAATCGATGACGCACCTCGTCTGAGTGGTGTCGAATTGTCGTCGCTGCTGCTGGGACTTGAAGCACTCGTGCCGGTGCTGCCCGCAGCGGATCAGCAACTCGCACATTCGTTACGCGACAAACTCGCGGTGGTCGGAAGCGCCGACGGAAATGCGGCGATCTCAGCCGCTGATGTACCGACCGATCCACGTATTGGCGAACTTGCGCACGCAATTGAGCAGCGTGAGGCGGTGGCTTTCCGCTATGTCAGCCGCACCGGTGAGTCGTCTGAACGGATCGTCGACCCATTCGTGCTTCTTGAGGTCGATGACGCTTGGTATCTGCGTGGTTGGTGTCGCGAGCGCTCGGGCGAACGGATGTTTCTGGTCGCGGGGATTGCGGATCTGCATCCAGCTGGTCCCGTCGATGAAACTCATCTGATGAGTCATGAGCGCGAGGTTGCTGCATCCGATACCGTCGTTGCGAAACTGCCTGAGCGGCTACTGTCACGGATTGACGGGTTCACGCCGACAGTCATCGAGCGGCTTGCAACGGGCGAGGTACGTGTGCAGCTCGTGAGCTGGCATGCCGAGACCGCTGTACGCCTCGTGCAACGCGCACTGGGTGAGATCGAGGTCGAACTGCCTGTGGTGGCCCGTTCTGCTGTGCACGAATGGGCGGCGCAGGCCGCCCGCCGGCATTCAGAATGGGAACCTGCGTCGGCACCGCAGTTTGATTGAACAGAGCTGGGATAAGCTGAGAATCATGGCAAAAGAGGCGAAGAATCCGCAACGCAAGATCGGGCGGATGAGTCTTGGTGCGCACCTCGTTGAGCTGCGTAACCGCTTGATCATTTCCGCGATCGCAATTGCGGTGGGTCTCGTTGCAGGCTGGATCTTTTCAGACTGGGTCTGGATGATGCTGCGAAAACCAATCGAGGACCTGAAGGTCGACGGCCGTACAGCGTTGATTCAGTACACCGACGTGACGAGTGGTTTCGACACGAAGGTGCAGATCGCTCTCTTCATCGCCGTCATTATTGCGTCTCCGGTGTGGCTCTACCAGGTTTGGGCCTTCCTTGCCCCCGGTCTCACCCGCCGTGAGAAATTCTATGGTGTTGGCTTCTTGGGAACTGCTGTCCCACTTTTCCTCGCGGGCATCTATGCCGGATGGATGGTCTTGCCGAACATCGTTCGACTGATGTCGACGTTCCAGCCGACTGAGGACGCCTTCTTTATCAACGCGCGAACCTATCTTGAGTTCACGGTGAAACTGCTGCTTGCAGTTGGGGTCGGTTTCGTCATGCCAGTCTTGCTGGTGCTGTTGAACTTCCTTGGTGTCGTTCGCGGCAAGTCGATCCTGAAGAGTTGGCGTATCGCAGTTCTCATCATCATCTTGTTCGCGGCGATCACAACTCCCGCAGCGGACTTGATGAGCATGTTCCTTCTCGCAGTGCCAATCACCGTGCTGTTCTTCCTCGCGACAGGCGTCGCGATCCTGCATGACCGACGTGTCGACAAACGTCGTGCAAAAGAGTTTGCTGAGTACGACTTGGATGGCGTCGGTGACGTCTCCGAAACCCCTGAGGAGTCCAAGTAGTTATGACCGAGGCCGGTTCTGAGATGACCACGCATCCAGCCCTTGATCACTTTGAATCGCGCCTTGCGTATCCGCTGGATCGGTTTCAGCGGACTGCCTGTGAACGGCTCGAAGACGGCAAGAGCGTGCTTGTTGCCGCCCCGACTGGCTCTGGTAAGACGACGGTGGCCGAGTTCGCGGTGTATCTTGCTCGGCGCGAGCGGGACCAGCGGATCTTCTACACCGCACCCATTAAGGCCCTCTCGAATCAGAAGTTTCACGAGTTGTGCGAAACCTATGGTGAAGACGAGGTTGGTCTTCTTACCGGTGATGTGAATCTCCGCGGCGATGCGCCCATCGTGGTCATGACGACCGAGGTGCTTCGCAACATGATTTACGCGGAGTCTGCTGGACTTGACGGGCTTGGCTTCGTCGTCCTTGACGAGGTGCATTACCTCGGCGATAGGTTCCGTGGCGCAGTTTGGGAAGAAATCATTCTGCATTTGCCGCCTGAAACACGCTTGGTATCTTTGTCCGCGACCGTATCGAACGCTGAAGAATTCGGTGATTGGATGCACGCGGTACGTGGTGACACTGACGTGATTCTGTCAGAGCATCGGCCCGTTCCTCTCTACCAGCACGTGCTCACGTCGCGCGAGCTTCTGCCGTTGTTCGTGAACAAGGAGGGGGAGACGACGACCGGAGGGCGTGTGAACCCGGAGCTTCGACAGCTGGCCGGGAGTCCACGTCCGAGTAGTGGTGGAAGAAATGGACGGGATCGTCGCGAACGTGAGCGGTCCCGTGGCCGGGCCCCTGTGCGTCGTTCCCGTAGAATCTCACGTGCCGACATTGCTCGCTCACTCGAAGAGGCACGGTTGCTTCCTGCGATCGTCTTCATCTTTAGCCGTAACGGGTGTGACCAGGCGGTCAAACAGTGCCTGTTCGAAGGGATGAGCCTCACCACCCGTGAAGAGCGGAGCGAGATTCGCAAGGTGGCAGATCGAGTCGTCCATGACCTTTCTGCAGAGGATCGTCGGGTGCTTGGTGTTCGCGAATGGATTGCCGGTCTTGAGCGTGGAATTGCAGCGCATCACGCAGGCTTGCTTCCAGCATTTAAGTCTGCGGTGGAGGAGTTGTTCCAGCGACGCCTCGTCAAGATCGTCTTCGCGACAGAAACGCTTGCCCTTGGCATCAACATGCCTGCCAGAGCGGTCGCAATTGAGCGCCTCGACAAATTCAACGGCGAGCAGCGAGTCCCGCTCACCTCGGGAGAGTTTACGCAGCTCACTGGTCGTGCGGGACGACGCGGTATCGACGTTGAGGGTCACGCGGTCGTGGTCTGGCAAGACGGGTTGAACGTCGAAGATCTTTCCCAGCTCGCTGGAGCTCGATCATTCCCGGTCAAATCGAGTTTCAGGCCGACGCCAAATATGGCGGTAAACCTTCTCGATCGTCTGACGGTTGAACAGGCACAAGACACCCTCGAATTGTCTTTCGCACAGTTTCAGGCCGACCGTGCTGTCGTTGATCAAGCACGAGACCTCCAAGCTGAGCAGCGTTCGCTCGCTGGCTACGAGCGTGCGGCTGAGAAGGCACAGGGCTCCGATAAAAAGCGCTGGGAAGATCGCGCGCGCAAGCTTCGCCGCAAGATCGAGCGCGGGCGAAGGCAAGTCACGAACAAGACCGGAACAATCGCCAGAACGTTCGGCAGAGTGGTTGATGAGTTACTCGAGCTCGACTACCTAGAGAAGGTGCGGGAGAACGGCAAGTCTGAGATTGTCGTTACCGGCTGGGGCGAAATGCTTCGCCGCATTTACGGAGAGCGTGATCTCCTCGTCGCACAGTGCATCCGATCTGGTCTCTTTGATCCGCTCGACGCTGCGGGGCTCGCAGCAATGTGCTGCACACTCAGTTATGAGCCTCGGCGCGATGACGAAGATTCACCTCGACTTCCTGGCGGATCATTCCACGCGGTACTTGATCGTGTACTGGATGAGTGGGTGTATCTCGACGACCTTGCAGAGCGATATCGGCTGCCGCAGACGACGATGCCGCACGCGGGTCTCGCGATGGCGATGCACAACTGGGCAGGCGGGGCGACGTTTGAGCACGTGCTCGAGCAGAGCGGCATCGGAGCTGGCGATTTTGTGCGCTGGTCGAAGCAGACCATCGATCTCCTCGACCAGGTTGCGCAAGCCTGTTCGCACGCCGCGCAGTTTACAGGCGCGCCAGAATCACTCGCTGAGCTGTCCAATCGCGCACGTGACGCGAAGCGCCTGGTAAAGCGTGGAATTGTCGCGGCTTCGAGTACAAGTTGATGGTCTTTCAGCGTGCTGCAGGCCAGCCAACGCGACTAGCTTGGTACATTTCGCTGCCGGCTGCCGCTCTCGGTGGGGTGTTGTTTGACCTTGCAAGCCCGAGTGTGGCTGCCTGGCCCCTTGCACTCCCTGGAATCGCGCTCATGCTGGCTTCGTGGTGGCAACAGCGCGTCGGGGTAGCTCTGCTTGCAGGCCTCGTAGGAGGTGCCTCCTACTGGTTTCTGCATATCTCATGGCTCACGCTGTACCTCGGGCCGCTGCCTTGGATCGGGCTTGCTGGTGTGATGACCGTTTGGATGGTGTTGCTCGGTTTTGTGGTTGCGCTTGCAACCCGTGGTCTTGCGCGGCTTGCGGAGTTACGCCCAGGATTCGTCACTTGGCTCGCGCCTGCACAGGCAATCACCGTTGCGGGATTATGGGTGCTGCGAGAGCAGGGGCAGATCACCCTCCCCTATGGTGGTTTTGCTTGGGGCCGCGCGTTGTTCCCATTTGCCGAGTCGCCCTGGAACAGCCTGGTCTCGTGGGTTGGATTTGCAGGCATGAGCGCACTTATTGTGCTCGTTGCTGCCGCAGTCGTTGCGGTCGTTTGGCCGAGAAACTCAGAGATTCGGATCTCATCACGGCACCGTGTTACTGCGATTTCCGCGATGACCATTGTGGTGATCGCTGCGACGTTCCTTCCGCCGTTTCACCTGCCAACGACAAGTACGTTGCGGGTTGCCGCGGTGCAGGGCAACGCGAAGGCAGCCATTTTTGACAATCGTGAGGCTGGTGCGGTTTTTCGGGATCACGTTACTGGAACGGAAGAACTACTCGCAGAGCTCGAGTCTCGCAATGAATCGGTAGATCTCATCGTGTGGCCTGAGAATTCCGCAGAGTTTGATTTGCCAGGCAAACCCCTTCGTGAGATTGAGGTTGCGCAGTTGTCTGCTCGTGCAAATGCCCCAATCGTTGTCGGAACAATCCTGCAGGACTTCACACCGGAGTCGCCAGACGGGGTGTACTCGAACAGCGTCGTCGTTGTGGATCGCTTTGGCGTGACAGACGAGCGCTATGACAAGCGTTTTCCGGTGCCCTTCGCCGAATACATGCCAAATCGAGAGTTCTTCCGAATGCTCGCTCCAGATCTCGTTGATCTCGTGCAACTTGAATACACGCCCGGAGAGCGTTCGCCTGTGCTACAGGCAGAAACCACGCGGGGCGTCGTTCAGCTTGGCGCCGCGATCTGTTTTGACATGGTGATCGACGACCAAGCTCGGGTCATGAATGCAGACGAGGCCCAGCTCATTCTTGGGCCGACAAATAACGCAGACTTTGGTCACACTGACCAAAGTGCGCAGCAGCTCTCGATTGCACGATTACGCGCAATCGAGAGCGGTCGCGCACTGGTAAACATCTCTACGGTTGGGACGAGCGCTATCGTCATGCCAGATGGCACGTCGATAGCCGCGCTCACGCCGTTCACGCGCGACGCGATGGTGGCTGAAGTTCCGCTCGTTGAGGGAACAACGCCAGGCATCCTGCTTGGGCCGTGGTTTGCGGCTGGCTGGATGCTGATTGGTGTCGTTGGGTTCGCGGTTGGGGCTATTGCTTCTTACGTGAACCGCGGCGAGCGCGCAAAATCTTGAGCCGTTCCTCGAGAACTTCCTCAAGTTCTTCGCGGGTGCGCCGTTCGATGAGCATGTCCCACGGTGTGCGCTGTGTGGATTCCTTGCCTTCAAACTCTGCGCGTGCCGCTTGGCCAGCTTCGTCGTCGAGGAACCCGAGTTCGCCGCTTCGCTGATCGATCCATTCAGCAGGAGGCTCTGCGTCTGCATCAAAGACGACCTTGAATCGGGCGCCCTTGTCTGTGAGGTATTCAACAGTTTTGCGTGGGGCGAGTTCTACGCCCTGCTCATTCTGCATACTTGTCGCGCCAATACGTGCTCCGCGCAGTGTACGATCGGCCATCTTTGGACCTCCATGTCGAGGGCGACTCCTCCTGGCTTCTTCATCGTCGCCCACCTACGTGCAGGCTATCGGTCATCGCGTCGCGGCGGTAGTGGGAATGTTTCTTCCACTACGCTAGGCGAGTACGTATGCACAGTTCTCGAAGGAGCATCGCAGATGACTGAATCCGCTCAGCCCACCGTTCTTGAGTCGGGCAGCCTCGCTGGCCGTCGTGCACTGGTCACGGGGTCATCCCGTGGCGTTGGTGCAGACACGATCCGTTACTTTGCAGAAGCAGGTGCGGACGTTGTCGTGAACTTCCGCAACAAGGCTCCTCGCGCCGAGAAGCTCGCTGCACAGCTGCAGGAGCTCGGTGTTCGTGCGCTTGTACAAGGCGCAGATCTCACTGATTCTGACTCTGTAAACGGCATGATGGCCGCGGTGAAGGAAGAACTTGGCGGTCTCGACATCTTGGTCTTGAACGCTTCGGGTGGTATGGAAAGCGGGATGGCGGAGGATTACGCCCTCCAGCTCAACCGTGACGCGCAGCTGCGTGTGCTCGATGCCGCCCTGCCACTGCTCAGTGATGGAGCGCGCGTCGTGTTCGTCACAAGCCATCAGGCCCACTTCATCCGTACGACACCGACGATGCCGGAATATGTTCCAGTTGCAGAGTCGAAGCGTGCAGGCGAAGACGCGTTGCGTGCGCGAATCCCCGAGCTTGAGGCACGTGGGATTGGGTTCGTCGTCGTCTCAGGCGACATGATCGAGGGCACCGTTACGGCAACGCTGCTGAATCGTCTGAACCCCGGTGCGATTGAAGAGCGTCGTGAGCAGGCTGGCAAGCTCTACAACGTGGCTGAGTTTGCTGCCGAGGTAGCACGGGCCGCAGTTGATCCCGTTCCTGCAGATAACACTCGCCTCGTTGGTGACACCGCAAGTTTCAATGGCGAGGGCTGATTCGGCTCGCTAAGCGAGAGCGGCGGTTGCTTCCTGTGGGAAGCGGCCGCCGCTTTTTGTTTGTGTGTGGAGCGCTGTCAAATTCTCACACGGCGGGTTTGCACAGGGGAAGCGCGCATCACTGTGCAGAACTGCAAACGCGTTGCGAGCACTGATCCGCGAGACTACTGGAAACGGGCCACTTCGGCCCTGGCAACGTTGCCATCTGGCTTGTAGAGCTGTGTGGCGACTGTCGCACAGTCTCGATATTTCAAGGGCGAAACATGCAGAGTGAATCTCGCTACGACAAGCCAGTCTCGCCGGCAACCTCAGCCGGTCAGGTGGTCAGCAGTCAACCAAAACTCCGACCGCGACACGTCACCATGATTACGCTTGGCGGCATCATTGGCGCCGCCTTGTTTGTTGGTTCAGGCAATGTGATCCGTAGCGTCGGACCAGCCGCGATCATCTCGTACCTTATTGGTGGCCTGCTGGTGTTCCTGGCAATGCGCATGCTGGGTGAAATGGCCGCCGCCAGACCTGCGACTGGCTCATTCATGGAATATGCCCGTGTCGGGCTTGGTGGTTGGGCAGCCTATCTTGTCGGCTGGCTGTACTGGTACTTCTGGGTTGGCGTGCTCGCCTATGAAGCCGTGCTCAGTGGAGAAACTCTGCACACGTGGTTCCCGGTACTTCCGTCATGGGCATGGGGCATCGGCATGCTGGTCCTGTTTATTGGCGTGAACATGGTGTCAGTACGTGCGTTTGGTGAGGTTGAGTTCTGGCTCGCCAGCATCAAGGTCATCGCGATCGTTGTCTTCCTCGGCGCTGGCGTACTCTTCGTGCTTGGCCTCTGGCCGGAGTCACACTTCTCCGTACCGAACCTGTGGGAGCATGGCGGTTTCGCTCCGAACGGGATTGGCATCGCGCTCACGGGAGTTTCACTCGTCATCTTCTCGTACTTTGGAACAGAGATTGCGGTCATGGCGGCCGCTGAATCCGAGGATCCTGGGAAGGGAATTCGCCAAGCCACAAGCACGGTCATTTGGCGAATCTTGCTGTTCTTTGTTGGCGGTGTCCTCATCGTCACGATGGTGATTCCCTGGAATGAGCTGCCGGCACCGACAAGTGTTGCGAATGCGCCATTCACACTCGTATTCGAACGCTTCGGTCTGCCCTTTGCGACTGAGATTATGCAGCTCATCATTTTCACCGCGGTGATCTCGGTGCTGAACTCTGGCCTGTACTCGGCATCTCGTATGTTCGCAGCGCTCGCTGAGCAGGGCTATGCACCAAAGGTAATCGCGCGAAAGAATCGTCGCGGTGTACCGGTTTTCGCGCTCATCGCATCGACCATTGGCGGCATTATTGCCACGCTGGTGAACTTCTTCGCACCTGACTCAGGCGTCTTTGAGTTCATCATGAATTCGGCAGGTCTCGTCGCCCTCTTCGTTTACGTACTCATTGCGCTGACGCAGATGCGGCTGCGCCAACAGATGAGCCCAGACGAGGTGGGCAAACTCAAGATCAAGGTGTGGCTGCACCCCTGGCTCAACATCCTGTTGATCGCGGCCATTGCCGCCATTGTCGTTGTGATGATGACCACAGAGAGTGGTCGCACCCAGGTGTTTACGAGCCTCGCAGCGACGCTCGTGCTGGTGATTTTCTGGCCACTCGTGCGAAAGAATCTCGCAAAGCGTCGTATCGCGGGACCTGGTCTGCAGACCATCGTCACGACGCAGGCGACAAGCTCGGTGACTGAGCGCTAACACCTGCGAACGACGAACGCCCCGGATTGCCGCAGGGGCGTTCGTCGTTCCCGGGTTCCACGCCGTATTCTTGCAAGGTGAAGTGTGACCTTATCGATCAGCTGCGACAGGACCTTGATAGCGCGGACTACTGGGCAGAAGCCGTCATGAACGAGCTCGGCGTCGCCGCAGACGCCGCGCGTCAACGCGGAGTGTTCGCCCCAGCGCTTCGGGTGTTGGCTGAGCGTGCTGCAACTGCGGGGGAGCACACCTCGCTGAGTACGCTCATTGAAGTATTCTTGCTCGGTCAGACAGTTGAACTGGCTCGTCTCGATCACGCCTTCCCAAAGCTCACGGTTGCAGGAGCAGTAGAACTCGGATTGCTGACAGAGACTGACAGCGAGACGGTTGATAGCGCACACCCGCGACGACTACGTGCGGCGCTTTCACTTAACCCAGTACAGGTTGAGGACTCGCGCAGCGATGATCCGCGTGATTGGCGCATCATCTCCGACCTTGACGATCAGCTCCGGCGCGGTCCGGCGCGGTCTGATCACGTTATGGGTATCGGTGGTGCGACCCGCTCTTTGATTTCGCAAGCGCCAAGTGGTGACGTCGCGTCTGCCCTTGATTTGGGGACTGGCTGCGGAATCGTTGCCATGCACCTCGCACTGCGCGGCCCAGTTGTCGCAACAGATATCTCAGCGCGTGCACTCATGATCGCCCGAGCGAACGCGCGTCTCAACGAAATTGAGAACATCGAATTCCGGCAGGGAGATCTCTTCGAGCCAGTTGCGGGGGAGTGCTTCGAACTCGTTCTCTCGAATCCGCCATTCGTTATCACGCCACGCGACGAAACCGCACCCATCTACGAGTACCGCGACGGCGGAATGACGGGAGACGCGCTTGCCGAGCGTGTCGTGCGGGAAAGCCCGGCGCACTTGATGCCTGGGGGAACGCTGATCTGCCTCGCGAACTGGGAATCGCCGTGGGGGATGAACGGACTTGGACGTGTGCAGACCTGGATCGAAGGCGCTCATGCAAGCCACGGGGCACTTGCCGCATGGGTGATCGAGCGCGATCGTGTTGAGCCAGCGCAGTATGCGGAAACGTGGGCTCGCGACGGTGGAGCCCGCCCCGGGTCAGCGGAATTTGAGCAACTGATGGCTGGCTGGCTCGACGATTTCGCCAGACGTCGGATCGCTGCAATCGGGCTAGGATCGATCCGCATTCGACGAGAACTGCCCCCTGCGCGGGAACTCATCGTGCATGTTGAGCAGGTCGCAGGGCCGTATGGTGGTCCGCGTACCGGAGAGCTGCTTGCGAGTGCATTTGCCAACGGTGTGCTTGCCGAGCGGATGACAGACACTGAAGTGCTGGCTGCACATTGGCTGTGCTCGCGTGACGTTGTTGAAGAACGAGAGCACACTCCCGGTCAGGAGTCGCCACGCGCCCTCGCGCTCGCTATTGATCGTCCGCTCGCACGTCGAGTGAGCGCGGATCCGCTCATCGCTGCTGCGGTCGGCGCGTGTGACGGCGATCTGAGCCTGGCTCAGATTGCGGATGCGCTCGCAACGATCCTTGAGGTCGACGCTGACGCGGCAGCAGAAGCCCTCGTGGCTGCGGCGCGCGAACTTGCGTGGCTGGGAATGCTTGCACCCTCGAACAAGGGATGACTGCCTGCCGGGTAGACTGGAAACGTGATGAGAACGATTGATCTGCGGGGGCGCGAGCTCACCCGTGCCGACCTCCTCAAGCTCGTCCCGCGTGCTGCCCTCGGCGCAGAGGTCGCGGTAGAACGAGTACGCCCCCTTGTGCAAGACGTCGCTGACCGCGGCGAAGGGGCACTGCGCGACCAAGCGCGCGACTTCGACGGTGTTGAAGGACACCTGCTTCGAGTGCCGGCGGCTGCGGTACAGGAGTCACTTGCTGACTGCCCACCAGAGGTCGAGTCGGCCTTGCGTGAACTCATTACTCGACTGCGTCAGGGTTCAGCCGCACAGGTGCCCGCTGAACAGGTGACTCGCATCGCTGATGGCGCAACAATTACGCAGCGTTGGCAGCCGGTCTCACGTGTCGGACTCTATGCGCCAGGCGGAAAAGCAGCTTACCCGTCTTCGGTTATTATGAACGCCGTTTCTGCGCAGACTGCGGGTGTGCCCGAGCTTGCACTCGCGTCACCAGCGCAGCGTGACAACAACGGACTTCCGCACCCCGCAGTGCTGTGGGCTGCTGCACTGTGTGGGGTAACTGAGGTGTACGCGATCGGTGGCGCTGGCGCGATCGCTGCTTTTGCGCATGGTGTGTCCAGCATTGACCTGCAGCCCGTCGACGTGGTGACGGGCCCTGGAAATGTATTTGTTGCTGCTGCAAAGCGCGTGGTGAGCGGGCTTGTCGGCATTGATTCTGAAGCCGGCACCACTGAGATCCTCGTTCTTGCCGATTCGAGCGCGGATCCCCGTTTTGTTGCTGCCGACCTGATTAGTCAGGCTGAGCACGACGAGGCAGCGGCGTCAGTGCTTGTGACTGATTCTGAAGATTTCGCACAACGTGTCATCGCAGAGGTTGCTGCACGTGCAGGAGAAACACGTCATGCAGAACGCGTCGCGGTTGCTCTGAACGGCCCACAGTCAGCTATCGTGCTCGTCGATGATATGAACATGGGAGCACGCGTGAGTAACGCGTACGGCCCCGAGCACCTTGAGATTCAGACCCGTGATGATGCTGCGGTCCTCGCGCAGATTACCGATGCTGGAGCAATTTTCGTCGGGAGCTACACTCCGGTGAGCTTGGGGGACTACCTCGCTGGCTCCAACCACGTGCTTCCAACCGGCGGTACCGCGCGTTTCGCGTCAGGTCTTGGAGCGCACACATTCCTGCGACCGCAGCAGATCATTACGTATGATCGCAACGCGCTCGCAGAGGTTGAGTCGCCGCTTCTTGCTCTCGCTGGCGCTGAAGGGTTGCCCGCGCACGGCGAGGCCGTGTCAGCACGTTTTGAAGAGGCGATCTGATGCATTGCCCGTTCTGCCGCCACCCTGATTCCCGCGTGATCGATTCACGCACCGCCGATGACGGCATGTCGATCCGTCGTCGCCGTCAGTGCCCCGAGTGTGGTCGCCGTTTTACCACGACCGAGACAGCGAGTTTGACGGTCATCAAGCGCTCAGGCGTTGTTGAACCTTTCAGTCGCGAAAAGGTCGTGAGCGGCGTGCGAAAGGCCTGCCAGGGTCGCCCAGTCACCGATGCGGATCTGGCTGTGCTTGCGCAGCGCGTCGAAGAATCGGTGCGCTCGTCTGGTGTCGCTCAGTTTGAAGCGAATGAAATCGGGCTCGCAATCCTGCCGCACCTTCGGGAGCTTGATGAGGTCGCGTACCTTCGCTTTGCGAGCGTCTATCAAGCGTTCGAATCGCTCGCTGATTTTGAAAGCGCGATTGATGATTTGCGCTCAGCTGTCACGACAAAGAGCTCCGGCTCAGAATCCACCAAGGAGTAATTCCGGCATGCGCCTGTACCCCGCACTGTTCAATATCTTTTTCAAGCCGATGGATCCAGAGGTGGCACACCATCTGGCGTTCCGCGTCATTCGCGCGACACCGCTGCTTGGTGGACTGGTGCGACGTTACTGCGCTCCCGATTCCTCGCTCCAGGTGCAGGCACTGGGCCTGACCTTCCCAAGCCCGTTTGGGCTTGCGGCTGGTTTCGATAAGAACGCTGAAGGCATTCAGGGACTTGGCGAGATTGGGTTCGGTCACGTTGAGGTGGGTACCGTCACCAAGCATGCGCAGCCGGGAAACCCAAAGCCGCGTATGTTCCGGTTTGTGGCAGACCGCGGACTCGTCAACCGGATGGGTTTCAACAACGGCGGTTCTGCAGCAGCTGTACCTCGCATCGAACGGGCACGTTTGCGTCGAAACCGACCCATCATTGGCGCGAACATCGGCAAGAGTCGGGTGACCGAGGTCGCTGACGCAACTGCGGACTATGTGTGGAGTGCTGAGCGGCTTGCGCCCATCGCGGACTATCTCGCGGTCAATGTCAGTTCACCCAACACGCCCGGACTGCGCGGCCTGCAGGAGATCGATCTGCTCGAGCCCTTGCTTGCAGCAGTGCGTGAGGCTGCGGGGGAGACCCCGTTGCTCGTGAAGATCGCACCTGACATGGGTGATGAGCAAATCGATGGCATTGTTGACTTGGCCGTACGTCTTGGGCTCGACGGCATCATCGCGACGAACACGACGATTTCACGTGAGGGCCTCTCGGTGAGTCCCGCCGAGATTGAGGCTATCGGCGCTGGTGGGCTGTCAGGTGCCCCGCTGAAGGATCGCTCTCTTGAGGTGCTCAAGCGGATCCGCAAGACCGCACCCGCAGACTTCTGTGTGATTGCGGTCGGTGGTGTGACCACCGCTGCTGATGTCATCGAGCGTCTTGAAGCCGGCGCGACACTCGTACAGGGATTTACCGCGTTCATCTACGAGGGGCCACTCTGGGCGCGCGCGATTAACCGCGGGCTGAAAAAGGCCGGTTGGCGACAGGCTGCATAACCCCAAGTGTCGGGTGCGGATCCGCATGCGCGATCCGCACTCGACAAAACAGTACTGCCCCGGTGAGTATTTTACTCACCGGGGCAGTACTGTTGCGCAGGTTATGCGGGGTAGTTGCCGCGCTTGACCTGGGGCTTGGGGACGCGCAGCGGTCGGAACTGCATTGCGCGCATGGCGCCGTACCAGCGGTAGCCGCGCTGCAGGTTCTCAGCACCAAACTTTGCGGTGAGCTTCTTCTTGAGCAGGAACCCAAGGATCACGGCATCAAGAATTGCGAGCGCAACGAAGGCCCAAATGAGCACAAGGCTCAGCACCTGAACGATGCCGGGAATGAAGGTCATGACCAGGACGACCAACATCAACGGGATCAGTAGTTCGCCGATGCTCCAACGAGCATCAACATAGTCGCGGACGTAGCGTCGCTGCGGGCCACGGTCACGTGCGGTAAGGAATCGTTCCTCACCCTGCATCATGCCAACACGTGCGCGTTCACGCTCTGCGAGCTGGGCGCGTCGCAGTTCCTTCTGCTGCGCCTTGTCTTTCGAGCCTACGATCGGACGGGCGTTTGCTGCCTGTGCAGCTTTACGCGAGGGGGTAGGGCGGCCCTTGCCGTGTGCTTCTTCATTGGAGCTCTGCCCGGAGTCCTGGGCATGTGGCTGCTCTGCGCGACTCATTATTTCGTCGTCATTCCTTTCGAATCCGAGGCCAATTGGCGTCGAGGCCGTACCCTGCGGATCCGCGAGCGGGAAACGAGCCAACTAACAGCGTACCCTCTCGCTCTGGGAGGCGTAGACTTGTTGCGATACGAATTCGCAGAAATTAAGACGTAAAGGAGCAGCCATGGAAATGGAAACTGCTGAGGGTGCCGTTGACCAGGCACACGGCGTTGCGTTGACCGATGCGGCGCGCGAGAAAGTTCGCAGCTTGCTCGCTCAGGAGGGTCGCGATGACCTTCGCCTTCGAATTGCCGTACAGCCCGGTGGCTGCTCGGGACTCATCTACCAGCTTTACTTTGACGAGCGCACGCTCGACAACGATGCAATCGTCGACTTCTCAGGTGTCGAGGTCGCAGTGGACATGATGAGCGTTCCGTATTTGAACGGCGCAACCATCGGGTTCGAAGACACTATCGAAAAGCAGGGCTTCACGATCGACAATCCGAACGCCGAGGGCAGCTGTGCCTGTGGCGACAGTTTTAGCTAATTCTGTTGATTTTTCGCGTTCCTGTTCGCGACACCCGCGCATCCGTGTTCGGGGAACGTTCAGGTTCGCGCTAAGCTAACAGGTAGTCATCAGATTCGTCTGCCCGAAATGGGGGACGAGAAGTAGATATCGAAAGGTATGCGGTGCGTTCCAATCGTCTAATGAAATGGGTCGCGGCCCCTGTGGCGCTGTCCGCGGCACTTGTGCTCGCGGGCTGCACGCCCGAAGAGCAGCGCGGATTCCTCCCCGAGGGATCCACTAATGCGACGAACCACACCGAAGGTATTACTGGCCTCTGGGTGACCTCGTGGATTGTGCTCCTTATCGTGGGCGTTATCACCTGGGCACTCATCATCTGGGCGACGATTGCTTACCGTCGTCGCAAGGGTCAGACTGGTCTCCCCGTTCAGCTGCGTTACAACATGCCGATCGAGACCTTCTTCACTGTGGTCCCGGTTCTCCTTGTTCTCGGATTCTTCGCCTTCACCGCTCAGGAGATGGCAAAGATTGAAGCTCGGTACGACAACCCGGACAACGTCGTAGAAGTTTATGGCAAGCGTTGGGCTTGGGACTTTAACTATGTCTCTGACGACGTCCACTTCCAGGGCGTACAGGTGCAGACCGACGAGACCGGTGAAGCAACCGAAGAGACCATGCCGGTTCTCTACCTCCCGGTAAACCAGAAGACTGAGATTCGTCTTGAGACCCGTGACGTCATTCACTCCTTCTGGATCGTAGAGTTCCTCTACAAGAAGGACATGATCCCTGGCCAGACCAACTACATGAGCTTCGAGCCCACTGAGATCGGCACTTACATGGGTAAGTGTGCAGAGCTCTGTGGCGAGTACCACTCGATGATGCTCTTCCAGGTCGAGGTTGTCTCACAGGAAGATTACGATCAGTACATCGACACCCTGAAGGCGAACCCGGAGAACCGCGGTCTGGTTGGCGATGAGTACAACCCGAACCAGGCTTCGTTCCCCGAGGACGTCGCTAGGGCTCAGAACGACTAATAGGGGATAGCAGAAAGATGAAGAAGGGCAACGTAGTTGTCTCGTGGATGACATCCACGGACCATAAGGTGATCGGGTACATGTACCTGATCAGCTCCTTCGTGTGGTTCCTCATTGGCGGCCTGATGGCCCTGGTGATCCGCGCGCAGCTGTTCCAGCCTGGCCTCGAGGTCATTGCTACCAAGGAACAGTACAACCAGCTGTTTACCATGCACGGTACGATCATGCTGCTCATGTTTGCTACGCCGCTCTTCGCTGGCTTCGCAAACGTCATGATGCCGCTCCAGATCGGTGCACCGGATGTGGCCTTCCCCCGTCTGAACGCTTTCGCGTTCTGGCTGTACACCTTCGGCTCGCTCATTGCGGTCGGTGGCTTCCTTACCCCCCAGGGTGCTGCTTCGTTCGGTTGGTTCGCTTACGCGCCGCTGTCTGAAATGACGTACTCTCCTGGTGTCGGTGGAAACCTCTGGGTGCTCGGCCTCGGTATCGGTGGCTTCGGCACGATCCTCGGTGGCGTGAACTTCATCACGACCATCATCACGATGCGCGCTCCTGGCATGACCATGTGGCGTATGTCGATCTTCACCTGGAACACCCTGGTGACCTCGATCCTCGTGCTCCTCGTCTTCCCCGTTCTCGCAGCAGCATTCTTCAGCCTCGCGGCTGACCGAATCTTCGGTGCTCATGTGTTTAACGGTGAGGGTGGCGCAATCCTGTGGCAGCACCTCTTCTGGTTCTTCGGCCACCCCGAGGTGTACATCATCGCGCTGCCGTTCTTCGGCATTGTTTCTGAGATTTTCCCGGTCTTCAGCCGCAAGCCGATCTTCGGTTACAAGACCCTGATCTACGCGACCATTGCAATTGCAGCGCTCTCGATGACTGTGTGGGCTCACCACATGTACGTCACTGGTTCGGTTCTCCTCCCGTTCTTCGCTCTGATGACGATGCTCATCGCGGTTCCTACCGGCGTGAAGATCTTCAACTGGATCGGCACCATGTGGCGCGGCTCTATCACCTTCGAAACTCCGATGCTCTGGTCGCTTGGCTTCCTCGTGACCTTCGTCTTCGGTGGCCTCACCGGTGTCATTCTCGCCTCGCCTGCACTTGACTTCCACCTCTCCGATACCTACTTCGTGGTTGCACACTTCCACTACGTGATCTTCGGTACGGTTGTCTTCGCGATGTTCGCTGGTTTCTACTTCTGGTGGCCAAAGTGGACCGGTAAGTTGCTCAACGAACGTCTCGGCAAGATTCACTTCTGGGTACTGTTCATCGGCTTCCACACGACCTTCCTCGTGCAGCACTGGCTTGGCGTTATGGCTATGCCACGTCGTTACTACACCTACATGCCGAGCGATGGCATCACCTGGGGTAACCAGCTCTCGACTGTTGGTGCGATGATCCTCGGCGCTTCGATGATTCCGTTCCTCCTGAACGTTTACATCACCGCGCGTCGTGCGCCCAAGGTCACGGTTGATGATCCCTGGGGTTACGGTCGCTCGCTTGAGTGGGCAACCTCTTGCCCGCCCCCGCGTCACAACTTCACCTCGATCCCGCGTATTCGCTCGGAGTCACCTGCTTTCGACCTGCATCACCCTGAGGTGAGCGGTGTTGAGCAGCCGGTAGTCCGCGAAATTAGTGAAGCTAAGTAGTAAGGAAGGAACAAGAATATGAAATCAAACATCGTAATCTTCTGGATCCTTGCGATTTACTTCGCTATCCTCGCCTCGGTCTACACCGCTTGGAACTTCATCGTTCACGGCTACCTTGAGTGGTCAGGCTCGATGTCGATCTTCGGTGCTGCATTCCTTGCAGGTATGATCGCGGTTTACCTTGGCCTCATCAAGAAGAAGCAGGGTGGTCAGCTTGTAGAAGACCGCCTCGATTCTGACATTGATGATGGCGACCCCGAGCTTGGTGACTTCAGCCCCTGGAGCTGGTGGCCCCTGATGCTCGCACTCGCGTGTGCACTCGTCGTTCTCGGCATGTGCCTCTCGTTCAACTTCTGGATCTCGTTCTTCTCGGTTCCTCTCGTGATCGTTTCGGTTGTGGGTTGGGTTTACGAGTACTACCGCGGTAACTTCGCACGGTAGTTAGATCTGGATGATCTCGTGAGTATCACGATTCGACGCGGCCAGGCCGAAGACGCGAAAGCTGTCTTCGGCCTGGCCCGCCAGTTTTCCACCGGTCGCGAGCCGATCGGTCGAGACGAGTTCATGGTTGCGTACGACAATGTGATGATCCGACGCGAACAAGAAACGAATGTTCTCTTCGTCGCTGAAAGTGATAACAAAGTCGTTGGCTATTCACTGCTGACTGTGTCCCGTCTGTTGCATGCACCCGGCCTTACCGCCCACTTGCAAGAGATAGTGGTAGACGAGTCTGCACGTGAAAATGGCATCGGCGATCGCCTCATGTCTGCGAACGAGCATTACTGCTTGGGACGTGGCGTCAGGCAAATCTCTGCATCAACCGCTCGTATGGGTTCGTTCTACAATCACCGAGATTTCGAGGCTGTGGGCGAGCACTACCGCAAGATTCTCGATTTTTTCTAAGTAGATGACTGACACACACAAGGGTCGTCGTCGTCCTGGTGAAAATCGACGCCGCCTAGTAGAGGCCGGACTCATTGAGTTCGGCCTCTACGGCTATCATGGCACCTCCACGGGCAGGATCGCCGCCCGTGCAGATGTGCCACAGCCACATCTGTACGCGAGTTTCTCGTCTAAGCGAGCATTGATGCTTGCTTGTGTGGCAGATGTGGTTGAACGACTATTCGCGCTTCCTGAAGTGTCTGACGCATCGAGAGAGGATGTTCTTCTCCTGATGCAGGCAATCGCGGTGCTTCCAGATCCCGAGGTGGGCTCGGAGATTTCACCGTTGTTGCAAGAGCTTTCCGCGGTTTACGCTGAAGATGACTTCTCTGCACTGACTCAACGCGGAGTTCGTGAGCTACTGGGGTCCACCAGCGTTCACATTTCCGCTGAAGTCGATTGAGTCGATACTTACACCGATGGCCGGTACTTTCTTCGAAAGAGAGTACCGGCCATCGTCGTCGGATCGGTGCTGAGTCCTCGATTACCCTGCGAATGTGGCGGGATCCGGCCCAACTCGGCCGTCTGCGAGATCCAGAGCGTCAATTGCAGCCAAGTCACTTGCCTCAAGCGTGAATCCAAACAGCTCCAGATTCTCCCTGATTCTGCTGGGGGTCTGTGACTTCGGAATGATGATCCGGCCCTGCTGTAGATGCCATCGGAGGATGACCTGAGCAGGGGAGCAGCGCTTTCGCGCCGCAATCTCAACGATCTTCGGATGTCCGAGTGCGCCGCCCTGAGCGAGTGGACTCCAGGCCTCAGTCGCGATACCTCGCTCTGCGTTCACCGCGGCGCTTGTTCGGTTCTGGAATGCCGGGTGTAGTTCGATCTGGTTTACTGCGGGAACGATATCACTCACGTCCGCCAGCCGAGTGAGGTGCTCTGGTAAGAAGTTGGAGACGCCGACGGCGCCGACTTTGCCCTGTTCGGACAGGTGCGTCAGCGCTCGCCAGGCCTCCAAATAGCCGTCGGTCTGTGGCGCAGGCCAGTGGAGGAGATACAGATCAAGCTTTTCGAGCCCGAGTTTTGCAAGCGACTCGTCGTAGGCGCGGAGCGCGCCGTCAAATGAATACTCGCTTGGCCACACCTTGGAGGTGATGAAGAGATCTTCTCTGGGCACGTCTGCATTCGCTATAGCGCGGCCAACGCCATGCTCGTTCCCATAAAGCGACGCGGTGTCGATGCTTCGATAGCCCGACTCAATCGCACTTCCCACGACGTCTGCAGCGTCATCATCCGTGACTTTGAACACGCCAAAGCCGACCTGTGGCATCTTGGAGCCGTTGTTGAGGGTGACGTGGGGGACGGTTGATTGCTGCATGCGGTCTCCTTTGGCTGCGTGCGATTTGGATGAAGTGTTAGGCCCGTAGTGGCAATCGGTCGAGGAATGGAATTGCCTGCTGGAGGTCGTTGGAAATGGCTTCGTCCGCCTGCTCCTGCACGATGGGCTTGGCGTTATAGCCAACTCCGATGGCTGCAACCTTCATCATTTCGAGATCGTTCGCGCCATCCCCGATGGCCATTGACGCATCGAGTGAGATTCCGCTTTCCGCGGACCACAGGCGAAGCTTTTCTGCCTTGGCCTGTGCGTGAATGACGGGACCAACGGTTCGACCAGTCAGGAGGCCGTTTTCGACCTCCAGGCGGTTGGCCGACCAGAAATCGAGGTGCAAGTCTTTCGCGAGCAGGTCGAGCACCTCATGGAATCCGCCAGACACAACGCCAACCTTGCCGCCGCGGCCGTGCACCTCGCTAATGAGTTCGACAATGCCAGGGGAGAGGCGGATCCGCTCATAGACGTCTTGGAAGACGCTTACTGGAGTTCCTGCGAGTGTCGCAACCCGCTCTGCGAGGCTTTCTGAGAAGTCGAGCTCTCCGCGCATTGCGCGCTCGGTGACCTCTGCCACCTGCTCGCGGGTGCCGGCGGCCTCTGCGATAAGTTCGATCACCTCGTCTTGAATGGTCGTGGAATCACAGTCGAGTACTACAAGCGGTGCAACGGTCATGCCTGACAGTTTAGAGAATTCCAGCGCACTGCGTTTCATGTACGCGCGGGCGCGCGACAAGTCGTTAGTGTGGAGCTATGGCAACTGTTCTCAAGCTCTCCGACGTTTCGTACGTCCGTAACGGCCGTCCGATTCTTGATGGCGTCAATTGGTCGATTGATTCGGCAGACCGCTGGGTGATTCTCGGACCCAACGGTGCTGGCAAGACCACCCTGATGAAGCTTGCTACAGGTCAGGACTACCCATCAACGGGCACTGTTGACGTTCTGGATCAGCGCCTTGGACGTGTCGATGTGCGTGATCTACGTACACGGATCGGCTTCGTGTCGTCTGCGCTTGCGCGTCGGATTCCCGCTGACGAGACCGTCATCAACCTGGTCCTCACCGCGGCCTACGCTGTTGAGGGTCGTTGGAACGAGTCGTACGACGAGATTGACGTGCGGCAGGCTCGGCGAGTGCTCGCCGAGTGGGATCTTGAGGGTCTCGCGGATCGTAAGTTCGGGACGCTGAGCGATGGTGAGCGTAAGCGTGCAATGATCGCGCGTGCAGTGATGGCGGATCCTGAGATGTTGCTGCTCGATGAGCCTGGTTCGAGTCTTGATCTCGGCGCACGTGAACGGCTCGTGCAGATGCTCTCTGGTTTTGCGCAGTCTGAGTTTTCTCCTGCAATGATTTTGGTGACGCATCACGTTGAGGAGATTCCGCCAGGCTTCACTCACCTGCTTCTCGTTGCGGATGGCAAGGTGAAAGCCGCCGGGCCAATCGATTCGACGTTGACTTCTGAGAATCTCGAGCGCACCTTTGGTCTGCCGCTTGAGCTCACTGCTAAGAATGGTCGATACGTGGCAACGGCTCGCGCGTAAGAAGATATTTCGCAGCCCATAACACTCCGTGCCGAGATGCAACTCGATGCGACAAATGATCTGCTAAACTAGACGCTTGTTGCGGCTCTCGCCGCAGGCCCACGGTGTGCTGTTACACACCATCATCAAGGCAAAAAGGATTATTCCAATGAAGACCGAAATTCACCCCGAGTACAACGCAATCGTTTTCCGCGACCTGGCTTCGGGCGAGACTTTCCTCACCCGTTCGACCCTGAAGAGCGAAAAGACGATCGAGCTTGACGGCGTGACCTACCCGGTCCTCGATGTGGAAATCTCGAGCGCTTCGCACCCGTTCTACACCGGCAAGCAGCGTATCCTCGACTCGGCCGGACGCGTCGAGAAGTTCAACCAGCGCTTCAAGGGCTTCGGCGCCTAAGTTTCGCTTCAGCAATAAGGCCCGGGTTCTTGTGAACCCGGGCCTTATTGCGTCTTGGGTTGCTGCAAGCCCATCACCCGCGAAACATCCCCTGCCATTCGGATCGAGGGGTTTCTGACGCGAAACAGGGCCCCTCTCGAAAGAAGGGCCCTGTTTCGCAAGGCATTGCGGGAGACTGTACGCGCGGAATGCCTTTAGCCGCGACGAATCGGCCAGCGGCCATCGGCCGTGAAGTTTGGATCGCGATTCTTGCGCATGTAGTCCTGGAAGCTCTCGGCCTGATCCGCCGCCCACTTTACCTGTGCGGCGTGAATCGTATCTAGGTCATCAGCCATGGTGTCGCCAAACTTCGCTGCGATCCGCTGCATGACCCGCCCTGATGCAATTGCGTCATCGCCTGCGTCGTGGGCCGTGCCCAATTCCACCCCATAGTGAGCGGCGGTGGCCTCGAGGGTGCGTTTTCCGCGACGGTACTTGTCTACCTGCTTATCGATGATGAGCGGGTCAAGGACTGGTGCAGTTGGCAAAGCCGCGTTGATCTCATGGCGCTGAAGCTCTGCAGCCAGCAGTGAGAGGTCGTACGGCGCGTTATAGATGACAACGGGGAAGCCGCGGTCAACCATTTCTGCAAGACGGGCGGCAATCTGGGCAACGCCCACAGCTGCATTTGTGCCACTGGTCCTCGCAATGGCTGTCGTAATGCCGTGGACACGCGCTGCGGCATCAGGAATCTCCACTCCTGGATCAAGGAGCCAGTCGTAGCGTTCGAGTACTTCTCCCTGGTCGCCAATCAGGGCAACGGTTGCGCTGACAATTCGAGATGTTTCGGTGTCGATACCGGTGGTCTCGGTGTCAAAAACGGCGATTTGTGATGCCCAGAGGGGGAGTGGTCGCTGCAACGGGATTCCTTTCGAGCTGCACGCGTGAGAACGCGGGACGTTACTGATCGTATCTGCTCGAGTACATGCGGGGGAGGCGTCGGGCTGGAATGTCTGTGGGGCCGATACGATTATCAGGTGAACACGAGCACGATACGCACGTTCGACGTGGCAGGAACTCGCACCTTCGTCTGGGAATATGGCGCGCCTGAGGGGCGTCCGGTATTTCTTGTGCACGGGTTCCGTGGTGACCACCACGGTCTCGAGGGGCTGGCTCAGCAGCTTGCTGAGCGCAATCCCGGGTTTCGGTTCCTCGTACCCGACCTGCCCGGGTTCGGTGCAACTGGCCCGATGCCAGCGACTCAGCATGACCTCGCAGGGTACGGCGAATGGCTGGTAGCCCTCGTTGAACAGGCAGCGCCAGACGGTCACACCATGCTGGGTCACTCATTCGGCTCACTGGTGGTGTCAGCTGCGCTTCACGCAGGACTCACACCTGAACAGGTCATTCTGATTAATCCGATTGCGGCCCCCGCACTCGAAGGCCCACAAGCCGTGCTGACGCAACTGGCGATTGGATACTATCGAGCAGGCAGCTTGCTTCCCGAGCGTGCGGCGAAGGGGCTGCTCGGCAACCGTGTCATCGTGCGTGTCATGAGCGAGGTGATGGCGAAGACCCGCGACCCAGAGCTTCGCGCTTGGATTCACGCCCAGCATCACGCATACTTCAGCGCCTTTTCCGATTCTGCGACGCTGCTTGAAGCGTTTCGGGCGTCCGTCTCGCACACAGTACGAGAATTTGCATCTGAATTCCACGTCCCAACACTCCTCATCGTTGGCGATCGTGACGACATCACCCCGCTTGCTGCGCAACTTGACCTGCAACGCCGAATTCCAGGTGCGACTCTGCGCATCCTCCCTGGTATCGGCCATCTCGTGCATTATGAAGCTGTTGCAGAGGCGGCGGCCTGGATTACTGACGCCCTGGGAGACCTTGCATGAACCTCACGCCGATCACCGACATCGATGCGCCCGAGCTGAGCGACTTTACGCAGCTCACAGACGTGGCGCTCCGTCGCGTTCGAGAGCCAGCGGAGGGCCTGTACCTCGCCGAGTCCTCAAAAGTGATTGCGCGTGCCATCGCGGCCGGCCACACCCCACGGGCGGTCTTGACCACTGAAGCCTGGCTGCCGCAGCTGGGGGAGTCGCTTGCTGGGCACCCCGATGTGCCGGTATATGTCGGCAGTGAAGCGCAACTGGAGCAGCTCACCGGTTTTCATATGCACCGAGGCGTACTCGCGTCGATGCACCGACCCGTGGTTCGTGATCCGCTGGAACTTCTCAGCACGGCAAGACGGGTAGCCGTGCTTGAAGGCCTGACCGATCACGCCAATGTCGGCAGCGTCTTCAGAAATGCGGCTGCACTCGGATTTGATGCGGTCTTGGTTTCCCCTGATTGCGCGGATCCGCTCTACCGGCGTGCCGTACGCGTGTCCATGGGGACAGTGTTCCAAGTTCCCTGGACGCGATTTGAGCAGTGGCCGCAGGGGATTGCACTGCTGCAAGACGAAGGGTTTGTCGTTGCCGGCATGACGTTAGGCGAGGGGGCGATCACGCTTGATCAACTCGTTGCGGAAGACCACAGCAAACTGGCAGTCGTATTGGGTTCTGAGGGTCACGGCATTACGCCGAAGGTAGATCGACGCCTCGACCGACGAGTGACGATCCCGATGATGGGTGGCGTTGACTCTCTGAACGTCGCAGCGGCGGCGGCGGTGACGTTCTACGCAACGCGCTAGCAGACGCTTAACGCATTACCTCGAGGAAGCTGCTGGGCCCTGGAGTTGGAGATATGCGGTGCTCTCGGCGTGGACGGTGAAGCCCGCAGCGATGAGGACGCGACGGGTCTCATCTGAGATCGCTGGGAGATCTGGGCGGCGACTAGTCAGAGGCCGCGCAATCCCTACGAGTAATGAGACTCGGGAAGATTTGGTTTCGATCACGCAGCGCGAATATTCGGTGCCGGTGGCCCAAATAAACTTCGCCACTTCGTCGTACGAGAGCGTTCTGAGTGACCCGTCAACCATGAGGAGCAGCGCTGCATCCGTGAACGTCAGGCTGCACACGCGGCTGCGCCAACGAAATGGCACTTTCACCGCGAGCGTGAGCGGGATTCCGAGCACAAGCGCAGAAGCGACTACGACGATCCGCGCTTCACCGCTGCTCTCAGGCGCCATGAGAATTGCGAGCATCGAAACGAGAGCACCTGCTGTGAGGGTAACGCCAGCGATTGCCCACCCGAACGATGACAGGCGTGCTGGTACCCCCGTGAATCGCAGTTGAGCGTGAGACTGGGCATTGTTGCCCCAGCTAGGTGCCGGTTTCGGCTCCGTGCGTAAGCGAGCCCAGCTCTCTTGCGCACGGCACAGTAATGACCGCAATTTCATCGGGTCACTTGGGTGCGCGTCGGGGTGTTCAAGACGCCTATGGCGGTGAGCGTGAGACCTGCCGTCCAGACCTCATCAATGAGTGTTCCTGCTGTGGCGACAACCTGTGAGCTAGCGATCGCAGCTGTCCTGCCCGGTAGTGATGCATTCATTTCGGTCCGAGTTTAGCCTGAACTGCATGAAGCAAAAGGGGCACTTGGAGGCTTGACGTGTGCGGGTTTTCCTACGGCGTAGAATAAACACGGGAAAAGAAACACGACCCAAGCCAGCGGCGACTTGCCAGGGGAGGGCAAGTAGAATCATTAACCCTACGTGTGTCCTGCAGCGCTGAATCGTGCAGCGAGCTCTCATACACACCAAAGCAACCAGGCATGATTTTGTGACGACGAAGGGGAGTGGCCTTATGCTTCGAGCCTTACCGCCGCGCCTGGTCGCCGTTCTTATCATGTTGTTCTGGCTCTGCGTCGGCGTTGTGTCATACGTGCTCGGCGTGCGCAGCGAGATTGGGCAGCGAACAGAAGAAACCGTGCTCGACGCTTCACGTTTTTCGACGGATCCGCCCGCGCCACTCGGGCTTGTGACGCCAGCGTCGGTCGCGCTCGCAATTCTGATCCTGTGTGTGGTTGCGCTCGCCTCCCATGGTGTCTCCCGGGCTGTCTATATTGGCGTCAGCGCAACCATTGCGGTTGTCGCCTCTCAGGTACTGAAGGGGCAAATGCTCACGAGGCCGGACTTCGTCGCGTACGATGCGCCAAACACCTTCCCAAGTGGTCACATGACCGCCTTCGCGGTTGTGGCCATTGCACTTGTGCTTGCCGTACCCAGGCAGCTTCGTGTTCTCGTCACGCTCATTGGGGCGGTCGTGATGAGCGTTGCTGGGTGCCAATTGATCTTCTTTGGCTGGCATCGGCCCTCAGACGTATTTGGTGGAGTTGCGTTGGCGGTGGTGGTATTTGCCGCAGGTGCAGCTCTGGCTCCCGGTGGGAAATTGTCGGGCGGCGGATCACACGGCCGGCAGGCGGCGAACGCATTTGTGTTGATCGGATGGATCTTGGCGGCGGTTGCACTGGGTTTTGTCGTTGCGGGTGCATTCACGGAGTCGTCGCGCAACATCCTGATTGCAGGACTTGCCGCTGCAACTGCGAGCGCGATGCTTGCTGGCCACTCGGCGATCACGTGTGCGAGGTTGCTTGAATCATCGTCGCGAAACGTGCGCACCAGCGTCGGGTAGCCATTCGCGGATAATCTATATTATGTCAGCTCGTGTGAATAAGTCCCTTCCCCAGTGCGGCACAAACATCAGCGATCTCCTCAGAAGTAAAGGCAATGTTGTGGCAGATGTGGCAGGTTTCACGCTGACTGTGAGTATTCACCGTGCTCGGGTCGAACTTGCCGCGGTGTTCGCGCATTGCGGAAGCTGCTGTCACGCTCCGGCGCGGCTGGTTAACTAGTCCTGCACTCGGATCCGAGGGCGCTTCGGGTGAATGCACCACTTACTGCAGGTGTTAGATAGCTTTACCAGGAAAGATTCCATTCATGTACGTCAAGATCTGTGGCATTACCGACACGCACACTGCCAACGTTGCCATCCGTGCCGGGGCTGACGCTATAGGCCTGGTCTCATATGCGCAGAGCCCACGCCACATTGAGCCCGCCGCCGCACGCGAAGTGATCCACTCAGCGCGCGATGCAGCGGCAGATCTAGGTCGCCAGATTGATACCGTGCTTGTTGTACGTGGCGTCAGTATTACTGAGGCAATGCGTCTCATGGAGGAATTCGGCGCAGATGTCCTCCAGCTCCATGGTGGCTTTGATGCACGGGACTTCGAAGTGGCACGTGAAGCTGGGCTCCGGGTATGGCGGGCTGCTTCATTGGCTGATGAGCCTGAGGTGCGCGCTGGAGCCTTCGGTGAAGAACGCCTGTTGCTTGATGGCTCGATTCCTGGTTCGGGTGAAGTTTGGGATGTGAGCACGGCGACACGGCTTTCCATCGGGGATGAATGGTTGCTCGCTGGGGGCCTCTCCCCCGAGAATGTGCAAGAATTGCTCGAGGCTTCGGGGGCCGGCGGCGTTGACGTTTCTAGTGGCGTCGAGTCTCGCCGTGGCGTGAAAGACCCAGACCTTGTGCGGGCGTTTGTATTAAATGCCAAGTCGGCTCGACGGATCTAGTCTGGAAATTCGATGCAAGAATCACCGAAATTCGCTGACCACTTCACATTCGAGGTTGCTTCGCTGTAACATAATCGTTACATTTGAGTGATGCCCGCTCGTCAACCAATCATCAGGGATGTATGAACTCCGATAGTAAATCCACGTCGCGAACCTTCCCGTCGCGACGAGAGATCCGGATGCGCGAACAGCTCGCTGAGGTTTCAACGGCTGCGATTAGCACGATCTCGCAGCTTCCTGGTGAGCGTGACGCATCTGAACCCGAGCATTCGGTACCCCAGCGGCCTGTAGTGTCGCGACTCAAGCGGGCCCTGCAAGTAACTGGCGCGGCGAGTGTTGCCGGCCTGGTGCTTTCCTTTGCACTCCCCTCACTTGCCGAAACGAGCGTGAGTGCGAGCGAACGTGTGTCGGGACAGAAGTTTTACAGCGCAATCGGCTCTGAAGACAGTGTTGCAGGTGCACTTGGTGACATTCCTGCGGTGGCGGTTGGGCCAAACGTTGGTAGTAGCTTCTTCAGCCTCCCCGACGCGGTCGTTGCATATCCGCTTGATCAACCAGCAGTCCTGACTGACGGTTTCAGCTATCGTTCCGAGCCAGTCGAACAGTTCCACGCGGCGCAAGACTTCGGCATCGCCGAAGGCACCCCCGTGCTCGCTATCGCTGACGGGGTTGTGAGCGCTGGGCCATTTATCACCGAGGCATGCGGTTTCGCGCTCGAGATTCAGCACACCATCGACGGAAAGCCAACGAAGAGTCGGTATTGCCACATGCAGACCGATTCTCATACCTGGCAAGTTGGCGATGTCATCAAGAAGGGCGAAGTTGCCGGCAGGGTCGGTAATACGGGACTCTCGTTTGGCGCGCACTTGCACCTCGTCGTTGAGATTGAAGGCGTCCCGGTTGATCCGATGCCATTCCTCGCGACCTATAGCCGCGTCGTGCCGAAGCCAGCAGTTGCGGCGAAGCCCGCCGCCTAGCTCGGTACCCGCCCAAGTAGAAGTGGGGCGGTTCCTGTTCTGTCAGGAACCGCCCCACTGCTGTGTTCGGGAGGATTAGAGCGTGCTGTTGAAGCGCGACGTCGCCGCTGCCCACGTCGCGAGCTTCGCAGCAGCTGCTCCAGAATCAATCGCAGCCTCAGCGCGTTCGATCCCCTCACGGAGACGAACCAGGAGTGGGCGTTCAACGGATTCGGGCTGCGAAGCAAGATCGTATGAAACCAGCCCGGCGGCGGAGTTCAGAAGCACAATGTCGCGCACAGGGCCACGCTCGCCACTCAGTACACGGTGAACCACCTCAGCATTCTCCTGGGGTGTGCCGCCGAGGAGATCCGACATCTGCGCCCGGGGCAGGCCCAGATCGCGTGGATCAATGTCATGCTCGGTGAGGCCGCCGCGGGAAATCTCCCAGAGGCGCGAGTGCCCTGTCGTGGTGAGTTCATCAAGCCCATCATCGCCGCGGAAGACAAGAGCTGATGCGCCACGCAGACGGAACACTCCAACAAAAAGGGGAATGCGTTCGATGTCTGAGACGCCTACTGCTGATGCTTCGGGTCGAACTGGATTGCAGAGTGGGCCAAGGAAGTTAAAAACAGTAGGGATGCCAAGTTCGGCGCGGGCTGGCGCAACGTGCCGGAACCCGGGGAGGAAGTGTGCGGCATGCACGAACGCGATCCCCGCCTCGTCGAATGAAGCTGCAAGCTGATCGGCGTCAAGCGACAGGCTAATGCCGAGTTCGGAGAGCACGTCGGAAGAACCAGACTTGCTCGAAGCGGCGCGATTACCGTGCTTCACGACAGGTGTACCTGCCGCGGCCGCCACAATCGAAGACATTGAAGAGATGTTGACAGTCCCGTAACGGTCACCACCGGTACCTACGATGTCGAGGGACATTGCAGGTAGCGAGATGGGACGAGCCTCTGCGAGGATCGCGTCGCGGAAGCCGATAACTTCCTCAACAGTTGTGCCCTTGCTGCGGAGACCTACAAGAAACGCACCCATTTGGGCCTGGGAAGCTGTGCCAGTCATGACCTGGGACATCGCCCACTCTGACTGCGAAACACTGAGGTCTTCCCCGGAAAGAAGCGAAGTTAATACTGCTGGCCAGGTCTGGGTGTCGATCATACGTAAATACTATCCGGCACGCCACGGCGAGGCGTGGCGCACAAACGTCTTCACATCACGATAGGATTGTCAGGTATTTCGCAGTAATCTGCATAGTTTGCGCTGCGATGAAAAATGCACACCAAACTTTCAGCCATAATGGAAGGGTGACCAAGACCACTATGAATACCAAGTCAGCCGTGCCCGCGGTTAAGCGACCCAACATCGTCGCCGTCGGCACGATCGTGTGGCTGGGCAGCGAGGTCATGTTCTTCGCAGGCCTCTTCGCGATCTACTTCACACTCCGGGCGATGAACCCTGAGCTGTGGGCAACGCAGACCGAGAAGCACAACTTCACGTTTGCCCTTATCAACACCCTGATCCTGGTGGCGTCTTCGTTCACCGCACAGGCAGGCGTGTTTGCAGCAGAGCGCATGCAGCCTCGCAGGACCGGCCGCGGAATCCGCAACTGGGGAACGGTTGAGTGGTTCTACCTCACGTTCATCCTCGGTGCGATCTTCGTTGCAGGCCAGTCCTATGAGTACGCAACGTTCGTTTCTGAGGGCATCACCCTCATGAGCGACCCGTACGGTTCTGCCTTCTACATGACCACCGGCTTCCACGGCATCCACGTGTCGCTCGGCCTGGTTGCGTTCCTGCTCGTGATTGGCCGCATCTACGCGGTTAAGAACTTCACGCACAAGGAAGAGACCACTGCGGTCGTCGTGTCCTACTACTGGCACTTCGTCGATGTCGTGTGGATCATCCTGTTCCTCATCGTTTACGTCCTTAAGTAAAGCTCAGGAGTAAGAAGATCATGGCATTCGCCAAGAAGAATCGTCAGGCCGGTCGCCGCCATCCATTGGCTACCGTTGCTCTGCTCGCTGTGGGTCTCGTTGTTACCGGCGCTGCATACGCTGGTTTCACTCAGACCTCTGCGACTGCAGAAGTGGACCTCAACTCGACCGAGGTTATTGATGAAGGTCGCAAGCTGTTCGGTGCAAACTGTGCAACTTGCCACGGCGTCAACGCTGAAGGTACCGAAGACGGCCCCACGCTTATTGGTGTGGGCGCAGCCTCCGTGCATTTCCAGGTAGACACCGGCCGTATGCCGCTTGCTTTCCAGGGCCCCCAGGGCATGGTCAAGCCGCAGCAGTTCACCGAAGAGCAGACCCTTGAAATGGCTGCCTACGTCGCATCGCTGGCTCCTGGTCCTGCACTCCCCGAGTCGAAGTACCTCCAGGCAGACGGCGACGTTGCACGCGGTGGCGACCTGTTCCGCATTAACTGTGCAATGTGCCACAACGTTGCAGCTGCGGGTGGCGCGCTGACTCAGGGTAAGTGGGCGCCTTCGCTTGATGGCGTGGACCCGATCCACATCTACGACGCAATGGTTACCGGCCCGCAGAACATGCCTGTCTTCAACGACGCAAACCTTGCGCCTCAGGACAAGGCTGACATCATCTCCTACCTCAAGTACATCGAGAATGAGCCCGCAGTTGGCGGCTTCAAGCTCGGCTCGCTTGGTCCGGTAGCTGAGGGCCTCTTCATCTGGGTCATCGGTCTCGGTGTCATCGTCGGTCTGACCGTTTGGGTCACCGCGAAGTCCAACTAGCGGCAACGCATCAGCAGTTTCATCTCTTAAGTCAAGGAGCAACATGGCAGAGGAAGCGAAGAACGACGGCGCTCAGGACGCTGTCGTCAGCGCCCACGGCCACAGCGGTGACGGTGCCTCGGTGGGAACCGCGGTCATTTCGTCGGACGCAGTGCAGAATCCCGGGCTTCCCCCACACCGGAAGCGCGTTACAGATATTGATCCGAAGAAGGAGAAGAGCGCAAACCGCGCTGTTTACACCCTCTTCTACCTCTCGATCGTAGGAAGCCTCGGCGCGGTTCTCGCGTACATGTTCTTCCCGATTGAGGACGGCGCACTTGCGTCGATCCGCCTGCACACGATGTTCGTCGGCCTTGGCATGACGCTCGCGCTGCTCGCACTTGGTATTGGCGCTGTCCACTGGGGCAAGGCGCTGATGGCGGATCATGAGTCGATCGACTACCGTCACCCAGTTTCAAGCTCCCCTGAGGTGCGCGAGACTGCTGCTGAGGTATTCGAAGTTGCTGACAAGGAATCGGGCTTCTCGCGCCGTACTCTTGTTCGCAACAGCCTGCTCGGCGCGCTCATCGCATTCCCGATCCCAGGCATCACTCTCCTGCGCGGCCTCGCTCCGCAGGACATCGATCCGGTTGAGGTTCTCCGCCACACCATGTGGGAGAAGGGCACCCGACTTGCGCGCGACCTCGGTGGTGCAAATGTCGGTGGCGCTATCCGCGCAGCAGATGTCACCATTGGCTCAGCATTCCACGTTGTGCCCGAGAACCTTGGTGCCGCAAGCGACGTTCTGAACCAGAAGGCAAAGGCGATTGTTCTCCTGATGCGTCTGGATGAGAAGGAGCTCAACCCGAGCCCCGGCCGCGAAGACTGGGCTTACAACGGCATCGTTGCATACTCGAAGGTCTGCACCCACGTCGGCTGCCCCGTTGCTCTCTACGAGCAGCACACCCACCACCTCCTTTGCCCTTGCCACCAGTCGCAGTTTGACGTGTCAAAGGAAGCAAAGGTTGTGTTCGGTCCCGCAAAGCGTCCTCTCCCCCAGCTGCCGATCACGGTTGACAGCGAAGGCTACCTCGTGGCGCAGAGCGATTTCCATGAACCTGTCGGTCCGAGCTACTGGGAGCGCCTGAAGTGAGCACCGTAACTGATACCACCGCACAGAGCGGCTCAACCCGCTTCACAGCTGCGGCGTCCTCGTACATCGACGATCGCACCAAGATTGGCGTCGCGGTTAAGGAGTTTGGCCGCAAGGTCTTCCCTGACCACTGGTCGTTCCTCCTTGGTGAAGTCGCGCTGTACAGCTTCGTCGTCATTCTCCTCTCGGGCACCTTCCTCACCCTGTTCTTCCAGGCGTCGATGGTCGAGACCCACTACATGGGTCCTTACGTTCCCATGAAGGGCGTGGAGATGTCGGCGGCTATGGCCTCGACTCTGGACATTTCGTTCTCGGTTCGTGGTGGCCTCCTGATGCGTCACGTGCACCACTGGGCAGCGCTGCTCTTCGTAGCGTCGATCGGTCTGCACATGCTCCGTATCTTCTTCACCGGTGCTTTCCGTAAGCCCCGCGAGTTGAACTGGCTCATCGGCTTCGTCCTCTTCGTGCTCGCAATGGCAGAAGGCTTCACTGGCTACTCGCTCCCCGATGACGTTCTGTCGGGTAACGGTCTTCGTATTATCGACGGCATCATCAAGGCAATTCCGGTTATCGGAACCTGGCTCTCGTTCCTCTTCTTCGGTGGCGAGTTCCCGGGCACTGACATTGTTGGTCGCCTGTACATGCTGCACATCATGTTGCTGCCTGCCCTGGTGATTCTCTTTGTTGCACTGCACCTTGCCTTCGTGGTTATCCACAAGCACACGCAGTACCCCGGCCCCGGCAAGACCGAGAACAACGTTGTTGGCTTCCCAGTCCTCCCCGTTTACGCGGCAAAGGCTGGCGGCTTCTTCTTCATCGTCTTCGGTGTCATTCTTCTGATCGCTACATTCTTCGGAATTAACCCGATCTGGAACTACGGCCCATACGATCCGTCACCGGTTTCTGCTGGTACACAGCCTGACTGGTACATCGGCTTTGCCGATGGCATGCTCCGTCTTGTTCCTCCTGGGCTCGAGACTGAGTGGTTCGGATTCACCTGGTCATGGAACATGTTGCTTCCGTTGATCATCATCGGTGTCTTCCTCGTGATTGTTGCGGCATACCCCTTCATTGAAGCTTGGGTGACCGGCGACAAGCGTGAGCACCACATCCTTGATCGTCCGCGCAACGCTCCTACCCGTACCGCTATCGGCGCTGCAGGTGTGACCTTCTACGCTGTCATGTGGGCAGGCGCAAGCTCGGACCTCATGGCAACCCACTTCCAGCTGTCGATGGAGGGTGTCATTCACGCCCTTCAGGCGCTCCTCTTCCTCGGCCCGATCATTGCGTACATTCTCACGAAGCGCATCTGCCTCGGCCTGCAGAAGAAGGATCGCTCGATCGCGCTCCACGGCTACGAGTCGGGCCGCATCGTCCGCATGCCAGGTGGCGAGTTCGTTGAGGTTCACAAGGAGCTCAGCGAGTACGAGCGTTGGGAGCTTGTCAGCTACGACGACTACGCTCCGCTCATGCTGCGCCCCGATGACAACGGCAAGATCTCGTTCGGCAAGCGCCTCCGCGCTGGAATGAGCCGTTGGTTCTACGAGGACCGCATCGTTCCCCCGACTCAGGGTGAGATCGAGAAGGCAAAGCACGAAGGTCACTAAGCCTGATTGCTCCTCATTTGAGAATGCCCCCGCTAGGATTCCTAGCGGGGGCATTCTCGTTTTCACCCCATGCGGAACAAAGGAGTTGAATGCAATGCGCGCTGATCGATTGGAACGCGTGCCGTGGCCGGCGGTGGTCACTTTCTCAGCGGTTGCGCTCGCACTTGCCTGGTTGGTTGCAATTCCCGTCTGGATTGTCCCGCAAGAGCGGCCCGGATATGACGCACTTTTTGGGGCAATCGCGGCCGCGATGATGTTCACCCCACTGGTTGCGGTTCTCATCGTCATGTTCGTAATGAAAGTCCCAGCCAGTGAGCGCCTTCGCTTCTTGGGCATGTGGCCGCTTCGTCCGGCGAAGCGCGTCGTGTGGCTCACTGTGCTCGGCCTGTTCGCCCCAATTGTGCTCGTGGGAGCGACGTTGGTCCTCGGTAGCCTGTTTGGTTGGCTTGAGCTTGATCTCGAAAACTTCTCAGGCTTTGCTGCCGAGTTAAACGCCCAGCTGCAGCCACTGGGAATGGATGTATCAGTTATCGGGCTGCCGTCCCTTGAAGTCTTAGTGCTCATGCAGCTTGCGTTCATCCCCGTAGGTGCTGTTTTCAACTGCCTGTTTGCGTTTGGGGAGGAAGTCGGCTGGCGGGGATGGCTGCTCCCTGCGCTTCGCCCGTTGGGGGCATGGCCAGCATTGCTCCTCTCTGGTGCGCTATGGGGTCTTTGGCACGCTCCGCTCATTCTGTTGGGGTACAACTTCAACCGCACGGACTGGTTCGGGGTGTTCCTGATGGTGGCTGGCTGCATCGCCTGGGGTGTGTTCTTTGGCTGGTTGCGAATGCGAAGCGCTTCTGTGTGGCCAGCCGTCATAGCCCACGGGGCGTTGAACGCCTCTGGTGGCATGTTCCTTTTGCTTGGCGCCGCTGGTGATTCACCGGACTTTGCGCTCGCAGGGCCACTCGGCCTCGCGTCCTGGATCGTGTTGGCAGTTGTCGCTTTGGGGCTGGCGCTCATGGGGCAGTTCAAGGTAGAGCCAGAACTCTCGAGCGCCAAGCGTGAGACTGAGAATCTGGAGCATACAAATGCTCAAAATGAGTAATTGTAACTATCTGTAGATGTAACAAAAGCCCGGAGCGCGCCATGCGTTCCGGGCTTTTGCGATTGGGTGTGTTAGTGACCCATGCCAAGGCCGCCGTCTACCGGGATGACGGCGCCCGAGATGTAGGCCGCATCATCACCAGCAAGGAATGAAACTGCTCCTGCAATCTCCTGGACCTGGCCAAAGCGGTTCGCGGGAATGGTGGCGAGGTACTGTTTCTGGGTATCCTCTGGCAGTACCGCGGTCATGTCAGTTTCAACGAACCCGGGGGCGACGACATTGGCGGTGATGTTACGCGCACCGAGTTCCCTGGTGAGTGAACGCGCGAAGCCAACAAGGGCCGCCTTCGAGGACGAGTAATTGATCTGCCCAGGCCCGCCGTAAAGCCCGACAACGCTCGAGATCATAATGACTCGACCGAACCGACCCTTGAGGAGACCCTTTGCAGCACGCTTGACGACACGGAAGGTACCAGTCAGGTTCGTGTCAATGACACTTGTGAAATCCTCTTCGCTCATACGCAGGAGAAGCGTATCCTTCGTGATGCCCGCATTGGCAACGACGACCTCGACCGAGCCGTACTCTGCCTCAATCTCCGCGAAAGCGCGATCAATTGACTCTGCATCGGTCATGTCTGCTTGTACGGTGAGCGAACCTGCAGGCCCTTCGCCAGAGCGTGCGGTGACAGCCACGCGGTGGCCATCAGTGAGGAGACGCTCAGCAATTGCGTAGCCGATGCCGCGGTTGCCGCCGGTGACTAGGACGGTGCGGGGAGTCGTCATGAGGGTCCTTTCGAAAGACATACAGATAGGTACCAGCCTAAGTTATTGCAGTGCTCGGGAAAGCCAGGCGCGCGCATGCGATTCACCGGCATTTCCCCAGCGTGAAAGGCGTAGGCTTGGTGGGTACTGATTGTGGGAGCATGATGCAGAAGACCTATCGCGTAACCTCGGCTGGGGTGAATCCAGACGCTGACCGTGCGCACCGTGAACGGATGTATTACCTGTCGATGGGGATTCGTGTGGTGTGTGTTGTTTCGTTCTTCTGGGTTCATGGCTGGTGGATACTCATTCCCGCCGTTGGATCCATTGTGCTGCCATGGTTTGCAGTGATGATCGGCAACGCCGTAGCCCACGGCGGTGGCGAAGAGGTTGACGCGCCTGAGCCATTGCAGCTCACCCGGCCTGCCAGCGCAAACGGTGGCGAAGATGAAGCTCTTGTTTCGCCACCAGTCATTGTTATCGATGTTGATCCCACGCGGCGCGGCGGAGCGAGCCAAGCTGAGCAAACCGGTACTGACTCCCCTGCCCAGCCAGGTGAGGTCTCATGATTTCCGTCCCACACATCGGTCTCGGCGGCGAACTTGACGAACAGTTCAGGTGCTCCCGAGCTCGGTGCTCAGACACTGCGTTGTGGGCGATCCAATGGCGAAACCCAAAGATCCACACCCCTGAACGAAAAAAGACTTGGCTCGCGTGTGAGCCGCATCTGACTGCGCTGCGCGATTTTCTCGAGGCGCGCAGCTTCCCGCTCGAAGTTATTTCGGTAGACGCGCTCATCGCGCAGGCCCAGGAAAGCGAAAGTGACCGTGACATTGCCCAATAGTGAGGCCGAGCTTCCCGGATGGAAGTTCCTGTACTCCCCCCGCTGGATCGGCTATTTTGCGCTACTTGTAGTGTTCTCGGTCGCCTGCGTGTTCTTGGGAAATTGGCAATTTGAGCGCCGCGCTGAAGCCCGTGCTGAGATCGACCGCATCGATTTGAACTACGACGCTGAACCGGTTCCCCTCGCTGAAGAAGTGCCAGACCGGACATCGTTCGATGAGGATGAGCAGAAATGGCAGCAGGTCGTCGTCACGGGAGAATACCTGGACACGCCAGTGCTGGCTCGTAACCGTCCTGGGCCAGGAACCGTTGGTTCAGACCTGATAGTGCCATTCAAGACGACTGATGGGCAGGTCTTCTTTGTGGATCGCGGTTGGGTGCCTGTTGATGGTGCGCAAGCGATGTCTGATGACATCTCGGCCCGCGATAAGGCGTTGGCGTCTTTGCCTACCTCTCCAGAGGGACAGGTACTCCTGACCGCGAGACTTCGAGCGAGCGAACCAGAGATTCCTGGTCGCACCTCAGCTGGCATGACCGTTGCGAGTATTCAGTCTGAGGAAGTCGCACGTGTCACCGGCACCGCTGAATCGGCGTATCTTGCGAGCTACGGCATGTTGGTGCAGGAAGCATCGCTTGATGGTGCACCTCTCGCCACCGAGCACGGTACCTTGCCTGCTCGCCCGGAGCGTGACGAAGGACCACACCTGTCTTATGCGTTGCAGTGGTACGTGTTTATCTTGATTGCGGGGATCGGGGTGACGTATGCGGCTCGCCAGGAGTATCGCGGATTGAACACCGGCTCAGAGAAGGTGCGGCTCGCTGACGAGGTTCGTGCCGAGAAGCGCCGCAAGAAGGTCACTGATGCCGATGAAGAAGACGCGCTCCTTGGCGCATAATACTTCTCATTGAGCGTGCCATTCTGAACTGAAAGTAATTCTGTATGTCTTACATTAAGTCCCCTCGCCGCTCAATGGCGCGGATCGGATCCATTGCTCTTGTCGCCGTGACGGTTCCGCTGCTCGCTGCGTGCTCATCGCCGAAGGTCGACCCTGTTGCTACGCGTGACTCAGTGGCTGAAGCCGTGACTGAGCCAGAGCTGGACGCGGCGACAATTACGGATGAGAAGTATGATTTTGAACTGCATCCTGAACCTCTTGTTGAGCCGCTTGACTGCACTCCCTATCTGGTCGTAACAGTGCGAGGAACGGGCGAACCAACAAAGGGTCAGCTGCTCTCCCCCGTCGCGCGTGAGATTAAGAAGGCGCGTCCCGACGAGGTGACACAGATCGACCTTGATTACCCCGCAGATACCGATGTTCGCGAGGGCGGGTCGCAGGGTGTCCGCGTGCTCCTAGACACGTTGCGCGTTCAACACGAAGCCTGTGGCGATGAACAGTCATTTGTATTGCTTGGCTACTCGCAAGGCGCCTTGGTTATTGGTGATGCACTCTCCGCAGCAGAAGACCGTATGGTCGGGGTCACAGCCGGCGATCTCGCACCAGAAATCCAAGCCCAGGTGCGCTCGGTCGTGCTGTACGGAAACCCCAGGTTCCTCGCAGTCGAGGATTACAATCAGGGCAGCTTCAAGATGAATCGTGACGGTGTCTTCCCACGTCGTGAAGGAGCGTTGGCTGCGTATGAGGACAGGATCCGAGATTTCTGTGTCGATAAGGATCTGGTCTGTCAAAGCGCGCTCGACGCGACTGAAGAGGCACATGTTGAGTACTTCGACAATGGGATGCAGCAGGACGGCACCGCGTTCGTAGTGTCACGACTTGATCCTGCGAAGCCAAAGCCGAAACAAAAACCCAAGAACGCTGAGAAAACGCAGACGGACGACTCTGACGTCCCAGAAAAAGATGAGAGCCCAAAGAGTGGCGCTCAAGAACGAGGCACGCAGCCCGGAGCGGATGGGCTCGAACCGCGTCCATAACGATCGCTACGCGCAATAGGGGCGGGGTGGATTCTCAGATGAATCCACCCCGCCCCTATTGCGCGTGCGCCTTACGCGAGCTCGATGAGCTCCAAGTACTCCTTTGACCAATGATCCTCGGTGCCCTCAGGCATGACAAGTACACGCTCCGGGTTGAGGGCCTCGACTGCGCCTGGGTCATGCGACACGAGCACTACGGCGCCGCTGAAGTGCGCGAGTGCGTCGAGGATCTCTTCACGGCTGGCGGGATCAAGGTTGTTTGTTGGCTCATCGAGCAGCAGTACGTTTGCGCTCGAGACAACGAGTCTTGCAAGCGCAAGACGGGTCTTCTCGCCGCCCGAAAGTACGCCAGCTGGCTTGTGTACATCGTCACCAGTGAAGAGGAACGAACCAAGTACCTTGCGAGCCTCAGTTTCGGTGAGATGCTGCGACACAGAGATCATGTTCTGCAGCACGCTCGCCATCACGTCAAGTGTCTCGTGCTCCTGAGCGTAGTAGCCAACCTTCAAGCCGTGGCCGGCAATGATTTCTCCGGTGTCGGGTTCGTCGACCTGCGCGAGCAAGCGAAGCAGGGTGGTCTTACCAGCACCGTTGAGACCAAGAATGACGACTTTCGAACCGCGATCGATCGCGAGATCCACGCCGGCAAAGATTTCGAGAGAGCCGAAGGACTTTGACAGCCCCTCCGCCATGATCGGGGTCTTGCCACACGGAGCCGGATCCGGGAAACGCAGCTTTGCAACACGATCTGCCTGGCGAACCTCTTCTAGGCCAGACAACATCTTGTCTGCGCGGGCGACCATCTGATGCGCTGCCGCCGCCTTCGAGGCCTTCGCGCCGAAGCGGGCAGCCTGATCCTTCAGGGCAGAAGCCTTCTTCTCGACGTTCGAGCGCTCCTTGCGACGACGTTCCTCGTCTGCAGCGCGTTGACGCTGATAGAGCTTCCAACCCATGTTGTAGACATCGATGACCTGGCGATTGGCGTCGAGATAGAACACGCGGTTCACGGTTTCACCGACCAAGTCGATATCGTGACTGATGACAATCACGCCGCCCTTGTACGTCTTCAAGAACTCTCGGAGCCACACAATTGAGTCGGCGTCGAGGTGGTTCGTTGGCTCGTCAAGAATCATCGTGTCAGCGTCTGAGAACAGAATTCGCGCAAGCTCGATGCGTCGACGCTGACCGCCAGACAGCGTCTTAAGTGGCTGGTCAAGTACTCGGTCGGGCAAACCGAGATTGTGTGAAATCGATGCGGCCTCAGATTCCGCAGCGTATCCACCAAGCGCGTGGAAACGATCGGTGAGGTTGCCGAAGCGCTTCATGGCCTTCGCAGCAACCGCTGGATCATCGGAAGCCATCTCGAGAGATGCCTTGTCAATGTTCTTCTGCAATGTGCCGAGGCCTCGGGCATCGAGGATGCGGTGGCGTGCGATTTGCTCAGGGTCACCAGTGCGCGGATCCTGGGGCAAAAACCCGAGTTCGCCTGAAATGGTGACCGAACCTTCGGCGGGCTGCAACTCCCCCGACAACGTGCGGGTCAGCGTGGTCTTGCCAGCACCATTTCGCCCGACAAGGCCAATCTTGTCACCGGGGTTTACGCGGAAGTTAACGCCCCCCATGAGGCGCCGTGCGCCTACGTCGATCGCAAGATCCTCGACAATAATCATGAGGGGTCCTTAAAGCTTGAGAGATTCTGGCAGACCGAATTGCAAGGCGCTATCGATCGCCACAGCGGTGACGCGGAGTGCGTCAAAAACACCAATGGTTCGGGGGTCGATTTCTACACAGTGCGCGCTTGTGTCCGGCATGCAAATAGCAGATGCCGGACACAAGTTGGCGGGAAATCGATCCCCGAACCGGAGGATGTTTTAAATTGCGAAACCGAGGGCGCGCATCATGTCGCGGCCTTCATCGGTGATGCGCTCTGGCGTCCAGGGTGGCATCCAAACCCAGTTGATTCGGAAGGCAGCCACAAGACCGTCGAGCGCTTCGGCGATGTCGTTCTCGATGACGTCAGTGAGCGGGCAACCCGCGCTGGTGAGCGTCATGCTGATCACGAGTGCATCGTGCTCCTCATCATACGCGAGATCGTAGATGAGGCCGAGGTCAACGATATTGACGCCGAGCTCGGGGTCAGAGACGTTTTTCAGCGCCTCGACCGCTTGCTCGCGAAACTCAGGGTCGATTGTGACCTGAGGTGCGTTGTTATCGGTAGACATGAGTCTAGTTTACGCCTCAGTGAGGAAGCGGTCGTAGCCCTCTTCCTCAAGACGATCAGCGAGCTCGGGGCCGCCCTGCTCGGCAACGCGGCCGTTGACGAAGACGTGAACGAAGTCAGGCTTGATGTAACGCAGGATGCGGGTGTAGTGCGTGATGAGCAGAACACCAAGGCCGGTGTTGTCCATTGCGCGGTTTACGCCCTCAGAAACGATCTTGAGCGCGTCAACGTCGAGGCCAGAGTCGGTCTCGTCGAGGACAGCGAACTTCGGCTTGAGGAGCTCAAGCTGAAGAATCTCGTTGCGCTTCTTCTCGCCACCCGAGAAGCCCTCGTTGACGTTACGTGCTGCAAAGGACTCGTCCATGCGAAGGTTGCCCATCGCCTCCTTGACGTCCTTCATCCAGGTGCGGATGGCAGGAGCTTCGCCGTCAATCGCGGTCTTTGCGGTGCGCAGGAAGTTTGCGTTGGTCACGCCGGGGATCTCCACCGGGTACTGCATCGCGAGGAACAGGCCAGCCTGTGCGCGCTCGTCGGCTTCCATCTCGGTGACGTCTTCGCCGTCGAGGATGATCTGGCCGCCGGTGATCTCGTAGCGGGGGTGGCCGGCAATCGCGTACGCGAGGGTCGACTTACCTGAGCCGTTCGGGCCCATGATTGCGTGGGTTTCACCCTTGCGGATCGTGAGGTTCACGCCCTTCAGGATGGGCTTGGGACCCTGCTCGGTCTCAACGCTGACGTGCAGATCCTTGATCTCAAGAACGGAAGTCATGCTTCAATCTCTTTCGTAACGTGGGGGTCAATGTAGACAATGCCGTCTTCAATCTCGACGACGTAAACGGGTACCGGCTCGTATGCCGGAAGATTCTGAGGAACGCCGGTACACAGATCAAAAGCTGACCCGTGTGCCCAGCACTCGAGGGTGTTTCCCTCGACGAAACCCTCCGAGAGGCTGATCTGACCGTGGCTGCAAGTATCGCCAATGGCGTGAACGACGCCCTGGTTATCAAGCACAATTGCCATCGGAACCCCGTCGAGCTCCACGCGTACCGCCTGGTCTTGTGTGAGGTCGCTCAGATCAAGTGCCTTCAGACGTGCCATTATGCGAGCACGCTCTGCTGGAGTTCAGCATCGATCGCTGCCTGGAGACGCTCCTCAACCTGCTCGTTACCGATGCGCTGGATCACGTCAAAGAGGAAGCCACGCACAACAAGCTTGCGTGCCTCGTCTTCTGAGATGCCACGGCTCTGCAGGTAGAAGATGTGCTCTTCGTCGAATCGGCCTGTGGTCGACGCGTGACCTGCGCCCGCGATGTCACCGGTTTCAATCTCGAGGTTCGGGATCGAGTCGGTGCGCGTGCCCTCGGTGAGGGTCAGGTTGCGGTTCTCCTCGTAGCTGTCGGTGCCGGAAGCAACGCGACGAATCAGCACATCGCCGATCCACACTGCGTGTGCCCCCTCGCCCTGCAGCGCGCCCTTGTACGCAACGCGGCTGCGGGTGTTGGGTGCGTTGTGATCAATGTAGACCTGATGCTCAAGGTGCTGGCCTGCGTCCGCAAAGTATGCGCCGTATGCTTCACCATTTGCACCCTGGCCGTCGAGATGCAGCGTCGGGTTGACACGTACGACCTTGCCACCGAGCGAAACAACGATGTGCTGGAGGTCACCGTCGCGACCGATAGTCGCGTTGTGGCTTGCCAGGTGAATCGCGTCTTCGTTCCATTCGTGGATCGAGACAACAGTGAGCTTCGAAGCCTCGCCAACGACGATCTCCACGGTCTCAGTGAGGTTCGCATCTCCGGAGTTCTCGATGATGACGAGTGCCTGTGCGTGAGGCGCGGTTTCGATGACCGTGTGAGCAGCGGTTGCGTCAGTAGAGAGCGCAGTGCGCTTCACTACGACGGTCTGGTGCTCTTCGCTCGTGAGCAAGATGCGCTGTGCTGCTGCAACCTGGCCCCATGCGTTTGCTGCTGCCTGGTCTTCGGGAATGCCGGCGCGGCCGACGAACTCCGAGTCCATTGCAACCTCGGAAACCGTAACTCCCGCGGCATCAGAGATTTCGAGGGCAGTGGTTGCGCCGTTCAGATCACCAGTCAGAAGGTGCTTGATCTGAGCGATCGGGGTGAACTTCCAGTTGACCTCGCGGCCGGTCACTGCCGGGAAATCTGCGAGGTTGGTCGACTTGAAGCGGTCAGAACGGGTCTGAATGGGAGCGCGGTTATCCCAGTCGCCGTCGCTGTGTGCCTTGAAACCGAGCTGTTCAGTCTGAAGATTCGACATGATTAACCGACGGATCCTTCCATGCTCATTTCGATGAGCTTGTTCAGCTCGAGCGCGTACTCCATGGGGAGCTCGCGCGCGATCGGCTCGATAAAGCCGCGAACGATCATTGCCATTGCTTCTTCTTCCGAGAGGCCGCGGCTCATGAGGTAGAAGAGCTGGTCTTCGCTCACGCGTGTCACGGTTGCCTCGTGCGCAAGCACTGCATCGTCTGTACGAATGTCAATCGCGGGGTACGTGTCTGACCGCGAGATGGTGTCGACGAGGAGCGCATCACAGACCACCGAGTTCGCTGCGTGGTGCGCATTCGCATCCACGCGGACCTCGCCACGGTAACCGGTGCGGCCGCCGCCACGTGCGATCGACTTCGACAGAATCGAAGACTTCGTGTGGGGAGCCATGTGTATCATCTTCGCGCCTGCATCCTGATGCTGGCCGGGGCCAGCGAAGGCTACGGAAAGAGTCTCGCCCTTTGCGTGCTCGCCTGCAAGATAAATCGACGGGTACTTCATCGTGACCTTTGAGCCGATGTTGCCGTCAACCCACTCCATGGTCGCGCCCTCTTCAGCGATTGCGCGCTTGGTGACGAGGTTGTATACGTTGTTTGACCAGTTCTGGATCGTCGTGTAGCGAACGCGGGCGTTCTTCTTCACGATGATCTCAACGACTGCTGAGTGAAGCGAGTCCGACTTGTAGATCGGCGCGGTGCAACCCTCGATGTAGTGCACATAGCTGCCCTCGTCAGCGATGATGAGGGTTCGCTCGAACTGGCCCATGTTTTCCGTGTTGATACGGAAGTAGGCCTGCAGCGGAATCTCGACGTGTACACCCTTCGGGACGTACACAAAGGAACCACCCGACCACACGGCGGTGTTCAGCGCTGCAAACTTGTTATCACCAGAGGGGATAACCGTGCCGAAGTATTCCTGGAAGATTTCAGGATGCTCACGGAGCGCGGTGTCGGTGTCGAGGAAGAGGACACCCTGCGCCTCGAGATCCTCACGGATCTGGTGGTACACGACCTCAGATTCGTACTGTGCAGCCACACCCGCAACAAGACGCTGACGCTCAGCTTCGGGGATACCGAGCTTCTCGTACGTGTCTTTAATCTCGTCGGGAAGATCTTCCCACGTCGTCGCCTGCTTCTCAGTCGAGCGAACGAAGTACTTGATGTTGTCGAAATCAATACCGGTGAGGTCCGCACCCCAAGTGGGCATCGGTTTACGACCAAAGATCTGCAGAGCTTTGAGACGGCGCTCAAGCATCCACTCAGGCTCGTTTTTCAAGCCAGAAATATTGCGTACAACGTCTTCGTTCAGGCCGCGCTTCGCGGCCTCGCCGGCTGCGTCGCTGTCGTGCCAGCCGAATTCGTACTGGCCGAGCCCTTCAAGCTCTGGCCGGTCGATCAGCACTTCAGACATGATCACTCCCTCATTCATCGTCTTGCGCGGGAACATTAGCTCGCGGGGCGCACCGCACTCGGGCACTACCTTGTCAAGCTAATTCCCTGCAGCGGTGCAGTAGTCTGGGCGTTGAACGGCCACCTGTGCGAATTGGCTCAGGGGCTGCATCGTTCTCAACCACAACTCATCACTCTACAGGTTCCCACTGACAATCTGGTGGGGGGCGCGCACGTGCAGCAGAGATGGATGGACGCTTATAAAGGAGCACCAAGTGTCAAAAGTGCGACTCCCCCGCACATTGAAGACGTTCGCCTGGATTTCTTTCCTCTTGAATGTGTTGATCATCGCTACGGGAGGCGCGGTTCGACTGACCGGCTCTGGGCTTGGTTGTTCTGAATGGCCCCTCTGCACGCCGGGATCCCTCGTGCCAACTGCTGAGCAGAGCTACCACTCGCTCATTGAATTTGGCAACCGGACGATCAGTGGCCCGCTGCTGATCGTCGCGATCGTGGTTGTTGTTCTGACGTGGCGGATCCGGGCACAGCGACGCGATCTCTCGGTGCTTTCATGGCTCGTCCTCAGTCTCGTGCTTGTGCAAGCCTTCGTTGGCGGCGTTGTGGTTTGGGTTGATCTCGCAGCTGTCCTCGTTGGCTTCCACTACATTGTGAGCCTCATTATTGTTGGCATCGCCGCAGCCTATGTCTACCTCATGCACGTTCCTGCTGGTCCTCGTGTACGCGTTGTACCAAAGGGATATGCGATCCTCTCCCACATCTCTACTCTCGGCATGGCAGTTCTCATTGTCATGGGAGTGCTGACGACAGCGAACGGCCCTCACTCGGGCGACGAGAACGTCGTCCGAAACGGCTTCGATGCAAGTATCCTTGCGCACCTACACGCGTGGCCCGGCTACATCACTGGTGTTCTGCTTGTTGCGCTCATGCTGTGGGCAGTGACGAAGAAGCTCCCGACCGCAAAATGGTCGATTGCGCTTGCTCTGTTGGTGTTTGTGCAGATTCTCGTAGGTTTGTACCAGGCGCGCAACGGACTTCCGGCCCTCGTGGTTGGCGTACACATGGTGCTCGCAGCACTGAGCGTGGCGACAATGACGGCTTCGATACTCTCACTGAAGCGTCCGGTCGCCGTAACCGCCCCCGCAGAATCAGCAAGCGTGATCGCCGACTAGCGAAGCGCGCTCTCGTCGTCAATGGCTCGCAGTGCGAGCCAGGCTGTCGTTCGGTCATCAACTTGAGCGAGCGACAGCCCGGTGAGGTCTTCCACGCGTTGCAGTCGCGAGGTGAGCGTCTGGCGATGAATGCCCAGGCGATCCGCGCTCGCTCGATGGCGACCATTCTCTGTGAGAAACACGCGCAGTGTTGCCGTGAGGTCCCCATGAGAGCCGTTACTGTCACGCAAGGGATCGAGCACCTGCGCAAGTTGTGTGCGAGATGTGTCAGCAAGTGAACCCAGCACGAGCGAGACTGACGAGACTCGCTCATAGTGCACCACAAGCTGCCCGTCGTTGAGTGCCGTCTCGAGCGCTTGTATCGCTTGGGTGGCGGAGTAAGCCAGGTTGTCCCCCGGTGTTGCCGCCCCAATTCCTGCGTGTAGTCGTTGACCAGAGACTGGCCGAAGTTCTTCAACGCGTTGCAACAAGCTCGGCACGAGATCCTCGCGCACGAAACCGAGCAATTTTCCACCCTGACTGGCGAACACATACTCCGCACCCATCTCGTGGAGCCAGCGACGCAGGATTCGTTCCGCATCGATCGTGCGAGAACGCGATCCAAGTGCGAATGCTGTCAGTGAGTGTTCGTGGACGCCCCACCTTCGAAGTAGCTCAAGTGCGGCTGTGCCACCCGCGAGCAACGTGTTCATGAGCGCTTCGCGCCCCAGGTGATCAGTCTTTGACGGGTCGTGGGTTCGCAAGAGCAAGTCGCAGAGCTCAGCTGCGAGCGACGCGAGGTCGCGCGCGTGACTCATTGTCCCAGACCGGGTCGCAATGACTAAGTACCCTGCAATGTCCCGATCAGAGCCAACTTGGTGAATCTGCAGCCCTTCGTGCCGCACCCGAACCGGGCGGCCAAGTGCGACCGCTGAGGCGTCAGTGACATGCAGTCTGCCTGCACCAGCGCTTGCGATGAGATGACCCTGCGGATCTAGAAGCACTGCCCAGCCATTCACGCGATGCGTGAGCTCTGCAATGACAGCCGTCACTCCCCCTCGTCTTGCGGCCTGAGTTAAGACTTTCATGCCTCCAGAAACGAGGCGATCAGACGCTGCTCGGTCTTCGACAAGCAGCGTGGTGATTGACGCGTGCAAGGCGTCTGCATTGAGCTCGCAACCCAGAATCGCATCAAGGTTTCTGGCCTCAAGTTTCGCCCGAACTTCTGGAGAGTCGACCGCAGACACCCACACTGTATTTGCAAAGACTTTCGCATCATCGGGACTGCTGTCGACCCTGGCAATGAGGGCGTCGAAATTGCCGGTGATCAGCGTTGTGTAGCCGGGGTTTCCAACAACAACAAGATCCTCATGTGCGGTGACGCTGTCGATCAGACTGAGGCTCGAAAGCCCTTGCGAGACAAAGGTGCCGCGGACTGCGCGGGTGACAGCTGAAACAGTAAGCGCCATGTGCCAAATGTACCAAACGCAACAGCTTAAGCCCAGAATTCAGCACTTGGTACGGCGACAAATCGTTCACCTCGTACGTACCATCTCGGAGTAGCCTCGCGCCAGACCAACGGCGCGGACATAATCCAACGGAGGAAGACCCATGAAGGCTGTCGTATTTCGCGACCCAGACACTCGCGTAGAGGTCGTTGAAGCAGAGCTTGCCGGCCCCAAAGCCGGTGAGGTGCGAGTAAAGATTGCAGCGGCTGGCGTGTGCCACTCCGATCTGCATGTAAAGCGTGGCGAGTGGGACGCACCCGCGCCGCTCGTCATGGGGCACGAAGGTTCAGGCGTCGTGGTTGAGCTCGGTGAAGGGGTTACTTCACTCGCTGTAGGCGATCATGTTGTGCTGAGCTGGGTGCCGCCTTGTGGCGAGTGCCGTTACTGCCTGCAGGGCCACGAGGCTCGATGCCAGAAGGTCGTTGAGGTGAACAACGCTACTGGTTCACTGTTCGACGGCACGTCACGACTCTCGAACGCCGAGACCGGCGAGTCGCTACGCCACTACCTCAGCGTCTCTTCCTTCGCGGAAGAAGTCGTTGTACCCGTTTCGGGTGCTGTGAAGGTGCGAGATGACGCACCGCTTGACGTTATCGCCGTGGTTGGTTGCGCGGTAGCTACTGGTGTTGGTGCGGTATTGAACACCGCAGCTGTTGAGCCCGGCTCGACGGTCGCGGTCATCGGTTGTGGCGGCGTTGGTCTGAACGTCGTCCAGGGCGCGAAGCTTGCAGGTGCTGAGCGAATCATTGCGATCGATCTGCTGCCTGAAAAGACTGCGATGGCGCTGCAGTTCGGTGCGACCGATCGCATCGATGCTTCAAACGGTGACGTCGTCGAGCAGCTGTTTGCGCTGATTCCCGATGGCGTGGACTACGCCTTCGATGCAATCGGACGCACGATCACCACCGAACAGTCAGTTCGCATGCTCGGGCTTGGCGGCGCTGCCGTTATCGTTGGCCTTCCGCCGACCGGCGCGAAGGCATCGTTTGAGCCTCTCGTGCTTGCCGAGGCTGACCAGCGCATCCTTGGCTCGAACTACGGTTCTGTTCGACCTTCCATTGATATTCCGGCGCTCGTGGACCGCTACATGGATGGTCAGCTAAAGCTCGATCCGCTCATCTCAGGTCGCCGTCGTCTCGAAGACGCTGCAGATGCGCTCGACGACCTTGAAGCAGGTGGCGTACTCCGCACCCTGCTCATTCCGTAATTTTCCTTCGGGAATTCTCAACCACTCGAAGGAGAGTGATTCGACTTCATGTCAACTACTGAAAGGCAAGCGCCCGTCGATGCGGGCTTGCGCCAGGGAGTAATGTCGGGCGCAGAGCTCTCTGCCCAGGCAATCGCGAACATTGCGCCAAGTGCCGTGATGGCGTTCACAGCGGCCGGAATCTTCGTCGGCGCCGGAAACGGCACCATGCTGTCGCTCTTGCTCGCAACCATCGTCATTTTGTGTGTCGGCTGGTGCGTGGCTGTCTTCGCCAAGAAGAACGCATCAGCAGGGTCGCTGTACACCTATGTCTCGAAGGGCCTCGGCCCGACCGGCGCGTACATCGCCGGCGTCGCGTTGATCATCGGTTGCTGGGGCATCGCAGCGGGCTCGCTTGGTGGAGCGATCTCATATACCTCGGATTTGCTCACCCTGTTGGGCATCCCGGCTGGCAACGTTATCTGGCTGATTGCACTCGCGATCACTATCGGTGGACTTGCAACCTTCTTCACCATTCGCGGGATCCGCGTCTCGGCACGTGTATCGCTCGTGCTCGAGCTGGTCTCGCTCGCGATCATCCTTGTGCTCTTGGTCATCGCGCTGATTGCGGTCGGCCCGAATGCATGGGACCCGGCGCAGTTCAAGATGACGGGCGCACCCTTCCAGGGTGTCGCTGCCGGTATGGTTCTCGGCATCCTTGGCTTCGTCGGATTCTCATCCGCGGATGCGCTCGGACGCGAGGCAAAGAACCCCTACACCGCGATCCCCCGTGCGATCATGTGGAGCGCGGCGGGAGTCGGCGTACTGTACATCTTCGCTGCGTACACGCAGATCGCTGTTCTTGGCGCGGAACTGGGTGAGGTTGCGAGCCCGCTCCAGGCGATCTCGGACAAGATTGGCATGCCGACCTGGTTCACGCCGCTGCTCGTGTTTGGCGTAGCTGCATCATTCTTCGCTGTCGTTGTTGCTCCGCTCAACGTCGTGGGCCGCATCGTCTACGTCATGGGCAAGGAAGGCGTCGTCCCAGAACGCTTCGGACGTACGCACGACACCCACCTCACGCCGCACCGCGTGCTGTTGATTGCCGGACCTGCAGCGATCATCCTTGACATCATCTTGCTCGCCTTCGGCGTGCACCCGATGGACATTGTCGTGTGGGTCGACACCTATGGCACCTATGGCTACATGGTTGCCTACGCTCTCGTCGCGATTGCGTGTGTGGTGTATGTTCGTCGCGAAAAGATGCGGAGCGCGCTCGTGACGGTGTGCGCGACGGTCGCTGTTGTTGCGATGGCCTACGTGTTCTTCGCAAACGTGTGGCCGGTCCCTGCGTTCCCGTTGAACGTGATTCCGTATCTCTTCTTGCTCACCATGATCCTGGCGCTGACCCGATTCGTGTACTTGAAGCAGAAGCGACCCGATGTCATTGCGCGGATCGGTAACACCGACACCGACATGCTGGATGGCGTCGGCTAGAAGTTCGACTTCGCCTAAGAGGTGGCTGTTCTTCCCTGTTATTTGGGGAGAACAGCCACCTCTTTGTGTTCGGCGGCGTCCATTCCACGATTGAGAGACGAGAATCGTGTCATTTCGCGACGTACTTTCAATGTCGGCAGTTGTCTGCCTTGCCGTAACACTCGCGAGCTGCACATCCAGTGCTGCTGAACCACCACCTGGTGGGCCACCGTCGCCGTCCACGGTGCGTTGTATAGCTGTGGGTACTACTGATGACATTACTTGAGTAAGTGCTGGGGTCGGGGTGCTTCTGCCCTCTGAAGAGTCGATGGCGATTCTCCAAACGGTGAACCCTTGGGACTTAATACAGGGCAACATTCGATAGGTCCAGGATCGACTTTGCTCAATGATCTTCTTGAGCCGACAATGTAGTAGCCCCGAGCCAAACGGCCCGGGGCTACTACATATACGGCAGTTATGCCGTGAGTAAAAACTAGAACGGAAGCAGCGGATCCACCGCGATCGCAATCGAAAGCACCGAGAGGTAGGCGATCGATGCGTGGAACACCTGCATCGGCTTGCCTTCGTTGCCGCGGATTGCCTGGTTATACAGCTTGTGGGCTTCAACAATGAAGTAGATGCCACTTGCAAGCGCGACTACCGAGTACGTCCAACCCATGTTGGCGACAGGGATGAGGAGGAAACTCGAGACGACTGTTGCCCAGGTGTACAGGATGACCTGGAGGCCAACAGTCGTGCGGCCTCGCACCACCGCAAGCATGGGCACGCCAGCTGCAGCGTAGTCCTCGCGGTAACGCATCGAGAGCGGCCAGTAGTGTGCAGGAGTCCAGAGGAAGATGATGAGGAAGAAGATCCACGCCGGCCATGCGAGTGACTCAGTCACCGCAGCCCAGCCGATCAGCACAGGGAAGCAGCCAGCGATGCCGCCCCAGATGATGTTCTGTTCACTGCGACCCTTGAGCCACATTGTGTATACAACGACATACGTGAAGATTGCGGCGAGGCTCAACAGAGCGGCAAGCCAGTTCGTCGTGAAGTAGAGCCAGACGATTGACGCAACGCCGAGCGCAAACGCAAAAATCAGCGCATTGCGATCTGAAATCTCACGGGTAACGAGCGGGCGATTCTTCGTGCGGTTCATCACGCGATCGGCCTCGCGGTCGATATAGCAATTGAAAGCACCGGCGGAACCCGCGCTCATGGCGCCACCGATAAGCGTTGCAAGCACGAGCCAGAGATTCGGCAAGCCACCTTGGGCCAGAATCATTGCCGGAACAGTGACAACGAGCAGAAGCTCCATCACGCGCGGCTTGGTGAGTGCAACGTAGTTCTTCACCGTCCGGCCGAACGAACGCGGGGCCTGAACGGGAGCTGCTGGGGTAGAAATCTCTGCGGACATCACTCCTCATGGTACCGGTAGTCGGTAAGATTGGGTGGGAGTGCGCTGAGTAGGCGCAAAACGCAACATGAGAGGCTGGGGCTGTTGACGAACGGATTGCACTGGGACGAGCTTGATGATCGGGCGGTGGACACCGCACGCGTGCTCGCTGCGGACGCAGTTGAGAAGGTGGGCAACGGTCATCCAGGCACGGCGATTAGCCTCGCCCCTGTCTCGTACCTGCTGCACCAGAAGGTCATGCGCCATGACCCTGCCGATGCTGACTGGCTCGGCCGCGATCGCTTCATTCTCTCCATCGGACACTCGTCGCTCACACAGTACGTGCAGTTGTACATGGGTGGCTATGGTCTTGAGCTCGAAGACATCGAAGCGCTTCGTACCTGGGGTTCAAAGACCCCAGGGCACCCCGAGTATGGCCACACCAAGGGCGTTGAAATTACGACCGGCCCACTTGGCCAGGGACTCGCGTCGGCAGTCGGGTTTGCCTATTCGGCACGTTACGAGCGTGGCCTCTTTGACCCCGAAGCTGCGCCAGGAACCAGCCCCTTTGACCACTTCATCTACGTTGTTGCAGGTGACGGTGACCTCCAGGAAGGCGTGACCGCCGAAGCTGCTTCGCTCGCGGGCCACCAGGAGCTTGGCAACCTCATCGCGATCTACGATTCGAACCAGATCTCGATCGAGGATGACACTGACATCTCGTTCTCTGAGGACGTCGCGAAGCGTTACGAAGCATACGGCTGGCAGGTGCTTGAGGTCGACTGGAAGAAGACCGGAGCATACGTCGAAGACGTCGCTGAGCTTTACGCTGCGATTGAGGAAGCAAAGGCAGAGTCGTCCAAGCCGACCCTCATCATTCTGAAGACCATCATCGGTTGGCCTTCGCCGGGCAAGCAGAACAGCGGTGGAATCCACGGTGCAAAGCTGGGCGCAGAAGAACTCGCAGGACTGAAGACGGTTCTTGGGTTCGACCCTGAGAAGCACTTTGATGTTGCGCCTGAGGTGATTGCACACACCCGTGGCGCAGTCGACCGTGGCGCCGCAAAGCGAGCTGAATGGCAAGCTTCGTTCGACGCTTGGGCAAAGGCCCACCCAGAGCGTAAGCAGTTGCTTGATCGTCTTGAAGCACAAGAACTTCCTGAGGGCGCGCTTGAGGCGCTTCCCGCATTTGAAGCTGGCGCGAGCGTCGCTACCCGCTCGGCGAGCGGCAAGGTGCTTGCAGCTCTCGGTCCGATCATGCCCGAGTTGTGGGGCGGATCCGCAGACCTCGCTGGGTCCAACAACACGACGATCCCGAACGCTGCTTCGTTTGTTCCCGCTAACCACTCGACCTCGACCTGGCAGGGCAACCCCTACGGCCGCGTACTGCACTTTGGTATTCGGGAACACGCCATGGGCGCGATCCTGAATGGCATCCAGCTTCACGGCAAGACCCGTAGCTATGGCGGTACCTTCCTGCAGTTCGCCGACTACATGCGTCCTGCAGTTCGACTCGCGGCGCTCATGAACGTGCCGAGCGTGTTTGTGTGGACACATGACTCGATCGCACTTGGTGAGGACGGTCCGACGCATCAGCCGATCGAGCACATTGCGTCTCTTCGTGCGATCCCAAACCTTGCAATGGTTCGCCCAGCCGATGCGAACGAGACTGCAATTGCATGGCACGAGATCCTGACACGTCACGGCGGCCCAACCGGCCTTGCTCTGACCCGTCAGAACGTTCCCGTCCTCGCAGGTACCCGCACTGAGGCTGTTCGTCGCGGCGCATACGTGCTTGCTGATACGCCGACCGATTCACTTGATGTCATTCTTATGGCAACCGGTTCAGAGGTGCAGCTCGCAGTGGCAGCTCGCGACATTCTTGCCGAACAGGGCGTGGGCGCTCGAGTGGTCTCGATGCCGTGCTTCGAGTGGTTCGCCGAGCAGTCTGCTGAGTACCGTGAAAGTGTCATCCCAGCTTCTGTGAAGGCACGTGTGAGCGTTGAAGCTGGCCTATCGCTTGGCTGGGAAAAGTTTGTTGGTGACTCAGGCCGATCGGTTTCAATCGAGACCTTCGGTGCGTCAGCCGACTTCGAAACACTGTTCCGTGAGTACGGAATCACCACTGAAGCTGTCGTTTCGGCAGCACAGGAAAGCCTGCAGGCGCAGGCATAGGAGGATCAATGTCCCACTCGCACACCGCTGATCTCAGCAGTGCGGGCGTGAGCATCTGGCTTGATGATCTTTCGCGCCGCAGCCTCGAGAGCGGACAGCTCTCGAGGCTCGTCCGCGAACACGATGTCGTAGGCGTGACCACGAACCCCACGATTTTTGCCGCCGCGCTGGCCGATGGTGACGCATACCGCGCCGCAATAGATCAATGCGTCGCTCGCGGACTCTCCGTTGCTGAAACGATCCGCGATCTAACTGTCGCAGATGTGACAGCTGCCTGCGATGTGTTCGCAGATGTGTATGCGGCAAGTAGGGGTCGTGATGGTCGAGTCTCGCTTGAGGTTGACCCCGGGCTCGCGCACGATTCACAGGGCACGATCGAGCAAGCTCGTGATCTTTGGAAACGAATTGATCGCCCCAATGCGATGATTAAGATCCCCGCCACTGAGGCAGGTCTTGAGGCAATCGCTGCAGTGGTGAGCGAGGGCATCAGCGTCAACGTGACATTGATCTTTAACGTCGTGCGCTATCGTCAGGTGCTCCACGCGTACTATGCCGGGATCGAACGAGCCCGCGCTGCAGGACGATCCATCGCTGGAATCCACTCGGTAGCCTCAGTCTTTGTCTCTCGAGTGGACACCGAGGTTGATGCCAGACTCACATCCGTCGGAACTGATGAGGCACTCTCGCTTCGCGGCCGCGCTGGAATTGCAAATGCGCGACTCACGCACGAGATCTTCTCGAACATGATGGAAACCGAGCGGCTCAAGTATCTACATGCACGTGGGGCGCAGCCGCAGCGGCTGCTCTGGGCGTCAACGGGCGTGAAGAATGCAGAACTTCTGCAGGACACAGCGTATGTCGACGAGTTGGTGACGCCAAACACGGTAAACACGATGCCGCTCGCGACCCTTGAAGCTTTCGCTGATCACGGCCTCCCCGCCAGTGACCGAGTGTCCCCTGCGTACCTTGAAGCGAATCAGGTTTGGAACGCGTTGGACGCGTTGGGAATCCAATACAGCGACGTGATGTCTCAACTCGAAGACGAAGGACTTGCGAAGTTTGAAGCTTCCTGGAAGGAACTGGTGAAGACCGTTACTCTGGCGATGCAGGTGGCCCAGTGAGCGCAGCAGCGGTGTGCCTGACAGATTCGGCACGTCGCCGCTCGCAGCCAATTCTCGAACAGCTTGTTCAGAGCCGGTTCGCATCACGCCTCTTTGCAAAGGACGACACGCTCTGGGGCGGTTCGGCTGCTGACGAAGCTGCGATTCGTCTCGGATGGGTGGACTTCTCATCTGAAGCGCGGGATGTGCTGGCGCAAGTGGAGTCTTTCCGCTCAGAGATTCTCGCACGTGGAATCTCGCGAATCGTGCTGTGCGGTATGGGTGGATCGAGTCTTGCGCCATATGTGATTACACACAGGGAAGGAATCGAGCTCACAGTGCTCGATTCAACGCACCCTGACACGGTTCGCGCAGCGCTCACTCACGATATCGAGCAGACGCTTGCGGTGATTAGCTCGAAGTCTGGATCCACTGTGGAGACTCTGAGCCATCGCGCGGCATTTACGCGGGCGTTCGCTGATGCGAATGTTGATCCGGCGGATCACGTGGTCGTTGTCACAGATCCTGGATCAAAGCTTGAGGCTAGCGCTCGCGCGGCTGGACAGCGAGTGTTTCATGCTGATCCGAATGTGGGCGGCAGGTTTTCGGCTCTCACTGCTTTCGGCATCGTGCCCGCGGGGCTGGCTGGAGCAGATATTGAGCGGTTGTTGCTTGAAGCGGAGGCAGTCAGACCTTCGCTCATGCAAGATTCACTCGACAACCCTGCTCTGCAGCTGGCGGCAACGGTGTTTGCGGACCTTCCCGAGCGCTATGTGCTCGAAGTCGTCGAGTCAGTGTCTGAGCCTTGGGGCCTCGGTTTGTGGATCGAGCAACTTGTTGCAGAATCCACAGGCAAGGATGAACAGGGAGTTCTCCCTCTGTCGCTCCCCCGTGGTGCAGCACCAACCTCGGCAGAACCAGCGCGCGTGGTTGAGCTCCAGGACGGCGACGCCATCGGCGCAGCCCTCACGATTGATTCTGAACAGGCGATTGCTGTTGCTGGGTCGCTCGGTACGCAGTTCCTGCTTTGGGAAGTTGCGACCGCTGCGCTGGGACACCTTGTCGGCGTAGATCCGTTTAACCAGCCTGACGTTGAATCTGCAAAGATTGCGGCACGGAAGAGTTTGACTTCTGCGGAGGATTCCGAAGAGTGCTGGGTGCCTGCATTTGCAGGAACCACGGTCTCAGGCATCTCGTGCAAATCGGGAGAACACGCTGCTGCTGCGGATATTATTGCCGGCCTGAAACAGGCCGTCCCCTCGAATGGCTATGTCGCTATCCAGGCATATGCAGCTCCGGAGGGCCCCTGCTCAGGCCCACTGGAGCGATTCCGGTCAGCACTCGCTGATGCGTGGGATGTTCCGGTGAGTCTCGGCTGGGGTCCTCGATACTTGCACTCGGTGGGTCAGTTCCACAAGGGTGGACGTCCGCTTGGGGTGTTCTTGCAGATCATCGATGTTCCCACAGAGGATCTTGAGATTCCAGAGGGCGAATCGAGTTTTGCCACACTCATGCGTGCGCAGGCAAATGGTGATGCTGCGGTACTCAGAGAGCGCGGTCGCACGGTGCTTCGTGTCAGCGGGGCGACGACCGTTGCCGCACTCGACCAGTTGGTAGCTGCCGTTGAGCAGCTGGGTGCATAGTTTGATGCGGCACATGTAATAGGAAAGGCCCCGAGCAAATTGCTCGGGGCCTTTCCTATTACGCTCAAGGATGACTGCTACTTGCGGCCGCGTCGTGCGCGGAGCTTCTGCAGGGCCTCTTCGAGAAGCTCGACGGCTTCCTCTTCGGTGCGACGTTCCTTGACATATGCGAGGTGCGTCTTGTAAGGCTCGTTCTTCACGAGCTGGGGTGGCTCATCCTTATTGCGACCAGCGGGAAGCCCCGAAGTCGGTGAATCAATCTGATCCGGGATCTCCTCGTCAGCTACGTCAGCTGAGAAGTAGCGGATCGTTTCGTTGCCCAGTGCGTCCCAGTACGAGACCTGAACACGTTCGGCACGCACGCCGTGATCCTGCTCCCCCATGGGACCAGAACCGACGCGGGCACCACGGATAGCATTGCTGCTGCCTGCCACGAGTGACCTGCTTTCTACAAGATAAAACTTAGATCAGCGTGAAGCGATCAATAACGTTGACGCCAACGATCGAAAGAACCCAAACGATCGAGACGACAACCGTGATGCGGTTGAGGTTTCGCTCGGCGACTCCCGAGGAGCCAAGAGCTGAGCCCATGCCGCCACCGAACATATCGGAGAGGCCGCCACCGCGGCCCTTGTGCAGCAGGATGAACAGCGTCAGGAGCAAGCTCGTAAGAACAAGCAGCGCCAAGAGGATGATCTTAACTACGAGCACTGAGGAAACCTTTCACTTGGCACTGCGCAAGGTGCGCGGCACCGACGGACCAGAAACCAGTATAGCCGCCATGCGGCACTGGGATAGCTACGCGCCGACGTGTTGGCGGAAACGGATGATCCGCTGGAACTCGTCAACCTTCAGGCTGGCGCCACCAACCAACGCGCCATCCACGTCAGACTGACGCATGAACGCTGCGATATTCTCACTCGTCACTGACCCGCCATACAGCACACGAGTTGTTGCGGCGGCATCTTCTCCGGAGACCTCGATGATGGTCTCACGCAAAGCTTGCGCAACAGACTGCGCCTGCTCTGGCGTTGCAGCCTGGCCACTGCCGATCGCCCAGACTGGCTCGTAAGCGACGACGAATGGCGAGCCGGCGGGAAGCGTCGCGAGCGCAGCGCGGAGCTGCGCGACAGGAACTGCGGCCGCGCCGTGCTCCTCAAGATCAGCAGCGGTTTCACCAACGCAAATGACGGGAACCATGCCGGTCTGCGAGATCGCAGCAGCCTTTGCCGCAACGACGTCATTGGACTCGCCGTGGCCGTGACGACGCTCTGAGTGCCCCACGATGACGTACTGCACGTCAAGCTTGGTAAGCATTGCTGCCGAGATGTCGCCGGTGAATGCGCCCGACTGATGCTGGGAAACGTCCTGAGCACCGAGGCTCAGAGAAAGTCGATCAGCTGCGAGGAGAGTCTGCACCGAACGTAGATCGGTGAAAGGCGGGAACACGGCTACTTCAGCGTCAGAGAAGTCGTGCTTCGCGTCTTTCAGGCCCCAAGCGAGCTTCTGCACGAAAGCGATCGCCTGCAGGTGATCGAAATTCATCTTCCAGTTGCCCGCGATGAGCGGGGTGCGGGTTACCGTGGCGTTCATGCGAGCACCTCGAGTCCCGGAAGCTGCTTGCCTTCGAGGAATTCGAGGCTCGCGCCACCACCGGTGGAGATGTGACCGAACTGGTCATCAGCAAAGCCAAGCGCGCGAACTGCAGCCGCAGAGTCTCCGCCGCCAACAACAGTGAAGCCCTGAGTGGCGGTGAGAGCCTGTGCAACAGCGCGGGTGCCGTGAGCAAATGCATCCATCTCGAATACGCCCATTGGGCCGTTCCAGAAAATGGTCTGCGACTTGCTAATCTCCTCTGCGAATGCCGCCGCACTGTCAGGGCCGATGTCGAGGCCAATGCCTGCCGAACCAAATGCGCTCGACTCGATCGCATCGGCTGCGACGATTTCGTGGGCAGCATCAGCAGCAAAGCGCTCAGCTACCACGACATCGGTAGGTAGGACGATACGAACACCGCGGCGCTCGGCGTCAGCAAGGTAGCCACGCACGGTCTCAAGCTGGTCCTCTTCAAGCAAGCTGGAAGCAACCTGGTGGCCCTGTGCAGCAAGGAAAGTGAAGAGCATTCCGCCACCGATAAGCAGCGTGTCGACGCGCTCGATGAGGTGGGAAATGACTCCGAGCTTATCTGAGACCTTTGAGCCACCGAGAATGACCGTGTAAGGGTGCTCCGCGTTCTCCGTCAATCGCTCGAGCACAACCGTCTCGGCTGCAACGAGGCGGCCTGCGGCGCTAGGAAGAATCTGGGGCAGATCGAAAACGCTCGCCTGCTTACGGTGCACAACACCGAAGCCGTCAGAGACAAAAAGCTCACCAAGCGCAGCAAGCCGTTCCGCGAACGCGCGACGCTCGGCATCGTCCTTGCTGGTCTCACCTGCGTTGAAGCGCAAGTTCTCGAGCAACAGTACGTCGCCGTCGTTCAGCGCTGCCGCCGCAGCCGAAGCCTCATCTCCTACGGTTTGACCAACGAACCGCACAGGCGACTCGAGCAGCTCTGCCATGCGCGTTGCAACAGGGCGAAGCGAGAAGCGTTCCTCGGGTGCCCCCTTGGGGCGACCGAGGTGTGACAGGAGTACCACGCGTGCGCCCGCAGCGCGCAATTCGCGGATGGTCGTGAGAGATGCGCGGATCCGCCCATCGTCGGTAATCACGCCCTCTGACAGTGGGACGTTAAGGTCGCAGCGAACGATTACCGTTCGTGAGGCGAGCGAGCCGAGATCTTCAAGCGTGCGCATAGCGGGGAATACTCCTAGTGGTATTTCGGGAGAACATGCCGAAGCGGGTGGGTGACAGATACGTCACCCACCCGCTTATCGGAAATTAGATCAGGCCTGGGGTCTGCGAACGAGCGGTCTCGAAGCGCTGAGCGACGTCCTGCCAGTTTGCGATGTTCCAGAAAGCCTTGACGTAGTCAGCGCGAACGTTGAGGTAGTCGAGGTAGTACGCGTGCTCCCACACGTCGAGCATGAGCAGCGGAGTGGTGCCAGCGGGAAGGTTGCCCTGCTGGTCGAAGAGCTGAACAATGTTCGGGCGCTGGCCGAGCGAGTCCCATGCAAGCGCAGCCCAACCCGAGCCCTGCACGCCAAGTGCGGTTGCGGTGAACTGAGCCTGGAACTTCTCGAAGCTGCCGAAGTACTCGTCAATTGCTGCTGCAAGCTCACCCTCGGGACGCTCGCCACCCTCTGGTGACATGTTGTTCCAGAAGATGCTGTGGTTCACGTGGCCACCGAGGTTGAACGCGAGGTCCTTCTCAAGCTTGTTCACGTTTGCAAGGTTGCCAGTCTCGCGAGCCTCAGCAAGAGCCTCGACTGCAGCGTTCGCACCGGTGACGTATGCCTGGTGGTGCTTGCTGTGGTGCAGCTCCATGATCTTGCCGCTGATGTGCGGCTCGAGTGCTGCGTAGTCGTAGGGCATCTCAGGAAGGGTGTAAACCATAGCCTTGCTCCGTTTCAATCAGATGTTGGTGTATGCCCCACTCTACTCGCACCGCGGCGAGTCGGCTGGGGTATTTCCGTTCGCAGTTAGCGATACTCCCGGGGTATGCAGGGAGTATCAGGTTTGGCCTAGTTGCCCTCTGCGAAATCGGGAAGACTTGCTTCGGTTCCAGGCAACCCCTTCGCGAGAGCTTCCTTATCTGCCATCGCGAGAAGGCGGCGGATCCGGCCAGCGATTGCGTCCTTCGTCAATGCAGGCTCAGCCTTGGTGCCGAGCTCATCGAGACTCGCCTCGCGGTGCTGCAGACGCAACATGCCAGCGTACTTGAGGTGCTCTGGCACATCTTCGCCAAGGATCTCAAGCGCGCGCTCAACCCGCGCACAAGCCGTCACAGACGCCTGGGCGGATCGACGAAGATTAGCGTCATCAAAATTCACGAGACGATTCGCGGTGGCGCGAGTCTCGCGGGCCTTCCGAAGGTTGTCCCACTCGGAACGGGCGCCAACAGCGCCCATTGCGCCGAGCATCGCGCTGATCGCTTCACCGTCACGAACAAGCAGCTTGCTGGTGCCGCGAACCTCGCGGTTCTTCGCATCGATGCCGATGCGACCTGCCGCGCCAACAAGCGCCATCGCAACTTCACTGCTTGGGCATGCGATCTCGAGACCAGCCGTGCGGCCGGGCGGCGTGATCGAGCCGCGCGCGAGGAATGCGCCGCGCAGCGCAGCAGCGAGTTCTGCGGCGTCGCCGGTAGCGACGCGATTTGGAAGGCCGCGGATCGGGCGACGACGCTGATCGAGAAGCCCAAGCTGGCGAGCGAGAGTTTCGCCATCAAGGACGCGAACGAGAAACTGTGGTGCACCTGGGCGCACCGTGGTGGGGGGCAGCTGCTTAGCGTCAGCGCGGACGCCATACAGCTCGGCGAGGTCCTTACGGACACGCTGAACGATCTGCGGGGTGTGCAGTTCGGCCTCGAGGACAATGCGACCGTTGATGGTGTGCAGTCCTCCAGAAAGGCGAAGCGTCGTGGCAACCTCAGCCATCCGCACCCCAGTCGGCTGGACGGGAATGCGGACGAGCTCGCCCTTGACTTCAGCGGTAGTCGGCACGGAGAAGAGTCCTCTCAACGAAAGATCAACAGAAAATCAAAAGGTGTGCGCTACTCGCGACCGAGGTCGCGGTGACGGAGCGACACGCTCACGCCAGGGAGGGCAGCAAATTGATCCGCGAGCTCGCGGGCCATCGCAACTGACCGGTGTTTACCACCGGTGCAGCCGATCGCGAGCGCTGCGTGCCGTTTGTTCTCACGCTGGAATCCAGCAAGAACTGGCGCGAGAGAAGCAACGTAGTGCTCGAGAAACTCTGCTGCGCCTTCTTGCGCAAGGACATAGTCTTTCACAGGTCCGTCCAGTCCCGTGAGCGAACGTAGATCAGTTTCCCAGAATGGGTTTGGTAGAAATCGCATGTCTGCCATGAGATCCACGTCAGTTGGCGCCCCGTACTTAAATCCAAAGCTCATAACGCTGAGTTGCAGCCCGGGGGTGTCTTCCGCTGAAAACAGGTCCCGAACGTGGGTGGTGAGGCCATGAACGTTGTAGTCGGACGTGTCAATGACGACATCGCTCGAAGCACGCAACTCCCCTGAGCGCTCACGCTCTAGACGGATTCCCTCGAGCAGGCCGCCTGCCTCAAGCTGGAGCGGGTGAGGGCGACGAACCTGCTCGTACCGTCGTACCAAAACATCATTGTTTGCATCAAGAAAGACCACACGGACCGTTGCGTTTTCACGCAGTGAAGCAACAGTTGATTGAATGTCGCTATACAGGTTTCGCCCGCGAGCATCAATGACCGCTGCAATCTGAGGGAGAGCTCCCCCAGACTTATCGGCCATATCTGCCAGTGTTTTCACCATGGAGAGCGGAAGGTTATCGACGACGTACCAACCAAGGTCTTCAAGGGTGTTTGCCACGGTGCTTCGGCCTGCGCCAGACATGCCCGTGACAATCAGAATTTCTTGCGTCGATTTCTCTTCGCTCATGTCGCATCACCTTCGGTCTCGTCCGTTTCAGGAACCACCAGCTTACCGGCTGTCGCCGCTTCTGTCGCAGTTGTGAGATGGCGATGAACTTGTTCTCCGAGCCGATCCCCAAAGCCTGGCATCGCAGAGATCTCTGCTGCTGTTGCGCTTCGCAAACGCTTCGCCGACCCGAACCGTTTCAGAAGCTGCTGCACGCGCTTGGGGCCGAGCCCGGGGATCTCAGAAAGCTGTGTCGCAATTGCAGTACTGCGCTTCTGTCGTTGGAATGTGATCGCAAAGCGGTGGGCTTCGTCTCGAATCCGCTGGACCAGGAACAAGGCGTCACTTGTGCGTGGAAGAATCACTGGGAACGGGTCTTCAGGAAGCCAGATCTCTTCAAGTCGCTTTGCAATTCCACAGAGCATAACGTCGGTAATGCCATGCTCCGAGAGTGCACGAGCTGCTGCCGCTACCTGGGGCTCGCCACCGTCGACGATAAGGAGCTGGGGGCGGTCTCGATAGACGCCGTTTGGGAGTTCGCCTGCAGCCCTCGCCTGGTTGAGTTGTGCGGCGCGACGAGACACCACTTGATAAATGGAGTCAGTATCGTCCGTCGTTGCCTCAATCGAGTACTTGCGATACTCACTCTTCGCTGGCAGGCCATCTTCGAATACGACAAGCGACGCAACAACGTTGGTGCCTTGGAGATGTGACACATCGATGCACTCGATGCGAAGCGGCGCGACATCCATACCGAGCGCATCTTGGATCTCTGCGAGCGCATCAGTTCGTGCGGTGATATCGCTCGCTCGCTTGAGCTTGTGACGGACAAGGTTCTCCCCCGCGTTGAGGACCGCGCGATCCATCAACTGAGCCTTGTCACCTCGTTCAGGGACGCGGATCTTGACTTTTCCGCCTCGCGGACGTTGTTTGCCGAGCGCCTTCTGCAGCTCCTCTACACCGTCGGGCATGACGGATACCAGGATTTCTGAAGGCGGCTCCCGGTCCTGCGGGTACGCGGATTGGAGCACTTGCTCAACTAGCCGAGGAGGCGAGTCATCGAGCTCGACATCAACGATCCAGCTACGCTCACCTCGAATGCGGCCACCGCGAATGATGAACTGATGTGCGGCCGCCGAAAGTTCATCAGAGCGGAGCCCAAAGACATCGAGATTGACGTCCATGCCGAGAACTATCGCGTTCTTTTCAAGCACGTGAGCGACTGCCTGCATCTGATCACGCAGCTTTGCGGCCTCCTCATACCGCTGCTCAATGGCGGCGGCCTTCATCTCACGTTCAAGAAGCTTGAGGTGGGAATCATCGGCGCCCGCAAGGAAAGCGCCGAGTTCTTCGACTCGAGCCCGATGATCTGCAATGCTGATGGTGCCCGAACATGGGCCACCACAGCGACCAATCTGACCCGCGAGGCACGGCCGACCTGAGGACATGGCCCGCTTGTAATCGGCATCGTTGCAGGTGCGGATGGGGAACGCCTGCTGCAGCAGCGAAACGGTCTCCTTCAGAGCCCATACTTTCGGATACGGGCCAAAGTACTTCGCGCCACGGATGTGCTCGTTGCGAGTGATGATGAGTCGCGGAGACTCCTCACGAAGAGTCAGGGCAAGGTACGGATAGGTCTTGTCGTCTTTGAACTGGACGTTGAAGGGCGGCTTGAACTCCGTGATCCATGTGTGTTCGAGCACGAGCGACTCGGTGTCGGTAGCGACAACGGTCCAGTCGAGCTTGGCGGCAAGCATGAGCATGCGTTGCGTACGAGGCATGAGTGCGTGCATCGGCTGGAAATAGTTCGCGAGCCGCTGGCGCAGGTTCTTTGCCTTGCCGATGTACAGCACCCGGCCGTATCGGTCGCTAAACCGATACACGCCGGGGCTGGTTGGGATCTCCCCCTGCGCAGGGCGGAAGGAAGATCTCGAGTCTTCAGGTGTCACTTGGTGGCCTTTGCGGCCGCCTTCGCTTCACGGCCGTGCAGCACCTCTGCGAGGAATCGTCCAGTGTGGCTCTCGGGGTGTTCTGCGAGCTGCTCAGGAGTGCCTGTAGCGAGAATCGTTCCGCCTCCAGATCCACCCTCTGGGCCGAGGTCAATAACCCAGTCGGCGCTGCGGATCACGTCGAGGTTGTGCTCGATCGTAATCACCGTGTTCCCCTTGTCTACCAGACCGTTGAGTACAAGCAGTAGCTTGCGCACGTCTTCAAAGTGAAGGCCGGTCGTTGGCTCGTCGAGGACATAGATACTGCGGCCGTTCGAGCGCTTCTGGAGCTCGGTTGCGAGCTTCACACGCTGCGCTTCGCCACCGGAGAGCGTTGTCGCGCTCTGGCCAAGGCGCACATAGCCGAGCCCGACGTCGACCAGAGTCTTCATGTAGCGGTGGATCGAGGAGATCGGCTCGAAGAACGACTCTGCCTCAGAAATGGGCATCTCGAGGACCTCGGAGATGTTCTTGCCCTTGTAGCGGACCTGCAGCGTCTCGCGATTGTAACGGCTGCCGCCACAGATCTCACACGCGACGTATACGTCGGGTAGGAAGTTCATCTCGATCTTCAGGGTGCCATCGCCCGAGCAAGCCTCACAGCGGCCGCCCTTGACATTGAAGCTGAAGCGACCGGGCAGGTAGCCGCGGGTTTTCGCTTCGGGCGTCTCAGCAAACAGGTTGCGGATCTTGTCAAAGACACCCGTGTATGTTGCAGGGTTCGAGCGTGGTGTGCGGCCAATCGGCGCCTGGTCGACGTGCACGACCTTGTCGAGGTGTTCGAGGCCGGTAATTCGGGTGTGCTTGCCTGGAACGAGTCGTGCACCGTTGAGCTGATTCGCAAGCACGCGGTACAGGATGTCGTTCACAAGGGTTGACTTGCCCGAGCCTGAGACGCCAGTGACCGCAGTCATGACGCCGAGTGGGAACGTTGCGTCGACGTTCTGCAGGTTGTTTGAGCGCGCGCCAACGACCTTGAGTTCGCGCTTTTTGTCACGCTTGCGACGCTGCTTCGGGGTATCGATGCTGCGACGACCCGCAAGATAGTCGCCGGTCACGGACTCTCGATTGCTCAGCAGCTCTGCGTAGCTGCCAGAGTGGACAACCGTGCCACCCTCAACGCCAGCACCAGGCCCGATATCAACGATCCAGTCGGCGGCTTCGATCGTCTCTTCGTCGTGCTCCACAACGATGAGGGTGTTGCCGAGGTCACGCAATTTCACGAGGGTTTCGATCAGACGGCGGTTATCGCGCTGGTGCAGGCCAATCGATGGCTCATCAAGCACATAGAGCACGCCAGTCAGGCCGGAGCCAATCTGTGTAGCCAAGCGGATACGCTGAGCCTCGCCACCGGAGAGTGTGCCTGCGGCGCGTGCGAGTGTGAGGTACCCAAGTCCGACCTCAATGAGGAAGTCAAAGCGGAGGCGGATCTCGCGGAGCACCTGCGCCGCAATCTTTGCCTCGCGTTCGGTCAGGGTGACCTCGTCGAAGAACTGCTTCGCGTTCGACAGGCTCAGCTCAGTGACCTGCGAGATTGACTGCTCGTTGACAGTAATTGCGAGTACTTCAGGCTTGAGGCGTTGGCCAGCACACGACTGGCACGGTACCTCGCGTAGGAACTCCTGCCAGCGATCGCGCTTCGCGTCAGACTCTGCCTCGGCATATTGGCGCTCGATGAAGGGAATGACGCCTTCAAAGCCGCTCGAGTACTTGACCTCTCGGCCGAAACGATTCTTCCACCGTACGTTGACCTTGAAGTTATTGCCGTGAAGCACTGCCTCGCGTACCTCTTCGTCAAGTTCACCCCACGGTGTCTTGAGCGAGAAGTCGAGGTCATCTGCGAGACCAACGAGCAGCTTCTCGTAGTACTGATAGAGGCTCTTGCCCTGGCTCGTCCATGGAACGATGACGCCCTCGGCAATTGAGAGTGCCGGATCGCCAAGCACGAGGTCTTCATCGACTGACATGCTCGTACCGAGACCTGAACACGCGCCACAGGCTCCGAAGGGCGCGTTGAAGGAGAACGTGCGGGGCTCGATCTCAGTGAGCTGAATGGGGTGCTGATTCGGGCAGCTGAGCTTCTCTGAGAAGAGCTGTACGCGGTCGGCGCTCCCCTTGTCTTCATCAACGTACTCAATCGCGACGATGCCGCCAGCGAGACGCAGCGCGGTCTCGAGCGAGTCAGTCAGCCGACCGAGGACGTCTGGCGTCGCAACGAGGCGATCGATAACGACCGAGATGTCGTGCTTGACCTGCTTCTTGAGCTTGGGAGGATCGGACAGCTGAATCATCTCGCCATCTACAATCGCTCGTGAGTAGCCGCCGGCTGCGAGCTCCTGGAAGAGGTCGACGAACTCGCCCTTCTTCTTGCTCACTACGGGTGCGAGCACCTGATAACGGGTGCGCTCTTCGAGCTCCATGAGACGGTCAGCGATCTGCTGCACCGTCTGTGCCTGGATCGCTTCACCACACTCTGCACAGTGTGGGATGCCAACACGAGCCCAGAGTAGACGCATGTAGTCGTAGATCTCGGTGATCGTACCGACGGTCGAACGCGGGTTACGGTTCGTTGACTTCTGATCGATTGAGACCGCGGGGCTCAAGCCCTCAATGAAATCAACATCTGGGCGGTCGACCTGACCGAGGAACTGGCGGGCATACGCACTCAGGCTTTCAACATAACGACGCTGCCCCTCTGCGAAAATCGTGTCAAACGCAAGGCTGGACTTACCGCTGCCCGAAAGGCCGGTAAACACCACCATGGAGTCACGCGGAATCGACAGGTCGACATTGCGGAGATTATGGACGCGGGCACCCTGAACACTAATCTCGGCGTGCGCTGCCGAGGAGCGAATCGGGGTACTGGGGGCAAGGTCGAAGTTCTTCGAAGTCACAGCTCTATCTTACGTTGCCGGGGGCAATAGTTCGAACATATGTGCGATTAATTTGCGCTGGGAAAACGGGCGAGCTGTTCTTTCCAAAGCGCGCGCCAATGTTCGACGTCGCTCTCGTCAGCAAGCCCCTCGTGACTGATTGTCACGAGCACCTTCGTCTCGTCTTTGGCTGCGGCAGCCACTTCGAGCTTGCCCAGCCCCGTGAGGTTTGAACGCCAGAACGTGCGTTTGTCGGTGCGCGAGCGGCGAGGTTCTGACAGCTTGGCGCCGAGAAAATCGGTGCCTGCGGCAGTCTCGGCCCAGAATTCGATTACAGCATCACGGTTTCCAGGGACCGTGCGGCTCACGCTCACTCGATACGTGCCATCTGCCGATTGGCCTGGCCGACGAATGCCCGCATGTTGCTCGAAGGCGATCGTTGCCATCTGCGCCCACCAGTGCGGGTTTTCCAGTTCTGGTGGCATCTTCGCGGCCGCAAGATCTGCGATCTCACGGTGACTAAGCGTCGCTGCGTTCGCGGCTGCGAACAGCTCAAGCCACTCACCCCACGTCATATTGGAAGCTCGTTCAAGCGCAGGAATGTTCGCCCCACGGGTGCTGCTCGACGTTGCGGTCATTGTTGTTCCATTGCCTCTTGCTCGTTCATGTGGACGTGGATCGCAGGGCCTACAGGTGGCCCGCCTCGTCCATGCTCCGCAGTTCGCGCTTCAGTTCGGTGAGCTCATCACGCAGGCGCGCGGCAAGCTCGAATTTGAGCTCCTCCGCCGCGAGTAGCATCTGCTCGGTGAGATCATTGATGAGTTCTTCGAGCTTCGCTGCACCCTCGGAAGCGATTGCTCCGGCGCGCGCAGCAGCCTTGCCTTTTGCCTTCTGCGACGAACCGCTCTTCCGCTGCGAATGTGCACCAGAACGAGAGAGCACATCTTCGGTGTCGGCGGCTTCGCGATTGAGCATCTCGGTGATGTCACCGATCTTCTTACGCAGCGGCTTCGGGTCGATGCCGTACTCAGTGTTGTACGCCACCTGAATCTCGCGGCGACGATTGGTCTCTTCAATCGCCTCCTTCATGGAGCGCGTGATCTTGTCGGCATACATGTGCACCTGGCCAGAGACGTTTCGAGCAGCGCGACCGATGGTCTGGATGAGTGACGTCGACGACCGCAGGAAGCCCTCTTTGTCTGCGTCGAGAATGGAGACGAGTGACACCTCAGGGAGATCGAGCCCCTCACGCAGTAGGTTGATGCCGATGAGTACGTCGTAGACGCCGGCACGCAGCTCCGTAAGTAACTCAACACGACGCAGTGTGTCGACGTCTGAGTGCAGGTACCGAACGCGAACACCCGCCTCCTCCATAAAGGTCGTGAGCTGTTCGGCCATCTTCTTCGTGAGCGTAGTGACGAGCACCCGTTCGTCACGCTCAGCGCGGGCCCGAACTTCCTCGAGCAGGTCGTCGATCTGTCCCTCGGAAGGCTTCACAACAATTTCTGGATCGATCAGGCCTGTCGGGCGAATAATCTGCTCGACGATGCCGTCAGCGCGCTCCATCTCATACTTGCCAGGGGTTGCCGAAAGGTAAATGGTTTGCCCAACACGCTCTTTGAACTCTGCGAACTTGAGCGGTCGATTGTCGAGCGCACTCGGCAGTCGGAATCCGTGATCAACCAGCGTGCGCTTTCGCGACGCATCACCCTCATACATCGCACCAATTTGTGGCACGGTGACATGCGACTCATCGATGACAACGAGGAAATCGTCTGGGAAATAGTCGAGCAGGCAGTGCGGAGCCTCACCCGGCTCCCGCCCATCGATGTGGAGCGAGTAATTCTCAATACCCGAGCAGAAGCCAATCTGCTCCATCATCTCGAGGTCAAACGTGGTGCGCATGCGCAGACGCTGCTCTTCGACCAGCTTGTTCTGGCGTTTCAGTTCGGCGAGACGCTCATCTAGCTCGGTAGAGATCGTGCCCATTGCGCGATTCATGACATCGCGGCTTGCGACATAGTGTGAGCCTGGGAAAACTGACACGGTCTCGACCTGTTTGATGACATCACCCGTGAGCGGGTGCAGGTAGTAGAGCGCCTCGATCTCGTCGCCGAAGAACTCGATGCGAATCGCGAGCTCCTCATACATCGGAATAATCTCGACGGTATCGCCACGCACACGGAAGTTGCCGCGAACGAACTCGATGTCGTTTCGCTGATACTGCATGTCAACGAACCGGCGCAGCAGCACGTCGCGGTCGAGGCGGTCGCCGACCACGAGCGGCACCATTGCCTCGTAATACTCTTCAGGCTTACCGAGGCCGTAGATGCACGAAACTGTCGAAACCACAATCACGTCACGCCGGGAAAGCAGTGCGTTCGTGGTGGAATGTCGCAAGCGTTCAACCTCGGCATTCACCGAGGAGTCCTTCTCAATAAAGGTGTCGGTCTGGGGAACGTAAGCCTCAGGCTGGTAGTAGTCGTAGTAGCTCACGAAGTACTCGACCGCATTGTTGGGGAAGAGCTCACGGAATTCACTTGCCAGCTGCGCGGCAAGCGTCTTGTTGTGGGCGAGAACGAGCGTCGGACGTTGCACGGCCTCGACGAGCCAAGCAGTCGTTGCTGACTTGCCTGTGCCAGTTGCGCCGAGTAGCACGACGTCAGTTTCGCCTGCGTTGATGCGCGCAGCAAGCTCTTCAATCGCCTTCGGCTGATCGCCGCTCGGCTCGTACTCGGAGATGACCTCAAATGGTCGAACACTGCGCGTGGTTTCCATGTTTCTCACCATACCTTTTGCCGCCGACATTCACCCATGAGACGCGTAAATCACCCACCCAAAAACGGCACGCCCAACGCGAACAATAAACCAGTACATGCCGTAATTTTCACTCGATAGTAGGAGCGAGCCAACACGCCCGAAGGTGGTCAGATCCACCACGTGACAGGTCAATCGCCCACCTTGGACGGTGGGCATCGTTCATTACATCACCTCACGAAGTGCTAGCGTAAAGGCGTGAACCCGACTCTGCTTGATCGACTACTCGCCATCAGCGCACTCTTCAAGCGCAACGAGCACCGTTCACTCAAGGGCACCTCTCTAACGGCTGCCCGAATCCAGGTGATGCAGACGCTCTTTCACGGGGGCCCGTCCTCGCAACAGGCACTCGCTCGCACGATGGGCATCACCCCGCGTAGTATCTCCTCTTTGATTGATGGCTTGGTGGAGTCTGGTTACGCGATCCGCGCCGCCGACCCGCACGACCGTCGCGCAGTACTCGTCACACTCACGCCAATGGCACATCAGGAGATGCGAGAGCGCCAGCTGGCACACGCAGAAGTCTCCCGCGAACTGGTCCGCGCAATCGCGCCAGAGGATCGGGCCGCATTTGATCGCGGACTGAACGCGGTGTTCCGCAAATACGACGAGATCGTCCGCCGCGGCTAGTTACCTCGTTCCCGCCACTGGCTCGACGACGGGAACATACATCACCACGTGAAGATCGGTCGCGTCGGATGGCACCAGGCGATGGTGCTCAAACACGCGCACGCCATCCTGAGGGTGCACAAACGTACGCAGCCGCGACTTGAATCGCTCGACACTCTGCTCGGCCCACTGCCGCTTGAAGTCTTCACTTTGCGCAAGGAGCCGCTCTATGACGGCGCGGTGACGCGCAGAACTTAAGCGCACACCTGACTCTGCACGAAACTCGGCCATGAATGCCCGACTGTCGGCCTCCCAATCAGGCAGCATCTCTCGGAGGCGCGGATCGGTATACACGAGCCCGAGGAGATTGCGTTGCGCCGTGGGTAGCGTGGCGATAGGGCCGTACAACCACTCATACCCTTGATTCCAGCCAAGAATCTCCCATGCCGAGTCAACGATGAACGCTGGATAGTCGAGTGCGTCGATCAGGCGCTGCAAATGCGCAGGCGCCATCTCATGCTCGACCGTCGGAAGATCTGCGTGAGGGCCAGCAAGCGCAAACACGTATTCCGCCTCAGACGACGTCAGTTGCAGCACTCGAGCGACGGCGGCGAGCACCTGCCGGGAAGCGTTGATGTCTCGACCTTGCTCAAGCCACGTGTACCAACTGACGCTCATGCCGGCAAGAATTGCGACTTCCTCGCGACTCAAGCCAGTAGTCGACCGCCGCGAGCCGCTCGGAAGGCCGAGCCCCTCACGATCCACGGCCTTGCGTTTCGTGGCAAGGAATTCACCGAGCTGGACACCGCGCGGGGTACGAGGACGAATCATGCATTCATAGTACCAGGAGTACTAGTAGTAACGCTGTTCGCGCATCGTCCACTTCCGCGAATGAAGGGGTGGATAATATGAGTTATGGTCGCCTATCGCTCATTTACTGTTACCCATGGTCGCAACATGGCTGGTGCTCGCGCGCTCTTCCGTGCTGCCGGCGTTCCCGGCGCTGATCTTGGCCGCAAGCCCATCATCGCCGTGGCAAACTCGTTCACCGAGTTTGTCCCAGGCCACACCCACCTCGCACCCGTCGGCCGCATCGTCTCTGAGGCGATCACCCGTGCAGGTGGCATCCCCCGCGAGTTCAACACCATTGCAGTCGATGACGGCATCGCAATGGGCCACGGCGGCATGCTGTACTCGCTCCCCTCGCGCGACATCATTGCTGATTCGGTCGAGTACATGGCGAACGCACACTGCGCCGACGCACTGATCTGCATCTCAAACTGTGACAAGATCACCCCGGGCATGCTCCTCGCAGCGCTGCGCCTGAACATCCCTGTGGTGTTCGTATCGGGTGGCCCCATGGAGTCGGGTCGCGCGACGCTTGCAAACGGCATGGTTCGTACCCTCGATCTCGTTGACGCGATCTCCGAGGCAGTGAATGAGAACGTCTCTGACGAAGATCTCCAGAAGATCGAGGAATCAGCCTGCCCAACCTGCGGTTCGTGCTCTGGCATGTTTACCGCAAACTCGATGAACTGCCTCGTCGAGGCGATCGGACTCGCGCTTCCTGGCAACGGCTCGACTCTCGCGACTCATACCGCACGTCGCGCCCTCTACGAAGAGGCCGGCGAGCTCATCGTGAACATCACGAAGCGCTACTACGAGGAGGACGACGAGACCGTCCTCCCCCGCAATATCGCAACGCACGCCGCGTTCGAAAACGCAATGGCACTCGACATCGCGATGGGCGGATCAACGAATACGATCCTTCACCTCCTCGCCGCTGCTCACGAAGCCGGTGTCGACTTCGGTCTTGAAGAGATCGATGCGGTTTCGCGTCGCGTGCCGTGTCTTGCAAAGGTCGCACCGAACGTTGCGAACGGCAAAACCTATTACATGGAGGATGTGCACCGCGCCGGTGGCATTCCCGCATTGCTCGGTGAGCTCCGCCGCGGCGGCATGCTTAACGACGAGGTCCACACTGTGCACGCGCAGACGCTCGGTGAGTGGCTCGATGAGTGGGACGTGCGCGGCGGTAAGGCGTCTGAGAAGGCGTTCGAACTGTGGCACGCTGCTCCCGGCGGCGTTCGCTCCTCGACCGCGTTCTCGCAGTCAGAACGTTGGCGCGAGCTTGACCTTAACCAGGAGGGTGGCTGCATCCACTCGGTTGAGCACGCATACTCGAAGGACGGCGGCCTAGCCGTGCTCCGTGGCAACATCGCTGTTGATGGCGCAGTCGTAAAGACCGCTGGTGTTGACGAGTCGATCTGGACCTTCTCCGGCCCTGCGGTCGTGTGTGAGTCGCAGGACGAAGCTGTCGAGAAGATCCTCAACAAGCAGGTCGTCGAGGGCGATGTTGTGGTGATCCGCTACGAGGGCCCAAAGGGCGGCCCAGGCATGCAAGAGATGCTGTACCCCACTTCGTTCCTCAAGGGACGCGGTCTTGGGAAAGCATGCGCGCTCATCACTGACGGCCGATTCTCAGGCGGCACCTCAGGACTCTCGATCGGCCACGTCTCCCCCGAGGCGGCTCGTGGTGGCGTTATCGCTCTCGTTGAGGATGGAGACATCATTAAGATTGACATCCCCACACGTGAGCTCACACTCGACGTGCCCCAGGACGAGCTCGATCGTCGTCGTGCGGAGCTCGAGGCAAACGGCGGCTACAAGCCGAAGAACCGTATCCGCCCAGTAACCGATGCGCTTCGTGCATACGCGGCGTTCGCGCAGTCGGCCGATAAGGGCGCAGTTCGCGTTATCCCCGAAGACGTCTAAGTCTTCGCTGCAACACTGAAGGGCTGGCGCTGATCCACATGCGGATCGGCGCCAGCCCTTCAGTTTGTGCTGGCTGGTATTCGCTTATGCGAACCAGAGGCCCAGCTCACGCTCAGCGGAGAGCGTCGAGTCAGAGCCGTGCACGAGGTTTTGCTGCACCTTGAGGCCCCAGTCGCGGCCGAGGTCACCACGAATGGTGCCAGGAGCAGCGGTTGTGGGATCGGTTGCGCCTGCGAGCGAGCGGAAACCCTCGATGACGCGCTCGCCCTCTGCCTTGATTGCGACGATCGGACCCGAGAGCATGAACTCAAGGAGCGGCTCGTAGAACGGCTTGCCCTCGTGCTCAGCGTAGTGCTGAGCAAGAAGTTCGCGGTCTGCGTTCACGAAGCGGATGTCTGCGAGGGTGTAGCCCTTTGCCTCAATGCGGCGGAGAATCTCACCGGTCAAGCCACGGGCTACGCCGTCGGGCTTCACGAGGATGAGAGTTGCTTCTACGGACATGCATGCTCCATTCAAATGTAGTGCTGCGGGGGTGTCCCCCGGCGTTCAGTGTATCCGAGCGAACCCGGCAAATTTGTTAACGGCCCATTGCCGCGAAGTGCGCGATGCGACCGCGGTCAATCTGCGCACCCTTGACCATGCAGTACACCCATAGTGCGGTGAACAGCAGGCCAACAATGAGCGCCATCGGCAGGATAAATGCGCACAAGAGCATGAGCGCATGTGAGATCCAACCGACGATGATGCCGACGCGACCGATCCGCATCGTGCCGAGACCAATGATCTGGACAAGCGCGAGGCCACCACCGATGTAGAGACCGAGTTCGCGTGGCTCAAGGAGACCAAGACCAAAAATGGCGAGGCCAATGAGGACGACGATGATGAGCTCGAAGCCGAGCACGATGGACGCGAGCGCCTTCTGGGTCTTTGCTGCGTCATCCGTACGGCCCGCGCCGGAGATACGCATCGCCGAGTTATGGGCAAGCGTCTCCGACGGAGACATCTTGAACTCTTCTTCAGAGTTGGTGTTCTGATTACTCACGCGATGCCCCAATCCTCACGATGCGAAAGCGCGAGCGCCTGGCCCGCAAGTACAACCGAACCGACAATGAGCACGGCACGGCCGTCTTCCTCAGTTGCCCACTGGTGCGCGTCTGCGACCGCGTCCTCAAACTCGTCGACGGTCAGTACAGGAGTCTCAGGGATTGCGACTTCTGCAAGTTCGGCAATTCGATCCGCTTCAAGCGAGCGAGGTGAATCAACAGCGGTCGCATACACGCGGTGCGCGATCGGCGCGAGCGTCTGGAGGAGCCCTGCGGCGTCCTTCTCCCCCAGCACGCCAACGACTACGGCAAGCTCGGAGAATGAGAACGACTCAGTGACCGCACGCACGAGCGCCTCGGCACCGTGCGGGTTGTGTGCCGCGTCGACGTAAGTGACAGGCTCCTTCGAGATGAGCTGGAGGCGACCCGGGGACGTGAAGTGACCGAGACCCTCCTCGAGAACCTCATCAGGAATCGGGCGCTCAGCACCGAAGAACGCTTCGACTGCCGCGATAGCGAGCGAGGTGTTTGCCGCCTGGTGCTGTCCGAAGAGCGGCACGAACGCAGGCTCGTAAGCGTGGCCGGTGATGCCGACGAAGTCGACCTGGCGGCCACCGACGGCAAGACGGTCTTCGCCAATCGAGAAGTCCGCGCCAGAGACGTAGAGCTTCGCATCGTGCGCAGCAGCAGCAGCGGTGATCTCGGCGAGTGCCGCATCGTCCTGAGCTGCGCTCACGACGATCGAACCCTGCTTGATAATGCCTGACTTCGTCTTCGCAATTTTGGCGATGGTATCGCCGAGAATCTCGGTGTGATCCAGACCAATCGGCGTGAATACAGCGACGGTCGCGTCGACGATGTTCGTCGCGTCCCATTCGCCACCCATACCAACCTCGATGACTGCGACATCTACGGGGGCATCTGCGAAGACGGCAAATCCGAGCACCACAAGGGCTTCAAAGAACGTGATCTTCGGTTCGCCCTTTGCTTCGAGCTCAGCATCGACGACTGACAGCGGGAGCTGCAGTTCGTTCCAGACGGATTCGAGTACGTCAGCATCAATCGGCTGGCCATCGATCTGGAATCGTTCGGTGAAATCGATGAGGTGGGGGCTGGTGAAGAGCCCCGAACGAACACCGTGCGCACTGAGAAGCGTCTGAATTGCGCGACTCGTCGAGGTCTTGCCGTTGGTGCCTGCGACCTGAATTACCGGATACTGGAGCTGGGGCGACCCGGCGAGCTCTGCAAGCCGGCGAACCGGCCCGAGACGGGGCTCGGGCGCGGCTTCACCTGTGCGTTCGAGCAAGGCACTATAAATGCGCTCGCCTGGGGTGAGGTGCTGCGTGAGCGCGCTCATGCGGCAGCCTCAGTAGCGCGACGCACGCTCACGCGGATCTCGCCGCGGTTTGCGTACTTGTCAGCTGCGACAGTTTCGGTGTGTTCAAACTCACCGGTGAGGCGACCCTCAGCCAAGGACGCTGAAGACAGCGCAGCTGCGTCACCTGAGCCGAGCGAGTAGGCAACGCTCAGGGTATCCTCTGCAACTGCCACTGCAACGAATGCACTCGTGACATCAGCGAGGTCTTCCGCTGAGCTGAACCACAGCTCAAGCTCGATTCGATCGCTGATCTCAAACCCTGCGTTCTTGCGGGCTTCCTGCACGGCACGAGTGACGTCACGCGTGAGTCCTTCTGCAAGCAGCTCAGGGGTAAGATCCGTCGCAAGCAGCACAAAGCCACCAGTGGGTAGCAGGCCGAGTGCGCGGCCAGCTGCAGCAGCGCCATCAGCCGTGAGGGTGAGTTCGTACTCACCTGCCACCAGCTCGATACCACCTGCAGTGACGACGCCGTTCGTCTCAGACCAGTCGCCCGACTTCGCGCCCTTAATCGCTTGCTGCACGCTCTTACCGATACGTGGGCCAGCTGCGCGTGCATTCACCGCGAGCGAGTGTACGATGCCGTACTCCGCAGCGCTTTCAGGCTTCTGCTCAATGATGCTGACGGTTTTGACGTTCAGCTCATCGCGCAGGATGTCCGCGAACGGTTCGATGCCGGCTGGCTGATCGGTCACAACAGTGAGTTCTGCAAGCGGCAGTCGAACTCGCAAGCCATTCGCCTTACGCAGCGCGAGCGCTGATGAGGTGACCTGGCGGATCTCATCCATCGCAGCGACGAGCGAAGCATTACTTGGGAAGACCGAGGCATCGGGCCAATCCGTGAGGTGGACCGAACGGCCACCGGTAAGACCACGCCAGATCTCTTCCGTGACGAGCGGGGCCATCGGTGCAGAAATGCGGGTCAGTGTTTCAAGAACCGTGTACAGGGTGTTGAACGCCTGCTGATTCTCTGGCTTCCCGTTCTCGCCGTTGACGCCCTCCCAGAAGCGGTCTCGTGACCGGCGCACGAACCAGTTTGTCAGCACCTCTGCGAAGTCACGCAACGACTCTGCAGCCGAGGTGGTGTCGAGGTTTTCGAGATCCGCCTCAACCTTGCGCACGAGGTCGCCGGTCTTCGAAAGAATGTACTGATCGAGCGGGTCGTTTGAATCGACGCTCCACTCTGCTTCGACCCCGTCAGCGTTCGCGTAGAGGCTGAAGAAGTACCAGGTGTTCCAGAGCGGCAGAATGAACTGGCGGACGCCCTCACGGATGCCTTCTTCAGTAACGATCAGGTTGCCACCGCGCACAACGGGCGATGCCATCAGGAACCACCGCATCGCGTCTGAACCATCACGATTGAATACGTCATTCACGTCCGGGTAATTGCGGAGGCTCTTTGACATCTTGTTGCCGTCAGAGCCGAGCACGATGCCGTGGCTAATGACGTTCTTAAACGCGGGACGATCGAAGAGCGCGGTTGCAAGGACGTGCATGACATAGAACCAGCCACGGGTCTGGCCGATGTACTCGACGATGAAATCAGCTGGCTGTGTTGCATCGAACCACTCGCGGTTCTCAAACGGGTAGTGTGCCTGCGCGAACGGCATTGAGCCAGAATCGAACCACACGTCGAAGACATCTTCGATGCGACGCATGGTCGACTGCCCGCTGGGGTCGTCAGGGTTCGGTCGGGTCAGCGAATCAATGTATGGACGGTGCAGATCAACTTCACCGTCGTCATTCACTGGCAAGGTTCCGAAATCGGCACGCAACTCGTCAAGCGAACCGTAGACATCAACGCGAGGGAAATCTGGGTTGTCGCTCTTCCACACGGGAATCGGGCTGCCCCAGTAACGGTTGCGGCTCACTGACCAGTCGCGTGCCCCTTCAAGCCACTTGCCGAACTGACCGTGCTTCACGTTTCCTGGAACCCAGGTGATCTGCTCGTTGTTCTCGAGCATGCGTTCCTTGATCGGGCCAACGCTCACGAACCAGCTCGAAACGGCGCGGTAGATCAGTGGGTTACGGCAACGCCAGCAGTGCGGGTACGAGTGCTCGTACGAACGCTCACGCAGCAGGCGACCCTTGTCCTTCACGATGCGGATCAGTGGACGGTTCGCGTCCTGCCACAGTTCACCAGCAACGTCGGTCACCGCTGCAATGAAGCGGCCGCCTTCGTCAACGCTGAGAATCGGGGGCATGCCAGCCTCGCCGGTGATGCGCATATCGTCTTCACCGTAGGCAGGGGCCTGGTGGACAATGCCGGTACCGTCGGTCGTCGAGACGTAGTCGTCAACGAGGATGCGCCAGTAGTTTTCGGTGCCCCACTTCTCAGCGTCAGCGAAGTAATCAAAGAGCGGTTCGAATTCGATGTTTTCGAGATCCACACCCTTGACGGTCTTGGTGACTGCAGCCAGCGCGTCCTCGGCTGATTCGTACCCCAGCTCCTTGACATGGCCTGCAATGAGATCGATCGCGAGCAGATAGCTTGCTGCGCCAGCCTCGCCACCATCAGCGGCACCGAGTGGGCCAGCAGGCACAACCGCGTACGCGATCTCCGGGCCGACTGCGAGTGCCGCGTTCGTGGGCAGTGTCCAGGGTGTCGTTGTCCAGGCGAGCGCACGCGCACCGGTCAGGCCAAGCTCAGCAGCTTTCGCGCCCTGCAGCGGGAAGGTGACGGTGACTGATGGGTCTTGACGCATCTGGTACACGTCGTCGTCCATGCGCAGCTCGTGGTTCGACAGCGGAGTCTCGTCACGCCAGCAGTACGGCAGCACGCGGTGCCCCTCGTATGCGAGGCCCTTATCGTGCAGCTGCTTGAAGGCCCAGAGCACGCTCTCCATGAACGGCAGGTTGAACGTCTTGTAGTCGTTCTCGAAATCGACCCAACGCGCCTGGCGAGTGACGTATGTCTCCCACTCTCCTGCGTAGTGGAGCACTGATTCGCGCGCCTTCTTGTTGAAGACGTCGATGCCCATGGCTTCGATTTCGCTCTTCTCAGTGATGCCGAGCTGCTTCATGACCTCCAGCTCAGCGGGAAGACCGTGCGTGTCCCATCCGAAACGACGCTCAACCTTCTTTCCGCGCATGGTCTGGAAACGCGGGAAGACGTCCTTCGCGTAACCGGTCAGCAGGTGGCCGTAGTGCGGGAGGCCGTTTGCGAAAGGCGGGCCGTCGTTGAAAATCCACTCCTCTGCGCCTTCGCGCTGACGAATCGACTCAAGGAAGGTGTCGTCGTTCTTCCAGAACGCAAGTACCTGCTCTTCGAGCGTTGGGAAGTTTGGCGACGGCACGACGCCAAAGCTTGCGCCATTCTGGGTTGCTGCATCGCCCGCGTGAGTGGGCTGCTTGGGGTAAGCCATGTGGCTCCTTCGGTCGAACGTCTGTCACGTATCGTGCCGGGACGAGCTACAAGTCTCACTGACTCATTGCCCGCGGTACCACCCCGCTTGCTGATCCACCCACTCTCGCAAGTGCGCGGATCTTGCCACTTCATTCGACGTAACGTGCCGTTGCCCGTTCGGTTCTACTGAGGAACTCAACTCTCGTTGGGACCCTGTTCTTCCGAAGACTCCCCGGTGATTGCCGGATCAAAGTCGTATGACCCAAATACTACCAGGGCGCGACACTGCGTGGGCTGTACGCTTCCCCACACATATCGAAGCTAGACTGGAGAGGTTTACACCTTCAGGCACCAGTGTACCCATTTCGTGAGTGTGCGACTACGCGGTGCCGCCCATACTGAATCGGAGCCCCTCAATGAGCGCTATCCCTGACAAGCCGAAACTCGAAGGCCTTGAAGAGAAGTGGGGCCAGGTCTGGGAAGAGCAGGGTACCTACGCATTCTCGCGTGAGGGCGCGGATCGCGACAGCGTCTACAGCATCGACACCCCGCCTCCCACAGCGTCTGGTTCACTCCACGTGGGCCACGTATTCTCGTACACCCATACCGATACCGTTGCTCGCTACAAGCGCATGCGGGGCAAGCGCGTGTTCTATCCCATGGGCTGGGACGACAACGGCCTCCCTACCGAGCGCCGTGTGCAGAACTACTACGGCGTGCGCTGCGACCCGTCGCTCCCCTACGTTGCAGACTTCGTGCCGCCCCACGACGGCGGTGAAGGCAAGAGCATTAAGGCAGCGGATCAGCAGCCCATCTCGCGCCGCAACTTCATTGAGCTGTGCGAGAAGCTGACTGTCGAGGACGAGAAGCAGTTCGAAGACCTCTGGCGTACCCTCGGCCTCTCGGTCGATTGGAAGCAGAGCTACCGCACGATCGGGGCTGACTCGCTTCGCGCATCGCAGCTCGCGTTCCTCCGCAACGTTGAGCGTGGCGAGGCATACCAGGCACAGGCTCCAACGCTCTGGGATGTCACCTTCCGTACCGCAGTTGCGCAGGCTGAGCTCGAAGATCGTGAGCAGCCAAGCGCGTACCACCAGCTTGCATTCCACCCGGTTGACGGCGGCGATGACATCCTCATCGACACGACTCGTCCCGAGCTGCTCGCCGCGTGTGTTGCGCTCGTGGCCCACCCTGACGACGAGCGCTTCAAGGACCGTTTCGGTTCACTCGTGCGCACCCCACTCTTCGACGTTGAGGTTCCGATCCTTGCGCACCACCTTGCCCAGCCAGACAAGGGCACCGGTATCGCAATGATCTGCACCTTCGGTGACGTCACCGACGTGATCTGGTGGCGCGAACTCGATCTCCCGAACCGTGCAATCCTTGGATTTGACGGCCGCATCATCTCGGAAGCTCCCGAGGTCATTACCTCGGAGCGTGGCCTCGAGCTGTACGCACAGATCGCGGGCAAGACCGTCTTCAGCGCGAAGGCGGCAATCGTTGAGGCAGCTCAGGCCTCTGGTGAACTTGTTGGCGAGATCCGCAAGATCAACCATCCCGTCAAGTTCTTCGAAAAGGGCGACAAGCCCCTCGAGATCGTTTCCACTCGCCAGTGGTACATCAAGAACGGCGCGAAGGACGAGGCCCTGCGTGAGCGCCTGCTTGCGCACGGCAAGGAACTGGACTGGCACCCCGACTTCATGCGTGTGCGCTACGAGAACTGGGTAGAAGGCCTTTCGGGCGACTGGCTCATTTCGCGTCAGCGCTTCTTCGGTGTCCCGATCCCCGTGTGGTACCCCATCGACGGTGACGGCAACCCCGTATTTGACAAGCCGATCCTGCCAACGACCGATCAGCTCCCCGTTGATCCTTCGACCGACATTCCCGCGGGCTACACCGCCGAGCAGCGTGGACAGGCCGGTGGCTTCCAGGGCGAAGTTGACGTCATGGACACCTGGGCGACTTCCTCGCTCACCCCGCAGCTCGCTGGCGGTTGGGAGCGCGATGAGGAGCTTTATCAGCTCGTCTTCCCGTTCGATCTCCGTCCCCAGGGTCAGGACATCATCCGCACCTGGCTCTTCTCGACGCTGCTGCGCTCGGAGCTTGAGTCAGGTGAACTCCCCTGGAAGAACGCCGGCATCTCGGGCTGGATCCTCGATCCCGACCGCAAGAAGATGTCGAAGTCGAAGGGCAACGTGGTCACCCCGGCCGGTATGCTCGAGCAGCACGGCTCCGATGCAGTTCGTTACTGGGCGGCCTCAGCGAAGCTCGGCACCGACGCTTCGTTCGATCCTCAGAACCCGACGCAGATCAAGATCGGCCGTCGCCTTGCGATCAAGCTGCTCAACGCAGCGAAGTTCACACTCGGCTTCGACGCTTCGGGCGCCGGCCAGGTGACCGAGGCACTCGATCGCTCGATGCTGGCAGGCCTCGCTCGGGTCATCGAACAAGCAACTCGCTCGTTCGAGACGTATGATCACCAGCGCGCGCTCGAGATCACCGAGTCGTACTTCTGGACCTTCTGTGATGACTACCTTGAGCTCGTAAAGGATCGTGCGCACGCTGGCACCGGGCAGGCTCAGGCCTCAGCAGTCACTGCGCTCCGTGAGGCTCTTTCCGTCTTCGTGCGTCTCCTCGCGCCGTTCATCCCCTTCGCAACTGAAGAGGTGTGGTCGTGGTTCGCAGAGGGCTCGGTTCACCAGGCCTCGTGGCCTGTCGCTGGCGAACTCGCTGAGTTCATTGGTGAGGATGCTGACATCGATCTGCTCGATCTCGTCGGCACAGCGCTCATCGGTATCCGCGGAGCGAAGTCTGAAGCAAAGGTCTCGCAGCGCACCCAGGCAACGCTCGCCGTTGTGCAGGCGCCGGCAGCGCTGCAGGAGCGTCTCGTGCTCGCAGCAGAGGATCTTGCGGGCGTTGGTCGTATCACCGAACTCCGTATCGAGGCCGCAGACGTTGAAGGCGTCGTAGTCGCTGAGATCACCCTCGAAACCGCAGAGTAACGATCATGCAGTTGGGGGCACGCTGGCAGGTTGGACAAGAGCCGCATCGCAGTGTGCCCCCAACGCTTTTTGCCACGGTTGCTGAGTGCGAGGGTGTCTTTCCGAACGCCTTGTCGTGGACGCTCACCTGGCTTGAGGGACGTCCGCGACTCGCGCTTGACGACGTAGCTGAGGTCTCAGTCGATGCCGCAGGTACGATTCTGGTGAAAGATCTGAGCGGGTCTACTTCTTCACCGCACAACAGCGAAGATGACGATGACGATGACGATGACGATGAGTGGCTACTTGGAGGCTAGGCATGCAGGTTGAATGGATTCGTGGCGGACGCCGTGTGCTTGCAACTGTCGCTGCGGGGGCAATTGCCCTGAGCGCGTTGACAGCGTGTGCACCGGAACCGGAGATTGCGGCACCGGATGATCTCACCACGCAGACCGAAGAAGAGACCGCATGGCCGGACCTCGAACAGGAAACCCCGAAGGTCACGGAGCTTCCCGCGGATTTCCCCGAAGCATTCCCAGTCCCTGCAGACGCAGAGATTTATGACGCAGGATCGCGTGATGCTGCGACATGGTTCGTCGTGTTGAAGGCTGCCGATGCTCAGTCAGCAGAAGCGCTCTGGTCTCAGGTCATAGCTGATGGTAATTTCGAGGTCACTGAGGCTGCAGAAACGGTCGAGGGTGGCACCTCTGCGATCCTCACCTCAGACAAGGCATCCGTGAGCGCGATGACCCTCCCCCGAGAAGACGGCACTGTACTCATGAACTACGACATTTCGGTGTTCACACTCACTCCGTAACACACGTAAAGTCGTAGAGCTCGCGATAGACGCAGCAAACCGCCCCTGTACTCTAACTCCGCCCCGTACACACGGAGCAAGATAGGAATACAGGGGCGGTTTGCTATCTATGACATGGGCGCTTCGGCGGCACACACCAGATGAGCGAATTCGCGCAGAGAGCTACGCGCTTTCCCTTGCGTTGGACTCGTAGACGTAGGTCGGAGCCGCTTCGTCTTCAATGGTCGCACGAGTCACGATGACGCGTGCGATGTCTTCCTCTGACGGAACGTCGAACATGACTGGGCCGAGCACAGACTCAAGAATCGCGCGAAGGCCGCGTGCGCCTGTCTGGCGAGACACCGCGAGTTCGGCAATTGCGGTAAGAGCATCTGGCTCGAATTCGAGCTTCACTCCGTCCATCTCAAAGATGCGCTGATACTGCTTGACGAGAGCGTTCTTTGGCTCAACGAGAATCCGTGTGAGCGCATCGACGTCGAGCGGATCGACTGTCGCAACAACCGGGAGGCGACCAATAAACTCGGGGATCAAACCGAACTTATGGAGATCCTCTGGGAGGACTGACGAAAAGAGTTCTTGCTCGTTCTGCTTCGCGGCGACCGGGGCACCGAAGCCAATGCCACCCTTGCCCAGGCGTGAAGCGATGATTTCTTCAAGCCCGGCAAAGGCACCGGCGACGATAAAGAGCACGTTGGTAGTGTCGAGTTGCAGCATCTCTTGATTTGGATGCTTGCGGCCACCCTGCGGCGGAATTGACGCCACAGTGCCTTCAAGAATCTTGAGAAGTGCCTGCTGAACACCCTCGCCCGAGACATCGCGGGTGATCGAAGGATTCTCAGCCTTACGGGTGATCTTGTCAATTTCATCAATGTAGATGATGCCGTGCTCCGCGCGCTGCACGTCGAAGTCAGCGGCCTGCAGCAGCTTCAGAAGAATGTTCTCAACGTCTTCACCGACGTAGCCAGCTTCTGTGAGTGCTGTTGCGTCAGCAACCGCAAAAGGTACACCGAGCTGACGCGCGAGAGACTGTGCCAGGTAGGTCTTACCGCAGCCCGTGGGGCCAAGCATAAGGATGTTCGACTTTGCGATTTCAACCTGGTCGCCAGCAAGGTCGGTACTTGCAAGCGTGCCTGCAGCTTTCACCCGCTTGTAGTGGTTGTACACAGCAACTGCGAGAGCCTGTTTTGCGCGATCTTGGCCGATGACGTATTCGTCAAGAAACTCAGCAATTTCACGCGGCTTGTGCAGCGCGACATCGCTTGGTTCGGGTGATTGTTGCTCAGAAAGGCGCTCTTCGATGATCTCGTTACACAGTGCAACGCACTCATCACAGATGTAAATCTGTGGTCCTGCGATCAACTGCGAAACCTGCTTCTGCGACTTTCCGCAGAAGGAGCATTTGAGCACTTCACTACTCTCAGTCATACGTGCCATGCCTGAGCCCCCTTAGTGATCATCGTGAGATTACCCCCGAGCCTAGTCGCACCCACCGACATTTGAAGATTCTGGTGGGGTCGTGTCGCTCCCTGGATACGACCCCACCAATGAATCGACTAGGCGGAGATTGCCTGAATTGGGTTCTTGCGGCTGGTGAGCACCTGATCTACCAGACCGTATTCAAGAGCTTCAGCAGCGCTGAGGATCTTGTCGCGGTCGATGTCCTGGTGAACCTGTTCAATGGAACGGTTGGAGTGCTTCGCGAGCGTCTCTTCAGTCCACTCACGCATCCGCATAATTTCGCGAGCCTGAATCTCGATGTCAGATGCCTGGCCGTGACCGCCCTGACCGGTAGCCGGCTGGTGGATCAGTACCCGGGCGTTCGGCAGTGCGAGTCGCTTGCCGGGAGTGCCACCCGCGAGCAACACGGCAGCTGCTGAAGCAGCCTGACCCAAGCACACCGTCTGAATGTGAGGGCGAATGTACTGCATCGTGTCGTAGATTGCGGTCATCGCCGTGAACGAGCCACCAGGCGAGTTAATGTACATGGTGATGTCACGCTCGGGATCCTGGCTTTCCAGAACGAGCAGCTGCGCCATGACGTCATCAGCCGATGCGTCATCTACCTGGACACCCAGGAAAATGATGCGGTCTTCAAAAAGCTTCGCGTAGGGATCCTGACGCTTGAAGCCGTATGCGGTGCGCTCCTCGAACGAGGGCAGAACATATCGCGAGTCGGGCATCATGAGTCCGGCGCCGCCAGCCTGCGGGATTGAAGTGTTCATCTTGTCGTACTCCATGTCTGTTGCGTCCGGAATTACTTGCTGGTGCCGCCGCCGCCGGTGACCTCTGCCGCGGAATCGCGGATAAAGTCAACGAAGCCATACTCGAGTGCCTCATCGGCTGAGAACCAGCGGTCGCGGTCGCCATCAGCATTGATCTGCTCAACGGTCTTACCGGTCTGCGCCGCGGTGATCTCGGCAAGACGATTCTTCATCGAGGTAATCAGCTGCGCCTGCGTCTGGATATCACTTGCGGTACCACCAAAACCACCGTGAGGCTGGTGGAGCAGGACGCGTGCGTTGGGCGTGATGTAGCGCTTGCCCTTGGTGCCCGCGGTAAGCAGGAACTGGCCCATAGAAGCTGCCATGCCAATGCCGACGGTCACGATGTCGTTCGGCACGAAACTCATCGTGTCGTAAATTGCCATGCCTGCGGTGATCGAACCACCCGGCGAGTTGATGTAGAGGTAGATATCTGCCTCAGGATCTTCAGCTGCGAGCAGCAAGATCTTGGCGCAGATCTCATTCGCCATGTCGTCTCGCACCTCTGACCCAAGCCAGATAATGCGATCCTTGAGCAGTCGGTCGAACACACTGTTCGGTGCCATCTGATCAGCCATTCGGGGCTCCATTCGTCGGGTATCTGATTCGAGGTTATCGACTCAGGGGAAATCTAGCGGCTCTGTTCGCCGTGGGCGTGAGGTAGAACGCAAGAATCCCCTGCCAGCGAACTGACAGGGGATCCTTTCACACGTAGCGACGCGCGGAGAGAAGCTTACTTCTCGTCGGCTGCTGCCTCTTCGGTTGCAGCTGCTTCTTCAGCTGCGTCCTCAGCAGGCTCGTTGTCAACGGCGGTGAACTCGGTGAGGTCAACAGCGTTGCCAGCCTTATCGGTCACCTTTGCCTTCGCCAGTGCGATTGCAAGCGCCTTGTTGCGGGTCACTTCACCAATGATGACGCCCATCTGGTTGCCCTGGCTGATCGCCTGGAGGAACTGACCTGGCTCCATGCCGTACTGCTGAGCCGACTGGAAGATGTACTGCTGAAGCTCGTTCTGAGTCGGCGTTACCTCTTCAGCGTCAACGAGTGCGTCGAGGAGGAGCTGCAGCTGGATCTGATCCTCAGCCTGCTTGCGAACCTCTGCACGGTGCTCGTCATCTTCGAGGCGACCTTCGCCTTCGAGGTGGTTGTGCACCTCTTCCTCAACGAGCTCCTCTGAGATGGGGATTCCCGCCTTCTCAATGAGTGTCGAAGTGAAGATATCGCGCGCCTGCTGGCCCTGTGCGAACACAGCTGCGCGGCCAACCTGCTCCTTGAGGCTCTCACGAAGCTCAGCGATGGTGTCGAACTCGCTTGCGAGCTGAGCGAAATCATCGTTTGCCTCGGGAAGCTCGCGCTCCTTGACTGCAGTCAGGGTGAGCTCTACCTCTGCATCCTTGCCCTCGTGCTCGCCGCCGAGAAGCTGCGACGTGAAGGTGGTCGACTCGCCAGCGGTGAGGGTCTCAATAGCCTCATCGGTGCCGTTCAGCAGGTTACCTGCGCCAACCTCGTAAGAGACGCCGCTTGCCTGGTCAACCTCAACGCCATCGATCTTTGCGAGAAGATCAAGCTCAACGAAGTCACCGGTCTTTGCTGGGCGCTCAACGGTAACGAGAGTACCGAAGCGCTCACGGAGCTTATCGAGCTCCGCATCAACAGCTGCATCGTCGATCTCTGCGTTATCAACAGTAATCTTCATGCCTGCGTACTTAGGAAGCTTGAACTCGGGGCGAACCTCGACCTCAAACGTGAGAACGAGTTCAGCATCCTTTGCCTCAGGCCAGGTCACAACGTCAGCGGTGGGACGACCCATGGGCTGCTCACCCGACTCTTCGAGTGCTGCACGGAAGAAGTCGTCGAGCGAAGCATTCACTGCTTCCTGAACAACTGCATCGCGGCCAACGCGCTGGTCGATGATCTGCGCAGGAGCCTTGCCCTTACGGAAGCCGGGAATGTTAACCTGCTCCGCGACCGTCTTGTAAGCAGTCTTGAGGTACGGTGCGAGTTCATCAGCCGTAACGGTCACGTTAAACTTAACGCGGGTCGGTGTGAGCTTCTCAGCAATCGTCTTCGGCAATTTGGCCTCTCATCGTTGTCTTAGTGATACGAATCGGACCGGACGGCCCTGGTCGGGGTAACAGGATTCGAACCTGCGACCTCCCGCTCCCAAAGCGGGCGCTCTAGCCAAGCTGAGCTATACCCCGAAACCCTGTGGGTTCTCGGTTGTTGCTCGCCATATGGGGGGCAACCTGAGAAAGTCTAGCGGATACCCACCCCATGAAAGCAAACCGAGAGCACTTCGGCGTGGCTCACGGGCGTGTCACATCTCGTCACCGGGGCAGCAGAGTCTCCATCGCGTCAAAGAACGACTCCCAGCCGTGCAGTACGTTTTCACGTTGCTCCGCATCAAATCCAGGCGTCTCCTGCGTGAATTTCATGAGCGTGCCTGCCTCAGAACTCAACAGATCAACGGTGATCACCGCGCGGGCGGGTGAGTCTGGTTGATCGGTAATCGTGAGCACAAGTCGCGCACCGGGGGTGACCTCGACGAACTCCCCTGCCCAGTCGATCCGGCTCCCATCTGGCAGCTCCATCTGAGCGCGCCAGTCTCGACCTACCTCTGCGACGTAGTCGAGATGCTCCTGCGGCACACTGACGCCTGAGCCGCCAAACCAATGCGCAAACGATGAAGACGTCGTCCAAGCAGTGAAAACGGAGGTTGGGGCTGCCTGAAACTCGCGTTGAATCTCGATCCCTGATGCGGTTGTCCCTGACATGTTGACTCCTTCGTTCTCAGCACCTTCGCCGGAAAATACGACGAGGAAGCGTAGTCGCGTGTTGCAAGGCTAACAATCCCTCACAGCAAAGGACACCCCTGTGTGGGAATCCACAGGGGTGTCAGGTTTGCCGGCCTTGCTCTTTGTTAGCGCAACGTCTCCTATGCCGCGTCACCAACTCCGATAACCGCGGCTTGGGTGACTGCGTTCTCATGCGAGGTTCCGATTTGCCCGAGTCGCTTCCGAGCAAAGAACAACACGAGGATCGCTCCCAAGACAGCAGCTGCACCGAGCCAGTATGGTGCCGCGGCTCCGAAGTTCACCGCAATTGGGCCGGCGACCGCGGGTGCGATTGCGCCACCAATAAACCGAACGCCAGAGTATGTCGACGACGCGACGTTACGTGGAAGATCAGTTGCCTCCATGACTGCCTCAGTGAGCGTCGTGTTAATAACCCCGAGCAGTAGACCGCTCACCACCACGACAGCTATGAGACCCGCAATTGAGGCGGTAAAGACACCGAGCAACACGAGGCAGGCTGCGAGTCCAGCGAGCATCACGAAGAGGACAGTAGTGTGCCGGAAACGACGGGTGAGGGCAGGCGCGAGCATCACTGAGGTGCATGCGAGCGCGAGGCCCCAGCCAAAGAATACGAGCCCGAGTTCATGTGCTCCAAAGCTGTCAGCTCCAGCGAGTTTTGCGGCCCCCTCCATGGGGTACGGACTATACGCAAGCAGCACAAAGAAGCCGAAATTGTAGAAGACCGCAACGAGCGCAAGCGAGCGCAATGCCGGGTTCCGCAGTGCTCTCAAGCTCGAAAGCGGCTCAGGCCGCTCCCCCACAGCCTGGGTGGCAGGTTGCTTCGGGGACTTCAAAAACACCAAAATCGCGAGCAACGCGATGGCCATGAGTGTGGCTGTGCCGAAGAAGGGTCCACGCCATGAAAGCGAGCCGAGTGCGCCACCAACGAGTGGCCCGACCGCCATACCCACGCCAAGCGCGGCTTCGTAGAGCATGATCGCCTGCCTTGACCCACCAGAGGCAGCGCCGACGATTGCCGCGAGCGCAGTGGAGATGAAGAGCGCGTTACCGAGGCCCCATCCCGCGCGGAACCCAATGATTGCGTCAACAGACCCCGCAGTGCCTGCGAGTGCTGCAAAGATCACGACGAGCACTAGACCAATAATGAGCGCCCATCGCACACCAATGCGGCCAGATACCCAGCTCGTGAAGAGCATCGCAATGCCGGTCACAAAAAGATAGCTCGTAAAGAGCAGCATTGTCTGACTCGGGGATGCCCCGAGTTCTTGACTAATAGCGGGAAGGATTGGGTCTACGAGCCCAATCCCCATGAATGAAATCGCACAGGCGAACGCAATGGCCCAGACGGCTGTCGGCTGGCGCCAGATTGATGTCTTGTGTGGAGTTGCAGTATTCGTTGCTGTTCCTTTGTTCGAGCGTGCGCTGCGTCACGCGATCTCTACGATCCGGTGCATGATCTCTGCTGCCCGCAGGAGCGTCGCCTGATCCCCCTCCGGGAGATCGGCAAGGTGCGGGGCGAGGACAGCCGCCGCGCTTCTGCGGTACTCGGCGAGGGCGTCAGCGCCGGTTGGGGTGATTGCGACCAGTGTCGCGCGCCCGTCAGACGGATCCGCCTCGCGCGTCACCCAATTCTCGCTCCCGAGGCGCTGCACGAGTGTGGTCATTGTTGGCTGCGCAACGTGTTGCTGCTGGGCAAGGTCACTGACACGCTGTGCCCCATGACGCTCGAGATCTGCCAGAACTCGCCACGCGTTTGACGAGTAGGCTGATCCGGATTTCTTTCCAGCTAGTCGTGTGAGGCGTGCCGCGGACAGGATGAGATCAAGTGCGAGCGAGTCGAGAACCTGCTGCTCGGCGTGCGTAGTTTTGGTCACGAATTGAAGTGTATCAGATTTACATAGCCACACTATGCAAATGTATCCATCGCTCCCTGTGAAGCTCTACGCGCCCGTCGGTCAGCGAGGAAACGTGAATGGCCCGCCCCACACGCAAGTGTGAGACGGGCCATATATGTTCAGCGTCAGGCGCTACAGGCCACCCGGCGCTGCAAGTCAATACACGCCCTATGCAAGACGACCTGCAGCACGAGCCCGAACAATCACGGTGTCTTCCATGTATGCGACGGGCAGCTCTTCGAGCGAGAGCACCTCGACGCTTGCAGGATCCGCGCCCGCTTCGACAGCGCGTGCAATTGCATCGTCACGCACCAGTGCGACAGCTTCCTGACGGGTCATTTCTCGCAGCGAAAACACGCGCTCTGCCTGCCCCGCGACATCACCGAGGGCCGCACCAACGGCATTTGCCGCACTCGAGTGTTCGGTGCGAATAACATCTGACACCCCCGCGAGGGTGGTGGGTGAAATTGCAGCGCCGCCACCGACGAGCACGATAGGGACCGGAGCCGCACTCGGCTTCATCTGGTCGATCGCTTCCTCAATAATTTCGCGGATCGCCTGGTCAGCAGCAGAAGCAACACCGGCAGGCAGCTCAGGATGCTGGCCATCGGCAATCTCAAGTCTGCCTGCAGCAACGGCAATATCTGTTGCCGTGACCGTCGATCCGCCGAACACCAGCGCTTCACTTGCGATGCGGTACCCCACACTGTCGGGTCCGAGCTTCATTGGCTCGTCGGCACCCGTGCCATTCGCGCCTTGACCGCGCACGATCGTGCCGCCACCGAGGCCGATTGAGAGCACATCAGGCATACGGAAGTTCGTACGAATGCCACCAATTTCAGCGGCATGTGCCGATTGGCGCGGGAAGCCGTCAACGAGTACGCCGATGTCAGTCGTCGTCCCACCGATGTCCACCACGAGCGCGTCAGAAACTCCCGAAAGGTGAGCCGCGCCGCGAATCGAGTTCGTCGGGCCACAGCCGATCGTAAACACCGGGTACTTTAACGCAAACGCGAGACGCATGAGCGTTCCGTCATTCTGGCCAAAATAGATGTCCGCTTCAATGCCATGCTCTGCGAGTGACCGCTCGAATCCGGCCGCCATATCGCCGAGGGTGCGGATCAAGGCCGCATTGAGAATGGTGGCGTTCTCTCGCTCGAGCAACCCGATCGAGCCGATCTCGACAGACTTCGAGATCGGGACATCAATGATCTCGGCAACGATGTCGGCGGCACGGTGTTCGTGCTCAGTTGCGACCGGTGAAAAGACACCGACGATTGCTACTGCGTCGACCTTGCCACGCATCTCGGTTGCAGCAGCGCGAATCGCTGCCTCATCGAGCGCACTGATCTCACGACCATCAAACTCGTTACCGCCAGCGATGATGTACGACGGACCTTCGACAGCCGCCTGCAGGTCGGCAGGCCAACCCTCGAACGGAGGTACGGCGCTCGTCGCAGGTCCACCGAGGCGGAGCACGCCAACCTTGCCGAGCCCCTTACGCTCCACGATTGCGTTCGTGCAGTGCGTGGTGCCAAGCATTGCGGAGCGAACCTCTGCGCTTGGAACTCCGGAGGCCTCAAGCACGAGATCAATCGCACGCGCCACGCCGTTACCGGACTGTGCCTGTGTTGGCGTCTTTACTGAAGCAAGCACGTTGCGCTCTGCATCGAGGACGATGGCGTCAGTGTTTGTGCCTCCGACATCAATTCCAATTCTGTAGCTCATGCGCGGTCCTCCTGAGCATTTGCCGACGCCACGAGGGTTTCCACTGGCGTGAATTCAACGTCGTACCCGAAATAGCCTGGCCCAGCGGTCTCGATACCGCGCTCAGTGCGCCACTGCGGGTGGCATGGGAAGGCAACAATGGTGACTCTCGCACCATAGCGCAGTGTTTCAGTGGTGATTGGATGACCGGTGGCTTGATCCAGGACCGCGATAAGGTCAGGGGTGACAGCGGCGAGTTCGCCGTTTCGTGTTGCCAGGAGCATCTCATTCTGGAAGCTGAGCTCAAAGGTGTCGCCGCGATCCGCGCCTGTACCAGCGAGTTCAGCTCGGCCACGAGTGAAGCCACCCTGAACGGCGCGCTCGATTTCAGTTACCTTACCTATGAAGAGTCGGAAGCCACCGAGCTTTTCGAGCATCGCATCGGTACGCTCATCGTCGCGCAGTTCCGAGCTTCGCAGCATGCGACCGATGTCACGTGCCATGGTCAGCGTGCCTGGAATCGCGCACTCACGAGCAACTGCGCCGGGGTATGCGTAGTCGATCATGGTCGCGGATCCGCCCATTTCGAACGTAATGACGCGCGCAAGGCGTTCAGACCATGCGCCATTGATCGGGTACGAAAGCACCGCATTGCCCTGTGCGTCTACGAGCACTGTTGCGCCTGGACCATAGCCTGCGAGGTGGAACGTCACCATCTGCGCTTCAGGGAACGCGCGGCCCATCGCATCGCCATCAACGATGGGAAGGCCACGTTCTGCAGCTGCCGCAATTGGGATGAGTGAGTTCCCGCCACCGATCTCGATCGGCATGATGGCAGCGACGCGCTTGCCTGTCCCCTGCTCAAGCATGTCAAGTGCTCGCCCAAGCTCGTTCGCTCCAGCAATCTTCTCGATCGAGACCGACGGTGCGCCAATCATTCCGACCGGCACAACGAGTCCCTCATCATCCAGATCGGCGACCTGCAAGACGGGCACTTCACCGTGCAGGCGGATCGCACGCTTTGCGTGCAGGGAACCAACATGCGGGTCTCCACCACCACCGGTGCCGAGTACAGCGGCGCCGATCGCAATATCGTCGATATCAGCCTCGGTGATGACCGTGAGGTGTTCGGTACTCAAGCTTCCACTCCTTCATTCTGTGCACCAGCTCCTGCGGGCTGAGTGTGAGCGCGGGTGCCAGATGAACGGCGTGCCCAACCAATCAGCATGTGTGCGACGAACGCGACAATGATTGCGTCAAGCGCGGGAATCGTCGTAAGTGTCATGACGCCAACGCCGAAACCATCACTCGGGTTCGTGGTGAGCAGACCAGCCACACAACCGATCGCCCATGCAACAAACGCCCATGCATCAACCTTTGGCACTGCGGTATTGCCAGTACGCAGGCGGCCCTTCACGTTCGTGAAGAAGTCCGCGAGGTAGACGCCACCGTATGGCGCGATGAAGGTGCCCATGAGCGAGATGAACGGAATAAACGCGTCATAGATGCCTGCGAGGGCGGCAGCGATCGCGACAACGCCACCAATCAGGGTGAGCGAACGGCGGCTGACCTTGGGGAATACCGCAGACAAGTTCAGTGCGGCAGAGTAGAGATTGTTCGTGTTCGTTGTCCACTGGGCGAGCGTGAGCACGACGATTGCGACACCGCCGAGGCCGAGCATGAAGAACATTCGCATGAAGTCTTCAGTTCCCATGACGCGCGACAATACGAGCGACACGATGACGATGAGCGAGTTGCCCACAAAGAAGCCGACAAAGCCTGCCGCCATCGCCTGCTTCGGGGTCTTTGCCCAGCGCGCAATATCCGGTGACACGATGACGCCGAACACGAAGATTCCCATGACGAGCGAGACCGCGCCACCGAAGGTGAAGGCTGGGGCCACATCTTTGAACAGGTTCCCCGTACCAAACTGCATAAATGCCATGACGACCGCGAGTGCAAGCAGCGCGATGAGCAGGGGCACTGCCCATGAGCTCAGTCGCTGAATTGAGCGGTAGCCCCAGAGCGCAGTGAGAATCATGAGTGCGCCACCGATGACGGTGAAGACCTGGACAGGCACGCTCAGGCCGAACATTTCATCGAATGCGATCCGCGCATTGTCAGCAAAGAATCCAGTTTGGACACCAAACCAACCGAGTGAGGAAATCGCCATCGCAACGGCGATCACCAGCCCGCCAACGCGGCCAAACACGGCGCGCGACAACATCGCGCTTGTCAGCCCGGTAGCGGCGCCGACATACGTGCAGGCCATCGCGAGCAGGCCGAGGAGGATTGAGCCAATGATTGTTGCAGCGAGGGCATCGCCGAAGGGCAGGCCGCTACCAAGCGAGACGCCCATGATTGTTCCCGACAGATCAATGCCAATTGCAATCCAGATGCCGGCAATCGGGAGCCAGCCCTTTCGCTCGGAAGCCGGGACGGTGCCAAGCTCATAGTCTGAGCGAACGCCTTCTGTTGGCGGTTCCGCGGGAGTATTCGCGGGTGACGATTCAGTGATGTGAGACATTACGAGCTCTCCTGGGATGTGTGTGCCGTGAGGAACTGCACGAGGACATCCCATGTCTGAGTGAGGTGCGCGTCATACAGCGCAGGTGGATAGTGCCCCATCTGGAGGAATAGTCCGTCCAGGAGACAAATGAAGTGGGATGTGAAGGCCTCGGGTGGCAGGCTCGTGAACTGCCCCCGTGAAACGCCCGCGAGATATGCCTCTTGGACGGCTGCCGACAAATCCTCATCCCAACCTTGGAAGGTGTCGGCCGTGCCTGGCTCCTGTGCTCGATTGTGTCCGAGTGCGGTGCTCAGGTGAAACTCAAGGAGTTCAGGGCGCAGGCGGTAGAAGTCCCGCACGCCAGTGAACAACAAGTGGAGTCGCTCGATGGGGGCACGCTCCGTTGCGTGCGCGATACGAGCCGTGAAATAGTCTCGGTGGTCCTCGATAGACTTGACATACACTTCGCCGTAGAGCTGTTCTTTGCTCGTGAAGTGCGCATAGATCGATGGCGCCTTAATTCCTACATCAGACGCAATGTCCTTCAGCGACGTCGCCGTGTAGTCCGACTGCGAGAAGCGAAGTAATGCGGCCCGCAGAATCTGTGAACGAGTCTCTGTCACCATAACTCCCTAACTAATGGTCGTTAGGGAGTTTACGAGTGGTGACGGTCTCGGTGCAACACGACGAAGGAACTGTTACTCAAATAGTGCCTGAGCGAGGAACTCATCACCCTTGCCCGCGCTGCCCCCACTGGCACCAACACCACGCGGTACTGCCCACAGGCCAGACCCAATATGGCGAATGTACTCATTCAGCAGATCTGTCTTCAGTGAATTCTGTACACGCACAAACGCTGCGGGATCCCGTTGAAACGCGATAAAGAACAACCCAGCATTCATCTGGCCGAGCGAGTTCGAGCCATCAACATAGTTGTAGCCGCGACGAAGGAGGCGCACGCCGCCATTGTGTACGGGATGAGCAAGTCGCACATGCGCATCCATATCAATGTGTGGCGTTCCAGATGCACGATCAATCGCGTCAAAATCCGGGGAATCGAACTCTTCTGAGCCCGTCAGTGGCGCACCCTCGCGTTTCGTCCGTCCAAAAATACGTTCTTGCTCGGTGAGATTCGCACGATCCCAAGTCTCGATGGTCATCTGAATCTTGCGCGCCACCAGATACGACCCGCCCTGCAGCCATTCCGGAGCCTCATTGCCCACCCACACATGCTCAGCGAGCTCGCTCGTCTCTTCGGACATCACATTCGCCGTACCGTCCTTGAATCCGAACAAGTTGCGCGGGGTGTCCTGCGCAAGAGAGGTCGACGCTGTTCGCCCAAAGCCCAGCTGACTCCAGGCGAGATGTGCCCGCCCTGTCGCGATACGTGCAAGGTTTCGAATCGCGTGCACGGCAACCTGGGGGTCATCACTGCAGGCTTGCACGCACAGGTCTCCCCCGCTCTGTGTAGCGTCCAAAAGGTCAAACGCGAACTTTGGCAGGGGAACAAACTGCTTCGGCAAACTGTCACGAATACCGTAAGGATCTGCGCCATCAACATCGGCGCCAGGGCCCACAAACAACGAGCGCCCAAGCCCAAACGTCAACGTCAGATTCCCCGGCCCGAGCCCAGTAGCTTCACCGGTGTCATCCGGCGGCAGGAGTCCATTCGATGGCTCCATTCCCCCACCGACTTCTTCACCGCGAGAGAGCGCGCTCGCCGCAGCACTCCAGTCACGCAACAGCGAGACAAGATCGTCCCGCGTGGTGCCAGAATTCATCGTAAATGCAGCGAAGTGCAACCGATCCTGAGCTGGCGTAATGATTCCGGCCTGGTGCGGGCCACTGAAATCTACAGTGGCCCGCATGGGGGCGGGAGATGATTCGCCCCCGGGGTGAATGAATTTTCCGGCGACGCCACCCAACGCAAGGCCCGCGGCACCTGCGCCGAGGAGTCCAAAGAGACCACGACGTGAGGGCCGGATCAGGGAGGAGGTCCGATCGCGTCGCTCATCATCGGCAGTGCCTTCGGCTGCTGTCTTGCGTTGTTCTTGACCCTGCGGCACTGAATGGACTGACAAATCAGCGGGGTCGTTTGGAATATGTGACGTGGTGTCGTCGTCGGAAAACATGGTCAGCTCTGGACGACGCCTGCGGTGAGACGGGACATCGGGTCGCTCAGAGCGGTGAGCTTTGCTGCGAGTTCATTTCTTTTGGTGTCATCTACGGTGTCGTACGAGACAAAACCAGCCTCATACGAACCATACGTGCCAAGTAGTTCAAACATGTCAGCAAATCGAGTATCAAGATCCTCTGCGAGCGCCGTACCGCCGTTTGCCTCAAGGAGCGGACGGACAGTGTCGAATGCAACCTGAGCACCCTCAACATTTGCGACGAAGTCGTAAAGATCTGTATGCGCAAACTCATTCTCCTCACCAGGGAGCTTGCCATCGGGCGCAGCAACCTCGTCAAGCAAACCCTTGGCACCCTCGGTGATATCGGCAAGCGTGAGTGAGAAGTCGGGGCTTGCAACCTTCTCTTTGAGCTCGGTGACGTCCGCCACGAGTTGATCGCCAATTTCAGCCCGCTGCTCTGAGGTAAGCGCGACGAGGTCGTCCTTAGGGTAATGATTTGTCTCGGGCTGCGAGTAATTCTCAATTGCACGGTCAAGCCAAAGATCTTGTTCGATGCGGTGGAAACCGGTGAAATCGAGGCCTTCCTCAATCGCGCCGGGCTTTCGGTAGTCGATCTTGGGGTCAAGATCACCGAACTGCTCAGCCGTGGGTTCGATCCGCTCGTAGTTGATACGGGCGATTGGGAACAGCACACGGGCTTCATCGTCGTTGCCAGCCTTGTAAGCGTCGACAAATGCTTGCACCTGAGGAACGAGCTCCTCCGTCTGAGTTTTTACGTAGGCGACGTACTGTGCAATTACGGCTTCTTCTTCTGGTGAAGCGCTCACCGCATCACCGGTGACTGAGAATGCGGCCTGTCCAACTCCAGCGCCAATCATGCCCGGCTTGCAGCTCGTGAAGTACTCGCCCGGCCCAACCTGTACCGTCAAGTCGCGGGTTGCGCCCGGGGCGATGTTCTCAACTTCGCCGACAATCGTGAGCTTGTTGCTCCCAAGGACGTAGAACTCATTCACCTTCGTGCCCGAATTGGTGACTTGGAACGTCACGACGCCACTCGGCGAGCTCGGTGATGCGACCTCACAGCCGTCATCAGTTGCGGTAACTGTGATGCTGGTCGCATCAGCACCAGCATTCGGCACACAGCCTGTCAGTGCGAGTGTCGCGATGCTGCATGCGCCGACAACACCGAACGCGCGTCGAGCAACAGGGGTCTTCAAGGGAATCACGGACGGTCCTTTCGGGACGGGTGAAGAGTTATCAAGCGTGGGTTGGGTTTGCCGCCGAGGTAGCGGACGCGGCCACGGTGGCAGGATCCCGCTCCGTCGGCAGACCATCCGGCTGAGTCGCGCGAGGTGCTCGCGGCCGGTACGAGCGGATCAAGAACAACGGAAGGACGATGATCAGATATGTGGCCCATGCCAGCACCTCAAGTTTGGTCATCTCAGGCGAGAAGCCAATCGTTCCCTTCAAGAGAACACCGAAGAACCCGTCTGGCGCGATGACGTGTGAGATTTGGAAGGCCCAGGCAGCCTCACCAAACCAAGCCGCCATCACGGGTCCGGCATCCTGAGGTGCCGGCATGAACGGCCCGGGCAAAAGCCCGGCTTCCTGCAGATCGTGCAGCCCGTATGCAAGCACGCCCGCAGCGAAGATAATGAGCAACGCACCACTCCAGCGGAAGAACACCGTCAAGTTGACCACGATCAGCCCTCTGTAGAGCGCCCAACCGAGTACCGCCGCTATGACGATGCCGGAGATCGCAGTAAGGAAGCCAGCCAATGGTGTTGTGTCACTCGCTCGCGTGGTTGCCCAAATGAAAAGTGCCGTCTCGATACCCTCACGAGCAACTGAGATGAACGCGACCGCCGCTACTCCCCAACCGCCACCCAGAAGTGCTGCGTCAAGCTGTGTGCGAAGCTGACCACTCAAGCCTCGCGACATGCGCAACATCCAGAACACCATCCAGGTGACCATTGCAACGGCTACCAGCGACAAGATGCCGCCAATGGCCTCCTGCGCGACAAACGAGAGTCCATAAGCTCCGTAGGTCAACACAGCGCCAACGACAAGCGAAAGCAAGATTGCTGCGCCAACGCCAAACCAGATCTTCCGAGCTGCATCTCGGCGTCCGATTTTATTCACGTAGGCGAGCAGAACGCTTACTACCAGTGCGGCTTCGAGCCCCTCGCGCATTCCAATAAGTAGCGTCGCGAGCATGCTCCGGCCTTTCATTTTTCAAACATCAGATCAATGCAAGGAGAACCTTACGGAGCGACTGTAGCAGATTCATCAGATGTTTGGAAAGGAATTTGAAATTCTCCTCGCAGCACTCTCGGAACCGCGCTGCTCAAACCCTTTGCGAGAAGCAAATACACAGCAATCGGGACCACGCGGGCGAGATGGAAATCTCGAGCCAAAAGCATGCAGAAACACAAGAACCCCCTGTGAATCACAGGGGGTTCAGTGGAGGGGATGACGGGAATCGAACCCGCGTAGCCAGTTTGGAAGACTGGAGCTTTACCATTAAGCTACATCCCCATAACTCAGTGAGTTATGTTGTGCAGAAGCACCTCGATCAGCATAGTGCAAACCGGTGGTCGCGCACATCTTCGCCAACCGTCCGCGTGTCGGACTCCACCCGACCGCACTCCCAGGCTGGTGTCAGCACAAACGAAAAACCCTTGTTCCGAAGAACAAGGGTTTTGATCGCTCCCCCGGCTGGGCTCGAACCAGCGACATCCTGATTAACAGTCAAGCGCTCTGCCAACTGAGCTACAGGGGATCATTGCCGAAGCAACGTTTACGATAGTAGCGGCCTGCCGAGCGCAATCGCAAATCATTCCGCCGTGTCGCCACGCAAGTTGCACATTCTTGCTTCACGCACGCCGCAAAAGCCGCACGCCGACAGCAAACGTGGCGACTTGGGGCGCGCTGCTTCACATTCCAGGCACACAAACGAAAAACCCTTGTTCCGAAGAACAAGGGTTTTGATCGCTCCCCCGGCTGGGCTCGAACCAGCGACATCCTGATTAACAGTCAAGCGCTCTGCCAACTGAGCTACAGGGGATCATTGCCGAAGCAACGTAAACGATAGTAGCCCGCGAGAAAGGGCCGCTGCAAATCAGTTCAAGATCCCGCGCGCGTCCCCGCCTCGCGTAAACTCACGCACACAACTACTCCGTGGCAATCTCGTCATACGCCGTGCTGCGCAAAGCCTGCGCGAGCCGTTGTACATACTCGTGATCCGCCTGCCGGAAAATCGCGTTAATGTCGCCGGCCCCCACGATTCGACCCTGCTGCATGACGAGAACGTCTTCCACCAAGGCTTCGAGCATGCCAATGTCGTGGCTAATGAGCATCATCGCTGAGTTCGTTCGCTTGTGGTACCAGCGCAGCAATTCCACGATCCGCGGGCGATTGTTCGCGTCAACACCGAGCGTCGGCTCGTCAGCGATGTACACCGGCGGCTCCAGCATGAGTGAACGCATGACGGCGATTCGCTGCCGTTGGCCCTTCGAGAGCTCGTGCGGGAACTGCTGCAGCGTACTGAGGGGAAGGGCAACAATGTCCATCATCTCAGCGATCACCTCGCCCATCGCGTCACGATCAAATTTACGAGTGCGCTCCGAAACCGGTTCAAGCAGCACATCACCGACCGTGAGCTCCGCGGTGAGTGTCGCCCCCTCATTTTGGCTGAGGTAGCCAACGTAGGCGGTGAGCTTGTTTCGGGTGCCTCGTGAGGCCCTCGTGAGATCAATGTCAAGCGTCGTACCTGCGCCACCAACGTGCTTGATCCGCGCGCCCTTGTCGCCGGCATCCTTTGCCCGCCCCGCAAGGAACTTTGTCATGGTCGACTTACCCGATCCGCTCTCGCCAAGCACAGCGAGCACGCCGCCTCGCGCAAGCTCAAAGCTCACACCTTCGACAGCCTGGAATGCCGCCCCGCCGCCGTGAGCTGGGTAACCGAGCGAGAGATCCGATGCCGAAATTGCCGGATCCGCCTGCGGATTTGGGTGAGCCATAATGCTGCTTCCGTTCCGAGATAAGAATGTACGTAACTCACCCTACTGGCGTTCACCGAGCAGAGCCGCGTGTGTCGCTACTCGTGTTTCAGACTTCGCCGAGCCGCTTCAAGCGCAACGAGCTGCTGCTGAATGAGGAGCGACTCCTCACTCCCCACTTCGCTCTGACGTTGCAGCCTCGCCAAAAGCTCTTGCTTCAAAGCCTGCAGATCGCGGTCAAGCAGAGCAACGGTGACGCCACGCGCATAAGTGGCGAGGAGATCCGCATTCTTCTGTGGGAGCGGAGCAACCGCGAGTTCACGCACGAGTGTGCGGTGTGACTCAGGGGCGGCAGCGACGACCGCGGGAATCCACCCGTCACCCTGCCATTCGGGCAGCGCAACCGCAAGCGCATCACGCACCACCCGAAGATTGGGCTCATGCACCTGCGCCGTCACCACCTGCGCAAGTAGGTCATAACCGATCGCCTGCGCCTGCTGCAACATTGCCATCAGCGCATCGCGCTCAAGTAGCATCGTCGGCTGGAACTGCAGTGTCGCGAGCGTCGGGCCATGTGCCCACGGCTCTGGCTCCGAAGTGATCTCACGCGCAGGAAGGACCTGCGATCGGCCCGTGCGCACAGCGTGTTGCACTTCGGGCAGATCCATTCCCAGCATGCGAGCGAGTTCGCGCGTGTATGCGGGGCGGATCGACGGGTCTTTAATCCCAGCCACAATCGGTGCCGCTGCTCTCAATGCCGCAATTCGCCCCTCAATGGTATTGAGGTCAAACCGACTAATCGCTTGCTTCAGTGCGAACTGGAAGAGTGGAATCTTACGATCGAACAGGTCACGTACAGCCTCGTCCCCCTGGTGAAGCCGAAGATCGCAAGGATCGTAGCCGTCGGGAGCGACGGCCGCATACGTTTGCGCACTAAAACGCTTCTCTTCCGCAAACGCGCGAAGTGCTGCCTTTTGACCCGCTTCGTCGGGATCAAACGTGAAGATCACTTCAGCCGCGGTGTCATCACCCATCATGCGCCGAAGCACCTGGATGTGATCAGGGCCAAACGCAGTGCCACAGGTCGCAACCGCGCACTCAACCCCGGCGAGATAGCACGCCATGACGTCTGTGTAGCCCTCAACAACAACGACGCGCTTGCCCCGAGATATCGCCTTCTTGGCGAGGTCCAGCCCGTACAGCACGCGCGACTTATGGTAGACCGGGGTTTCTGGCGTGTTCAGATACTTCGGACCTTGGTCATCGTCGTACAACTTGCGAGCACCAAACCCGAGAACCTGCCCGCTGGTGTCGCGGATCGGCCACACCACACGTCCACGGAAGCGGTCGTAGACCCCACGCTGCCCTTCGGAAACAAGCCCAGAAAGCACGAGCTCCTGTGGCGTGTACCCCTTCCCGCGAAGGTATGAGGTGAGTGCGTCCCAGCCACGCGGAGCATAGCCGACGCCAAACGTTGCCCACGCCTCGCGGTCAAATCCACGCTGCTCGAGGAACGCTCGGCCGGTGCCTGCCTCCTCAGACTGCAACAGCTGCTCACGGTAGAACTGCGCGGCATCCTGATTGGCTGCCAGCAATCGAGCCCGCGGCGGGCCGTCCTCACGACTCGCAGGACCATCTTCATACGTCAATACATAGTTCGTACGCGCGGCGAGGCGCTCCACGGACTCCGTAAATGACAGATGATCGTGTTTCTGCAGGAAGCTGATCGCATCACCAGACTCGCCACAGCCGAAACAGTGGAAATAACCCAGCGCCGGGCGTACATGAAAACTCGGGCTTCGCTCATCATGAAACGGGCAGAGGCCCTTCATGGAGTCGATGCCACCGTTCTTGAGGGCGACGTAGTCCCCTACGAGATCCGCGAGATTTGTGCGTCGCTTGACCTCTTCAACATCACTTGCTTTGATTCGGCCGGCCATGAGGTGAAGTTTAGACGAGTGAAGCCGTGCAGAGGCGCTCATACCAAGCGATTGCCGACTGATCAGTCAGTGATGCGACCTGGTCGACGATCGCACGCCTGGCGCCTGCCTCGTCCTTTGCTGCGCGGAAATCCGCGGCAAACGCAGGTTCAAGCTCTTGCGGCCCGGCTTCCCACAGCGTGTGCAGGAGCTCAATGAGCAAACTACGCTGTCGGCGATACGTTGGCTGTCGGCGGCCACTTTGCATAACAAACGCGGCAACGATGCCTTTCAGCGTTGCAATTTCGGCATGGATCTCACGTGGCACCACAATCTCTGCACCATACCTCGCGAGCGAAGTTCCATTGGCTGCAGCCTCGGTTGCGGAAATTGACTCGCGCGCAAACCGACCGATCATGTCACTCGTGAAATTCTTAAGCTGCGCCTGGTCACGGCGAGATCCGTTCCAGCTTGTCAGCCAGTTTTGGCTGTGGGCCATACGGTCAAACGCTGCGCCAAGCTCATCGGCAGTAAAGTCACCACCAGCCCAATCTGACACTGCGCCGATCAAGGCGTCATGGCCTGAACGCGCGGTCAAAAAGAGTGGATCGATGTGCTCGCTCACGATTGCATCTTCGAAGTCATGCACCGAATACGCGATGTCATCTGACAGGTCCATGACCTGCGCTTCTGCGCACTTTTGACGGCCGACGGCGCCCTGACGAAGCCAGTCAAACACGGGCGAATCATCAGCAAAATACCCGAACTTCATGCTGCCTGGGGCCGCTTCATCAAGTGCCCACGGATACTTGCAACTCGCATCGAGCGTCGCGCGCGTGAGATTCAGACCGGCACTCTCACCGTCTGCAGTGAAATGCTTCGGTTCGAGACGGGTGAGAATACGCAGCGTCTGCGCGTTCCCTTCAAACCCGCCAAAGCCCGTCATCCACTCGTTGAGGGCTCGTTCACCGTTATGCCCGAAGGGCGGGTGGCCCAGGTCATGCGCGAGGCACGCCGTGTCCACGACATCCTGCGAGAGCCCAAGCGACGCGGCAAGTTCACGACCAATCTGCGCGACCTCGAGGGAGTGCGTCAGCCGGTTACGCGCAAAATCTACGCCCGCGGTCGGGCTGAGTACTTGCGTCTTCGCTGAAAGGCGTCGCCAGCCGCTTGAGTGCAAGACTCGAGCTCGGTCGCGCGCGAAATCTCCACGCGCACCGCTGTGCGTCTCGGGAAGGAATCGTTCAGCGTCTGCCGAACCGTACCCAGGAGGCATCGTTGCCTCGCCGGGCATTGCACGATTAGCCACCGTCTACTCCGGTCTCATCTCCTTCGCCTTCTGCGAGCGCAGCGAGGTCAATGTGGGTCGTTTCGCGACTGTCGAGCCAGCCGTACGGAAGGATCGTGCGCTTTGGGCTACCCGCACGGCCACGCTGGCCTTCTGCGCCTTCACCCGGGTATGGCATTGCACGATCCATGGTGTCGAAGATCGCATCCATCTGATCGAACGATTCGACGGTCGCGAGCGCGCGACGGGTTTCTCCGCCAACACCGTAACCCTTGAAGTACCACGCGACGTGCTTACGAATATCGCGGCACGCACGCTCTTCAGAGCCCTCGTAGAAGTCAACGAGAAGCTCGGTGTGACGTCGCATTGCGACCATTACCTCACCAAGATTCGGGTGAGCGATCGCCGCAGCAGCTTCATCAGCACTGATCTGGCCCGCCTCGGCCTTGAATGCAGCCGCGAGATCACCAAACAACCAGGGACGACCCAGGCAACCACGTCCCACGACGACTCCGTCGCACCCGGTCTCACGAACCATGCGGATCGCGTCGTCAGCTGCCCAAATATCACCGTTTCCCAGCACGGGGACACTGGTGATTGTCTCCTTCAGCTTGGCGATCGATGACCAGTCAGCCTGCCCTGAATAGAACTCATTTGCCGTTCGACCGTGCAGTGCGATCGCGGCAACGCCCGCACCCTCCGCAGCACGTGCGGCATCAAGGTAGGTGAGGTGATCCGCGTCAATGCCCTTACGCATCTTGACGGTCAGCGGGATGTCGCCTGCCGCCTTCACCGCGCCTTCGACGATGGCGCGGAACAGGTCACTCTTCCATGGAAGTGCCGAGCCACCACCGCGGCGCGTTACCTTAGGCACGGGGCAACCAAAGTTGAGATCGATGTGGTCGGCAAGGTTCTCGCCAACCAAAAACTTCACTGCCTCAGACACCGTCGTCGGGTCGACGCCGTACAGCTGGATCGACCGCGTGGTCTCACTCTCGTGATGCTTGATGAGCTGGAGCGACTTTGGCGTTCGCTCAACCAGCGCACGCGTCGTCACCATCTCGCTGACGTACAGGCCGACACCGTATTCACGGCAGAGGCGACGGAATGCGGTGTTCGTAATACCAGCCATCGGCGCAAGGATGACGGGGACATCGAGTTCGAGCGGGCCAATTTTCAGGGCGGGCGCCGTGGCAGTCTGAGCAGTCATATCGCGTCTATTCTCTCAGATCCTGCTGTCAACTCAGTTCAGCTGAGTTGCGCTCATCTTGCGGAGTATCAATCGCACCGCCGAATCGGCGATCTCGCGCATGGAAAATGCGGATCGCCTCCCAAAGCTCCTTGCGGCCGAAATCAGGCCACAGTGTGTCGAGAAATACCATCTCTGCATATGCAGACTGCCAGAGCATGAAGTTACTCGTGCGTTGTTCACCGGAGCTTCGCACAAAGAGATCTACCTCTGGAAGCTCAGGGACGTAGAGGTGTCGCTCGATGACACGCTCGGTAATCCCCTTCGGGCTCAGCTCTCCGCGCTTCACCTCTTCAGCAATGCGTCGGACCGCGTCGGTAATCTCGTTTCGCCCGCCATAGTTCACGCACATGGTGAGAGTGAGACCCGTGTTGTCTCGGGTCACCCGCTCTGAGGCTTGCAGCTCTTTGATCACTGAGCCCCAAAGCTTCGGACGACGACCTGCCCAGCGCATTCGAACGTTCCACGCGTCGAGCTGATTTCGCCTGCGCCGCAGCACGTCACGATTGAACCCCATCAGGAAGCGCACCTCATCGGGCGAACGCCGCCAATTCTCTGTTGAGAAGGCATACACGCTCAGATGCTTCACGCCAGCCTGAATCGCACCGGCAACGACGTCGAGCAGCGCCTGCTCCCCCATCTTGTGTCCCTCGACACGAGCTAGCCCGCGCTGATTCGCCCAGCGACCGTTACCATCCATCACAATGGCGACGTGCTTAGGTGCTGGTCCAGCAAATCTCGGGGGCTGCTCCCCTGTCCAATCGACAGGGACGAGGGTATCGGGTGCCTGGTGCATGGGTGACAGTTTAGGCCCGGCCGACCTTGAGTGCGCGCAGGCCGCGCTCAAGGTGCCACTGGGTGTAAGCCGCCACAATGCCAGCAGACTGGTCAACTGCGCGTTCTGTCCCGTGCGAAACGTCTTCCCAATTGCCCGCGCCAAGTGCTGTGAGCAACCCTATGGTCTCTGGGTCGAGCCGCGGAATGCCAGCAATCTTGCAGTCTTCACACACCACACCACCGAGCTGCACCGCAAACAGTGTGTGTGGACCTTCGGCACCACACCGCACGCACTCGTCCAGCCCGGGAGTCCAGCCGGCTTCGCCGAGTGCACGCAACAAGTACCCATCCCGCACGAGTCCAGGAGGAATCCTTCCAGCAGCAAGTGTGCGCAGCGCTCCAATCACCAGACGTAGCTGCTGCTCTGATGGGTCCCCCTCCCCGAGACGCTCAGCGGTCTCCGCGATGACACTCGCGGCGCGATACCGGTCGTAGTCCGCAGTAATCTGAGCACCATAGGAGCCGAGAGTGGAGGCCTGCGTGATGGTGTCCAGCGTGCGTCCTTCAAAGCACTGCAGATCAGCCACCATAAACGGCTCAAGTCGAGCGCCGAACTTCGACGAGGTCCGGCGGACTCCCTTCGCAACCGCGCGCAGAATGCCGTGGCCGCGCGTGAACAGCGTAATGATGCGGTCCGCTTCACCCAGCTTCTGGGTGCGCAGAACCACGCCAACTTCACGGTACAGGGGCATGTCTCTAGTATTCCCTATTACTCGTCGAGCGAACTGCGAGCAAAGCGGTGGAAGAATAGGGGTGTGCTGCTCGATGAAACCTTTCAGACTCCGCTTGCTGCTGACCTCATTGCGGTCGGCACGGGTAGCCTTCAGGGCGCCCTTTTCGCTGCGGGCTTTAAGAAACTTGACCTGCTCGGCGTTGCACTCATCGGCGTCGCGACAGGCGTCGGCGGCGGTTTCTTGCGCGACATGCTGCTTGGGGTAACGCCAGCGGCATTTTCGAACAACTACTACCTCATCGTTGCTATTGGTGCAGCGTTGTTGGGTATGAGCCTGCCTCGCATCTTTGAGCGACTTGACCCCGCGATTACGTTCTTGGACGCGATCAGCATCGGCATGTTCGGCGCAATTGGCACGACCAAGGCCTTCGAAATGGGGCTCCCCATCGTTCCAGCCATCTTTATCGGAATGGTTTCAGCAGTTGGTGGCGGCGCGTTACGAGATGTGATGCTCAACATGCCAATTGCACTCATGCATGTCGGGTCGCTCTATGCGATCGCAAGTCTCGCCGGAGTGAGCGTGCTCACCGTCCTATTGATGTTCAAAGTTCCGGTATTGATCGCAGGCACGGTCTGTGTCGTCGTCACGACGGTAGTGCGTTTGCTCGCCGTGCGTTTTGGCTGGAGCTTGCCAGAGCAGCGCGCCCTGACGCGGATCCGCCTGCGAAAGCAACGTGAGGTCGAAGTCGCGATTCAGGAGGCACTCGAGACAGGCGCGCTCAATCTCCCGATGCCACTCCCGGATATTCTTCCTGATGCGTACCCGCTGCCAAACGCTGGCCCTGAGCCCGCAGACGATCCAGACGAAGACGAGCGTTTCGGCTACACGGGGCCAACACCGAAGGTTTAGGTGCGCGCGCCGCGGCGCTTTCCGAGCTTGGCCTCAGCCTCTCGCCATGCGCGTTGCGCCGGAGTTTCTGTCACTGGCGCACCCACGCCATCGAACCGCTCCATTCGGCTGGCGGATCCGCCTCTACTCACGTTCCATGCGTGCGTAATTGCGAGTGCGAGTGCGTCTGCAGCATCTGCTGGTTTTGGTGGCGCGGCAAGTTTCAGGAGTCGGGTCACCATCGTGGTGACCTGCGCCTTGTCAGCTGCACCGTAGCCGGTGACCTGTGCCTTGACCTCGTTTGGGGTGTACAACGAGACGGGTATCCCCCGTTCTTCTGCGAGAAACATCACTACGCCGCTGATCTGCGCGACTCCCATCACGCTCGCCACGTTATCTTGCGCAAAAACACGCTCGAGAGCGATTGCTGTCGGCTTTTCGCCGTCAAGGAGCCGCCCGATGCTCTTGCCAAGGGTATGTAACCGTTTCGGGAGCGGCGTATCTGCCGAGGTTCGCAGCACTTCGACGTGCTCAAAGGTGACCTGGCGGGACGCGCCCGCGGTGACGATCCCGACACCGAGGCGGGTCAGTCCAGGGTCAATCCCGATGATTCGACTCATGAGCACTCATTTCGAGGTGAGGGTAGGCGATGTGATTGCGGTGGACCACCGCAGGATATGACTGAGGCCTGCCACGCTCAATTACTTCGCGGCAGGCCTCGGTCACGCATGACTTACTCGTCTTCTGCGAGCTCCGCCTGCACCTCTGCGGTGAGGTCGAAGTTCGAGAATACGTTCTGCACATCGTCGCTGTCTTCAAGTGCATCGATGAGGCGGAACACCTTGCGGGCGGTGTCAGCATCAATTTCGACCTTGAGGTTCGGAACGAACTCGGTCTCAGCCGAGTCGTATTCGATGCCGGCGTCAACGAGAGCCTTACGAACTACCTCAACATCGGTAGGCTCGGTGTAGACCTCAAAAGCCTCACCATTCGGCGTCGGTGTCACTTCATCTGCGCCAGCGTCGAGCACGGCCATGAGGACATCGTCCTCAGTGGTGCCCGCAGCGGGAACCGTAATGACTCCCTTGCGTGCGAAGTTGTACGCAACGCTGCCCTGCTCGCCCAACGCACCGTTGTTACGGGTGAGCGCGGTGCGAACCTCTGCTGCTGCGCGGTTCTTGTTGTCGGTCAGACATTCGATCATGAGCGCGACACCGTTGGGTCCGTATGCCTCGTACATGATGTTCATGTACTCAATGGACTCACCGGTCAGACCAGCGCCACGCTTGATCGCGCGATCGATGTTGTCACCGGGCACCGAGTTCTTCTTTGCCTTGTGGACGGCCTCAGCAAGTGCCGGGTTGCCCGCAAGATCAGCGCCACCGATACGGGCAGCAACTTCGATGACCTTGATGTACTTTGCGAAAGCCTTCGCACGACGCGAATCGAGAATAGCCTTCTTATGCTTAGTGGTTGCCCACTTGGAGTGTCCTGCCATGGGGAGCTCCTTTTCGTGAAAGTTCGTTGATACTCAGAGGTGATAAAACGGCGGGTGCGGATCAATCCGGTGGATCGGCCCACGCAACCGCAATCGCCTCACGCAGGTCGCCGAGCAACTGCGGCATCGCCTTTGTCTTCGCGATGATGGGGAAGAAATTGGCATCGTTTGCCCACCTTGGCACAATGTGCTGGTGCAGGTGTGCGGCAATACCGGCTCCCGCAATTTCACCCTGGTTCATACCCAGGTTGAAACCGTGGCAGCCCATGACCCGCCGAAGCACTCGCATCGCTTTCTGCGTGAGTTCACCGATTTCGGCGACCTCTTCGACGGAAGCTTCGTCATACTGCGCGATATGACGGTACGGGCAGACGAGAACATGACCGTTGTTGTACGGGAACAGGTTCATGATCACGTACGCGGTTTTACCCCGAAACACAATAAGCGCGTCTTCATCGCTCATGTCGGGAGCTGCACAGAACGGGCAGTCTGACTTCGTTGGCTGTCGATCGTCTGAAACGTAGACCATGCGGTGTGGAACCCACAGGCGAGCGAGGTCGTCAGCAACGCCAACGGTTCCTCGCTCGCCCACGCCCTCAATCGAGGGTGTGGGGTCTACATCCGCAGACTCGTTCATTCGGTCCACGCAGTCGTCACCTGCTCATGAGTTTCGATCGCGTTCACGATGCGGGAGATTGCCTCGTCAACAGGCACCCCGTTGAGCTGGGTGCCATCACGGAACCGGAAGCTGACAGCGCCAGCGGCACGGTCATCTTCACCGGCAATGAGCTGGAACGGAACCTTCGCCTTGGTGTGGTTACGGATCTTCTTCGGCATCCGGTCGTCAGAATGATCAACCTCTGCGCGAACACCTGCCTTGCGAAGCTTCGCAACAACCTCGTCAAGGTAGGGGCCGTACTCCTCTGCGACAGGAATGCCCACGGCCTGCACTGGCGACAGCCAGACGGGGAACACGCCCGCATAGTGCTCAAGCAGAATTGCGAAGAAACGCTCTACCGACCCAAGCAGTGCACGGTGGATCATAACCGGCTGCTTGCGCGTTCCGTCTGCCGCAGCGTAATCAAGTTCGAAGAGTTCAGGCTGGTTGAAGTCGAGCTGCACCGTCGAAAGCTGCCAGGTACGACCGATCGCATCGCGTGCCTGAACCGAAATCTTCGGGCCGTAGAACGCAGCCCCACCCGGATCGGCGACGAGTTCGAGACCGGACTCTTCACCAACCTCGCGGAGTGTCTGCTCAGCGGTAGCCCACTGTTCGTCAGTGCCAACCGACTTCTCAGGGTCTCGCGTTGAGAGCTCAAGGTAGAAGTCATCAAGGCCGTACGCGCGAAGTGTTGCGAATACAAACTCAAGCTGACGCTTGAGCTCACCCTTCACCTGCTCGTCGGTGACGTAAATGTGCGCGTCATCCTGAGTCAAACCACGCACGCGGGTCAGGCCGGCAAGCGTGCCGCTCTTCTCGTAGCGGTACACCGTGCCGAACTCAGCGAGTCGCAGCGGAAGTTCACGGTAGCTGCGGGCGCGTGAACGGAAGATCAAGTTGTGGAACGGGCAGTTCATGGGCTTCAGGTAGTAATCCTGGCCCTGCTTAATAACCTGTCCTTCGTCGTTGACCACCTCGTCGAGGTGCATCGCCGGGAACATGCCGTCCTTGTACCAGTTCAGGTGCTGGCTGGTCTCAAACAGGGTGCCCTTAGTGATGTGTGGCGTGTTCACGACCTCGTACCCGTTACGGATGAGTTCTTCACGCATGAAGGTCTCGATCTCGTGACGAATAATGCCACCCTTCGGGTGGAACACCGCGAGGCCAGAACCGATCTCGTCAGGGAAGCTAAACAGGTCGAGTTCAACACCGAGCTTGCGATGGTCGCGCTTCGCTGCTTCTTCAAGACGAACCTGGTAGGTGCGAAGCTCATCCTTCGTGGGCCAAGCCGTGCCGTAGATGCGCTGCAGCATCGGGTTCTTCTCGCTGCCGCGCCAATAGGCGCCGGCCGAACGCATGAGCGCCCAGCCATTACCAATCATGCGTGTCGAGGGAACATGCGGGCCGCGGCAGAGATCTTTCCAGCACAGCTCACCAGTCTTGGGGTCGACGTTGTCGTAGATCGTGAGTTCGGCGCCGCCGACCTCGACGCTCTCATTGTCTGAGCCCTGATCCGCGCCACCCTTGAGCCCGATCAATTCAAGCTTGTAGGGTTCGTTCGCAAGTTCTGCACGAGCTTCATCTTCAGTGACCACGCGTCGGACGAAGCGTTGGCCCTGCTTGACGATCTTCTGCATCTCCTTCTCAATTGCCTTCAAATCTTCAGGCGTGAACGGAGTCGAGGGATCGAAGTCGTAGTAGAAACCGTCAGTAATGGGCGGGCCAATACCCAACTTGGTTTCAGGGTTGATGCGCTGCACAGCCTGCGCGAGCACATGAGCTGCCGAGTGGCGAAGAATCGAGAGGCCATCTTCACTGTCAATAGTGACAGGCTCGACCGTATCCGTCTCAGTTACCGTCGCGGCAAGATCTTTCAGCTCGCCATTAACGCGCATTGCAACGATCGAACGATCGGTAAACAGGGAGAAGCCATCGGCCACTGGGGCACACTCCTTCGAAGACAGTAGAGACTAACCCCACAATCCTAACGCCTGCGGCTGTCTCAATTGCCAGCCGCGCACAGTGTTGGGCAGGAAAACTCCCGTCAATGCGAGAACTTGCCGCGAAACCTACGCACACAAAACCGGGGTGTCAGATTCTGGTCGGTTCGCTCTGCCGCAGTTCACCGGAGCGGATCTGCAAGCTAGACTCCCCTGGGTGCCTAGCTGCCCTGCAGTGCCGTCTTGCCGCTCTCAAATGCGTCAAGTGCTTGCCCCATGGCAACCAGACGGCCTAACGCCTCTTCTCGATGCGGCCAATTCGGATGCAATGCAGTGTCACTGGTGAGCGACTGCCAGATGCGGAGCCCCTGACGACCCTCCCGAAGCATCTGAGGCCCGAGATTGCCGGTGATTTTCATCTGTCCAAGCGCGGTCGCGACACGCGTGCACGCTGCGAACAGCAGGGCAGATTCATTCATGCCATCTGCTCGAGCCCAAGCCAGCAGCTCTTGTTCGGGCCCGTCAGCGAGGCCCTCCGGAATTTCGAAGCCGGAGTCGGCAAGCGCATGAGCAAGATACTCCTCAGGATCAGCACCGGCGCCGTGAGCCGAGAACCAGTCCTCAAGGCCACGAAGTGCGTCACTGCCATCGTCGCTGCCGAACGGGGCAAAGTCGTACATCTCTTCGTAAAACCAGTCGGGTGCAACCGCCACAAACCGAGGGTGGCTGGTGTTTGGAGAGGTGCCGTCGCCGTCCATGTCATCAATGTAGAGCTCGGTCACGTGTCCTCCATGGTTCGCAAAAAACGACATCTGATAAACCACCCATAAAACAAGAAAACCCTTGATTTCTCAAGGGTTTTCTTACTGTGCGCGATACTGGGATCGAACCAGTGACCCCTTCCGTGTCAGGGAAGTGCGCTACCGCTGCGCCAATCGCGCCTATTTTTAGGCTATTCAGTTGTAAATACGAGGTGGCGACGGGATTCGAACCCGTGTATACGGCTTTGCAGGCCGCTGCCTCGCCTCTCGGCCACGCCACCGTATGTGATTTGCCACCACAAAATCACGATAAATATCATGATCAGAGCGGATGACGAGATTCGAACTCGCGACCCTCACCTTGGCAAGGTGATGCGCTACCAGCTGCGCTACATCCGCATGTCAGCCGAACTCACGTTTCCGTTTCGTCCTTGCGACGTAGATAACTATAGGGGGATTTCGCGGGGCAGTGCAAATCTTCACCGCCGCCCCGGGAGTGGCGAGGGCATTCTTTGGCTAATTTACGCCATTCTCCTGGCTTTTGCAGTGCGGCCTCAACTAACCTTGTAATCATGCGGCGAACAGGCAGAGTGGTCATGAAACGGTGCATTGCCGTCATCATTTCGCTCCTGATTGTCCTGCTTCTCGCGTTCGCGTTCATGAATCGCGGCGTCATCAAAGATCACTTTGTCGCTTCCACGTTCGACGCGTCACCCGAGATCGAGCGGCTTACCGAGAGCCTTGACTTGACCCCGACCGGCGAAAGAATCTTTCTCGCTTCAGAGCCCGCTATTGGCGGCGCGGAACATTTCACGGCCTGGTGCTCAGGGGTGAACCACTCTGAAGAAAGCCATGTTCTTGGCTGCTTCAAGCGGAACAACATTTTCCTGTTTAACGTCACAGATCCACGTCTCGAAGGCATCGTGGAAGTCACAGCAGCCCACGAACTGTTGCACGCGGTGTTCGCGCGAATGACTCCGGCCGAACAGGAAGCGCTCGCCAAGGAGCTGCGGGCCGAGTACGACAGGCTTGTCACTGATTCACCGGAACTGGCTGAGCGAATGCAGGTATACGAATCACTCTCCCCCACCGCTTACGCAAACGAACTCTTCGCGGTACTCGGCACCGAGGAGCTTTCACTCAGCAAGAAACTCGAAGCTCGCTATGCGAACTGGTTTAACAACCGTGTTGACATCGTTGATGTCCACGAGCAGGTATTCAGCGTCTTTATTGACCTGCGCGCTCGGGCAGCATCGCTTTCTGAAGAACTCACGACCCTGAAAGCATCGATTGAAAAGCGCAGTGACGAGTACACGGCATCCGTCGCCGCATACAACTCCGAAACTGCCGAGTTCAAGGATCGCAACGAGCGATTCGAATTCAGCAACAACGTTGCAGAATTCGACGAGATTCGCTGGCACCTCCTCGACTGGCATGCAGACCTTGAAGACCAGCTTGCGTCACTGCGCACTGACACGGACCGCTACAACGAACTTCGTGACGAGCTTGAGGGACTCAAGCAGATCGGCGCTGAGCTCGATGCTTCAATGAATTCCATGCCAGCTCCCATCATCGAGGCCCCAGAGCCAAGCGACCAGGTTGAAGAATAACTCTGCCATCTTGGTTGCTTGGCACTCGCCCACCAAGATTTCGCTACGCGCCCGGAATACATCGAGTTTAGAGACAAAAACACCGTCGTGTAATGTAGCTGGAGTTGCAAGGCATAACAGCCCAGCACATACGGGCGATTAGCGCAGCGGTAGCGCACTTCCTTCACACGGAAGGGGTCACTGGTTCGATCCCAGTATCGCCCACAAAAGAAAGCCCCTGGGACTACCAGGGGCTTTCCACTTTTTCTGAGACATATTCCGCCAGTTGCTTTGCCCGTTTCGCGCAGCTGGGGCGCCCGCATTCACTGTGCGCTCGCGCATCCGTTGTAACTGCCTCACTGCGTGCAGGCACACGGTGAGCGGCTACTCTCAGCGGGGGCTAAGAATCAGTCCCCTTGGACGGTCGGGCTAGCACTCCCCTGACTCGTGAACGATTCCGCAGGCTTGCTCTGGCAATCGCCGTACGACGATGGAGCCAACAACCAGTGATGCCGACAACGGAAAGCTGATTTGCGTAATGAGCCAAGCGAAGGGGCTGAGATACCGCCACGCCTCTTGGGTGTCAGGCTCAGTTCTTGCGGCTGTACGACTAGGATGCCATCCACACCTCGACAGGTCTACCGATGTTGCAGCAACCAACAAAGCGCCCTACCCACCACCATTTCTGGTGACGGGCAGGGCGCTTTGTCGAGTCCCGTTACGCCTTGGCGAGTACTGCGTCGCGGTCTGCCTGGTATTCCTGCAGCGACTTCACGTCGAACGTGATTGCCGCAGCAGAGAGCGCGCCGACGGTTGCCGAGAGTTCCGACATCGTCGTAAAGATTGGCACACCCGCCGCAACGGCAGCTGCGCGAATCTCGTAGCCGTCCGCGCGTGCAGATCCGCCAGCCGGAGTGTTCACGATCAAGTCGACCTTCTCACTGTTAATCAGGTCGACGATTGACTCGCCTTCGCTCCGTTCGGAGTGCTTTGCGACCGCCGTTGACTTGATACCGTTCCGTGCAAGCACCACCTGGGTGCCCTGCGTCGCAAGAATCTCATATCCGAGTTCCTGCAACCGCAGAGCTGGCAGCACTACCCCGCGCTTGTCACGATCCGCCACAGACAGGAAGACCGTCCCGCTCGTCGGCAGTGGGCTTCCCGCGGCCGCCTGGCTCTTTGCAAATGCGGTCGGGAAGTCCAGGTCCATGCCCATAACCTCACCGGTGGATCGCATCTCAGGACCGAGCAGGGCGTCGACAACCTTGCCGTCCTTCGTGTGGAAGCGCTTGAACGGGAGCACTGCTTCTTTCACAGCGACTGGTGCGTCAACTGCTACACGTGAACCATCGCGTTCCGGGAGAAGTCCTGATGCGATGAGATCTGCAATTGACTCGCCTGCCATCACCCGCGAAGCTGCTTTTGCAAGCGGGATTCCGAGCGCCTTTGAGACGAACGGCACCGTACGTGAAGCACGAGGATTCGCCTCAAGAACGTAGAGCACGCCCTGCGCGATGGCGAACTGCACGTTCAGGAGTCCGCGAACGCCAATACCTTCGGCGATGCCACGTGTCGCCTCGCGCACCTTCGCGATCTCGGCGTGACCGAGAGTTACCGGCGGCAGGGTGCAACTCGAGTCACCCGAGTGCACTCCGGCTTCTTCGATATGTTCCATTACGCCGCCGACGTACAGCTGTTCACCGTCATACAGAGCATCGACGTCAATCTCAATTGCATCGTCGAGGAAGCGATCGATCAAGAGCGGATGGCCCGGGCCAACCAACGCATGTCCTTCGATGCGCTCAAAGTAACCGTGCAACGAATCGGTATCGTACACAATCTCCATGCCACGGCCACCAAGCACGAACGATGGGCGCACCAGCACGGGGTAACCGATCTCCTCGGCGATGCGGATCGCGCCCACTTCGTCGATTGCGGTGCCGTTGCGCGGTGCAAGAATGCCAGCGCGGTCGAGGATTTCAGAGAACGCGCCACGCTCCTCAGCAAGATCAATCGCCTCAGGCGTGGTGCCAAGGATCGGGATACCCGCGTCCTTGAGTGGCTGCGCAAGACCAAGAGCAGTCTGGCCGCCCAGTTGGACGACAACGCCAACCAGCTCACCCGACGCCTGCTCGGCATGGATAACCTCGAGCACGTCCTCCAACGTCAGCGGCTCAAAGTAGAGACGGTCAGAGGTGTCATAGTCCGTCGACACTGTCTCAGGGTTGCAGTTGATCATGATCGTCTCGTAGCCTGCCTCGGCAAGGGCGAACGACGCGTGCACGCACGAGTAATCAAACTCGACGCCCTGACCGATACGGTTCGGGCCCGAACCCAAGATCACCACCTTCTTGCGTTCAGAAGGCGTCACCTCAGTCTCGAAGTCATAAGACGAGTAGTGGTACGGCGTGAGTGCAGGGAACTCGCCGGCACACGTGTCGACGGTCTTGAAGACGGGACGCAGGCCGAGGCCGTGGCGGAGTCCACGAACTTCGGACTCGCTCGATCCGCGCAACTGCGCGATCTGCACATCAGAGAAACCGTGTTCCTTTGCCTCACGCAAGAGCTCAGGCGTGAGGTTGTCTGCCTGCTGCACAGCGTCAGCAACTTCGTTGATGAGTACGATCTGGTCCAGGAACCATGGATCGATTGCGGTCGCAGCGTACACCTGTTCGATAGTTGCGCCCTTACGAAGCGCCTGCTGGATATCGATAATTCGACCATCGGTGGGTCGCTTCATCGCTTCCAGCAAGTCATCGACGGTGCGATCATTTTCGCCCCAATGGAATGACGAACCGCGCTTCTCAAGCGAACGGAGCGACTTCTGCAGCGCCGTCGTAAAGTTGCGGCCGATTGCCATGGCCTCGCCGACCGACTTCATGGTCGTCGTGAGCGTGTCATCCGCAGCTGGGAACTTCTCAAACGCAAAACGAGGGGTCTTCACCACGACGTAGTCAATCGAGGGTTCGAAACTTGCGGGCGTCTTCTGCGTGATGTCGTTCGGGATCTCATCGAGCCGGTACCCCAGTGCGAGCTTCGCGGCGATCTTTGCAATCGGGAATCCGGTTGCCTTCGACGCGAGTGCCGACGAGCGCGAAACGCGGGGGTTCATCTCGATGACGATGATGCGCCCGGTCTTCGGGTCAATGGCGAACTGGATGTTGCAGCCACCTGTGTCGACACCAACAGAACGAATGATGTCAATGGAGATGTCACGAAGCTTCTGGTACTCGCGATCAGTAAGCGTCAGTGCTGGCGCAACGGTGATCGAATCGCCCGTGTGCACGCCTACAGCATCCACGTTTTCAATCGAGCAGATCACGACCGAGTTATCTGCGTTGTCGCGCATGAGCTCGAGCTCGTACTCTTTCCAGCCGAGGATCGATTCCTCAAGCAGCACCTCGGTCGTGGTGCTGTAGTGCAGGCCATCACGAACGATTCGGACGAGTTCTTCCTCGGTGTACGCGAAGCCCGAGCCCAGGCCACCCATCGTGAACGACGGACGAACGACGAGCGGGTAGCCGAGGTCCTTCGCGAATTCCTTCGCTTCTTCAAGCGTATGCGCGATGTGCGAGCGAGCAACATCAGCACCGCACTCAAGCACGAGCTCCTTGAAGATCTGACGATCCTCACCACGCTGGATGGCTTCGGGCTTCGCACCGATGAGCTCAACGTTGTGCTTCTCAAGAATGCCCTGCTCATGGAGTTCCATCGCCGCGTTGAGAGCGGTCTGGCCGCCGAGGGTTGGCAAAATGGCGTCGGGCTTTTCCTTGATGATGATCGACTCGATGACCTCAGAAGTAATCGGCTCAACGTACGTCGCATCAGCGAAGTCAGGATCAGTCATGATCGTCGCAGGGTTTGAGTTCACGAGGATCACGCGAACGCCCTCTTCGCGAAGCACGCGGCACGCCTGGGTGCCTGAGTAGTCAAACTCGCACGCCTGACCGATAACAATCGGGCCAGAGCCGATGACGAGAACTGAGTTAATATCTTGACGCTTGGGCATTAGTTGTCATCCCCCGAAGTAGTAGTGCTGGCTGCGCGATCCTTCACAAGCGTGCGGAACCGGTCAAAGAGGTAGAAGGCGTCGTGCGGCCCCGCCGCAGCCTCCGGGTGGTACTGCACCGAGAATGCAGGGATGTCGAGGCACTCAAGACCTTCGACAACGTGATCGTTCAGGCTGTAATGACTGACCTGTACACGTCCAAAGCCGGCGGGTGACGCAAACTCGCCATCAATCGGCGCATCAACAGCAAAGCCATGGTTCTGCGCGGTGATCTCGACGCGACCGGTTCGCTTATCAAGCACAGGCTGGTTGATGCCACGGTGACCGAACGGCAGCTTGTAGGTGTCCAAGCCGAGAGCACGTCCGAGTAGCTGGTTGCCGAAGCAAATCCCGAAGTATGGGATCCCCTGCCGCAGCATTGTCTGCAACATTTCCACTTGACCATCGCTCGCGGCAGGGTCACCAGGACCGTTCGAGAAGAAGAGGGCGTCAGGCTCGAGCGCCTGCACTTCTGCAGCTGTGGTTGCCGCAGGCAGCACCTCTACGTCGAAGCCGTGCTCCGCGAGGTAGTTCACCGTCGCGCGCTTCACACCGAGGTCGAGCACTGCGATAGTGCCCACGCGTTCAACGCCTGCGACGGCTGGAACCGTATACCGCACCTTCGTCGATACCTCTACTGAGAGGTTTCGACCAGCCATTGAAGCTTGGTTCTTCACGCGCTCGAGCTGCTCCGCTTCGGTGAGCTCCAGCGCAGCGCCTGAGAAGACGCCGCCACGCATCGCACCAGCGTCGCGCAGAATTCGAGTAATAGCCCGCGTATCAACACCGGCGATTCCAACGATTCCGTCCTGCACCAGGTCTTCGTCGAGTGAACGAGTTGCTCGGAAGTTGGAGACGCGACGTGCTCGGTCTCGCACCACAAAACCTGACACCCAGATCTTGTCCGATTCCATGTCCGTATCGTTTGCCCCAGTATTTCCGATGTGCGGAGCAGTCATGACAACGATCTGGCCAGCATACGACGGATCAGTCAGTGTCTCTTGGTAGCCCGTCATACCGGTTGCGAACACCACTTCGCCAAGCGTTTCACCAGTGGCACCATATGCGCGACCAGTGAAGCGCGACCCATCTTCAAGCACCAGCACCGCTGCGCCAATTGGTACGACGCCCGATGGGGGTACAGTCACTTCAATCGTGTTTGTGTTCACGCGTCCTCCTGGGTCTGGTCTTTACAAATGGCTAGGTAATTCGTCACTGCGTGTGTAGCAGGGACGAAAATCAAGGTTGTCCGCTCAGCTGTCATGCGACGAGCTGACTGTCATCAACGGAAATGGCAACTTCTTCGACCCCGTCGTGCTCAAGGAGCCGTAGCGAGATTCGTTCGTGCCGGGAACTCGGCAAGTTCTTACCAATGAAGTCCGCGCGAATCGGGAGCTCTCTGTGCCCGCGGTCTATGAGTGTGGCAAGACGCACCGAAGTCGGTCGACCGTGCTCTGCCAATGCGTCGAGAGCGGCACGAACGGTACGGCCTGAGTACAAGACATCGTCAACAAGAACAACAGACAGATTGTCGACGCCTTCGATTGGCATCTCGCTTGGCTGCGGAGCCAATGTGGGCTTCTCGGCAAGGTCATCTCTGTACATCGTCACGTCAAGAGTTGCGGTGGGAATATCAACACCAGCGATGCGTGAAATCAATGCAGCAATTCGCTGCGCCAAAAGGCTGCCGCGGGTAGGAATACCAACAATCAAAAGACCGGAAACACCCTTGTTGGCCTCGACAATTTCATGCGAGATTCGAGTCAGCGCCCGCGAAATATCAGCACTTTCAAGCACAATTCGCGTACCCATATTCGAGCCTCCCTTCTCCGCCTCACAGGACGGGAATTAAAGAAAAGCTGAAAACCCTCATATATTACCGCATGCGAAGCGTGACTCGATACACGATGTCCCAACTTTCTTCAAGTCAGCTCAGAGCTTGGCCCACTGTACCCAAGCAGAGCATGACTCAGGAATAGTCGGCTGTGATGGTTTGCGTCACGCATTAGGTGAAGTCATCGCCCGTTCTCTGAACATTCGTTTATTCAAACAGAAACTGTCGCACATGTGTTGGCGAGAATACTGCCCTTCACCGGCCATACGACGCGCCGAAATGGACCTCGATTATGCATTAGGGGCAGGCATACGGCATAGTTATTGAGTCGCAAGGCGCCAGAAACGGCCACTTGAGTGACATGCGGATGTAGCGCAGCTGGTAGCGCATCACCTTGCCAAGGTGAGGGTCGCGAGTTCGAATCTCGTCATCCGCTCGGACAGCGCCTGGGAAAACCCAGGCGCTTTTTCGTTTCCCCTTAACACCAAGGCTGGTAATTTCAGGGTTACACCCCTTCCCCAGACCCTGATCCGCCATCAAGCAAACGACACCTCTACTTTCGACTCTCTGCGCCCCGGGCCACAGAGGGCACATATCCAAGTGCGTTCAGGTGCCCTTCAGCCGCCGAGCGACGCGCCCGAATTTGCGCAGATTGTGCCCCTCAACCAAGCGCCCCCTATAGTTATTCAAGTCGCAGGGCAACGAAAACGTCGCTCAACATGACATGCGGATGTAGCGCAGCTGGTAGCGCATCACCTTGCCAAGGTGAGGGTCGCGAGTTCGAATCTCGTCATCCGCTCTGAAAGATGAGTTTCATCGAGTCTTTCTTCTGGGTTTCATTTGAAACTTGCCATATATTGGCGCGATTGGCGCAGCGGTAGCGCACTTCCCTGACACGGAAGGGGTCACTGGTTCGATCCCAGTATCGCGCACAGATAAGCCCCCGGTTTTCACCGGGGGCTTTTTCGTTTGCACAACTTCAGATGCTGTCAGCTTCTTGCCCGCCGGTAGTCACCTGTATGCCTTCCGTCGCCCGAAGGTCGGGTGTTGCGAGCATTCGGTCTGCGATCTCGCTTGAGCATCCAACAGTGGTGAAGTCAAGATCCGGCGGCATCGAGAAGCACCATTTTCCTTCCAAGTCCCACAAATAGGAGAGCTGATGAAAGCATCCATATGTTTCCTCGACGGACTCGAAGAGACAATTCACTAACTTACTTTCACCCGCAAAATATGCAAGCCGACCCCTGAAATAGCCTAAGCCTGCTTCCTTCAAATGCTTCCGAACGCCGGGGACGTTGTATCCCGCATATAACGCATACCCGCAGGGGCTCTCTGTGTCCAACGACTCAAGCAGAATGTCCTGCAGCAACCTCTGTTGGGACTCGCTCAATCCTGCGTTATTCGCGTTTGGTGCGCGAAACGGCATGTCCGGGTCACCTGTGGCTTCGGCTCCCTCATGAGGAACCAGGACCATTCTCGAAAAGCGACGCGGCAGGCTTCCGCGGTCAGAGAGTACCCAACCCATGAATTCGTCAATGCCAAGCCGAGGATTTGAATGTAACCACCCCGTGTCCGACTTCACTTCATCCATAAATACAGACTCCGGTTCTACTGTGTTTCAAATACTTCGGAGTACTACTGCGAACATTCGAATGTACAGCAGGCCTGTACCCCGACGGCATCACAATCCTGTATGAGCCACGAGCCTGGTACCTCAACGTTTTGACAGCACAAGGCATTTCTCCCCCGACTGTCACACTTTTCCTGCCGGTACGCACGCTCTGGAGACCTCCACGACCAATCGTTGTCATTCGAGACCTCACAGTGATCTTGACAAGGTGGGCATCTGTTCCTCTGCAATAGACACGCAAATGTGCGTTCACAGTGCGTCGACCCGAAAGTGAAGACGGGTGTGGCCAATCGTATTTTGAGTAGCAACTGATTGGAATGTAGAGCCCTCGACCGCTCACCTCTCGCGCGATACGTCTCGAAGTCACAATGAGCGATTCCTCTTCTGTAGGCGCAACCTCCGAAGCGGACCAAGAAGAAACTGCAGATCCGGCAAAGAACAGAACGAAAATTAGCGCAATGAGGTATAAAAGCTTCACACTAGGAACCTAGGCTGCACAGTCTTAACACACGCAAATTGACCAGCTCTGTCACGTTTCCGCAGAGGACTGCCCCGCCCAGCGAGGTGATTTGCTCGCCACCGTTGTTGACTCACGACACCCTCCCCATGCACACAGCGCCTCCCCACCCCGCACCAATACACTGACGCCTATGGCTTCTTTCAAGAAACGCACGGTGTTCGCATCTCTCGCCCTCGTTGCAGGCCTCACCCTGACCGGCTGCTCTGGCGCCGGCACGAGCCCTGCTGACACGGTCTCTGAGGCGGAAATTGGCACTGAGCTCACCGCTGACAATTTCGTCACGCGGATCAGTGCCGCACAGCTGCGTGCAGGCTCAGCGCACTTAGAGACCAAGATTGAAGGTCAGGGATCCGCGATCACGGCAAGCGCCGACATGGAGTTCTCTGAGAGTGCAAAAGACCTGCGCATGCACATGATCATGGATATGCCAGTTGACGAGAAGACCTCAACCAAGGCCGAACTCAAACTCATCAAGGGCAAGGTCTACATGTCACTCGGCGAGCTCACGTCAAACAAGTGGGTAGAGGTATCTGAAGATCAGTCTGGCGTATTGAATATCGACGATCTCACCGCGCAGACAGATCCAGCGGCACAGTTCGCTGCGTTTGAGACCGCGCTGCAGTCGCTCACAAAGTCAGGCGGCGAAGAAGAGATCGATGGCGTAAAGACGACTGAGTACACGCTCGCACTTGACCCAGAGAAGCTGCTCACGAGTACCGGCCAGATCGAAGCACTCGGCCCAGAGGAACTTCTTGCACTCGGCAAGAGCGTTGAGTACAAGCTCTTCGTCGGACCCGATGATCTCCCTCGCCGAATCGTCATGGACCTCGGTACTGGCGTTTCCACCCTTGATTACAGCAAGTGGGGCGAAGACACCGACATCAAGGCGCCGAACCGCGGTGACATCACCAAGATGTAGCCTTCACGGCAGGCCGCTGTGGCCCGCACTAACCGCGCAAGTGGTGGGTGCGGGCCACAGCTGTAGCTGCCGCAATAAATGTTTCTCGGTCGACTTCGTGCCCCTCGCGACGCATGCCAGCGTGCGTGACGCGCAGAAGACGCTCTGGCGAGAGGAAGCTTGGGCGGTGTTGCGGATCCCATCCGCCAGTCCCGACTGGAATGAAATCACGGTGTTGCTTCGTACTGAGGTAGCAGCCAGCGAGCGCTGTGTGACTCACTCGTCCCAAGATGAGGACTGGCCGGTCTTTGCCTCGTCCATCATTTTCTGCGTACGGCACCCATGTCCAGACGACTTCTCCAGGGTCAGGGTCCCCATCGCGATTTGGCGCATACTCAAACCGCAGCGACTGCTTCTCTGCGAGTGTGAGATCACGGGTGATGCTGTCAGCTCCCCCGTCGCGCCCGGGAACCACGGGGTCTTGGTAGGCGCTCGTACGGTCAGCTCGCGCACGAGAGTTTGGCCTCGCTGATCCGCGCCCACCGGATTTTCTCCCAGGTGAACTAGAGGTCGACCCAGGTGAGCGTCGTTTCTCCCCCGGCAGGAGAATGTCAAGGACCTTGCGGGCGAGATCAGTCCACACGGTGAAACCTCGTTATGCTTCGATCGTCGCCGCAGTGAGCGCATTGAGTCGCGACTGGCAGCGCTGATACTTCTTGCGGTATCCGCCGTCAATCATCCCGCCACCAAAGATGTTTGTGAGCGGAATGCCCGTCGCGCTGATCGGAATCTGGGCGTCGTACACGCGGTCAATGAACGCGACAAAACGCAGTGCAGCGGATTGATCAGTGATCTCATGCACGTCTCGGATACCGAGAGCGTCGACGCCAGCGAGCAATCCAACGTAGCTCGAGGGATGCACGGTTGCGAGGTGCTCAATGAGGTCACCGAAGACGTCGTCTGTCATGCGGTTTCCTGATGCTGCGGCGTCTGCGACCGCGAACTGATACGCCTCATCGCTGAGCGACACTGCGTCACTTTCGAGGTCACGCTGACGATAATCAACGCCATCGATACGAAGCGTCGTGAATCGGTCTGACATCGCCTGAATCTCGCGCATGAAGTCAGCCGCAGCAAAACGGCCCTCGCCAAGCGCGTTTGGCGGCGTGTTCGAGGTTGCAACGATGCGCGATCCCGATGAGGTGAGGTCACCGATCATGCGCGTCATGAGCATCGTGTCGCCCGGATCATCAAGCTCAAACTCATCGATACAAATGAGTTTTGCACCACGCAGCACGTTTACTGCACCTTCATACCCCAGCGCACCGACGAGCGCGGTGAACTGGATGAAGGTTCCGAAGTACTTACGCCCGGCTGTCGCATGCCACGTCGCAGCGAGCAGGTGAGTCTTACCAACGCCGAACCCGCCATCGAGGTAGATACCAGGCTTGGCTGGCGCGGCGGTCGCTGCAGAAGCTTGAGCCTTCTTCCGGCCAAATCCAAAGAATCCGCCACCACCATTGCGTGCGGCAGTTGCAGGCTTCGCAAAAGCATCAAGCATGTCGCGAGCTTCAGCCTGCGACGGGTAGCGGTCATCCGGGCGGTAAGACTCGAATGAGGCGTGGTCGAACTGCGGGGGCGGAACGAGAGAGGCAACAAGCTCAGGACCTGAGATTGCTGGGCGTCGATCTACGATCCGGGCAGTGCTGTGCAATTCGTTGGCAGACATCCTTGCCAGTCTAGTCCCGCCACGCCACAGTCGCCTACCTGCTAGATCCCGTCCTTTGTTCGACTATCCACGGAACGCTGGCCGCGGCAAGGTCGAGACGAAGCGGTGAGCTGCTTCCTCCCAGCCGTCACGATCCATATTCCATAGCCTGACGTGTTTTGCGTTGTCTACCAGGCGCAGTTCTACGAGGTCTGGCCGCAACTTCGCAAGCCGTTCTGCTCCTCCACTTGGCACATATCCGTCGCCCCGGCTCGCTTGAATTAATACGGGCACATCCAAGTCAGGCGCAAACCGTTCGGGTACCAAGAGTCCCGCGTCAAGCCCGTCTTCAACACCGGACTTCACAACGTTATTTCGCAGAAGCGCAAGACCAATATCTGCGAGCGGCGCTGGCGCACCAGCAGCGCGAGCATGCACGCGGAGTACGTCTGGCCAGTCGAGGGCTGGCGAATCGAGCAGGACTCCATCAATCACATCCCTGTGGGCACGACGCAGCGTCGCGAGCACGCAAGCGGTACCGCCCATGGACCAACCGACGAGCGTTACACGTTCGGCTCCACGGCGTCGGGCCTCTGATATCGCTGCTTCGACATCACGTGACTCAGAGATTCCGAGCCCGAACCGATCATTCGCGCTTGCAGGAGCACCCTCGTCGCCGCGGTAGGTAATGACGAGGCTCGTGATGCCAGCACGTGCGAGCGGGAGGACACCACGCAGCGTCTCGACAGGCTCCGCGCCTCGGCCATGTACGTGAACCGCCCACCGCTTCTTACGCGCAAATTTTGGGCGGATCACCCAGGCGCGAGCATCACCCAGCTCAGTCGGGTAGCTAATTTCTTCCACACGCAGACCCAACTCTGCCGGATCTGCATACCACCAACCAGTCAGGCGTCCACGCAATCCAGGGCGAAGGGTCCCGCGATCGACAGCAAGCAGCTCACGAATGACGTTTCCTGCTTCTCGCTTCAAAACCTTGCCCACCCGAGCGCGGATCGTGTCCTGCTCAAGCAGCAAGGTGTAGTCGCCACGCAGCCCAGCGCCGACCCCGTTGAGCACGATCGCTGGACGACCGTTTGCCTCACCGAGATTTACAACCTCGAGCGGATCCTCACTGATCCGCTCCCCCTCGACTGCACGTCGAGCCAACACCGTTGCGCCGGCAACGATGCCGCCCACTGCAACAGCACCAACAACGCCCGCAGCGACAGCTCCAGCGATGATTCCGCGGCGATTGCCCATATCTGGGACCCACTCTCTAACGTTTCGAACGCGTTCGGCGTGGCAATCCGAACTCTTTCACAGCAAACTCTAGTCTTCCCCTGTGACCCGAACACCCCCAAGTTTCTCGCGAAAGTTTGCTGAGGCAGTTGAACAGCTGCGTCACGCACACCTGCGCGAAGAGCTGGCGATCCGCGAAACACCGGCGCCAGAGAGCATTGCACCCGAGTCATTCGCACTCGCAGGTGGCTTGAAACAGCAGGACATGACTGACGATTCGGCCGCAGTCGAATCCGGGTTTGGTGTCGGGCGGCTCGTACTGCTGCACGACCCAGATGCTGCGGATGAGTGGGGCGGGGAATTCCGCGTTATTTGTTACGCGCAGGCACCACTCGAACTTGAAATCGGAGTTGACCCTTTCATCTCTGATGTGGCGTGGTCTTGGCTGCTTGATGCGCTAGATACGCGATCCGCCGAATACACGTTTATTTCTGGGACAGCGACGAAGGTGCTCTCGAGCGGCTTCGGCACGCTTGAGGGGCAGGGCGATGGCGCTCACCTTGAGCTGCGGGCTTCGTGGACGCCACTTGGCGGAAACTTTGCCGTGCACGCCGAAGCCTGGTCAGAACTGCTCTGCCTCTTGGCAGGGCTCCCTCATCAAGAGGGCATTGAATCGATTGCAGCTCACCGGCTGCGGATGCGAGCAGGCGGGCGTGACTGAAACAGAACTGGCAAGTTGGACGATGGTCGGCGACAAATGGTCGCTAGCTTCCGCCCTTGAACAGCTTGCTGCGGGCGAGGGTCCGTATGGCATCGACACTGAACGCGCTTCGGGATTTCGTTACAGCAATCGCGCGTTTCTGGTGCAGGTATTTCGGCGCGGATCGGGAACCTTTATCTTCGATCCGACGAAGCTCGACTCGATGCTGCCGCTTGCAGAACTCATCAATCCCGAAGAGTGGATCCTGCACTCTGCTGACCAAGATCTTCCGAGCCTCGCCGAGCTGGGCTTGAAGCCCGACCGGCTGTTCGACACCGAGCTTGCTTCGCGGCTGCTCGGATTTGAGCGCGTCGGCCTCGGAGCTGTTACTGAGCGTCTCCTCGACATTCAGCTCGCGAAAGCGCACTCGGCAGTGGACTGGTCGACACGACCACTGCCCATCGAATGGCTCGAGTACGCAGCGCTCGACGTTATTGTGCTGCCAGATCTTCGCGATGCGGTGTACCGCGAGCTTGAGGCCAGCGACAAGGTACAAATCGCACATGAGGAGTTCGAAGCGGTTCGTACGAAGCCACCAAAGCCGGTAAACGACGAGCCGTGGCGCAAACTGTCGGGTGGAAACAAGCTTCGCGGTCCGCGGCAACTCGCGGTTGCACGCGAGCTCTGGAATGCGCGTGACCGACTTGCGCGCGAGAAGGATGTCGCACCTGGCAGGCTCGTGCCTGACGCCTCACTGATCGCGGCAGTCGCAGCAAATCCGCGATCGAAGGGCGAGCTCGCAAAGCTCGAAACCTTCCGTGGGCGCGCAAGTCGCACCGAGCTCAATCGGTGGTGGAACGCGATTCTCGCTGGAAAGACCACCCGCAATGTGCCAGGCCCACGACCCAGAGATCCCGATGCCATTCCGCATCATCGCAGCTGGGAACAGAAGGCTCCAGAAGCGGCTGTCCGCCTTGCGGCAGCGCGCGCAGGTGTCGAGGCTGAGGCCGAGTCCCAGAACATGCCGCTTGAGAACCTCATCACGCCGTCGCTTGTGCGACGCGTGGCGTGGAATCCTCCGAGTCCCCCGACCCCAGAGAATATTGCGGCACGACTTGCTGAGCTTGGCGCGCGTCCCTGGCAGATTGCCCGAGTCGCACCAATAATTTCTGCTGCGTTTGTAGACTTGGGCTAAAGCTTGTACGGCGTCCGGCTACGACTTCACGTGACCGGACATATGAGTTCTACCGAGCCAGGCCGCGCTTCCTATGATGTGAAGCACGACCTGATTCAACACCTGATGGAGGCAAAGTGGCCGCAATGAGAAAAGTCGTTTTCGTAGACGGAGTTCGCACTCCATTCGGACGCGCTGGTGAAAAGGGTATGTACGCGGGAACGCGCGCGGACGACCTCGCGGTGAAGGCACTGCAAGGGCTTGTTTCCAGAAACCCCGAACTCCCGCTTGATCGCATTGATGATGTGGGAATTGCGGCGACCACCCAACAGGGCGATCAGGGCCTGACACTTGGCCGCACGGTTGCCATGCTCGCTGGGCTCCCTCAGACCGTTCCGGGCTTTGCGCTCGATCGCATGTGTGCCGGCGCCATGACGGTGACGTCCTTTATGGGCGCAGCCATCATGGCTGGCCAATACGACATCGCTGTCGCCGGTGGCGTCGAGCACATGGGGCGTCACCCACTCGGTCTCGACGCAGACCCGAATCCCCGTTTCGTTGCGGAAAAGCTTGTCAGCCCCGATGCCCTCAACATGGGCATCACTGCTGAGCGCCTGCATGATCGCTTCCCCCAGCTCACCAAGGAACGTGCGGATCGGTTTGGCATGTTGAGCCAGCACAAGGTGCAGGCCGCATACGACCGCGGAGACATTCAGGCCGACCTCATTCCGATTGCCACACGGTCTGCCGCTGGCTGGGGTCTGGCAACTGAGGATGAGGGGCGACGACCCGAGACCAGCATGGAAGGTCTCGCTGGACTGAAGACCCCGTTCCGACCACACGGTCGAGTCACCGCTGGCACTTCATCCCCGCTGACCGACGGCGCAACGATGTCGCTCCTTGCTGGCGCCGACACCGCGAAAGAACTCGGCTTGAGCGCCAAGATGCGCCTCGTCTCGTTTGCGTACGCCGGAGTGCAGCCCGAGGTAATGGGTCTCGGCCCCGTTCCCTCGACAGAGAAGGCGCTGAAGAAGGCCGGTCTCTCGATCAACGACATCGGCATTTTCGAGCTCAACGAGGCGTTTGCCGTGCAGGTGCTCTCGTTCACTGATCACTTTGGAATCACAGACGACGATCCGCGCGTCAACCCTTGGGGTGGTGCAATCGCATTCGGCCACCCGCTTGCGGCCTCTGGCACACGTTTGATGATTCAGCTCGCACGTCAATTCGAGCAGCGACCCGAGGTGCGATTCGGCCTCACCGCGATGTGCGTCGGCCTCGGACAGGGCGGATCAATGATCTGGGAAAACCCCCACTACAACGGCAAGAAGGGTAAGTAAGCGCGATGACTGATTACAGCAAGATCGACTTCTCACCGATCATCAACGCCTCAGCGGATGAGGTGGTCACCGAGTCGTTCGTGCGAGACGTACAACTGCCGTCTGGCGGGACGCTCGCACTCATCACCCTTGACAACGGTCGCGATCACACACGCCCGAATACCCTCGGCCCACGCACACTCCAGGCGCTAGGAGCCGTGCTTGACGCACAGCGCGAGCGCGCCATCGCGGGTGAAATCCAGGCGGTTGCGGTCACGGGAAAGCCTTATATCTTCGCGGCAGGTGCCGATTTGTCGAAGGTTTCGACTCTCGCAACTCGCGAGAATGCGCTACTCATGGCGCAGCTTGGCCACCATGTGCTCGGCAAGTTCAGTTCGCTCGGCGTTCCGTCATTTGCTTTTGTCAACGGCCTGGCACTCGGCGGCGCGATGGAGATCGCGTTGAACTGCGATTACCGCACGCTTGATTCTTCAGCGGCGGCACTCGCATTTCCCGAGGTTTTCCTCGGCATCATCCCTGGCTGGGGCGGCGCAACACTCGTTCCAAACCTCATCGGCATCGAGAAGGCCATCGAGGTTGTCATCTCAAACCCGTTGAAGAACAACCGCATGCTCAAGCCTGCTCAGGCATATGAGCTCGGACTCTTCGACCAGATGTACAGCGCGGGTCGATTCTTGGAAGAGTCGATTGCGTGGGCGGATCAGGTCATCACCGGCGTGACTCAGGTCGAACGCCCAAATACGCCTGGCAAGCTTGAACGCCTGACCAAGTGGAACGTCGCAATCAAGATCGCGCGTGACACCCTGAAGGCAAAGATCGGCACCGCGGCAAAGTCACCCTATGTCGCGCTAGATCTTCTCGCAGCTGCCCGTGACAACGATCGCGTACGCGGATTTGAACGTGAGGACGCAGCTCTTTCAGAGCTCATTTCTGGCGATCAGTTCGCGGCGTCGATTTACGCCTTTGACCTTGTGCAAAAGCGGGCGAAGCGTCCTGCGGGTGCTCCCGATAAGGCACTTGCACGTCCGGTTCAAAAGGTTGGTGTCATCGGCGCCGGGCTCATGGCCAGCCAGTTCGCACTGCTCTTTGCCCGTAAGTTGCGTGTGCCAGTGCTCATCACCGATCTCGACCAGTCGCGCGTTGACCGCGGTCTCGACTACATTCGAGGCGAGATCGACAAGCTCGCGGCAAAGGGCCGCCTGTCAGCTGACGAGGCAAACCAGGTCAAGGCGCTCGTGCGGGGCACGACTGACAAGGTCGATTTTGCCGACTGTGACTGGGTCATCGAGGCAGTGTTCGAAGAGCTGACGGTCAAGCAGCAGGTCTTCGCCGAGGTGGAGCCGCACATCTCCCCCGAGGCGATTATCGCAACGAATACTTCTTCCCTTTCGGTTGAAGAGATCGGCTCGAAGCTTGCGCACCCTGAGCGCCTCGTCGGATTCCACTTCTTTAACCCCGTTGCGATCATGCCCCTCATCGAGGTGGTGAAGACACCGACCACGAACGATGCAACGCTTTCGACGGCGATGGTCGTCGCCCGCAAGCTCGGTAAGAGCGCAGTCATCACGGCAGATCGCCCTGGCTTCGTCGTCAACCGCCTCCTCGCGAAGGTCATGGGAGAAGCAGCTCGTGCACTGGACGAGGGAACCCCAATGCCCGTCGTCGAGCGTTCGCTCGCTCGCCTCGGGTTGCCGATGGGGCCATTCGAACTCATCGACCTGGTCGGATGGAAGGTCGCTGCACACGTGCAAGACACGATGGTCGCTGCGTTCCCTGAACGTTTCTATGCGTCAGAGAATCTCCACAAGCTTGCTGATGTGACCGATCCGCTCGTGAAGAGCAAGATCGGCAAGGTCGAGGATCTCTCGAAGTCGGGCAAGAAGGCGCTCACGCTCGGCAAGACGGCAGTGACCGAGGACGTCATTCTGCAGCGGGTCGAAGACGAACTCGCTGGTGAAATCAAGATCATGCTCGATGAGGGCGTCGTACACGCCGCAGAAGATATCGACCTCTGCCTCATTCTTGGCGCGGGCTGGCCTTTCCAGGCTGGCGGTGCAACGCCATACCTCGATCGCGTCGGCGCGAGTGAGCGGGTCTTCGGCGGGGCGTTCCATACGCCGCGCGTCGCGGGAGCGTAGCTGCGAAGTTCTCAGCTGCGGGGACAAGTGAGTTTCCCCACACCTGCAAATCGGCCGTCGTCCAGACGTTTTCTCAGGAATTCGTCTGGACGACGGCCGATTTCTAGGGGAAGGCCAACTGGGCAAACCCAGCCGAGCCGGTGCACTCCCCGAACAGATTCACTCCCCGAGCCGGTGCACTCCCCGAACAGATTCACTCCCCGAGCCGGCTCACTGCCTGAGTCAGCTCACTCCCCGAGTAGCGCTGCCGCAAACATCGGTCGAGCCGCGTCAACCCCTGGCGGGTGAAACAGCGACGCGGCGGCATCACGGTAGAGGCGACTCGCCTCATGCATTGCGCTAAAACCAGCGCCGCCTGCGCAGGCGAGCGCGACTTCAGCGTTACGTCGAGCGACATCACCCGCATTGATACGCGCGTGCACAAGCAGCAGCGGCCACCGCTCACCGTGATTCACGAGTTCGTCGATGTCACGGGTGTAGGCATCGAGCTGCGCGGCGACAGGGATCAGGGTCATGTGTGCGTCAGCGATCCGCGCCCGAAACTCAGGAACCTCGGCGAGCGTCGACTCTGCCTTTGCCGAGTTTCGATGCGTCAAGCCAACAGCTGCAACCTCGAGCGCGCGGGCTGCGACGCCCGCATACACCGAGCCAACGAGGAGTTGGAAGTGGCTTGCGATCGCAAACACCAGTGCGTCCGCGGTGGGACCGATAGGGAGCGTGCGGATCACCTGACCGGCGGGCATCACCGCGCCCGTCAGTCGTGTCGCACGGCTGTGGGATGCTCGCATGCCGAGCACATCCCAGTTCCCGGCCGACTGTACGCCTTCGTCATCCCGATCGAGGAATCCGAACACCAGCTGCGGCTCCTCCCCCGATTCATCACGTCCGTGCACGATGAGCTTTGTCCATGCGGGCGTGAGCGAGGTGAAAATTTTCGTGCCGGTGAGCGCGAAGCCGCCGTCATTTGTCGGCACTGCGTGGGTCTTTGAATCAGCGAGCACAAAATCATTTCCCGGCTCACTGATACCGAACGCGAAGATTTCGCCAGCAAGTGCCTGCGCAAAAACGTAGTCGAGAGAATCGTCGCCGCGCTCATGGAGCGCACGCGCGACACCAACGCACAAGAGGTGCATGTTGATGCCAAGCGCGGTCGCAGGTGCCGCTCCCGCGAGTCGCTGCTGCAAACGCGAAACTTGGTTGAGTGTCAGGCCTGGTCCGCCGTGTGACTCCGGCACGAAGGTCGTTAAGTACCCGGAATCGCGGAGCGCCTCAAGATCCTCAGCGAAAAATTCATTAGCACGGTCATACTCACCGGCTCGTTCGCGAATCGATGAGACAAGCTCATCTGGCAGAAAACGTTCAGCGATTTCGCGATGCTGGGCTTCACGGTCGGTCACTGTGCCACCTCTCAGAAATGAACGGTCTACGTGGCGAGCACGCGGCGCAAGCCACCAGCGCCAGACTACTCCGCTTATTCGGGGCGTGCGATGGGAATTCGTGTTCCGCGTACCTGATCAATGACGTTCGCTGCGATTCGTTCTGCGGTCAGACCAGCATCGTCGAGCAGCTGATCACGCGTCGCATGTGGCGGGAACTCGTCTGGGGTGCCCAGTTCACTCACCGCAGTATCGACGGCGCCATCACGAAGCGCCTGTCGGATCCGCGTCCCAACACCACCGACACGAATGCCGTCCTCAATGCTCACCAGCAATCGATGCGACCGGGCCATTTCAACCACAGAGTCAGCTACCGGCACGACCCAGCGCGGATCAATCACCGAGGCAGAGATGCCTTCTCGGGCAAGAATCTCAGCTGCCTCGAGCGCCACACGAGCCATCGGTCCAACCGTCACGAACAGGACGTCCGCGGATCCTTTGGCTTCACGCAACACATCCACGCCGTCTGGCGTGCGACGAATCGCGGGGAGCGCAGACCCGACAGAGCCCTTGGGATACCGAACGACGGTCGGAGCGTCTTCAACGGTCGTCGCTTCAGCGAGCAACTCTGTCAACGTATCTGCATCGCGTGGCGCCGAGATTCGGATGCCTGGAACGATCTGCAGCATAGCCAGGTCCCACACGCCATTATGACTTGCGCCGTCCGGGCCGGTGATGCCTGAGCGATCAAGCACAAAGGTGACGCCGGCATGATGCAACGCGACGTCCATCAATACCTGGTCAAATGCGCGGTTCATAAATGTGGCGTACAACGCGACCACCGGGTGAAGACCACCGTATGCGAGGCCAGCCGCTGAGGTCACCGCATGCTGCTCCGCAATTCCCACGTCGTAGACCCTGTCGGGGAAACGCTCCGACATCGGAGCCAGGCCGACGGGTTCAAGCATTGCCGCAGTAATCGCGACGATCTTCTCGTTGTTCGCAGCGAGGTCGACGATGCTCTCACCAAAGACCGAAGTCCAGGTTCGCGCTGAACCGTGAGAAATCGGCTCGCCACTGTCGCGGTCGAACTGACCGATTGCGTGGAACTGATCACCAATGTGGTTCTCAGCCGGGGCGTAGCCGCGACCCTTCTCAGTGATGACGTGCACGAGCGCAGGGCGTCCGTACTCGCGCGCTTGGGTGAGTACCGCTTCGAGACCAGCTTCGTCGTGTCCGTCGACCGGGCCAAAGTACTTAATGTCGAGATTCGAATACAGGTGATCGTTGTCACTGGCTCGGCTCAGGAAGCCGTGCAGTGCACCACGGGTTCCGCGATAGAGCGTGCGACCTGGCTTGCCGAGTCGGGCAAAGAGGCGCTCACTCCCCTCTTGCAGATCGCGATAGGTCGCGCGGCTGCGCACTGAGTTCAAGAAACGCGCCATGCCACCAATCGTTGGCGCGTACGATCGGCCGTTGTCGTTCACAACGATGACGAGATTGCGCTCGTTGTCGTCAGTGATGTTGTTCAGCGCTTCCCAGGTCATGCCGCCCGTGAGCGCGCCATCACCAACGACCGCAACGACGGTTCGGTTCTGTTGCCCGGTGCGAGCGAATGCCCGTGAAATACCATCAGCCCAGCTCAGGGAGCTCGACGCGTGAGAGCTCTCGACGATGTCATGATCAGACTCGGAACGCTGAGGGTACCCTGCGAGGCCATCACGCTGACGGAGTTGCGAGAAGTCCTTACGGCCGGTGAGGATCTTGTGAACGTAGCTTTGGTGCCCGGTATCAAAGATGATCGGGTCACGTGGAGACTCAAACACACGATGTAACGCGATCGTGAGCTCAACCACGCCAAGGTTTGGGCCGAGGTGGCCACCGGTCTTCGCAACCTCACTGATGAGGAATTCGCGGATCTCTGCCGCAAGCTGCGCACACTGCTCAGCGCTTAACGACGCAAGGTCTGCAGGGCCTTCGATCTGATCGAGGATCGCCACTCGCCACCCGTCCCTTCTCTCGCCGACGTGAACGCCGGGCATCCCCACAGTCTACCCGCCAGCGACGTGTGGATCGGAACACGGCACACATCGGAGGTCTCCCCGCGCGATTCGCGCAAGGAGACCTCCGATGTGTCAAGAACTCACCAGTTAATCATTACCAATTGAGCCATCAAGCTTTTTCTTCACTTCTTCGATCTTTGCCGAGTGCTCACCACCAGTAACCTTGTTTGCCAGGTCAGCTAGGCCATCAAGCACTTTGTCACTTACCGCCTCAGCCTGCTCGCTGTTGAGGGCTTCTTTCACCTTGTCAGCGTTCTCGGAAAGAAAAGCTTTCGCCTTCTCTGCCGCGTCAGCTGCCTGCTTGCCAAGATCTTCGTTCGCCATGCGTGGATCCTTTCTCGTGGTGCGCCGAGCACTTCGGGCACTCACTGAAGTATGCGCTCAATGTTGTTGGGCAGCAAGCACCAATTGCCACACCATGCGGGCGACAGGATCCAACCAATGAGTGAGCCACACCTATCAGCGCTCCACTACACATCAGTGCGCCCCGTCCAGGAGTTCCCTGGACGGGGCGCACTGATGCTGGCTGTCTACCTCAGAACACGACGAGCTACGCGGGTTCCGGGACAGACGAGCAAGATTTACACGAGCGAACGGAGCACGTACTGCAGAATGCCACCGTTGCGGTAGTACTCAGCTTCACCCGGGGTGTCAATACGAACAACTGCGTCGAACGAAACGACCGAGCCGTCAGCCTTGGTTGCTTCGACCGCGAGAGTCTTCGGCGTAACGCCCTCGTTGAGCTGCTCGATACCGGTGATCGAGAAGGTCTCAGTGCCATCCAAGCCGAGGGTGTCGGCGTTCTGGCCTGCAGGGAACTGCAGTGGCATGACGCCCATACCGATGAGGTTCGAGCGGTGAATGCGCTCGAAGCTCTCGGTGATGACTGCCTTGACGCCGAGGAGGCTGGTGCCCTTTGCTGCCCAGTCACGCGACGAGCCCGAACCGTACTCCTTGCCGCCGAGAACGACGAGCGGGATACCTGCTGCACGGTAGTTCTCTGCTGCGTCGTAAATGTACGACTTGGGAGCGTCAGCCTGAGTGAAGTCACGCGTGAAGCCACCCTCGACGTTGTCGAGAAGCTGGTTGCGCAGACGAATGTTCGCGAAGGTACCGCGAATCATGACCTCGTGGTTGCCACGGCGCGAGCCGTAGGTGTTGAAGTCCTTCGGCGCGATGCCGTTTTCGACAAGGTAGCGACCTGCAGGGGTCTCTGCCTTGAAGCTGCCAGCAGGGCTGATGTGGTCAGTGGTGACCGAGTCGCCAAGCTTTGCAAGAACGCGTGCACCCTTGATGTCGCTGACAGGCTCAGGCTGGAGCTTCATGCCGTCGAAGTATGGAGCCTTACGAACGTAGGTCGACTTCTCGTCCCACGCGAAGGTGTTGCCGTCGGGAGTCGGCAGTGAGTTCCAGTGCTTATCACCATCGAAGACCGTTGCGTACTTCGAGTTGAACATGTCGCTGTCAATCGAGTTGTCAGCGATCTGCTGCACCTCAACGGGATCAGGCCAAATATCGCGGAGGAAGACGTCATTTCCGTCGGCGTCCTGGCCGAGCGCCTCGTTATCGAAGTCGAAGTCCATCGAGCCCGCAAGAGCGTACGCAACGACGAGCGGAGGGCTCGCGAGGTAGTTCATCTTAATGTCGGGGTTAATGCGACCCTCGAAGTTACGGTTGCCCGAGAGAACTGCAGTGACCGCAAGATCGTTGTCGTTCACAGCCTTCGAGATCTCCTGGTTGAGGGGACCCGAGTTGCCGATGCAGGTAACGCAGCCGTAACCGACGAGGAAGAAGCCAAGGTCTTCGAGCTCAGTCTTGAGGCCTGACTTCTCGTAGTAGTCGGTAACGACCTTTGAACCTGGGGCAAGCGTGGTCTTTACCCACGGCTTAGCCTTCAGGCCCTTAGCGTTTGCGTTGCGCGCGAGCACACCGGCTGCGAGCATGACCGAGGGGTTTGAGGTGTTGGTGCACGAGGTAATCGATGCAAGGCTGACTGCGCCGTGATCAATCGTGAACTCGCGACCCTGCTCGTCAACAACGGTTGCGGGGTTCGAAGCGGGAGCGTAGTTCTTGAGGTCAACCTCGAACTGTTCCTTCGCGCTGGTGAGCTCGATGCGGTCCTGCGGACGCTTCGGGCCAGCAATCGAGGCAACAACCGTTGAGAGGTCGAGCTCGAGGTACTCGCTGAACTCTGGCTCAACTGCGGGATTGTGCCACATGCCCTGCTCCTGGCTGTACGCCTTGATGAGCTCAAGCTGCTCTTCGGTGCGGCCGGTCAGGCGGAGGTAGTCGAGGGTGACATCGTCGATGGGGAACATCGCAGCGGTCGAACCGAACTCGGGGCTCATGTTGCCGATAGTTGCACGGTTAGCGAGCGGGACCGAGCCAACGCCCTCGCCGTAGAACTCAACAAACTTGCCGACAACGCCGTGCTTACGGAGCATCTGCGTGATGGTGAGCACAACGTCAGTTGCGGTCACGCCAGCGGGAATCTGTCCCGAGAGCTTGAAGCCGACAACACGCGGAATGAGCATCGAAATCGGCTGGCCCAGCATTGCTGCCTCAGCCTCAATGCCGCCAACACCCCAGCCGAGAACGCCAAGGCCATTCTCCATGGTGGTGTGCGAGTCAGTACCGACGCAGGTGTCAGGGTAGGCCTGGAGAACGCCGCCGACCTCGCGTGCGAAGGTAATTCGCGCGAGGTATTCAATGTTCACCTGGTGAACGATGCCAGTCCCGGGAGGAACAACCTTGAACTCGTCGAACGCACCTTGGCCCCAACGGAGGAACTGGTAGCGCTCACCGTTGCGAACGTACTCAATCTCAACGTTCTTCTCAAACGCCGCTGCGTTGCCGTACGAATCAGAGATCACCGAGTGGTCAATGACGAGCTCGGCAGGGGCGAGCGGGTTGATCTTGTCGGGGCTGCCACCAAGGTCCACGACAGCTTCACGCATAGTTGCAAGGTCAACCACACAGGGAACACCCGTGAAGTCCTGCATGATCACGCGTGCGGGCGTGAACTGAATCTCGGTGTCAGGCTGTGCCGACGGATCCCAGTTGCCGAGCGCCTTGATGTGCTCTGCGGTCACATTCGCGCCATCCTCGGTGCGAAGCTGGTTCTCAAGAAGCACCTTGAGGCTGTAGGGCAGACGTGCTGCACCCTCAACCCGGTTGATCTTGAAGATTTCGTAATCTTTCCCACCAACGGTGAGGGTGCTCTTTGCACCAAAGCTATTTACCGAAGCCATGAGTCCTCCCAAAGTCTCTCGATGTCGAGATACATCTTACACTGTTTCCGAGCACGCCAGACCACGACGCGCGAGCGCTGGTTCCCTTATTTTTCAAGGAAGTCCCGCGCAAATTCATCCGATGATTAGTCGGCGGATCGCGATTCCGCGTCTTCCGGTTTTGGCAGCTTGCGCAATACAAGCCACGTAACAACAACGCCAGCCGCAAACAATGGAATACCCATCACGATTCGCGCAACGCCAAGCATCTCTACCTGATTCGCAAGATACATCGGGAATTGCACCACGAGCCGCCCCAGGAAAAGCAGAAGCCACAATGTGGTCAGCCATACTGCGGCGCGTCGAACAAACCTATCCTTGCGCCAACCCGTGACGTCTCCACGAAGGAAGCCGAGGATCAGCCCAATGGCTGGCCAGCCGACAACGATCGAGACAAGCAGGCCAAGCGACCAGGCGGCATTCACAATGAATCCTGACAGGAAGTAGTCAACGCCACGGCCAGTGATCAAGGTAATGAGCACGGCGATACCAACCCCGAGCGCACCCGAAAGTGCCGCGACGATCGTCTCGCGCTGCACAAGTCGAACAATGACAGCAACAATCGCGAGCGCGCCTGAGGCAAGTGCCGCCGTTCGCGCTTCCTGAGTGATTGCGAAGATCACAATAAACACAAATGCCGGGACGATGGTCTCAACGACACCCCGCCAGCCACCTATCGTGCGAAGTACTCCCTCAGCAGTGAGGTCCTCTCCACTCGTTGCGGCAGCAACGGCGCGACCCATTGAGCCGCCGATGTTCTTTGGTTGATTTGGTGCCGCATCAGACTCGCTCTCAGAGCCGTCACGGGCTGGCTCTTGCGGCTCCGCTGCCATGAAGACTACGCCTGAGTCTCGGTCGTGCCCGCCTGCGCGCCAGCAGGAACCTTCAATGCGAGCATTTCACCGGGAGGGAGGGGCTGTTCGCCGCGAACGACCACGGTCTCACGGAACAGTTCAATCAAGGAGTCATAGGCGTCAAGATCTGAAGCACCCTTGCCCATGATCAAGCCACGCAGCATCCAGCGCGGGCCGTCAACACCAATGAAGCGAATCTCACGAGACTCGCTCTGGCCTGCCACGGCTGGCGTCGTCACCAACAGATCGGTGCCAAGCGCACCTTCAAGCTCAAGCACCTTTGCACCCTGCTGAGACAGCTGAGCCGCCAACTCCGCACGAGTCTGATTCCAAAGCCCAGTCGTCTTCGGAGCAGCGAAGGCCTGTAGCTGCAGCTGCGACTCCGCATACCCGAGCGTTGCCGCTACGACGCGCTTTGCGCGCTCGTCAACCTCCAGACGCATCTGAAGACCCTCACGGGGCGCCACCTTAATGCCACCGAGATCAACATACGGCCGCATCGCAGGAACCTCAGTGAAATCAAATGGACCTGCAGTCTCGCGATCCTCTGGGGCTGATTTGCTGCGATCAACCTCAGGCGCCGACTGACCCTCGATGGGCTCAATTGCGCTGTTCTGCTCTACGTCACTCATTCGAGCTCTCCTTCATTCCTGTAAAACTCTTGGAGCGTGCGACTCTCGCGCACGCCAGCCGAACGGCCCTGACGGTCAGCGCGCCACTAAGCACTCACGCCAGTGGAGCCAAAGCCGCCTGCTCCGCGCACACTGTCGCTCAGCTCTGCGACCGGAGTGAACACTGCACGAGACACTGGCATCACCACCATTTGGGCGATTCGATCCCCCGCCTGCACCGCAAAGGAGTTTTCCTTATCGGTGTTGAGGAGCAGAACCTTGATTTCGCCACGGTAGCCAGCGTCGATGGTGCCTGGCGAATTCACGACCGTGATGCCGTGCTTCACCGCCAATCCACTCCGGGGAACCACAAAGGCAACGTAACCCTCGGGAAGGGCGATGGACACACCGGTGCCAATCAGTGCACGCTCACCCGGAGCAATCACCACTGATTCAGAGGCGCGCATGTCGGCGCCAGCATCATCATGGTGCGCATACGTGGGAACAGAATCACCGAGCAGGGGAATTGAAACGACATCAGTCACCCCGCCAGATTAGCGGATCGAACCTAGCTTCTGCCGAAGCCACTCAAGATTCTGTGCCCCACCCCGGCAGATCCCGAGCTTCTCAGCAACGACAGAGGATAATGAGACTATGGTCACCTACCGCGAACGTCTCTTGCCCGGATTCGGGATTCTCACCGCTTGCCTGCTTTTCATTCCGGCAACTGCGCTCGTACTTACTCCAGTCAATTCCAAAATCGCCTGGCCTGTCGCGATCGCGCTGTATCTCATTATTGCGATCGCCCTCGTGCTCATGAGCCCCGTTGTCCGAGTCGAAGACGGCAAGCTTTACGCAGGTCGGGCAACCATCTCAATTCAGGAACTTGGCGACATTGAGCTCCTCGGAGCAGATGCCCTGCGTGAGTTGATCGGTGCGAAGTCTGATGCGCGTAATTACCTTGTGGTCCGAGGCTGGATCCACCGTGGCGTCCGTATCGAGATCAGCGACCCGGCCGACCCAACGCCCAACTGGATTATCACCAGCCGCAAGCCGGTCGCTCTCGCAGACGCTATCCAGTCTGCACGCGTAGCCGCGTAACTTCTCCCGCCCGCGGGAGTCGGGGTGACTGACTCTCCAAACACGCGTCCTGCATCACGTAGGGCGCGTGTTTTTTGCCCTTTTGTACAGTCTTCGAAATGCCACTGACAGGAAAGCATGGCTATGCCTGTAACCAATCCGTTCCCTTGCTACGCAAGGGAAGAAGCGTCATTGTGAACATGTAATAGTGAGCTGATGTAATGACTTGTGTTCGATACGACGATGCGCGACCCAGCACATTGTCCGCTTAAGTCAGACCAGAGCCCCCCAGAACACAGAAGGCCCCTGTGGTCCGACGCAATGTCGGGCCACAGGGGCCTTCACGAGAACGCTGTGAGCTAAATCAGCCGGCGCATTCGGCGCAAATCCAGCCGAACTCGCCCTTTTCAGCCATCTGCGAGCGGTGACGCACGAGGAAGCAGCTGGTGCAGGTGAACTCATCTGCCTGCTGCGGAAGCACGACAACATCGAGCTCGACGTCAGACAGGTCTGAGCCGCCGAGATCAAAACTCGGGTTATCTGCATCCTCCGAGTCGATGGAAGATGCGCCCTTAGCTGGACCGCGTTCCTTCAGCGCCTCAATTGAATCAGTCGCTTCTTCGTCACCCTTACGCGGGGCGTCGTAGTCGGTAGCCATGATCTCCTACGGGTTTGGTCGGAAATTACTCCTATTGAGCGGCCATAGTCTGCCTCATGTCGGCACGCATATGCAAACTCAAATGAAAGTTTTCGAGACTGTTCACAGCAAGCGAACGTCTCGCGGCCTGGTTTTACACTCGCCCACATCAATACCGCGCGTGTCTATTTCGATATGGCACCCTGTGGTGAAGTGTGCCGAAGGGAGCCTCTGAAATGGATGAATTGCGCGTAGTACGCAGCGAAGAGCAAGCGCTCATTGTCGCGTCCGACGACGGTACCGAATTCCGACTTGTCGTAGACGAAGTACTGCTCGCAGAGATCCGCCAAATCTCCAAACGAGAGCGCCGCAATACCGGCGCTCGCCCACGCGAGATTCAGTCCCTTCTGCGTTCTGGCAAGAGCCGCCTCGAGGTTGCGCGGATCACCGAACTCGACGAACAAGATGTTGCACGCTTCGAAGAACCTGTCCTCGCAGAGCGACGATACATTCTCGATCTGGCGCGGGAGGTTCCCGTTCGCACGGCCGGCGAGGAAGGCGAACAGAGTGCGTTCGGCGAGGCTGTAGAATCCCGCCTCGCGACCCTTGGCGCAGATGAGGTTGAGTGGCGCAGCTGGAAGATCGATGGCGGATCCTGGCACATCGGTCTTGCCTTCGCCACAAGCGATGCCGTCCGCGACGCGATTTGGGAGTTCGACCACAAGAAGAGCACACTGCGCCCCCTGAATCCTGACGCGACGCACCTTTCCAAACAGGGTGATGTTGCGGTTCAGCTCATCCCGAAGCTGCGCGCAGTTGACACACAAGCGCCCGAGCCTGCCCCCACCGCTGCTGCTGCTGAGCCCGAGTTCGTGGATCACGCTGAGGGCCTGAAAGACACGACTGAAATTACGCCGATCCGCACATCAACAGGTGCGATCGGGAGCCCGTCCGCGACCGCCCCCCAGCCACCTAAGAACAGCAGCGAGTCACCCTCAGAGGGTGACTACGAGCGCCGTCGCGAAATTGAGCAGCGGGCGATGAATCTTCCTGGTCGATCCGCACCAGAAGAGCGTGTCGATATGAGCCAGACGGCAGATCTCCTAGACGCCCTCCGCCGCCGTCGCGGGGACCGCGAGCAAAGCATGCGCGATGCCGCGGCACAGAGCGAAGCCGCGAGCGTCGCTGAGTTGATCAGCGACGCTCCAGCAGACGTCCAGGACGAGGAAGTTCCGCGTCTTGCTCCCCCGGTGCTTCGACCTGTTCCGCCAGCACCTGAGGCGCCGGTCGAGCCAACGTCAGAAAAGTCGGAGCGCACGCCGCACACAGAGCCCGCACCAAATGATCCGTATCTCGAGTTGCCACCGCCACTCTTCGAGGATCCGATCACCGCTCCTATTGAGCCAGCACCGGCACCTCCAGCGGCGTCCAAGAAGCCACGATCTACAAGCATTTGGCAATCAAAGGGTGTGACCGACGATCCAAACGCTGCTGTGGGAGAGCCTGCTGCACTGCAGAGCTTGTCAACAGACGAACCCGAAAAGCTCGATCGCAACGCAAAAAAGGGACGCTCGTCCATCCCCAGCTGGGATGACATTCTCTTCGGCACTCGCAGCGAAGACGATCCCGCATAGATTTGGGTAAGCAACACAAGAGCCCGTCATATGAACACTTTCACTTGACGGGCTCTTGTGTTGCTACGTCTCCTCGAGTTGCAGCTAACTTGGGAATCGCATCGCAGCAACCCGCTCAACGAGCTTGGCGAAGGACGTACCTGCCAGCGCTCCACCAAGGATCAGTGGGATGCCACGTTCTTCATCGGTAAGCCCGCCATGCTGGCCAACCATTTCCAACGCAGCGGGATCCGCAGCATCATCAAAATAGGCAACCTGCTTCCGCGCAATGAGCAGCACGTCGCCGAGTCGCTCAGCTACTCCAGGTGCGATCGTGGGCCCGAACATTCCTGTCGCAATAGCCTCGCTTCGCGTCATGACAAGCGCGCGTTGCCCCTCGCTCTCCCTGATTCGCGCCGCAACTTCTTCGGGGTCTGCGCCTGCACGAAGGTACAGCGAACGGAAACGAGGCTCTCCGCCTATCTCCACAACGTCACGCAGCATCTCGTCCTCGCGCCGCAAGATGAGGCGCTGGTGCGGTGCGATATCGACCATGCCATGGTCTGCGGTTAATGCAACACCGACGCCTGACGGAAGGCCAGTCAAGAAGTCTTGCAGGGCTCGATCCAGCTGTTCGAGGCGATGCGTCCAGAGATCGCTTTGCCAGCCATCACGATGCGCGGCGCGATCCAGTTCATCGACATACACGTAAATAACGGCGGGCTCTTCGGTGCGTAGAAGCTCGCGCGCCACACGGAATCGATCCTCGATACGATCGCCAGACACGTACTCCGCGTCAGAAAGGATCGCACCACTCAGTCCGCTCCCCGCATGTGCACTTCGACCGATCGTGAACGTGCGCAGGCCCCGCTGTTGTGCCGAGGCGAACAGCGGTTCACTCAACTGCCAAGAGCGCGGATCCGTAATGCCGTCCCAATCCCGCAGCGGACTCACGAGCCCGAGTTCAGGGTGGCGAATTTGATAGCCGATCATTCCATGTTCGCCAGGCAAAGTGCCAGTGGTAAACGAGGTGAGTGCAGCGCTCGTCGTCGAGGGTGCCACGGTTGTAATGCGACGGTTGGCGAGCGAGGAAATCGTCTGGGCGTGCCCTGCACGGGCTTTGAGGTTCGAACTCCCCAACCCGTCAACAAGCACAACGACGAGCGAACGTAGCGCTGGCGTGAGCTCATTGACCTGCGACACGATCGCTGAGTCGAACATATCCGCTTGATCCGACCCCACCGCTGCCGCAAGAATTTCGGCCTCGTCGGCCCCTTGTCCTTTGGCGAGGGCGGCAAGTCCACTTGGGAGAATTGCGGCAAGCCTCGCACCGTTGTCAGTGGCAGTCGGTAGCATGATTTCCATTATGACCGATGCCCCCGTGATCCCTGACACCGCAGGCGTGGCACACGAAGCTGCCAACGAACGGATCGAAGAAATTGACATCTCGCAAGAGATGGAAGGTTCGTTCCTTGAATACGCCTACTCGGTGATCTATTCGCGCGCGCTCCCCGATGCGCGCGATGGCCTCAAGCCTGTCCAGCGACGCATCCTTTACATGATGACCGATATGGGGCTGCGCCCTGAAAAGGGTCACGTGAAATCAGCGCGCGTTGTCGGCGAGGTCATGGGTAAGCTCCATCCGCACGGCGACTCTTCGATCTATGACGCACTTGTGCGCATGGCGCAGTCGTTCGCAATGCGTCTCCCACTTGTCGACGGCCACGGTAATTTCGGCTCGCTTGATGATGGGCCGGCCGCCTCACGATATACCGAGGCTCGCCTGGCTGGCGCAGCGCTTGCAATGACTGAGTCGCTTGATGAGGACGTCGTAGATTTCGTTCCCAATTACGACAACCAGCTCATGCAACCCGAGGTTCTTCCTTCGGCTGTTCCAAACCTGCTTGTCAATGGTGCCGCTGGCATCGCGGTGGGTATGGCAACAAACCTTGCTCCCCATAATCTCGTTGAGGTCGTCGAGGGCGCAAAGCATCTGCTGTTTAACCCGAAGGCCACGGTCGAAGAACTCATGGAGTTCATTCCCGGCCCGGATTTGCCTGGCGGTGGCACAATCGTTGGCCTTGACGGCATCACCGAGGCTTATCAGACGGGTCGCGGCGCATTCCGCACACGCGCAAAGGTGGCGATTGAGCAGCTCAGTCCCCGCCGCACCGGCCTCATTATCACTGAGCTCCCGTACCTGGTTGGGCCAGAGCGCGTCATCGAAAAGATCAAGCAGGGCGTCGATGCGAAGAAGCTCTCTGGCATCACCGATGTTGTTGACCTCACTGACCGCAAGAACGGCCTCAAGCTCGTTATTACGCTCAAGACCGGCTTCTCCCCAGAGGCTGTGCTCGAACAGTTGTACCGATACACGCCGCTTGAGGACTCGTTCAGCATCAACTCCGTCGCGCTCGTGAACGGCCAGCCGCAGACACTCGGCCTGCTCGAGATGCTTCATGTGTTCCTCGACCATCGCGTCTCAGTGGTCACCCGCCGGAGCGAATTCCGACTTCGCAAGCGCCGTGATCGTCTGCACCTCGTCGAGGGCTTACTGATCGCGATCCTCGATATCGATGAGGTCATTCAACTTATTCGTACGAGCGACGACGTTGACGGCGCACGCAAGCGCTTGAAGCAAGTCTTTGAGCTCTCTGAGGCACAGGCCGAGTACATCCTTGAGCTGCGTCTACGCCGTCTGACGAAGTTTTCACGCGTCGAGCTTGAGGCCGAACGCGACCAGCTCAATGCAGAGATCGAAGAGCTCCTCGCGATTCTTGGCAGCAAGGTGCGGCTCCGAAAGGTCGTGGCACAGGAGATGGACGATGCTGCCGCAGCGTACGGCACCCCCCGTCGCACCATGCTCACTGGCGCTGTTGCGCGCCCGTCACGTGCGGCGTCTTCACCAGACGCACTCCAGGTCGCAGATTCGCCTTGCACCGTCATGCTTTCCGCGACTGGACGTGCGCTTCGCATCGATCGCGATCCCGAGGCCGCGGACCAGCCGCGCCGCCCGGCACGAGCAACGAAGCACGGCGCGATCCTCTCGCAGGTAGACACCACGGTACGAGGTGAGCTTGGCGCAATCCTCGAAGACGGCTCACTGCATCGCTTCTCCCCTGTCGACCTGCCGCTTGTTCCCGCGGCAGCGATCGCATTCTCGGCTGGCATTCGACTCACCGAGTACCTCGGACTCCCCAACAAGAAGGCGAAGATCGTCGGCATTGTCTCACTCGAGACCGAGGAGCCCATCGGCCTCTTTACCGCGGCGGGTGTCGTCAAACGTGTGGTGCTGACTGAGCTCCCGGCGAAGCCAGACCTTGAGGTCATCACACTGAAGCCAGGAGATCGCCTCGTGATGGCGGCACCGGCTCCAGATGGGAGCGAGTTTGCGGCCGTTGCAAGCAACGCCCAGCTCCTCCGTTTCCCGACGACGGCAGTGCGCCCACAGGGTCGACCTGCAGGCGGCATGGCTGGCATGAAGCTCGCTGACGGCGCCGAGGTCATCTTTGCAACAGCGGTCCCCGCAGACGCGGAAGCGCGCGTTGTCACGATCGCTGGTAGCTCCATTGCGCTTGAAGGAACGGAGTCCTCGTCCGCAAAGGTCTCCGATTGGGCTGAGTTCCCGGCAAAGGGCCGCGCGACGGCCGGTGTTCGAGCACAGCGCTTCCTCAAGTGGGAAGACCAGCTCACCGCGGCCTGGGTCGGAATTGGAGATCCGCGCGCTCTTGCAGCCGACGGAACCGCTCGCGTACTCCCCACTGAAGTTGGAAAGCGAGATGGCTCGGGGCTTCCGCTTGACGGCTCAGCTGCGTGCGTTGGGCTTGCCCCATAACTCACGCTGAGTAACACGCGCCGAGCGTGAGTCGTGAATGGCGGGGTGCGGATCAATTGATCTGCACCCCGCCATTCACCCTTTTTCACAGGCCAATCAGCACGACTCCTGCAACCACAGTAAGCGCCGCAACCACCCGCGCGACAGGTCGGTCCTGACCGAATCTGATGACGCCGTACAAGCTCACGAGCACGACGCTCACTTCACGCATTGGCGCAACCAAGGAAACGGGAGCCATCGTGTTAGCTGTCAACACGAGAATGTATGACAGCGGGGAAATGATTCCAAACCCGAGCAGCTGTCGCCAACTGGTTTTCAGTGTTTGCCCGAGCTGTGAGTATCCTCGCGCCCTCAGGAGGAGCACGCTAAAGAACGGAAGCTCCGCGGCCAAGAAACCCACCATGTAGGGCACCGGAGGGAGCGAAAGCTCATTCACCGAATATGCATCCCAGAGCGAGTAGGCAGCAATCGCTACGCCGGTGAGTAGGCCATAGAGCACGCCTGGATCGATTCGGCCACGCTTTCCAATCATCAACGGGCGCGTTGCTGTCGCACTACTCCTGCCAATAAGGCCAATGCACACGACGCCAAGAACGATGAACATCACTCCAAGCAGCGCGACAGGTGAAGGACGCTCCCCGAACAGGGCGAGCGCGATGATTACGGTCAAGATTGGCCCTGAACCTCGCGCAGTCGCATACACGGTCGCGAGGTCGCCTGCCGCGTATCCTCGCTGCAACACAAGCATGTAGACCACGTGAAGCACACCAGACACTGCGACGCCAAATAGGAAGTCTCGCCAGCTCGCGCCTTGCAGTCCCCCGGTCAGAGGAATGATGCCCGCCCAAATAGTGGAAGCAAACACCGCACCCCACCACAAAAACGGCAGGCCTGACTTGCTCTTTCCAGCAGCAATGATGTTCCATGCGGCGTGTGCGACCGCTGCTGCAAGCACGAGAACGAGTGCGAGGGTGGACATCACTTCCCCTTAGCGGGGTTGTTCATCGCCCGCACAGACACTACCCGTCGTTAGGCGTCAATACGCTCACGGTCGAGGCCGTCAGCATTCTCGACAATGAACTCCTTGCGAGGGGCAACTTCGTTCCCCATGAGCAGCTCAAACACCCGTGAAGCGGCCTGCGCATCTTCCACACGCACGCGACGCAGCATACGGTGTTCGCGATCCATCGTCGTCTCTGCCAGCTGATCGGCGTCCATCTCACCAAGACCCTTGTAGCGCTGAATCGGCTCCTGGTACTTCTTATTGCGGCGCTTCAGATCCGAAAGCAGGTCTTGGAGCTCACGCTCGCTGTAGGTATAGATGACCTCGTTTGGCTTTCGACCCGCATTCTGCACGATCACTCTATGCAGCGGTGGGACCGCCGCATAGACGCGACCGGCTTCAACCATCGGTCGCATGTAGCGGAAGAACAAGGTTAACAACAGTGTGCGAATGTGTGCGCCATCAACATCGGCGTCACTCATCAGAATCACCTTGCCGTAGCGGGCTGCAGACAGGTCGAAGTCACGACCGGAACCAGCACCAACCACCTTGATGATCGCTCCACACTCTGCGTTTGACAGCATCTCAGCGAGGGAGGCCTTCTGCACGTTCAGAATCTTGCCTCGAATCGGAAGCAACGCTTGGAATTCGCTATCACGGGCTGGACGCGCGGTACCGAGCGCGCTGTCACCCTCGACAATAAAGAGCTCGGTGCTCTGCACGTCCTTCGAACGGCAGTCAATGAGTTTTGCGGGCAGGGAAGAGTTCTCAAGCGAGCTTTTGCGTCGCGCCGTGTCGCGCTGCGTGCGCATAGCAATGCGCGACTTCATCTCGGAGACCATCTTCTCAAGCAGCAGAGCCGTTTCAGCTTTGTCTTGCTTCTTGGTCGATTCGAATCGTTCGGTGAGCGCCGCAGTCACGGCCTTTGAGACGATCGAGCGGATCGGAGCGGTACCCAGCACTTCCTTGGTTTGACCCTCGAACTGCGGTTCGGGGAACCTCACGGTGACCACCGCAGTGAGACCCGTGAGGATGTCGTCCTTGTCTGGCTTATCGCTGCCAGCCTTAAGTTTGCGTGAGTTCTGCTCAATCTGCTTGCGGAAGAACTTAGTGAGGCCCTGTTCAAAACCGCTGAGATGCGTGCCACCCTTGGGGGTAGCAATAATGTTGACAAAACTCTGAATCTCAGTGTCGTAGCCAGTGCCCCACCGCAATGCGACATCAACTTCGCACTCGCGCTCAACCTCGCGTGAGACAAGGTGCCCTGTCTGCTCATCCATCACTGGCACGGTCTCAGTGAAGGTCGCCTTGTTCTCCACGCGCCACGTCTCGGTGACCGGTGCATCTGGGGCAAGGAAGTCTACAAACTCAGAAAGCCCACCTTCGTACTGGAAACGATGCACCGGCGCTTCGCCAGCCTCGCTCAGTGATTCAGGTCGCTCATCAGTGATATCGAGAGCAAGTCCTGGCACGAGGAATGCTGTCTGACGCGCACGTGCAACAAGTGACTCCGGCTCGAACCGCGCAGTAGGAAGGAAGATTTGCGGATCCGCCCAATAACGAACCCGGGTCCCCCTGATGCCCTTCTTCACCTTGCCAATGACGCGGAGCTCCGACGCGTTCTCAAAAGGCACAAACGGGCTCTCTGGGCCTTCGCCTTCGAAGACGCCAGGCTCGCCGTGCCTAAAGGACATCGCCCACGTTTTGCCATCGCGGTCAATCTCGACATCGAGACGCGATGAGAGAGCATTCACTACCGAAGCGCCTACGCCGTGCAAGCCGCCCGAGGAAGCATACCCGCCGCCGCCAAACTTACCGCCGGCATGCAGCTTGGTGAAGACAAGTTCAACACCAGTCAGCCCACTCTTCGGCTCAATATCAACGGGAATACCACGGCCATTATCGGCAACGGTCACACTGCCATCTGCGTGTAGCGTGATTCCAATCTCATTGCCGTGACCGGCCAGCGCTTCATCAACCGAGTTGTCGATGATCTCCCACAGGCAGTGCATGAGGCCACGTGAATCGGTCGTGCCGATGTACATGCCGGGTCGTTTACGTACCGCCTCGAGACCCTCAAGAACGGTCAGATGCCTCGCAGAGTAACTGGAATCAGCCACGCAAACCTCGTTTCACTTCGAACCCCTTTAACTTTAGGTCACCCCTCAGACACTCGAGGCCATCTGGCGCGGCGATTACGATCTCGGCGCGAATTTGCTACGCGTACAGCGAAACAACGGGCCCCAAATGGGACGACACAGGAGGAAAGTGGTTGGATAGTAGGGAATACACCTTTTGAAGGAGGCCACCATGACGACACTTGAGCAGAACCCCTCGCTCAATGCCGACGCGACCGCCACTGATTCGGCGGCGGATCGGCCCCTGAGCGCACTCGATCGCTGCGACAGCTGTGGCGCACAGGCTTACGTTCGCGCGATTCTTGGCGGCAGCGAACTACTGTTCTGTGGCCACCACGCCAAGCGTCACGAAGAGAAGCTTCGCCCCATGGCTGAGGCGTGGCACGATGAGACCGCGCGTCTCTCGGAAACTCGGTGACGCAAGCGATGGGACTCGGAGCACGCCGCCGCCTCAACTACTTCTTTGATCGCGTCAAAGCGGTCGATATGCCCCGCCTGTGGGGCCTCGCAGGTTCAATGTCGAAAGACGCGCGCAAGCCGCGTATCTTCATTCTCTGCGACATGATGTACAGCTCTGCACGATATGAAGTTGCGTTCCAGGACTATCAGGACTGGGACTTCTACATGCTCTCTCGCGCCGAGCGCAGCACGTACATGACTCATCCGAAGTCAAACCACCTTGCACAGAAACTCAATCAACCTGAGCATCGTCATCGTTTCGCTGATAAATCGAACTTCAACCGCGAATTCAACGAGTACATCGGGCGCGAGTGGCTCGATCTCCGCGAATCATCACCGGCGCAACTCGAAGAGTTTGTCACGCGTCACGGTGCGGTGATGGCGAAAGTTCCTGACAGCCTTGGCGGTCAAGGCATCGGGCGTCTTGAAGCGTCAGACATCACCGACTATGCACAGCTACATGCTGAACTCTTGAATGGTCGCCAGTTCCTCGTTGAACAGGTGATCCCGCAGCACGCAGAGATGTCGCGCCTATACGACCGAAGCGTGAACACGCTTCGCGTCGTCACCTATTTCGACGGAACTGACGTTCACGTGCTCGCCGGCGTACTGAAGGTTGGTAACGGTGGTGCCGTTGATAACTTCAGCCACGGTGGCATGTACACGATGCTCGACGACAACGGAAAGGCTTTGTACCCCGCTTTCGATGGCGAGAACCGTACCTTTGGAATTCACCCGATCTCAGGTGTTTCAATTGTTGGGTTCCAGGTCCCGAAATATGAGGAAGTACTGCAGCTCGTTGATCATCTTGCACGCATTGTGCCCGAGATCCCATATGTCGGCTGGGACATTGCAATCTCTCCCGATCGTCCCGTCGTCATTGAGGGCAACTACAACACGGGCGTGTTCCAGGCAAAGCCGAGCGTCTCGGGCGTTCGTACGGGCCTGCTCCCCCGCTACCGCGAGGCAATCGGCTTCTAATCAGTAGAGCGACCGCCCTTCCGCTAAAGAACCCCCGTTCCATTTATATGGAACGGGGGTTCTTTGCGTCGAAGCAGGTCAGCTGATGATCCGCGAGACGTCTGTACGCATACAAAGAGCCGGCACCCAGCTTGTGCTAGATACCGGCTCTTTGCGCCGAGGCTTACGCCTCGCGAATCACGCCCATCGGGGTGCTCTGAGTGCCCTGACCGAGCGGATTATCGCCCAGAATCTTAGCCACAAGCAGCTCGTGTTCCGGAGTCGAGTTCGAACCGAGGATGTTGCCACCAAAATCGTTGATGTCCGCAATCATCACGGTAATGTTCTTTCCAAGTTCACGCTGCACAGAACGTGCGGCGTTGTCAGGGTCGAGCGGAACAAGTACCACGCGGTTGTCGTAGGGAGGAATCGTGCCGTTCGTCGGACCATCGATGCCACGCGCTTTCGCGCCTGCAATGCGGTAGAAGTCACCCTTACGACCGAAGGCCTTCGTGATTGCCGCAACAACAGCTGCGAACACGATACGAGGCGTACCGCACTCACGAAGTGCCATCTCCATGGTCTCCGGCATTCCGAGACCGATGCCATAGGCCGTCTTGGTCACGTACTTCGAGAGGAAGGTTGCAAGCTTACGCGGCTGAATGTCATCGAGCTTGTACGAACGGCCCTGCATAATGGCGACGATCTTCTCGGTGATGAAAAGAGTGTCGCCATCTTCAACAACGTCCTGAGCGTACTGCTTCACCACGGGCAAGAGCTGGTCATCGGGCATGATGACGTGCGTCTTGATCGGGATGCGCAGGTACTCGGTCCCATCGACAGTTGTCGTGAGCTGCTTGCCTTCATTCGGCTGGATCATAAAAGGTTTCTCGTTTCGCGTAGAGAGATCGCGGCGTTGCGGTCAGCGTCGATGTTGTCGATTTACTCGAGGTAGTCACGCAGCTGCTGGCTGCGTGATGGATGACGAAGCTTCGCCATCGTCTTCGACTCGATCTGACGAATACGCTCACGGGTCACACCGAAGGTGTCGCCAATCTGATCAAGCGTCTTCGGCATACCGTCACCAAGGCCAAAGCGCATCTTGATGACGCCAGCCTCACGCTCTGAAAGCGAGTCAAGGAGCTGCTCAAGCTGCTGCTGCAGCATCGTGTAACCGACCGCGTCAGCAGGAACAACCGCTTCGGTGTCCTCGATCAGGTCACCAAACTCGCTGTCGCCATCTTCACCGAGCGGTGTGTGGAGCGAAATTGGCTCACGGCCATACTTCTGCACCTCGATGACCTTTTCAGTGGTCATGTCGAGTTCGCGACTCAACTCTTCAGGGGTTGGCTCACGGCCAAGATCCTGAAGCATCTGGCGCTGTACGCGAGCAAGCTTATTAATGACCTCGACCATGTGCACAGGGATACGAATCGTACGCGCCTGGTCAGCCATTGCACGGGTGATCGCCTGACGGATCCACCATGTTGCGTAGGTCGAGAACTTAAAGCCCTTCGTGTAGTCGAACTTCTCGACCGCACGGATCAAACCTAGGTTGCCTTCCTGAATCAAATCAAGGAACTGCATGCCACGGCCGGTGTAACGCTTCGCCAGCGAAACCACCAGTCGCAGGTTCGCGCCGAGCAGGTGACTCTTCGCGCGCTGACCATCACGAGCAACCCACTTCAGCTCACGGGTGAGCTTCTTCGGCAGGTTTGGCTCAGTAGCGAGCTTTTCCTCTGCGAACAGACCAGCCTCGATGCGCATTGCGAGTTCAACCTCTTCGGCTGCGTTCAGCAGTGCGACCTTACCGATCTGCTTGAGGTAGTCCTTTACCGGATCAGCAGTCGCTCCCGGAATTGCGGTAGTAACCGCAGGAACATCCTCTTCATCGCCAGCTTTGAGCACAATCGCGCCAGTGGGAAGTGGCTCGATGATGACCGGCTTCGTCTGAGTGTCTTCTTCAGCGACATCAGGTGTCGCCTCAGCCTCAGCGACCATTGCGTCGACCTCGTTCACCTTACGTCGACGCACGGGCTTCTTAGCAACCGCAGTCACTTCATCAGCAGCAGCCTTCGTCGCGGCAGCCTTCTTGGCTGCCGGCGCCTTCTTCGTTGCGGCCGTGGTCTTCTTCGCGGCAGCAGTCTTCTGAGTTGCTGCCGTGGAGGTCGAGTTCACCTTGTCGGTCGTCTCAGCGCTCTCAGTAGGGTCAGTGCCCTTCGTGGATGCAGTTGCCACGCAACCCGCCTCTCTCGATGTCGTCTGAGGGTCTACGCACTTCTTCAGAAGAATGTGCGTACAGTGCGAAAACCCATGTCAAGTCCGAGAGCCAAATTCTTGGTTCCGAATCATTGAATGGGTATACACGTCCTATTATTGCACGTCCCCGGGGGTACCGCCGCCATTGGGAGACTCGGGTGGGTTGCTTCCGATATCCCAGCCATCTTGATCATCGTCATCAGAATCCGAGATCTGGCCAGCGAGAAACTGTTCGAGCTCACTCGCAAGCTGATCAGCAGTGGGCAGACCATCAATATCATCACCCGTCACTTCTTCACCATCGAGCTCAATCGATCCGCCACCCGTCGCTGCGTCGCGAACAAACTGGTCGTATCGTTCCTCAAGGCTATGCACCATCGAAAGAGACTCGTCGTTCTCACCAATTTGTTCATCAACGCGCGCCCGGAAGTTCTGCGCAAGCTCACGCGGAGCCTCAGTTGAGAACAGCTTGCCGGTCGCGGCCATGAGGTAGTCGAGCGCACCCACCAGGCCCGCCGGGTACTCATTACCCGCAAGATAGTGCGGGATGAGGAGCGTGATTCCTGCCACGCTCTCCCCCATGCCAAAGAGCCGATATTCAAGTAAATGAACTGCAGTGGCAGCGATTCGAGACGTTGGCTGCCAAATTGAGTGTTCCTCAATCAGGTCTTCACGTGAACCACTGATCGTTGCGCGAAGGTCACGCGTATGCGGCACAGGCATAGGGAGCGCATGCACCCATGCGGTGGTCGAAACCTCAAATTCATCAACAAGGAACAGCATGGTGTCCACCCAGCGCTCCCACCGGAAGTCTGGTTCGAAGCCACTCAACAACAGGAATGGCTCACCCAATGCATCGCTCGCGATACTGAGCGTCAGCGTCTCTGGCTGATAGTCCTCGAAATGATCTTTGTTGAAAGTAATCACAGGGCGACGTGCGCGATAGTCGAGCAGCACATCAGTGTCGAATCGAATCACTTCACGAGGTGAACTGTTTTCGGAGAAATACTCGCCGAGTTGACTCACGACGCTACCAGCGTCGCTGACGCCAGACAGCACTACAACCATGGGCAGGCCGCGCGGGACGTCAGCGCGCAGCTGCGCGTTATCCTCTGAAATTACTGACTCGCTCACACTCCTCATCCTACGTATGCCTTGCCTCAGAACGAACGCGCATCCGCCACTGGCGAACACCCTGACTCCAATCTTCAGCCCAAGGTCACTACGAGTAGTAGGCTGAGAGGGTGCGCGCCTACCCGGCGCAAGCTATACACGAAGATGTAGTACACGAAACGCTTTTATAAGGAGTGCCCACGTGACCGAACAGCATTTTGACGTCGTCGTTCTCGGCGGTGGCAGCGCGGGATACGCAACCGCAATCCGTGCTCGACAGCTGGGCATGACCGCAGCGGTCATTGAGAAGGACAAGTTGGGTGGCACGTGCCTCCACCGCGGTTGCGTGCCGACGAAGGCACTTCTCCACTCTGCTGAGATTGCTGACGTGGCGCGCGAAGGTGCGGCTTACGGCGTCATTTCCAACGTTGCTGGCATCGATATGGCCGGCGTGAACGCTTTCCGCACGAACCTCGTTGCGGGCAAGCACAAAGGCCTGCAGGGCCTACTCAAGGCCAACGGCATCACGGTCATCGCTGGTGAAGGTCGACTGATTGCTGCGAACACCGTCCAGGTGGGTGCGGATCAGATCATCGGCAAGCATGTCGTCCTTGCAACGGGTTCGTACTCGCGTTCGCTTCCCGGGCTCGAAATCGGTGGCCGCGTCATCACCAGTGAGCACGCGCTCGAACTGACTGAGGTCCCCCAGAAGGTGATCGTCCTCGGTGGCGGCGTCATTGGTGTCGAGTTCGCAAGTGTCTGGCGTTCATTCGGCGCTGAAGTGACCATTATCGAAGGCCTTCCTCGTTTGGCACCCAACGAGGAGGAATCAGTGTCGAAGCAGCTCGAACGCGCATTCCGAAAGCGCGGCATCGATTTCAAGACCGGCATTCGTTTCCAGTCAGTCACACAGGACGCTTCGAGCGTCACGGTCACACTCGAAGACGGTTCAGCTATTTCAGCGGACTACCTTCTTGTTGCAGTCGGCCGCGGACCAGCGACGGCAGGTCTCGGCTTTGAAGAGGTCGGTATTTCTATGGACCGTGGATTCGTCCTCACCAACGAGCGCCTCGCAACGAATGTTCCCGGCGTCTTTGCAGTCGGCGACATCGTCCCTGGCCTCCAGCTTGCACACCGCGGCTACCAGCAAGGCATCTTCGTTGCTGAAGAGATCGCTGGGCTGGCACCCGTCATTGTTGAGGACATCAACATTCCGAAGGTCACCTACTGCGACCCCGAGATTGCATCGGTAGGCCTCACTGAGGCTGCTGCAAAGGAAAAGTACGGCGCAGACAAGGTCACCAGCTACGAGTACAACCTCGCAGGCAACGCGAAGAGCTCGATTCTCGGTACCGCCGGTTCGGTCAAGGCAGTTCGTGTTGTAGATGGTCCTGTCGTTGGCGTGCACATGATCGGCGCTCGTGTCGGTGAGCTCGTCGGCGAAGCTCAGCTCATCGTGAACTGGGAGGCGTACCCCGAGGACGTCGCACCGTTTATTCACGGACACCCGACCCAGAACGAAACCATCGGCGAAGCGATGCTGAAGCTCGCTGGCAAGCCTCTTCACGCGCTCTAAACGACGCACCCCAAATCTTTTACGAAGCATTTTAGAAACGGAGAATCACGATGAGTGAATCGGTAGTCCTCCCCGCGCTGGGCGAGAGTGTCACCGAGGGTACGGTTACCCGCTGGCTCAAGAACGTTGGCGACACTGTTGCTGTTGACGAGCCGTTGCTCGAGGTCTCAACAGACAAGGTCGACACTGAGATTCCCTCGCCCGTAGCAGGCGTTATTGAGGAGATCCTCGTCCAGGAAGACGAGACCGCCGAGGTCGGCGCAGTTCTCGTCCGTATTGGTGACGGTAGCGGTGCAGCTGCACCTGCTGCACCTGTAGCGTCTCCTGTCGCAGCTCCAGCTGCACCCGTGGCACCGGCTGCACCAGCAGCGCCTGCCCCCGCGGCCGCACCTGCAGGCGCAGACGCACAGGACATCGTTCTCCCGTCGCTCGGTGAAAGCATCACCGAAGGAACCGTCACGCGCTGGCTCAAGGCCATTGGTGACACCGTTGCCGTCGACGAGCCACTCCTTGAGGTCTCAACCGACAAGGTTGACACCGAGGTCCCTTCTTCTGTCGCAGGCGTGTTGCAGGAGATCCTCGTGCAGGAAGACGAGTCCGTTGAAGTTGGTGCAGTACTTGCTCGCGTGGGTAGCGGAGCGGTCGCGCCTGCTGCACCTGCAGCACCTGTTGCCCCCGCAGCAGTCGTCACCCCCGCTGCCCCTGCAGCTGCAGCAGCAGCACCTGCCGCTCCCGCTGCAGCACCTCAGCCCGCAGCTCCGGCCCCTGCAGCGCCTGCATCGAACCCGAACTATGTCACCCCGATTGTTCGCAAGCTCGCCTCGGATCTCAACGTCAATCTTGAGTCTGTTACTGGCACCGGCGTCGGCGGACGTATCCGCAAGGAAGACGTCATCGCCGCAGCTCCGAAGCCAGCTGCGACCCCCGCCCCAGCAGCGGCTCCCGCAGTTGCTGCCGCAGCGGCCGCACACGAGGTTTCAGACCTTCGTGGCACGCGCCAGAAGATGTCACGTCTCCGTAAGGTCATTGCCGAGCGTGCCGTAGCATCGCTGCAGGCCACCGCTCAGCTCACGACAATGGTTGAGGTTGACGTTACCCGTGTCGCCAAGCTCCGTCAGGCGAAGAAGGACGAGTTCCTTCAGAAGACTGGCAACAAGCTCTCGTTCATGCCGTTCTTTGCTATTGCAGCGGCTGAAGCACTGCAGTCATACCCGATCATCAACTCGACCGTTGAAGACAATGAAATTGTCTACCCGTCGACTGAGAACATTGCAATCGCGGTCGACACCGAACGAGGCCTACTCACTCCGGTTCTCCGGGATGCAGGCGCGAAGAACATTTCTCAGATCGCAGCAGACATTGCTGATCTCGCTGCTCGCACACGCGACAACAAGCTCACTCCCGACGAGCTCAGCGGTGGCACGTTCACACTGACCAACACCGGTTCACGTGGTGCGCTGTTCGATACTCCACTCGTGTTCCTCCCGCAGTCGGCCATCCTTGGCACTGGTGCAGTTGTCAAGAAGCCAGGCGTGGTATCGACTCCCGAAGGCGATGCGATCGCGATCCGCTCAATGGTCTACCTCGCTCTCTCGTACGACCACCGAACGATCGATGGTGCAGACGCGGCACGCTTCCTCAGCCAGATGAAGCAGCGCCTCGAGGCAGGCAACTTCGAAAACGACCTCGGTATCTAAGCAGCCGATCAACGTGCGGGCCCCCTGGAGTTATCCAGGGGCCCGCACGTTTTCCCGTCGTCGACACCAGTTGGAGTCAGCTTGGTACGTGAATTCTCGACTGGATTTCGGCCTGCAATATTTCGAATAGCTCTCGCCCCATCGGAGGGCGATCTTCACATTCAAGCTCCGACGCACAGGCACTCACGCCCTCCAAGAGATAGTCACCGACATGGGACGGGTCGTATCGCGCAACGAGCTGCGCGAGCTCGCGAAGCGACACACCGATACTCGCGCAACCAGTTTCATGTCCTCCCCTGCTGTGAGCAACACCAAGCTGAGTGATCCGCGCCAAACGCCACCCTGCGAGGCTGCGGGGCCACTCGCGGCCAGTCGTTCGCCCCCGAGGTCGGAGATCGACACCGTTCCAGTCAAAAGCAAGGTCCAAGCGCACGCCCAAGCAGTTCCCGTTCTCGTGAGCGACGCACGCTCGCCGCAGCAGCTGCAAAATGAGACTCGCTACGGTGACCCCAGCCCGTGCTTGTGTTTGTTCCGACATGGGGGTTGGCTCCTTCCCTGGCGGTACATTCTGCCGGATCCACGCGTTTGCGAGACGCACGAGTATTTCTCGGTGTGGAGAGTTGCACCGGCTTACGGCGAACAGGTCAAATCCCCGACCCAAGAAGCGGTACTCTAGAAGGTATGGCAAAGGACAAGCAGCAGAAGGCACCGGGCCGCATCAAGCAAATGGTGCAGGTCTACCAGAACACACGCGTACATGACCGGGCACTGACGCCTCTCATGATCGTGTCGTTCGTCGGCCCGATCCTCGCAGGCGTGCTCGTAGCACTCCTCCTGCATTCAAACTGGATCGGCTGGATTCTCTGGTGCGTGACTGGCGCACTCGTTGGTCTCTTGGTTGCGATGATCGTACTTGGTCGCCGCGCCGAGGCAATGGCTTACAGCCAGATCGAAGGCCGCGCTGGTGCGGTTGGCGCAATTGTTCAGAGCGCACTCCGCCGCAGCTGGCGCGGATCCGAGGTTCCCGTTGCAATTAATCGCCAGCAGGATGCCGTCTACCGTGTCGTTGGCCGTGGCGGCGTCGTGCTGATTTCCGAAGGTTCGCTGCAGCGCACCCGCCGCATGGCACAAGAAGAAGAGCGCAAGGTGAAGCGCGCGATGATGAACGTTGAGGTCGTTCACCTCTACGTTGGCCCCGACGAGGGTGGCATCCCGCTCGCAAAGCTTTCGAAGGAACTCACGAAGCTCAAGCCGAAGCTCAACCGCAACGAGGTGCAGGCTGTCTTCAACCGCCTTTCATCGCTTCAGGCTTCACCCGTTGGTATCCCCAAGGGCATGGACCCCAACCGCGTCCGTTCCGCAGGCAAGCCCCGCTAAATCGCCGTGGCACAACCTCAGAAGTTTGGCGACCTGGCGCCCAGCACGTGGCCCGGGGAACGTCTCGGTCTCCCCGAAGACGGTCCCCGGTCCGTCGGCCGCGTAGGTCGCCGTTTTCTTGCAATCTGCATTGATTGGGCACTCGCAGCAATTCCTGCGTACTTCCTGATCGGTGGCGAGCTCGCAAGCGTCTGGAACCTTGTGTTCTTTATGGCACTGCAGATCGTCTTCATTCCAACGATCGGCGGATCGATCGGACACCGACTTACCGGAATGCGTGTCGTCTCGCTGAACGGGACCTGGGTCGGACTGTGGCGCCCCATTGTTCGTACAGTTCTGCTCGTCCTCGTGATTCCCGTCTTGGTTTGGGACTCAGATCAGCGTGGATTCCACGACAAAATCGCGGGCACGGTACTCATCCGCACCGCGTAACTGTAAACTGTTACAGACGCGTACGTCTTCAGATGCTAAGGAACCACATGTTCAAAACGCCCCAAGAAGTCATCGATTACATTCAGGAAACGGACGTCAAGTTCCTCGACATTCGTTTCACAGATCTCCCGGGCGTGCAGCAGCACTTCAATATCCCCGGCGCAGCTGTTGATGAAGACTTCTTCGAAGTTGGACAGATGTTTGACGGCTCATCGATTCGCGGGTTTGTTGGCATTGCTGAGAGCGACCTTCAGCTGATTCCCGATGTAACCACTTGCTACATTGACCAGTTCCGCGCCGAGCGCACCCTCATTATTCTCTGCGATATTTTCAACCCACGCACCGGTGAGATCTTCTCAAAGGATCCACGTCAGGTCGCGAAGAAGGCTGAGCGATTCCTCGCTTCGACCGGCATCGCAGACACCGCCTTCTTTGCTCCCGAAGCTGAGTTCTACATTCTTGACTCGGTTCGCTATGAGACAAAGCCAAACCGTACCTTCTACGAGATTGACTCGGAAGAGGCGTACTGGAACTCAGCCGCAAGGGTTGAGGGCGGCAACCTTGGCAACACCACCCGCCTCAAGGGCGGCTACTTCCCCGTTTCGCCTGTCGACAAGCAGGCTGATCTGCGCGACGACATCTCGGTTCGTCTCATTGAGGCTGGCCTGAAGCTCGAGCGTGCACACCATGAGGTTGGTGCTCCCGGCCAGGCAGAGATTAACTACCGCTTCGATACGATGGTGAACTCGGCAGACGACCTGCTGAAGTTCAAGTACATCGTTAAGAACACGGCAGAGCTGTGGGGCAAGACCGCAACCTTTATGCCGAAGCCCGTCTTCGGTGATGCTGGTTCGGGCATGCACACCCACATGTCGCTCTGGAAGGATGGCGAGCCACTCTTCTTCGACGAGGAAGGCTACGCAGGCCTTTCGGACACCGCACGTTGGTACATCGGTGGCATTCTGCACCACGCACCATCGCTGCTCGCGTTCACGAACCCAACCATCAACAGCTACCGTCGCCTGGTCAAGGGCTACGAGGCGCCGATTAACCTGGCGTACTCTGCAGGTAACCGTTCTGCGGCCGTTCGTATCCCGCTGACGGGTTCGAACCCCAAGGCTAAGCGCATTGAGTTCCGCGCTCCTGATGCGTCAGGCAACCCCTACCTCGCATTCGCGGCACAGCTCATGGCCGGTATCGACGGTATCCGTAACCGCATTGAGCCGATCGCTCCGATCGATAAGGATCTCTACGAGCTGCCTCCTGAGGAAGCTCAGAACATCCCGCAGGTACCTCAGAACCTTGAGGCCGCACTCAGCGCTCTCGAAGCAGACCACGCATACCTGCTCGAGGGTGGCGTGTTCACCGAAGAACTCATCAAGACCTGGATCGATCTCAAGCGCGAGACTGAGATTGTTCCGATGACGCTTCGTCCTCACCCCTACGAGTTCGAGATGTACTTCGGCTGCTAAATAGCTGACAAGACGAAAGCCTCGCGGTTCACTTCAGTGTGATCCACGAGGCTTTCGTCTTGTCGGGAGAGCTTTCGCGCTCATGCCTCTGCTTCGTCGGCGACCTCGTAGTCCGTTTCCGCGAGCAGCGATTCGAGAATTTGCTGCAGATATTTCATATCTCCACAGTAAGTCGGGCGCATAAGAAACACCAGAGATTGACGGTAACGGCTCTGCGAACAACAGGTTACACGTCAGTACGCGGTGTACAGCGGGGGCTCCTCGTAGCCAAAGAACTCTCGTTCAAACACCGCACGGGCACGTCGCGAGAGTGACAGCCAGCGTTCGCTCAACTCCGTGGTTTGGTCCCTCGGATGTCCAAGAATTCCAGCGACTCCAACGAGCTGTGCCCAGTCCGTCGGCAGCACATCACTCGCTCGACCAGACGCGAGTTTGAGCGCGGATCGGATGGTACTCGCATACTCCCAGGACTCCTGCAGCAGCTCTGCGTCCGGGAGCTCAATCCACCCTGCCTCAACAGCAGCGCTGAGCGCCTCTAGCGTCGCCGAAGTGCGCATCGCAGGCGTCTTTGCCCCGTGCTGGAGCTGGAGTAGCTGCACAAGCCACTCCACGTCAGAGATTCCCCCTGGCCCGAGCTTCAGGTGCAGTTTCGGGTTTGCGCCCTGTGGTAGTCGCTCCGCCTCGACGCGCGCTTTGATCCGTCGCACTTCTCGGACTTGTTCGTCACTGAAGGCAGCGGGGTACCGAATCTCGTCCGCAAGTTCGATAAACGTCTGCCCAAGTTCTGCGTCACCCGCAACGGCCCGGGCTCGCAGGAGCGCCTGCGCTTCCCAGTCGACCGACCATCGCTGATAATAGCTCCGATATGAGCTGAGGCTCCGCACGAGCGGGCCGTTCTTTCCCTCAGGCCGAAGGTCAAAGTCAAGGTCAACAGAAAAGCGTGGGTCCGACACCAGTTGCTTCATCTCGCTGACGAGCTTGACCGCTGCACGCTGCGCTTTGTCAGCTGGCACATCTTCTGGGGCGCGGTACACAGCGATCAAATCGATGTCTGAGGCAAACCCTAGCTCTCCACCGCCGTACCGACCCATCGCAATCAGTGAGATCTCGAGTGAGCTTGCAATCTCGTCGCCGTGTTCTCGCACGGCAAGCAAGAGGCTGTCGAGCAATGCGGTGTGCGCGGCGTCGAGCCCGAGCGAGACGTCGCGTTCAGTGAGCACGCCAACCACTCGTCCCATTGCCAATCGGAGGACTTCTCGCCTGTGAACATCGCGAAGCGCTCTCCCTGCTTCGGCTACATTTGAGCGACGAGATGTCAATGCCCGCATTTCACCACGGAGTTGATCGAAACCGACTGGACGCAATTGGTCATCACGTTCAAGCCAAGCAACCGCGTTGGGAGTGGTCTCGAGAAGGTCGGCTATGAATCGCGAGTTTGAGAGCACGCCGGTGAGTCGCTCCGCTGCCTCATAGCCGTCACGAAGGAGACGGAGATACCACTGCTTATCTGTGTTCGCCTCGCTCACACGCCTGAACGCGAGGAGGCCGAAGTCCGGGTCAGTACCGTCTGCCAGCCACTGTAGGAGAACGGGTGCGAGGTTTCGGTGAATCTTCGCTCGTCGCGAGGTCCCTCTGGTGAGGGCTGCAAGGTGGCGGAACGCCCCCTCTGGGTCCCTGAAACCGATACTCTGCAGTCGCGCTCGCGCCTCGTCAGAGCCAAGCACGAATTCTTCGTCTGGCAGTTCCGACACCGCGCTGAGCAGCGGCGCATAAAAGATCTTGAGATGCAGACGGCGAACATCGCGCTTGACCTGTTCCCAGCTTTCCACGAGCGGTCTCGCGCCCTCAGCAAGCTGGCTTGACCGTGCAAGTATTCGCAACTCCTCCTCATCGCGAGGCATCAATGCCGTCCGACGGAGGTCACGAAGTTGCAGTCGGTGCTCAAGCACACGCAAGAAACGGTATGCCTCGACCAGCCGGTCACCATCGCTGCGGGCGACATAGCCACCGGCAACAAGCGCGGCAAGCGACTCGAGGGTTCCGCTACGGTGCAGACGCTCATCGTACTGACCGTGCACCAGTTGCAAGAGCTGCACGCTGAACTCGATGTCGCGCAGGCCGCCTGGGCCAAGCTTGAGCTGATATTCGACGTCTTCAAGCGCAATGTGCTCGGTCACGCGTTCGCGCATGCGCTGCACGGAGCCGACAAAGTCTTCTCGCCCTCCCGAAGACCACACCATGGGGCGGGTAAACGCGACAAAGGCCTCGCCAAGCTCACGATCGCCCGCAATCGCTCGCGCTTTCATGAGAGCTTGGAACTCCCAGGCCTTTGCCCAACGCTCGTAATAGGCCCGCATGGAGCCGAGCGTGCGTACGAGTGCGCCCTGACGACCTTCTGGCCGCAAGTTTGGATCGATCTCCCACAGCGCTGGTTCGAACCCCGGGTCATGAATGACGCGCATGAGCTCGCTTGCGAGTCGTGTTGCAACGCGGATCAGTGCGTCCCCGTCTAGCACGTCCTCATTGGCTGTGCCTGCGACATAGATAACGTCTACATCAGAGACGACATTGAGTTCGCGTGCACCGCACTTCCCCATGCCGATGACCGCAAGCTGCAATGCCTCGAGTCTGGAAGATGACACTGCAGGGCCAGCTGCGCCTGCTGCGAGCCCAGCCCGCGCAACAAGAAGGCCCACTTCGATTGCCGCGTCAGCGAGGGAGGTGAGTGCCTCCGAGGTGACGCTCACCGCCTCAATCGCCCTGCCGGCCAACCCTTCGTTGAGGTCCCACAGCATGAGTTCTGCGAGCAGCACGCGGTATGCAACGCGCAGTGCAGTGCTCCCCGGCTCCCCCACGAGCAGTTCGGAAGACGTTTCTTCGCTCTGCACGGCCGCAAGAAGCTCAGCCTTTGCCTGCTCAAGCGTCGCAACCGTACCGTCTTGACTCATCAACCGAGGTATGACTTCTGGGTTTCGATAGAGGAACTCCCCCAGTGCCGCAGACGAACCAGTCAGCAGCCACCAACGATGCCAACGCACGACATCATCGCCAAGATATTCCAGCGCATCTGGAAGATCGTTGACGATCCGCTGTGTGAGCGCGAGAGCAGTATCTGGGTCCGCTGCGTGCGAGGCCGCCTGCAGCAGTACCGGGAGTTCGACACCTACGGCGTCGGCAACCTCAGCAAGACGCTCCCTGGCTTCACTCAGCCGGTCAAAACCAGCCTTCGCGAACGCGCCAAGCGTCACCCCGGAGGTACGGCCACGGGCTGGATCAGTGGTGTTCATTGTTGCTAGATCGTGTCCAACATGGTCTTGAGTTCGAATTGTGTCACCTGGCGACGGTACGCCTCAACTTCTTGACGGCTGTCACGCAGCAAGTACGCGAACACCTGTTCGCCCAGCGTCTCCGCAACGAGCTCAGAACGTTCCATGACGGCGAGGGCATGTTCGAGACTCTGCGGAAGCGGATCAAATCCCATTACCCGGCGCTCGCCTTGACTCAACTCCCAGATGTTTTCCTCAGCCTCAGGCGGCAACTCGTACTCTTCGCGGATACCCTTGAGCCCGGCTGCAAGCAGCACAGAGAAACCAAGGTATGGATTCACCGCGGTGTCCATTGCTCGGTATTCGATTCGCGCGGCGTTGCCTTTGCCTGGCTTGTACAGCGGCACGCGAACAAGCGCGGATCGATTGTTGTGCCCCCAGCTCACAAATGAGGGCGCTTCGTCGCCACCCCACAACCGCTTGTACGAGTTCACGTACTGGTTCGTGACGGCGGTGATCTCGGGCGCGTGCTTTAGCAGGCCAGCAACAAAGCGTCGAGCGGTAACTGACATTTGATACTTCGCACTCGGATCAAAGAACGCGTTCGTGTCGCCCTCAAAGAGCGATAGGTGCGTGTGCATGCCGGAACCAGGCTGTCCTGCGAGTGGCTTCGGCATAAACGTGGCGTGTACCCCCTGGGCGATCGCCACTTCCTTCACTACCGATCGGAACATCATGATGTTGTCCGCAGTCGTGAGTGCATCTGCGTACCGCAGATCGATTTCATTCTGGCCGGGACCAGCTTCGTGATGGCTGAACTCCACAGAGATGCCGAGTTCCTCAAGCATGTTCACGCTCTCACGACGAAAATCATGAGCCGTGCCACCCGGAACATTGTCGAAGTACCCGGCGCGATCGACGGGAATCGGACCATCGGGGCCGAACTCCTTCGATTTGAAGAGGTAGAACTCTATCTCCGGATGCGTGAAGAACTTGAAACCCATGTCAGCAGCGCTCTCGAGCGTTCGCTTGAGAACGTTGCGCGGATCCGCCACGGACGGCTCACCATTCGGGGTATGGATGTCGCAGAACATGCTTGCCGTCGGCTCAGTTTCGCCACGCCACGGCAAAAGCTTGAACGTCGACGGATCAGGAATCGCAATGAGGTCAGACTCATATGCCCTGGTAAGTCCCTCAATCGCCGAACCGTCGAAACCGATGCCCTCGGTAAAAGCGGCCTCAACTTCAGCGGGCGAAAGCGCAACAGACTTCAACGCGCCCGCAACATCGGTAAACCAGAGACGCACAAACTTCACGCGTCGTTCTTCGATGGTGCGCAGGACGTAGTCACGTTGCTTGCTCATGTAATTTCCTTGCGAGTGAGGGGTGAATGGGGATTGAGAAGCCTGGCGAGCAACGAAGCTCAGAGGAATTAGTAGCTGTCTTCCTCGTCTTCAGCAGCCCACTGGCGAGCGCGCTCCGCAAGTGTCTCTTTTGCGTGCGCAGCTTCTTCGGCTGTCTTGAAGGGGCCGATGCGGTCGATGCCCATCGACTGCGGTCCGTATTCAACTTCGCCGGTCTTGTCGTTGAACCAGTAGGTATCGCCTGAATCGTCGACGCCCCAGTCTTTCTTGCTCATGACAGCCTCCTCCAAGTTGGTAGTGGATTCTTAACTCCTAGACTAGAGCTATGCCGTTCGATAGTCATGGTCAAATTATTCCCGGCGCGTATCCTGCTCCTCGTGCAGTTCCCGCCGACATCCAGCGTCCGCCGTACGTGGGCCTTGAAACGCCCCCGCCATACACCGGCGACAACACGTACACCCCCGATGAGATTGACCGCATCCGCGCAGCCGGACGCATCGCGTCCCGTGCTCTCGATGCTGTCGGAGAAGCGATCCGCCCAGGCATTACGACCGCAGAGATCGACCGCATCGCGCACGAATACGTCATCGGCGCCGGCGCCTACCCCTCGACGCTTGGGTACCGCGGCTACCGCGCTTCGTCATGCACGTCGGTGAACGAGGTGATCTGCCACGGCATCCCAGACGACACAGTTCTCCGCGAGGGCGACATCGTGAACGTCGATGTGACGGCATATCTTGACGGATACCACGGCGATACGAACCGCACGTATCGTGTTGGAGAGGTTTCGGAAGAGGTCGATCTCCTCATCCAACGCACACACGAGGCGATGATGCGAGGCATTAAGGCTGCTCGTCCCGGTCGCGAAGTGAACATCATCGGCCGCGTTATCGAGACCTATGCGAAGCGATTCGGCTACGGTGTCGTACGCGATTTCACCGGTCACGGTGTTGGCTCATCATTCCACTCTGGACTCATCATTCCGCACTACGACTCGGCGCCCAGCTATGCGGATGTCATCAAGCCAGGCATGGTCTTCACCGTGGAACCGATGCTCACGCTCGGCACGCACGAGTGGTCCCAGTGGGACGACGGCTGGACTGTCACGACACGTGACAAGTCGATCACGGCGCAGTTCGAACACACGGTCGTGATCCGCGAGGATGGTTTCGAGCTTCTCACCGTCTCGGAGTAACCCCACAGAGGCAAAGATATAGCGCGGGAGTTGACCTTGGTCGACTTCCGCGCTGTACTGTGTGCTCCGGCGCTCCGAGATCACCATCATGTCGGTGGATCGCCACACTGCGATGACAAAGACGAATGATTTCGAAGAAGGAATGGGCCAACTGTAAGCCGGGTCCTGTACCGCGAATGCTCGCGGCGACGGTCATCTCTCTCGACCGGCCGTTGCCGACCGGCTCTAGCAGCCTACCCGTAGACTCAGCGGGACGCCTCATCGCCTACTATCTGGCCTTGCTCCGAACGAGGTTTACCTGGCCGCCCGTGTCACCACGAGCGCCGGTGGTCTCTTACACCACCTTTTCACCCTTACCCGAGCTGGCGAACCAACCATGGCGGTCTACTCTCTGTTGCACTTTCTCGCGGGTTGCCCCGAGTGGACGTTATCCACCGTTCTTCCCTGCGGAGCCCGGACTTTCCTCGGCACGCCGTGCAAACACAACGTGACGCGACCGTCCGTCGGCCCATTCCAGGAGCCAGTTTACTCCACCCGACGGGCCGACGCGAACGGTTGCAAGAGGGAAAGACTTAGTCTTCGTCGATCACCCGAACGAGAATCGCGCCAGAGCCTGGGCAGAAAATAACCTCATCGACTGGCGCTTCAAGCACCGTGCTCATCTCAGCTGGCGAAAGCGCCATGTTGCTGCCCTCGGAAACATTGCCGCGCAAGCGTGCAGCGCCGATGCCCACCTGCGCACGGGTCTCCTCGTACAGTGCAAGCAGGTCACCTTGAATTTCAGCAGCGAGACCGGCACGGTCTTCTTTTGCCTGCGCAAGATCTTCAGCGATCTGCTTCTCGGCTGCGGCGAGTCGCGCCTGCACGAGTGCGCGGCGTTCATCGATGCCGTGGTAATCGGCCTCTGCTGCGGCGAGCTTGGCCGATACGGCTTCAGCTGCCTCGGTTGCAGCAAATTCCTGCTCCTCCAGCAACGCCTGACGGCGTGAGAGCGCGTCGATCTCGCTCTGGATGGCGATAGCGTGCTTTGGATCAGTCGCCTCTGCAAGCAACTTCTCATCGTGTGCACGGCGCTCTGCAGCGAGCTTCACATCAGAGCCAAACCGCGCAAGCTCAAGCGCGACTGTGTCAGACTCACGCTGCGCTGCGAGGAACGCATCGCGTGATGCCACGCGCTCCCCCTCAATCGCGGCAAGCTCGGCCCGTTCTGGCAACTGACCGGGCATACGATGCAGTCGAGCGAGGTTATGGTCAAGAGCCTGGAGATCAAGCAGCAAGTGCTGCTGACGCGGAAGAGCCTTCATGGTTGCAATCCTACCGCGCCAGACGCACGTCAACTGAAAATCAGCGCTCGGCCCCCACCGCAAAGGTCCACGGGTCGGTGCGCAGGTCGCTGACCCGGAACTCAACGCCCGGCAGCCTCGCGCTCAATCGTTCCGCTGCACCGGCAAGCCACAGCGACTCGCTAGCCCAGTGCGCAACATCAATGAGCGCCGGTCCCCCGGCGACATTCGCCGCCTCAATGGCTTCCTGCGCAGGGTGATGGCGAAGGTCGCTGGTGACATACACATCGGCCTCAAGCACTGCAGGATGCGCAAGCAAACTGTCTCCTGCGCCACCGCAGAGTGCAACGCGACTCACCTTGCGGTCAGGATCGCCTGCAACACGCACGCCCGTCACGGTCTGAGGCATGACGTTGTTCACGCGATCCGCAAATTCACGAAGCGTGACGGATGCGACGAGAGTACCGACTCGACCGATCCCTGACATCGGATCCGCGCCTGGCTCAATGGGAATGGCGCCGAGTAGGCCGAGTCGCTGAGCGATGACATCAGAAACTCCCTCCTCGGGAGCGTCTGCGTTTGTGTGCGCCGCAATCAGCGCACATTCCGCGCGAATGAGCCGCGCGAGCAAGGCACCCTTGGCGGTGTCCTCAGCAACCGTATGGATCCCACGCAAAAGGAGCGGGTGGTGCGTCAGCAACGCATCAGCGCCCCACTCGATGGCCTCATCGACAGTTGCGGCGACCGCGTCTACCGCGAGCAGCACACGCGTGATCGGCTGTGCGTCACGGCCAGTCACTAGACCTACCTGGTCCCACGACGCAGCCGTTTCTACTGGCCAAAAGTCCTCAGCGACTGCGCGCAGATCAGCAAGTACGTATTCACTCATGACTACCTCCGAAGGAGCTTGCGTGCGAGCCAGTTACCCAGCAGCTGCACAACCTGTACTAGCGCAATGATAATCAGCACCGCGGTCCAAGTAACCCACGGGTTGAACTGACGGTAGCCGTACTGCAGCGCGAGCTGACCAAGGCCACCTCCGCCTATCGCGCCAGCCATCGCGGTCATGTCCACAATCGCGACGAACGCGAACGTGTACCCCAGGATGAGTGGGCCAAGACCTTCGGGAATCAAGACCGTAAAGATCGTGCGGATCGGGCCAGCGCCCATCGCGCGCGCCGCTTCGATCACGCCGGGCGACACTGTCAAGAGGTTCTGCTCAACGAGCCTCGAAATACCGAAAGTCGCTGCGAAGGAGAGCACAAAGATAAGTGCCTTATCTCCAATACCGACGCCGACGACCAGACGCGCGAGAGGCTGCAGGGCAGCGATCAGCACGACGAATGGAATCGGGCGGAAGAAGTTCACCAAGAAGTTCAACACCCAGTAGACCGGGCGGTTCTGCAACAGGCCGCCCTGCCGAGTGACGGTGAGGAGCACGCCAAGCAGGAGCCCGAGGAATCCACCGACACCGAGCGCAATCGACACGTAAGTCAGCGTTTGTACGACAGCTTCCAGCAGCTTGCCGTCAGAAATCAGATCAAGTAGCCGATCCATTAGACAAGCACCTCCAGTTCTGCAACCTGGCCGAGTGCGGCCACTGCATGTTCGACGCGCACGTCGTCGCCGATAAGTTCAAGAGTGAGACGACCAAAGCTGCGGCCGCCGACATCGGTAATGCCACCGTGGATAATGTTCACACCAACACCCCGATCGGCAAGTGTTTGGAACACAACGGGCTGATCCACATCTCCGTCACGGAACTTCAGCGAGACGATGCGGCCGCGGTGCCGTTCTTTGAGCTTGTCAAGATGTACCTGGTCTGGCAGCGTCGGCAACGCTGTCGCGACGAAGCGACTCGTGGTCTCCGCCTGCGGGTTTGAGAAGACCTCGTAGACCTCGCCCTGCTCGACGGCGACGCCACCAGACATGACGGTGACACGGTCAGCGATCTCACGCACGACTTCCATCTCGTGGGTGATCAAGATGATCGTGATGCCGAGCTCAGCGTTCACACGCTTCAACAGGGCGAGGACCTCCTGAGAAGTCTGCGGGTCAAGCGCGCTCGTGGCTTCGTCAGCGAGCAACAGCCCCGGCCGTGTCGCTAGCGCACGCGCAATACCCACGCGCTGCTTCTGTCCGCCAGATAGCTGGTCAGTGTACGAAGTTGCTTTGTCAGACAGTCCGACAAACTCGAGCAGCTCAGCTACCCGCGCTTCGCGTTCCGCCTTCGGAACACCAGCAACGATGAGCGGATACTCGACGTTCTTTGCAACCTTCTTCGAATGGAAGAGATTGAACTGCTGGAAGATCATGCCAATCCCGCCGCGTACCTGACGCAGCTTTGATTCAGGCAGTGCAGTAATCTCCTGCTCGCCAACCGTGATACTGCCGGATGTCGCTCGCTCGAGGCCGTTCACCAGCCGCAGCAGGGTGCTCTTTCCAGCACCGGAGTAACCGATGATCGCGTGAATTTCGCCCGAGGCAACGTCAATTGAGACATTATCGACGGCGAGGACCGGGGTGGCGTCCTTTGATCCGCGCCCCGGATACTGCATCGATACGTCTGTGAGTGTGACGCGAGTCATGAGCGTCTCCTTTCGTGCGAGCTAAAACGCCGGAGCGGGATGCCCGGTCACCCGTGCACCCCGCTGTCGACATTGCTGCGTAAGTTCGCGATTACTTCTGTGAAGCGCGGACGTCGTCCTCCGCGGTCTTCAGGATCTTCGCAAGCTCCGACTTGGAAAGCTTAACCGCTACCGCACCGTCACCGACGTAATCCTTCAGCGCAGCCTGGACGTCTGCGTTGTTCTGGTAGATGTCGACGAGCTTGTTGTAGGTCTCGTTATCGAGATCATCCGTACGTGCAGCGAAGATGTTGATGTAGGGCTGCACCGACTCATCCTCTACGCCGTCTGCGCCGAGTGAATCCTTGAAGTCCAGGCCTGCTGGCTCAACGTAATCGTTGTTCACAACGCCTGCGTCAACGTCTGGGAGTGACGAAGGAATGAGGTCAGCAGCAAGGGTCTGCACCTTGACCTTCGACTTCTCTGCAATGACATCGTCGGCAGTCGACGTGTTCGAACCACCATCCTTCAGCTCGATAAGGCCAAACTTCTGCAGCACCAGCAGTGCACGTGCACCGTTCGAGGGGTCATCAGGAACAGCGATTGTGCCGCCTGCAGGAATCTCGTCAAGGCTCTTGTACTTAGCCGAGAAGATGTTCATCGGGTAAATGAACGTCGAGCCGATGATCCCAAGGTCATCTCCCGAAGCAACGTTGTGCTCAGCGAGGTACTGAATGTGCTGGAACTGGTTGAGGTCGAGCTCGCCCTCCGTCAGCGCCGGGTTGGGCTGGGGGTAGTCATCGAAGTCAACAATTTCAACGGTGATGCCTTCTTCTGCAGCAGCGTCGACAAAGGTGGTCCAGTAGGGCTGACCGCCGGGAACAACACCAATCTTTACGGTGGCGTCGTCAGCCGCAGGGGCCGAGCATCCAACGAGTGAGGTGGTGGCGAGTGCGAGTGCTGCGACGGATGCAGCCAGGAGGCCGCGCTTCTTCAATGACATTGCAGTCCCTTTCGTGAAGTTGAAAATCCAATGTGGAACCTCTCAAAGTTCACTGCAGAAGTGAGCAAAATTCGATGTGGAGGAACCGTGTTGTCAACAAGTTTCACCCGAATGCTGAACTTCTCGCGAATCGCGGTGTCACATTCCGTCACTCTCGACTCAGACCCGTGGGATACTGGAGGGAGACTGATATCAGTATCCGGCGGGGAAAGTGTTTACCTCCGCCAACCCACCCGGGAAGGAACCCCTCGTTCAGATGAATCAGCCCGCAGCTACTCACCTCGAGTCCTGGAACGCAAAGCAAGAGCTCGCCGAACGCATGATCCCGATGATCGGCCAGCTCTACCGCGACCATGATGTCGTCATGTCAGTACATGGCCGCACGCTCGTTGGCCAGTCAGCAATCGACATCATCCGCGCGCACAGCTTTGCACGCAAGATCGACGTCAATGAGCTCCCGCTCACCGAAACCTTCGCGATCATTGAAACCCTCGCGGCAATTCAGCCCGGCCCGGCTTCGATCGACCTCGCGCTTCTCGCAGCGGCATTCCGCGCAACCGAGTCAGCAGATCTGGAGTCGTTCCTTCGCGAACAGCTCGCAAGCAACGCTGACACCGCACCTACCGCAGGTAGCGATGTCGTGCTCTACGGCTTTGGTCGCATTGGCCGCCTCCTTGCTCGCATCATCATCGATCACTCCGGCAGCGAGAACGGCCTGAACCTCCGCGCGATCGTTGTGCGCAAGGGATCAGAGAACGATCTGGAGAAGCGCGCAAACCTCCTCCGCCGCGATTCGGTACACGGCCCCTTCAACGGCACCATCAGCATCATCCCTGAAGAGAACGTCATCCTCGCGAACGGCGTTCGCATTCAGGTGATTTACTCGAACGATCCCGCAAGCGTTGACTACACCGCTTACGGCATCAACAACGCGATCCTTGTGGACAACACGGGCCGCTGGCGCGACGCTGAAGGCCTCGGCCAGCACCTCCAGAACAACGGCATCGCACGCGTTCTGCTGACCGCACCGGGCAAGGGCGACATGCTCAACGTTGTCTACGGCGTTAACAACGACAAGATCACCGATGCTGACACCATCCTCAGCGCCGCATCTTGCACGACGAACGCGATCACCCCCGTTCTCAAGGTCATTAACGACGAGTACGGCGTCAAGCAGGGCCACGTCGAGACCGTACACGCGTACACGAACGATCAGAACCTCATCGACAACTTCCACAAGGGAGACCGTCGCGGCCGCTCGGCAGCACTGAACATGGTGCTCACTGAGACCGGTGCGGCAAAGGCGGTTGCCAAGGCGCTTCCCGAGTTCGAGGGCAAGCTGACGGGCAACGCTATCCGCGTTCCAACCCCTGACGTTTCGATGGCTGTGCTGAACCTGCAGCTTGAGAAGGAAACCACTCGCGAGGAGATCAACGAGCTCCTTCGCCAGGTATCGCTGACCGGCGCGCTTCGTACCCAGATTGAGTACGTCGAGTCGTCAGAGATCGTCTCGATGGACTTCGTTGGCTCAAACCGCGCTGGCATCGTTGATGGCCTCGCGACCATCGTGACCGGCTCAACCGCAATCCTCTACGTCTGGTACGACAACGAGTACGGTTACAGCTGCCAGGTTGTTCGTATCATCGAGCAGCTCGCGGGTTCACATCCCGCACAGGTACCAGCACGTAACGCCTAATTCCCACACCCCGACGAAACATGCACAAGGGAGAGCATCATGTCTGAGAAGTTCCTTATCGGTGTCGACGGTTCGGCACAGAGCCGCACCGCACTCGCGTGGGGCCTGTCGCGAGCGACGGACCGCAAGGCGTCTGTCGAGTTGCTGCACGTAGCCGACGATTCGTTCCTGTCGGAAAGTGCAGTCTTCCTCTCTGAAGCGCAGGACGCTTCTCAGCAGATGCTCGACCTTGAGGCGGCATACGCACGAAGCATCGGTTTCGAGGGTGAAATCACTGGGACCGCTGTGGTCGGCCACCCGATCCTCGAGGTCGAAGAAGCGTCAAAGCGCGCTGACCTGCTCGTTCTGGGTGCCCATGAAGGCAGCAAGTTCGCTGGCTCCTTCTTTGGCACGCGCGCGGTCAAGGTCGCGGCAACGGCACACTGCCCCGTCGCGGTGATTCCAAGCACCGAGGTCGACTCGTCTGCTGGAATCGTTGTCGGTGTCGATGGCTCTGAAGCGTCGCAGAAGGCAATCGACTACGCCGCTGAAATCGCATCGTTCCGTGGCGTACCCCTCATTGCGGTGTACGCATGGATGCCCCCGCTTACCCCGGGCCTTGAGTACCTGTGGAGCGAGGACCTCGTCAAGTCGCAGCAGGCTGCGGCAGAAGAGGCGATTGCAATCGGCACAGCAGGTCTCGCGTCACGCTACCCCGATCTCACGATCGAGCGTCACATCGTGCAGGCTCCCCCGGTCGCTGCTCTCGTGCAGGCCGCCGAGAATGCCCAGATGATTGTTGTTGGTAGCCGCGGTCGCGGTGGCCTCAGCCGATTGCTCCTCGGATCGGTCAGCCACGGTGTTCTCCAGGCACTGCCGGTGCCAACCATCGTGGTTAAGCCGTAACTACCTGTTTCGTCAATGGCGGGGTGGATCACCAAGATCCACCCCGCCATTGTTTTGCTCGCACACCCAGAATCAGGGTTCGAGTGCATTTCACGCACCAACCGGATACGCTCAGGAGTGGGCCTTCTCTGCGAATGAAGCCCGCACTGGCAGCTATCGATGCGCAAGGAGAGACACCGCATGAGCGAAGCTCGAATCGAACAGGTGATCACACGTGGGTGGATCGGAGCAGGCCGTCCAGGGCTCCCTGCAGAGGGCTTCGAACTCGAGAACAACGTGTGGCTCCTCGGCGACGATGCCGAGGTGCTCATCATCGACGCAGGCCACGATGCTGAGGCCATCGCTGCAGCAGTTGGTGACCGCAGCGTACTGGGAATTCTGCTCACCCACGGGCACGAAGATCACGTGAACGCGGCGCTCGAACTCGCATCGAAGGTTGATACTCACGTGTATCTTCACCCAGCTGACTTGCCGATCTGGGCAGAAACGCACGGTGAGGCCCTGCCCGACTTTGAACTTGCAGACGGCGCACTATTTGCCGCTGCCGGGCTTGAACTGCTGACCATCCACACTCCGGGCCACACTCCAGGCTCTGTGAGTTTCGCTGTGCCTGCGCTTGATGTGGTGTTTAGCGGTGACACGCTTTTCCATGGTGGGCCAGGTGCTGTCAGGTGGAGCTACTCAAGCTGGCCCCAGATCCTCGATTCAATTGAAACTCGTCTCTTGACGCTCCCCAACAACACCAGGGTACTTCCTGGGCACGGCGAACTCACCTCCGTCGCGGATGAGGCACCAAGCATGGAAGCCTGGCGACGCCACAACGCCTAGCGTCTCGAGGCTTGAAGCGAGTTCGCCTGAAGCATAGCTGCACGCGCGCGACGACGTACGGGTCTACACTTGGTGATGAACACACTCGTGCTCCGGGGTCGGTGAAATTCCGAGCCGGCGGTGATAGTCCGCGACCCGAGGCCTTCTGGCCAAGGTTGAACCAGTGAAACTCTGGTACCGACAGTTACAGTCTGGATGGTAGAAGCACAGGCGTGAGGTACAGTCGCGTACGCCATTTGGCGCGCGCTGCACTCACGTTCTCCCTCGGCAGTATCGAACGAGAGGAGAAAAATGAATCTGTTCCATTGGTTCGTTGAGCTGTTTAATGCCCACTGGCAACTACCGGGCGGTCAGTCTTTGCTGGTACGTGAAGTCGTTGGCAACGTATTCGGTCTCGCGTCAGCACTCGGAGGCATGCGCAGGCGCATCTGGGCCTGGCCGGTCGGCATCGTCGGAAACCTCCTGCTTCTCACTGTGTTCTTGGGCTCGATTCTCAATCCAGCCCATGAGCTTCCGAGTCTGCTCGGGCAGGCTGGACGGCAGGTGATGTTTATCACTGTCGCGATCTATGGCTGGGTGCGCTGGAAGAACGCAAGCAAGAGCAACAACGGCCAGGTGACACCACGTTGGGCATCAAACTCAACTCGCATCGGGCTTGTACTCACCATGATTCTCGGCACGGTCGCACTGACCCCGCTTTTCCGCGCACTCGGCTCATGGGATCCAGTATGGGCAGACGCATGGACGTTCGTTGGTTCATTGCTCGCCACATATGGCATGGCCAAAGGATGGACGGAATTCTGGCTCATCTGGATCGCCGTTGATCTGGTTGGGGTGCCACTTCTCTTTAGCTCTGGCTACTACGCGACGGCATTCATGTACGTTTTCTACGGCGCATTTACCGCAGCCGGGTTCGTTGTCTGGGCACGAGCCCACAAACATGCGAAACCGTGCATTGATGCGGTGATGCCCGATCCGCGCGTCTCACCTGCTACCCAGAGCATCGAGAAACAGGAGGCGTCGTCACCGTCAGCATTGGCCACCTCCGAACGCCCCAAGGAGACCACGTCGCCGATCCCGGTACAGTAATTTCGTCTCGGCAGGCACCACACCAGGGGGCCTGGACCAAGCTTCACGCTTCGTCCAGGCCCCCTTCCGTTCTGCTCAATCGTTCGAGGTTGTCCCGACAGGCTCGCCGAGGCTCAGGAACTCACGGTTGTGATACGCCATGGGCGGGTGAGTTTCACCTTGTACCGAGCCAATAACCTCAGCTACCACCACGACCGATGACCCAACCGTCTCCGTGTGCAGGGCCCGGCAACGTAGCGCGGCTCGCGCACCTCGTAGGTATGGCTCCCCCGTCGCGAGCTCAGCCCATCCTTGCTCGGGAGTAAATCGCTCCGTGCCCGAGACGGCAAACGTCCGAGCAATTTCTGAATGCCTCGAGTCAAGGAGATGCACGAGGAACGATTCTGCCCGCAAAATTCCCCCGGCGCTCCCGGTCGCCCGCGTCACTGAGAACACGAGAGCTGGCGGATCAACACTTACCGAAGCAACGCTTGAAGCAGTCAGACCAACCGGGCCATCCTCAGTTTGCGCCGTAATCAGTGAGACACCGGCAGGATGGTCCCGAAATGCAAGTTTTAGGGCATCCGCGGTTGCTGTGGTTGACTCAACGACAACGTTTCCCGGCTTGGTAATACTCATGCCCGAATAACTCCTTGTTTTACAGACTCGTGCCTACTCACCATATCCGCGCCACGCAGTGAACCTCGGGAGATGTCTCAATATGACGCTGCGATACGCTTGCAGCAACTCGCCTGCATCTCCCAATGGTGAGCAACGCACGTCCTGAATACTAAGGAGTCAAAGATGGTCCTCGAAGTTGGCACAATCGCACCTGATTTCACGCTGTCCGATCAGCACGGTGAGGAACTCACCCTGAGCGAACTCGTCACCGAGTCGCCAGTCGCACTGGTCTTCTTCCCCCTCGCTTTCTCCGGCATTTGCACCGGTGAACTCTGCGAGCTGCGTGACAACATCGCAATCTTCGAAGATGCGAAGGTTCGCGTGTTCGGCGTCTCTGTCGATTCTGTCTATACGCTCAAGGCATGGGCGGATCAGGAAGGCTACAACTTCTCCGTACTCTCAGACTTCTGGCCTCACGGTGGAGTCTCGAAGGAATACGGCGTATTTATCGAAGAAGCAGGCATTGCAACACGCGCGACTTTCCTCATCGGTAAAGATCGCGAAATCCTCGCTTCGTTCGCAACAGAGCCTGGTCAGGCGCGAGATTTCGCCGCGTATCGCGAAGCTGTCGCGAAGCTTGCCTAGGTTTTAGGCGCGCTCGATTCGCTGTCGGGTGCCGTTCTGTTCTATAGTTAACAGGTCGCAGTCGACAGCAAGCGCCCTTAGCTCAGTTGGTTAGAGCATCTCGTTTACACCGAGAGGGTCGGGAGTTCGAGTCTCTCAGGGCGCACCACCAACTCCCCGCTCACGCGAGCGGGGAGTTTTCTTTTCTTCAGCCTTCATCTCACGTCATCGTGATACGATGACGACAGCATGAGCCTTCAGGGGCTTGAGTATTCCTAAAGCGTCACACTCGCCCCCGATTCTGCTAACCAGTGGACTTGATTTTCACTCAACTTTCGCCGCCTCGGCCGCAGATTGTTCAGTTTCCACATGAAATATCGCACAATCACCTGTTTTCTCGTGCAAACCCGATAGTCTGGGACGGTGTTGGCGAATCCGCCGACTCGGTTGTGCACGCAAATTGATGATCACCCTTGTCGTCTCATTTGCGTGCCATGGAAAGTATTGGAGCTTCCTGTGGCGGTTAACACCCAAGACCCGTACGCACCGGATCACGAGGACGTAGATCCGGCAGAGACCGCTGAATGGCGAGACTCACTTGACGCCGTTGTAAAGGAGCGAGGTGCTGGCCGTGGCCGTCAGATCATGACTGATCTGCTCGACCGCTCACGTCAGCTGCATCTCAACGTACCGATGGTCCCGACCACGGACTACGTCAACACCATCGCAAGCGCTGATGAGCCCGAATTCCCCGGCGACCACGATATTGAACGCCAATACCGCTCATGGATCCGCTGGAATGCAGCAATGACCGTGCACCGTGCGCAGCGCCCCGGCATTGGCGTTGGTGGTCACATCTCGACGTACGGCTCGGCTGCTTCGCTGTACGAGGTTGGCTTCAACCACTTCTTCCGCGGCCAGGACCACCCTGGCGGCGGCGACCAGATCTTTATTCAGGGTCACGCCTCACCTGGCATGTACGCTCGCGCATTCCTCGAAGGACGCCTGAGCGCCGATCAGCTCGATGGCTTCCGTCAGGAAAAGTCGCACGCGGCAGGCAGCCTTCCGAGCTACCCCCATCCCCGCTTGGCGCCTGAATTCTGGCAGTTCCCAACGGTTTCGATGGGCCTCGGGCCGATCAACGCGATCTACCAGGCTCAGGTCAACAAGTACCTGACCAACCGCGGCATCAAGGACGCATCTGACCAGCACGTCTGGGCCTTCCTTGGTGACGGCGAGATGGATGAGGTTGAGAGCCGCGGTCAGCTGCAGGTCGCAGCGAACGAGGGCCTCGACAATCTGACATTTGTCGTGAACTGCAACCTGCAGCGCCTCGACGGTCCAGTTCGTGGTAACGGCAAGATCATTCAGGAGCTCGAAAGCTACTTCCGTGGCGCGGGCTGGAACGTCATCAAGGTCATCTGGGGCCGCGAGTGGGACGACCTGCTCCAGCGTGATGAAAGCGGCGCGCTGCTGAACATCATGAACACCACACCCGATGGTGACTACCAGACCTACAAGGCCGAGAACGGTGCTTTCGTGCGAAACCACTTCTTTGGCAAGGATGAGCGCGCGCTCAACCTGGTGAAGGACTACTCAGATGACCAGATCTGGGGCCTTCGCCGTGGTGGCCACGACTACCGCAAGGTATACGCGGCCTACAAGGCAGCAATGGAGCACAAGGGGCGCCCAACCGTCATCCTCGCGAAGACGATCAAGGGTTACGGCCTCGGCCCACACTTCGAGGGGCGTAACGCTACGCACCAGATGAAGAAGATGACGCTGCAAGACCTCAAGCTCTTCCGCGACACCATGCACATCCCCATCACGGATGCTCAGCTTGAAGAGAACCCGTCGCTCCCCCCGTACTACCACCCGGGCGAGAACAACGAGACCATCCAGTACATGCACGAGCGTCGTCGCGAACTCGGCGGCTACCTGCCAGAGCGTCGCTCAACGCACGTAGATCTCGCTGTGCCAGAAGAAAAGACCTACGCGATCGCCAAGAAGGGTTCTGGCGCGCAAGAAGCTGCGACGACCATGATCTTCGTGCGCCTGCTCAAGGACCTCATGCGCGACAAGAGCATGGGTGATCGCTTCGTGCCAATCATCCCCGATGAGGCCCGTACGTTCGGCATGGACTCGTACTTCCCCACGAAGAAGATCTACAACCCGCACGGCCAGAACTACGTTTCGGTTGACCGTGACCTGCTGCTTGCATACAAGGAGAGCCCGCAGGGCGTCCTGTTGCATGTTGGCATCAACGAGGCCGGAGCGGCTGCTGCGATGACCGCGGTTGGCACCTCCTACTCGACACACGGCGAGCCCCTGATCCCGATCTACATCTTCTATTCGATGTTCGGCTTCCAGCGCACCGGTGACGCAATCTGGGCAGCAGGCGATCAGATGACTCGCGGCTTCATGATTGGCGCAACCGCTGGTCGCACAACGCTCACTGGTGAAGGCCTGCAGCACGCTGATGGCCACTCACTGCTCCTCGCTGCAACTAACCCGGCAGTGCTGTCGTACGATCCGGCATACGGATACGAAATTGGTCACATCATGCGCTCCGGCATTGAGCGCATGTATGGCGGCAACCACGAAGATCCGAACGTCATGTACTACGTCACTGTGTACAACGAGCCCATCATCCATCCGGCCGAGCCTGAGAATGTTGACGTTGACGGGATCATCCGCGGCATGCACCGCGTTGCCCCCGCGACCGCAGGTGAGCTTGGCGCACAGATCCTCGCTTCGGGTGTTGCTGTTCCTTGGGCAATTGAGGCTCAGCAACTCCTTGCTCAGGACTGGAACATTGCAGCAGATGTCTGGAGTGTCACGAGCTGGGGCGAGCTGCAGCGTGATGGCGCCGCAGCCGAGAAGCATAACTTCGAGAACCTCTCGGCGGCTCCTCAGCAGTCGTACGTATCAGAGCGACTCGCAGGCGCAACGGGCCCAGTCGTTGCCGTCAGCGACTGGTCGACGCAGGTACCCGAACAGATCCGCCCGTACGTGCCAGCAGACTACTCTGTGCTCGGCGCCGATGGCTTCGGTTTCTCGGACACTCGCGCCGCAGCGCGCCGCTTCTTCCGAATCGACCGCGAGTCGATCGTTGTGAAGGTGCTTCAGCGCCTTGCAGCACAGGGAAAGATTGATGCCAGCATCCCCGCTCAGGCGGCAGCCAAGTACAAGCTCGACGACGTGAACGCTGGCACGACCGGCGGCGCGGGCGGAGACGCTTAACAGAGGAGCAGCTGATGACAGGAACAAAGGACCAGGAGCTCTCCTGGCTACGGACCATCGCGGGCGAACTCGCAACACAGACGATCGCCCGCCTCGAAGAGACCCTCCCCTGGTACGGAGGCATGCCCCCGAGCCGCAGATCGTCCGTTGGCCTGGTTGCGCAGACCGGCATTAGTTCCTTCATTCAGTGGTACGAGGATCCCTCCTCGACCCCGTGGGTCGCGTCCGACGTGTTCGGCGCGGCCCCACGGGAACTCCTTCGCTCGATCAGCCTGCAAGAAACGCTGCAGCTGATTCGCGTGGTAGTCGGCGTTGTTGAAGAACGCGTTGCCCCACGAAGCGAACAGCTGCGCGAGGCAGTATTGCACTACTCGCGAGATGTGGCCTTTGCTGCAGCAGACGTGTATGCGCGAGCAGCCGAGGTTCGTGGGCTCTGGGATGCCCGCCTCGAAGCACTCGTTGTTGATTCGATCCTGACCGGCGAATCTGATGACGAACTCCCGAGCCGCATCGCCGCTCTCGGCTGGCACGGTGACGGTGAGGCTGCGGTCCTGGTTGGCAGCGCTGACCACAACTACGACATTGATCAATTCCGACGCATCGCACGCCATCACGGTGCTGATGTACTTATCGGTCTCCAGGGCAATCGCCTGGTCTTGGTAATTGGTCGCATTACCTCACCACGTATCGATGGCAACTCTGCGTTCGAGCCGATTCCGTTTCTCGAGCTGGCAACCCTGCTCAGCTCAGGTTTTGGTCCGGGACCACTGGTCCTCGGGCCATCGGTTGACACCCTTGTCGAAGCGTCGCGCAGTGCACGCGCAGCACTCGCAGGCGTTGCAGTTGCTCGCTCGTGGCGACACGCGCCACGTCCGGTGTTCGCCGACGATCTCCTCCCTGAACGCGCTCTCGCGGGTGACGGGCTTGCTCGTCGCACGCTCATCGAACAGATCTATGATCCACTCATGAACCATTCAGGGGAACTCCTCGAGACACTGTGGTGTTACCTTGACAACGGTCGCTCGCTCGAAGCAACAGCGCGTGAGCTTTTTGTGCATCCAAATACCGTTCGCTATCGCCTCAAGAAGGTTTCAGAAGTGATCGGCTGGAATGCGACCGGAGCACGCGAGGCGCTCATTTTGCAGTCAGCACTCATTGCTGGCTCCATCGCAAACCAAGGCCAGAGGAAAGTTTCCGCGCGCGTTTAGCGAATATCTACAAGCATTTCGCTAAACTGTGATGGAATACATGCGGCTCTTTGCATGCTGATTTGAGAAACTTATTCACGTGATTGTTATCGCTTGCCCCGGACAGGGCTCACAGACTCCCGGATTCCTGAACGAATGGCTTGAACTGCCAAACGCTCGCGAGTTCATGCAGGCCGCGGGTGACGCGGCCCAGGTTGACCTCATTGCGCACGGCACAACGAGTGACGCTGACGTTATCCGCGACACCAAAATTGCACAGCCACTCATCGTGAGCGCATCCATCCTCGCTTGGAATGCGCTTTCAACCCGCGCTGACTTGAGTGCTGCTGGAGTCGCAGGCCATTCAGTTGGCGAATTCGCTGCAGCATCCGTTGCCGGGGTACTTGACCCAATTGATGCCGTACGCCTCGTCGGCGTTCGCGGTCGCGCAATGGCTGAAGCCGCAGCCACAGTCGAGACCGGCATGGCTGCAGTTGTTGGCGGCGTCGAAGAAGCAGTTCTTGAGGCAATCGCTGCGGCTGGCCTCACCCCCGCCAACCGCAACGGCGGCGGTCAGATCGTCGCGGCTGGCGCAGTCGAGAATATCGCCAAGCTCGCAGACAATGCGCCACGCGGCTCCCGCGTTATTCCGCTACAGGTTGCTGGCGCTTTCCACACCTCCTACATGGAAGCTGCGATTCCCGCACTCGCTGCCGAGACCGCAAATGTCTCCGTTGCCGACCCGATCCGCCCACTCTGGACTAATGCAGACGGCACCCTCGTCACCAGCGGCACCGACTTCCTGAACTCACTCGTATCGCAGATCGCCCAGCCGGTTCGCTGGGACGCATGCATGAACGGGTTTACGGAGTCCGGTATTACTGGTCTTATTGAACTTGCACCTGCTGGAGCACTCACGGGCATCGCGAAGCGTGGCCTCAAGGGCATTCCAGCTGTTGCAGTGAAGTCGCCCGCAGACCTCGATGCGGCTCTTGAGCTTCTCGCTGCGGCGTAACCCTCCCCTCATTCCATAGACCGAAGGATTTCGATGTCTCCTCTCGTACAGCCCACCGGCCCAGCGCACACCCGGATTCTCTCGGTGGGCGCATCACGCGGTGATCTGGTAGTTCCGAACGACGACATCATCGGCCCGATCGATTCTTCGGATGAGTGGATCCGCCAGCGCACCGGGATTATCACCCGTAAGCGTGCAAGCGCCGAGGTCCTCGCGGTAGATATGGCAGTTGCTGCTGGCGAGGAGGCCATCCTCCGCTCCGGTCTCGATCGCTCAGAGATCGATGGCGTGATCATTTCGACGATCTCAAACGTTGCGGTCACTCCGTCGATGGCATCGCTCGTGGCGCACCGACTCGACCTCACTCCTGCCGCTGCGTTCGATATTTCGGCAGCGTGCGCAGGATACGTCTACGGTGTCGGACAGGCCGATTCGCTCGTGCGTTCTGGCACCTGCAAGAACGTCCTCGTCATTGGCTCGGAGAAGATGAGCGACCTCATCGATCCCACCGATCGTTCAATCTCGTTCTTGCTCGGTGATGGTGCTGGTGCAGTAATCATCGGCCCGAGTGATCACACAGGCATTGGCCCGACGGTTTGGGGCTCGGACGGTTCCAAGTGGGACACGATCCGCGTCACTAACACGTTCAATGAATACCGTGAAGCCGCTGGCGAGATTGCGTGGCCCACCCTCCGCCAGGACGGCCAGACGGTCTTCCGCTGGGCGGTTTGGGAGATGGCAAAAGTTGCGCGCCGCACACTTGAGGAGTCAGGTATTGCACCAGAGGAACTCGCAGCATTCATCCCTCACCAGGCGAACATGCGCATTATTGACGAGTTCGCAAAGCAGCTCAAGCTGCCAGAGAGCGTCGTAATCGCACGCGATATTGAAACTCAGGGCAACACTTCAGCAGCATCGATTCCGCTCGCAATGCACGCGCTCCTCGAGGAGCATCCTGAGCTTTCCGGCGGTCTTGCATTGCAGATTGGTTTCGGCGCCGGCCTCGTGTTTGGTGCGCAGGTCGTCGAGCTGCCGTAAGATCGATTGGTCGCGTGGCACATGCCAAGTGCGGCCATGAAGGCTTACCACTGTCTTTAATCCCCCACAATTACCAAGGAGAAACCCATGGCTTACAGCAACGAAGAGATCCTCGCAGGCCTCGCAGAGCTCATCAACGACGAGACCGGCATCGCCGCTGACGTTGTTGCACTCGACAAGTCGTTCACTGACGACCTCGACATTGACTCGATCTCGATGATGACCATCGTCGTCAACGCAGAAGAGAAGTTCGACGTCAAGATCCCTGACGAGGAAGTCAAGAACCTCAAGACCGTTGGCGACGCTGTCACCTTCATCGAGAAGGCACAGGCGTAATCGTCTCCCCCTTCGAGTCCTAAGACTCTCGGTCTCCGGACCCACCGGTGTCGATCCGCGCCGTTCTTCGCACGGATCGACACCGATTTAGACTTCCGGGCGCACGCCCGACCCACCCCTTCACGAGTAGCGGAGCACGCAACATGAGCAAGAAGATCGTCGTCACAGGTATCGGCGCCTCCTCACCCATCGGCGGCACCGCCAGTGAAAGCTGGGAAGCACTTCTCGCCGGCAAGTCCGGCGTCCGCACCCTCGAACATGACTGGGTTGAGAAGTATGAGCTCCCCGTCAAGTTCGCTGGCCAAGCTGCAGTTGACCCCACAGAGGTTCTCGACCGTCCAGTAGCAAAGCGCCTGGACCCTTCGAGCCAGTTCGCACTTGTCGCAGCGCTCGAGGCTTACGCTGACGCGAACCTTGAGGGCACAGACCCAGACCGCCTCGGCGTTGACTGGGCGACCGGCATTGGTGGAGTATGGTCGCTCCTCAACGCGTGGGATACCCTCCGTGAAAAGGGCCCGCGCCGCGTGATGCCACTTTCGGTTCCCATGCTCATGCCAAACGCACCCGCTGCGGCCGTGTCGATGCACCTCAACGCTCGCGCGTTTGCTCGCACGGTTGCATCAGCATGCGCTTCCAGCACCGAATCACTGGTCAATGCGTACGAGCATCTTCAGGCAGGCCTCGCAGATGTCGTCATTGCCGGCGGATCAGAAGCTGCGATTCACCCCATCACCATCGCTTCGTTCAACTCGATGCAGGCACTTTCACGCCGCAACGATGACCCCGCGACCGCTTCGCGCCCATACTCAACCGACCGCGACGGCTTTGTCATGGGTGAGGGCGCCGCAGCTCTCGTACTCGAGACCGAAGAACGCGCGCTTGCTCGCGGCGCAAAGATCTACGCTGAAATCGCCGGCGGCGGCGTGACCAGCGATTCGTACCACATCACTGCTCCTGAGCCTGAGGGTCAGGGCGCGAGCCGAGCGGTGCATCTCGCGCTCGAAACGGCAGGTGCAAAGCCTGAAGACGTCACGCACGTTAACGCACACGCAACTTCGACTCCGACTGGCGACGGCGCTGAGTACAACGCATTGCGCGTGGTCTTCGGCGATCGCACCGATGAGATTCCGGTTTCCGCAACGAAGTCAGCCACTGGCCACTTGCTTGGTGGAACTGGCGCACTCGAGGCAATGTTCACCGTGCTCGCGGTACAGAACCGTATTGCTCCCCCGACGATCAATGTCACCGAGCAGGATCCGGAGATCCCGCTTTCGATCTCAGCCGAGCCTGTCGCGCTTGGCGAGGGGCCACAGCTCGCCATTTCCAACTCATTTGGATTTGGTGGACACAACGCGGTCGTCGCGATTCGTTCCTACGACGCATAACGACTACGCATACACGTTGAGGGCCCTGCACCACAGTCTGGTACAGGGCCCTCAGCGTATTTTGGTGGCTGCAGGGCCTGTGGGTTCTTCATCGACATCGAGCCGGAAGGCATTCGAGGAGCACTTAGCCCCACCGGGCAATCTGCTTGGTGGGGCTAAGTCTGTTGAACGAGTAGGGCTGGCGGGGCTTGAACCCGCGACCGAACGATTATGAGTCGTGTGCTCTAACCAACTGAGCTACAGCCCCGAGCAACTTTTCAAGCTTAGCCCACTGTTGGTAGACAAGGGCGCAATTTGCACGTACATTGACGAAGAATGTCTATGCCTGCGGCAAACTGCAGGCTCAACTTTCTTGCGTGCATTTTGTAACCTAGGATAAATATCCTTATTGCCTAGGAGTATCGCCAATTTGGCATATTTTTGGGTAGTCTATGAACATGCCACGCGCGGGTAAACCTTAGCGTGCGCCAAAACACAAGACGGTAAGGCCATAGGTTATGCGTTCAGATCAACATGGGGTTCGTGCTCGCCAAAAGGGAAATACTCACGGCTTACGCTGGTGGTCTTCACGGGTTTCACGACTCAAGGTTTTGACTGCCGTAACCCTTGCGGCTTCAGTCGCAGTCGGAAGCATGATCGCGACGCCACTCCCCGCACAAGCGGCACCGCTGGAAATCGAGATTGATGGCATGCAATTTAGAGCCGACTCGACCGACCCTGATCGCAGCGCAACTCTTACGAGCTGCCCCACGTCAGTTCCATCTGGCGTTCTTGAAATACCAACAAATCTCGATTTTGGGGAGAATTTACCCTATTACACTGTCCATAAGATAGCGCCGGGGGCATGCAAACAGGTCGGACTCACTTCAGTGACGCTTCCCCTATTTGTCCATGAGATTGGAGACAATGCCTTTTTTGGGAACATGCTCACCAGCATTGACCTCCCTTGGCCCGTCGAACATATTGGAGCGTTTGCATTCGCTCAGAACAAATTGCAGTCGCTTGACCTCACCCAAGCACGCTTGGATTTCATTGGCGAAAGTGCGTTCAGAAACAATGAGATCTCCGGAAGCATCACATTGTCTTCACGCATTGAGAGCCTTGGAAGGTACGCCTTCAGTGGCAACAAGATCTCCGCTGTTGATTTTCCCAGCTCGATGAAGACTATTCCGAATGGCCTCTTCGACAGAAACAATCTCACCGGGGTCACGCTACCCTCTTCAACCGTCACTGTTGAGCCTTGGGCCTTTGGCAACAACTCGATCTCCAAGCTCACTCTCCCCAATTCGTTAAAGAACCTTGAAGCCGTAGCTTTTCCGTTCAACGATCTCACGGAGGTAACTGTCCCTGCCTCAGTTGAAATTCTGCAGAATGGCGTATTCGCTGCCAATCCAAACCTCACCAAGATCACCCTCGAGGGAAACGCACCGCAGGGCATCAAAGCAGCAGGAGATGATGGTAGTTTTGGGCCCGCTGCTGGCAAGACAGTTCACATTCATCGCGATGCAACTGGCTACCCTGCCCCGCCAAGTCTGTGGCACGGATACTCGCTCCAGTATCTCGAGAGCTACGTCTCCTTTGACAGCCAGGGAGGCAGTAACGTGCCTCGTGCAACTGTTGGATACGGTCAACCAGTACAGATTCCTACTCCGCCTTCTCGCTCAGGCTACGAGTTCACTGGCTGGTTTACCAATCAACAAGCCACCACAGCATACGACTTCGCGAATCCCGTCACGGATAATTTGACGCTTTACGCAGGCTGGAAGCTCAGCACGTATTCGGTCAGCTTTGATAGCCGAGGCGGGTCAGCCGTACCCGCAGCAACCGTAGACCATGGCAAGGCAGTGTCCGCCCCGGCCGACCCGATGCAAGACGGTTTCAGCTTCGAAGGCTGGTTCACTGACAAAGAAGCAAAAGTGAAGTATGACTTTGCTACCCCGGTTACTCAGTCACTCACTCTCTACGCGAGTTGGAAAGCAAACACCTACGATGTCTCGTTTGACAGCCAGGGCGGATCAGCTGTTGCATCAGTTGTTGCTGAGCATGGAAAACCAGTCTCTACTCCTGCAAATCCAACTCGCGCGAACTACGGCTTCGCGGGCTGGTTCACCGACAAACAGGCAACCAATGCCTATGATTTTGCAACCCCGGTCACCGGAGCGCTCACCCTCTATGCAGGTTGGACGCTGAACACTTACGACGTCACCTTCGATAGCCAGGGTGGTTCCGCCGTAGCTGCCACCACGGTCGACCACGGAAAACCTGTCGCAGAACCAGCCCAGCCGACACGCGAGGGACATACCTTTACCGGCTGGCACACCGATCCAAACGCAAACGAGAACAACACGTACGACTTTTCGACCCCCGTCACCGGCAAGCTCACCCTCTACGCAGCGTGGAAGATCGACACCTACGAGGTAACTTTCGACAGCCAGGGCGGCACCGCCGTAGCCGCCACCACGGTCGACCACGGAAAGATCGTTGGGGAGCCAGCCCAACCCACACGCGAAGGCTACGGCTTTGCTGGCTGGTTCACCGATAAGCAGGCAACTACCGGCTACGATTTCGCGACCCCAGCCACCGGCAACCTCACCCTTTACGCAGGTTGGACGCTGAACACTTACGACGTCACATTCGATAGCCAGGGTGGTTCCGCCGTAGCTGCCACCACGGTCGACCACGGAAAACCTGTCGCAGAACCAGCCCAGCCGACACGCGAGGGACATACCTTTACCGGCTGGCACACCGATCCAAACGCAAACGAGAACAACACGTACGACTTTTCGACCCCCGTCACCGGCAAGCTCACCCTCTACGCAGCGTGGAAGATCGACACCTACGAGGTAACTTTCGACAGCCAAGGCGGATCAACCGTCAAGCCCAAAACCATCGAGCACGGCAGCGCGATCACGGCACCGGCTGACCCTACACGCGAAGGTCACACCTTCACTGGCTGGTACACGGATGCCTCCGCAAATACTGAGTATGACTTCAGCAATGCGGTAACGGCACCGGTGACACTGTACGCAGGTTGGAGCATCGACTCGTACGAGATCAGCTTCGCATCCCACGGTGGATCAGAAGTCACCACCGTAACCATCGCGTATGGAGATCTGCTCGCTGAGCCCTCCGCACCAACGCGAGAGCATCACTCCTTTACGGGGTGGTTTACCGATGCGGCAGCAACCAACGCATACGATTTCTCCTCACCTATCACGGGACCGCTGTCGTTGCACGCTGGCTGGAAGATCGACTCGTTCGCGATCACATTTGATACGCGCGGCGGATCAGCAACTGCATCAGATTCTGTTGACTATGGTTCACATCTCGTGATCCCCAGCACACCTCGCAAGGATGGCCATGTCTTCACCGGCTGGTTCACTGACGAGGCAGCCACAGTTAAATACGATTTCACCGCTCCGGTCACCGCCCCATTCACGTTGTATGCAGGATGGAAGCCGATCGATGGTGGAGCAGGTGCCAACGGCGGCAACGCCAACGGCCAGGGCAACGCAACTGGCACCCTGCCTGGCCGTCCTGGTGGACTCACGAACACCGGCAGCACCGAAGTACCAATGGGTGTCTTTATCGGCATTGGTGCGCTCGTGCTCGCAGGCGCAGCGCTCGCGTTCTTCGGACTCCGCAAGCGCAAGCAGCAGACAGACGATGTGAACGAAGACGCTGAATCGCTGTAGGGCCAGAGCATAAACATGCAAAGCGCCTGCTGGTGGCTGTCGAAGCCACCAGCAGGCGCTTTGCATTGCGGCGACCGTGCGGAGAATCAGCCGTCACCATCCTTGACAAGCAGACTGAGAGAGCCGAGCCAGAAACTACGCACGCGCGACTCGGTGGTCGCTTCCAGAGCACCCGCAGAGCTGCGAGAGAGCCAGAAAGAAGTGTTGGGGGGGCTTACCAAGCGCTGAATGCAACCGCGTCGTCAGCAGTGAATTACGCTGTCTACGCCTCTACTCGGCCTGCTGAATCACCCTGGTCAGAAACCTGAGGATGGTATTTCGCAAGCCCGAGGACTCCAAGCATGCTCACAATACCCGTGACGCCAAAGCCGACGTAGGCCCAGATGGATGCCCCTGCAGCTTCGTGGAGGATCACAATGCCAATCAGTACCGCAATCATCGGGTCAATCACCGTGAGACCCGCTACGACGAGATCCGGTGGACCTGACGAGTACGCGTTCTGCACGAACAGCATTCCAGCAAGTCCGCCAATGGCAAGCGCCGCGACACAGATCCAGGTCAACGCCTCAAACTGCTCTTGCTGAAAGCGGCTGATGAGCACCTTGGCGAAGGTGGCGACAAAACCGTAGAGAATGCCTGCGCTGACAATATGGAGCAGGGCAATCGCACTGTGCCTTGTGACGGCGTACATCACCAGTGATGCCAGCAACACCACCGCAAACGTGATGAGGATCACGATAAGCATTTTGTCCGTCACCACTCGGTCATACGTGGTGAACGAAGCGATCGTTACAAAGGCGGTGATACCTACGACTGCCAACGCGATGGAGGCTTTCACTCGCTTCCCCAGACGAACCTTCGCGATCCGCGAATTCAGTACGGAGGTTACGACGAGCCCGACCACACCGATCGGCTGCACGATGGTAATCGGCGAGAGGGAAAGTGATCCGATCTGGAACAAGACCGCGAGACCGAGCAGCAAGGTTCCCACCACCCAGGAGGGGCGGCGGAGCATACTTACAAGGTGTTTGAAGGACAGCCCACCCGCGCTCTTGCCAAGCGTGTTCTCAATCTTCGAGACGCCGCGCGACTGGTACTGCGCACCAAAGGCTAAGAGTACAGCTCCTATGAGAGCCAACGGAATGCCGAGAAACTTCGACGCACCGCTGTTTTCAGCCAATTCGGCAGCTGAGAAGACCGCACCCATCACTGGCATTACGGTCTCCCCCGCTACAAACATCATGCGGTGTGATCCTCGCCGCGCATCAGCTCAAACAGACGCTCTGCCGCACGCGGGACCTCATCATTTACGATGATCTCGTCGAACTCGTCTGCGGCAGCCAGCTCAACCTTTGCGGTCTCTAGCCGGCGTGCGCGCTCCTCGTCATCCTCGGTGCCACGGCCGACCAGTCGATTCACGAGTTCATCCCAGCTCGGCGGAGCGAGAAAGACGAGTTTTGCGTCGGGCATCGACTTTCGAACCTGACGCGCACCCTGGAGATCGATCTCAAGGAGCACCAGGTCACCGCGCTCACTCGCCTCAGCAATCGGTCCTCGCGGCGTGCCATAGCGGTGCTTGTTGTGCACCATGGCCCACTCAAGCAGCTCATCACCTGCAAGCATGCGGTCGAAGCCTTCTTGATCGACGAAGAAGTAGTGCTCGCCGTCAACCTCACCTGGTCGCGGATCGCGAGTGGTCGCAGACACCGACAGCTTCACGTTCGGGTAGTTGTCGCGCAGGTGCTGCACGACAGTGCCCTTTCCGACAGCGGTCGGCCCAGCGAGCACCGTCAGCGGCGGCCTATCCCCTGTAGGAAGGGCTCCAGAACGTTCACGCACAAACTCTTCAAGCCGCGCGCGCTGCAAGTCGCCAAGCCCACCGAGGCGCTTCCGCTCAGAGATCTTCAGGTCATCACGGATCCGCTCCGCTTTCACTGCACCGATGCCGGGGAATGAAAGTAGGTAGTCAGTGATTCGCAGTGTCGAAGCAGCATGTCCTGGCACCCGAGCAAACTCGAGCGCCTTCAACGGTGAGAGTTCTCCGCTCCGAAGACGCTGTTTGAGCGCTGCACGGGCGCGACGGGCAGCAACGGCTGCCTCGGTCGCAGCACGGCGATCTACCGCCGGCATTTCCCCCGCTGCGGGCTGGGCGTTGCTGTTCATTGATCTCCTTGAATCAGCTGTTTGTCTTACGAGAGCGCCTGCGCAATGGCATCCGCCCGATCGCGCACACGCGTCTTGAGCGTGGCGCTTCCACCTACGAGGATACTGCGAGATTCGTTGGCGAGCAGCGCTTTGCCAAGGTTGCCGAAGATCTCGCCCGCGTCCTCAATTCGTCCGCCCTGGTGCCCGAACCCTGGAGCGAGCACAGGAAGTGCCGCACCATCACGGTTTGCGGTGACGTCGATTCCAAAATCAGCGAGCTTCAGTGTGGCGCCGAGCACGACTCCAACCGAGTTCACCTTGGTATCAGACGGCGCGCCATGAGCAAGCGCTTCATCAATCATGACGTTCGCAAGCGTCCGACCATCTTCCTGGGTGGCGGTCTGCAACTCACGCGCTTCAGGGTTCGACGTCGCGGCGAGGACGAACAGGCCTTTGCCATGGTCATTGACATAGTCAAACGCGCCGGAAAGTGCACCGAAGCCAAGGTATGGACTCACTGTCAACGCGTCAGACTCGAGCGGTGATCCAGGAGCAAGCCACGTGTCAGCGTATGCGGCAAAGGTCGAGCCAATGTCACCACGCTTTGCGTCTGTGACAACGAGGACTCCAGCCGCTCGTGCATCAGCGTAGATTCGCTCAAGCGCAACGAATCCAGCCGAGCCGAAACGTTCAAAGAACGCGATCTGGGGCTTCACACATGCGGCGACGCCAGCGGCGGCCGCGACAACGTCACGGCCCATCCGCTCAGCGCCTGCCGCGTCATCGGCGAGATCCCAGTCTGCGAGAAGACCCACGTGTGGATCAATTCCGGCACACAGGTGCCGGCCCGCTACGAACTCCGCAGCGAGCCGGTCACCAAACGTCAACGCGCTCAAGCTGAGGCCTGACGCGCAGCAACACGATCGAGTTCGTACTCCTGGAGCGACTTCACATCGAAGCCAGTCTTCTGAGCCGAGATCGCTCCAACCGCAGCTGAAAGCTCCGACACAGTGGTGAAGATCGGCTTGCCAGCTGCTACGGCAGCCGCGCGGATCTCATACCCGTCTGCACGAGCCGAACTTCCCGAAGGCGTGTTGATGATCATGTCAACAGCATTGTTATTGATGAGGTCGACGATCGTCTCACCGTCAGCCGATGCCGAGTTCTTACGAACGACCTCAGAAGTGATGCCATTGCGAGCCAGGACAACCGAGGTGCCCTGGGTAGCGAGGATCCGGTAGCCAAGCTCCTGCAGGCGCAGTGCTGGGAGCACGATAGAGCGCTTGTCGCGATCCGCCACCGACAGGAAGACGGTACCCGAGGTTGCAAGTTCGCTCCCTGCGGCCGACTGGCTCTTTGCGAACGCGGTTGGGAAGTCGCGGTCCATGCCCATGACCTCACCGGTCGAACGCATCTCAGGGCCGAGGAGCGAGTCAACGACCAGGCCCTCGTTGGTGCGGAAGCGCTTGAAGGGAAGCACGGCTTCCTTCACGGCGATCGGCGCATCGATCGGGGTGCGCGAGCCATCACGCTCAGGCAGCAGGCCCGAGTCAATGAGCGACTGGATCGACTCACCAGCCATGACGCGCGATGCCGCCTTCGCGAGCGGAATACCGAGCGCCTTCGACACGAAGGGAACGGTACGCGACGCGCGGGGGTTTGCCTCGAGCACGTAGAGCACACCCTGGCCGATCGCGAACTGTACGTTCAGCAGACCACGAACGCCGATGCCCTCTGCAATACCGCGGGTTGCCTCGCGCACTCGTGCGATCTGGTCGTGACCGAGCGTGATGGGAGGCAGGGTGCAGCTCGAGTCGCCCGAGTGAACTCCGGCTTCCTCGATGTGCTCCATGATGCCGCCAACGTAGAGCTGCTCACCGTCGAAGATTGCGTCAACGTCGATCTCGATTGCGTCGTCGAGGAAGCGATCCACGAGGAGCGGGTGGCCGGGGCCGACCAGTGCATGGCCAGCGATGCGCTCGAAGTAGCCGTGCAGCGACTCGGTGTCGTACACGATCTCCATGCCACGGCCGCCAAGCACGAACGACGGACGCACGAGAACGGGGTAACCGATCTCTTCTGCGACGCGGATCGCGCCTTCCTTGTCAATAGCAGTGCCGTTGCGCGGTGCGAGCAGGCCAGCCTTGTCAAGAATGTTGGAGAATGCGCCACGCTCTTCAGCAAGATCAATCGCCTCAGGGGTAGTGCCGAGGATCGGGATACCCGAGTCCTTGAGTGGTTGCGCAAGACCAAGAGCGGTCTGGCCGCCGAGCTGAACGACGACGCCAACCAGCTCGCCCGATGCCTGCTCAGCGTGGATGACCTCGAGCACGTCCTCAAGCGTGAGCGGCTCAAAGTAGAGACGGTCAGAGGTGTCATAGTCCGTCGAGACAGTCTCGGGGTTGCAGTTGATCATGACGGTCTCGTAGCCAGCTTCAGCCAGCGCGAACGACGCGTGCACGCACGAGTAATCAAACTCGACGCCCTGACCGATACGGTTCGGACCTGAGCCGAGAATGATGACCTTCTTGCGATCTGAGGGCTGCGCCTCGTTCTCAAAGTCATACGAGGAGTAAAGGTACGGCACGGTGGTCGAGTACTCAGCCGAGCAGGTATCAACCGCCTTGTACACGGGGCGCAAGCCGAGGCCGTGGCGGAGGCCGCGTACCTCTGACTCGCTCGAACCGCGCAGCTGCGCGATCTGTACGTCCGAGAACCCGTGGTCCTTTGCTTCTGCAAGCACATCAGCGGAAAGCTGCGTTGCAGCTGCTACGCGATCCGCAACCTCGTTGATGAGCACGATCTGGTCGACGAACCAAGGATCAATATCGGTCGCGGCGTTGATCTGTTCGATCGTTGCCCCCTTGCGGAGCGCCTGCTGGATATCGACGATACGGCCGTCGGTCGGACGAGCCATGCCTTCAAGGAGCGACTCTAGCGAACGGGTGTCTTCACCCCAGTGGAACGAAGTGCCACGCTTCTCGAGTGAACGGAGTGCCTTCTGCAGCGCGGTCGAGAAGTTGCGGCCGATTGCCATGGCTTCGCCGACCGACTTCATGGTCGTAGTGAGCGTGTCATCCGCAGCCGGGAACTTCTCAAACGCGAAACGAGGTACCTTCACGACAACGTAGTCAACGGCTGGGTCAACGTTGGCGTTGGTCACACCCGTGATGTCGTTGTCGATCTCGGGCAGGTGGTAGCCGAGTGCGAGCTTCGCGGTGATCTTTGCAATCGGGTAACCAGTTGCCTTCGACGCGAGTGCCGACGAACGCGAGACGCGAGGGTTCATCTCGATGACGATGATGCGCCCGGTCTTCGGGTCCTGTGCAAGCTGAATGTTGCAGCCACCGGTCTCGACGCCAACCTTACGGATGATCTGCTTCGAGATGTCGACCATCTTTTCGTACTCGGGCGCGGTGAGCGTGAGTGCGGGGGCAAGCGTAATCGCGTCGCCGGTGTGCACGCCTACCGGGTCAAAGTTTTCGATCGAGCAGACCACAACGATGTTGTCGCTTGGGTCACGAACGAGCTCGAACTCGAATTCCTTCCAACCAAGGATCGACTCTTCGAGAAGCACCTCGCTGGTCGGGCTGTAGTGCAGGCCATCGCCAGCAATACGAACCAGGTCTTCCTCGGTGTACGCGAAACCCGAGCCCAGGCCACCCATCGTGAACGACGGACGAACGACGAGCGGGTAGCCGAGATCCTTCGCGAATTCCTTCGCCTCTTCAAGCGTGTTCGCAATGTGCGAGCGAGCAACATCAGCACCACACTCAAGCACGAGCTCCTTGAAGATCTGACGATCCTCACCACGCTCAATTGCATCAATGTTCACACCGATGAGCTCGACATTGTGCTTCTCAAGAATGCCCTTTGCGTCAAGCTCCATCGCCGCGTTCAGCGCGGTCTGGCCACCGAGCGTCGCGAGGATAGCGTCGGGCTTTTCTTTGATGATGATCGACTCGATGACCTCAGAAGTAATCGGCTCAACGTACGTCGCATCAGCGAAGTCAGGATCGGTCATGATCGTTGCAGGGTTCGAGTTCACGAGGATCACGCGAACACCCTCTTCGCGAAGCACGCGGCACGCCTGGGTGCCTGAGTAGTCAAACTCGCACGCCTGACCGATAACAATCGGGCCAGAGCCGATGACGAGAACTGAGTTAATGTCTTGGCGCTTGGGCATTAGTTCGCCTCTCCAGTGGTTGCGCCGGTCACGAGTGCCAGCTGTTCGTCATTCGAAAGTTCGAGCGCTGCGCCCGAGAAGATGCCGCAGCGAATTTCCTTGCCGCCTTGCACGAGACGGCTCAGCGCGCGGGTATCAACACCCGAGATCCCGACGGTGCCGTTGTCAACGAGCTCCTCGTCGAGCGTGCGCGTCGCACGGTAATTCGATGCGCGGCGCGAAGGATCACGCACAATGAGACCAGACGCGAGAATCGAATCCGCCTGAGCGTCCTTATCATTCGCGCCGGTAATGCCTGCGTGGGGAGCTGCAAACAGGACGATCTTGCCCGCGTTCGCGGCGTCGGTCAGCACTTCCTGGTAGCCGACAATCACTGAGGTGTAAGCCATCGCACCGAGCGCCTGGCCGGTCGAGCCGTATGCGCGACCCTCGTAACGAGCGCCATCCTCAAGCACGAGCACTGCCGCGCCCTCAGCCTTGGCAGATGCCGGTGGCACCGATACTTCGTTATTTGTCGCGGTCACGCGTCCTCCTGGTTCATGGGTGTATTCAAGCTGTGGTTCTGCGCTGCGGCGTTTTCATTGATTTCAACAAGACGAGCAATTGCCGCCTCGAATCGATCACGGATCTGCACGCCAGCAAACCGGAAAGTAGTTTCAAGCAACTGGTCTTCTGCAGTTGCGGAGCGCCACACGATCAGTGAGAGCCCGCCGGGCTCAACTGCTTTGCCTGCTCGGGCAGCAGCCTCTGCAAAGCCCTGCACGCGATCGCCTGCGATGGTTAAAGCCGGTTCACCCGTGACGGTGATCCGCACTCCATCAGCGCGGATCTCGAGATCCGCCTTCCCGCGGTAGGTGAGGCCCTTCAGCGCTACACGGTCAAACGGCTGACCTACCGGCGTCGTGGAGACGTAGCTCACGTCTTCAAGCTGGTCGATGAGTTCGCCCGTCAGCTCTGCAATTTCGACTGCATTTTCAGTGCTCCGTCGAAATCGTGCACGCCAGCCAAGCAGCATTGCACCAACCGCGAGCACCGCAATCGCGGCCATCACCAAGACGTACTGCAACGGGCTCATGCGGTCTTCACCTCGATATTTCGTGCAGCAGCCGAGACGGTGTCAACGTCGACGAGCGCACCATCCGTCAAAGTCTCATAACCGCGACGAATCGTGGTGTGCACGCGGCCAGGCAACTCCATACCAAGGAAGGGAGAGTTAATGCTCAGACCTTCCAGGCGGCCGGTATCGAATGTGCTCACGCCAGTCGGGTCGACCAGCGTAATATCGGCAGGCTGACCGGGCTCAAGCTCGGTCGGGTGACCTTCGAGTCGCCCGATTCGTGCGGGACGCTGTGACAGCAATTCCTGGACCTCTGCCCAGCTCGCATTGCCGTCGTTGATGAGGGTGTGGAGCACGATCGGGAATGCCGACTCCAGGCCGACCATGCCGAATGCTGCCTGGTCCCACTCGCAGTCTTTCATCTCAACGGGGTGCGGCGCATGGTCAGTTGCGACGATGTCGATGAGTCCCTCTGCAACAGCCTGACGCAATGCCCGTACGTCACTGTCGCGACGAAGCGGCGGGTTGACCTTGTACCGAGCGTCAAACGTTCGTGCGGTCTCTTCCGTCAGGATGAGGTGATGCGGCGTAACCTCAGCGGTCACCTGAATACCGCGCCCCTTTGCCCAACGAATCACCTCAACAGAGCCTGCGGTCGACAGGTGGCAAATGTGCAGGCGTGCACCGATGTGTTCTGCCAGCAGCACGTCGCGCGCGATGATCGATTCTTCGGCGACTGCGGGCCAACCCTTGAGTCCGAGTTCGCTTGAAAGCACGCCCTCGTTCATCTGCGACCCCTCGGTGAGGCGGGGATCCTGAGCGTGCTGAGCGATCACACCGTCGAACGTCTTTACGTACTCAAGCGCTCGACGCATGAGTAGCGGATCATGGACGCACTTGCCGTCGTCCGAGAACACCCGAACCGCTGCCCGTGACTTCGCCATCGCACCGATCTCACTCAGGCGCTCGCCTGCGAGGTCTTCGGTCACCGCACCAATAGGTCGAACCGTTGCGTAGCCAGCTGCATCACCGAGCGCCTGCACCTGCTCGACGACACCGGCGGTGTCTTGCACTGGCATCGTGTTTGCCATGGCAAAAATGCTCGTGAAGCCGCCAGCTGCGGCAGCACGCGAACCGGTGAGTACCGTCTCTGACTGCTCAAAACCTGGCTCTCGCAGATGCGTGTGCAGATCAACAAAACCGGTGAAGGCGACGAGACCGTCAGCTTCAATGACTCGCTCGCCCGCTCGCGCCACGAGCCCACCGTCTGCCTGTGCCACGCGCTCCACGATTCGGCCGCCAGAAACCCGCAGGTCGACAGCAGGCGCAGCGCTGACGTCCGCGCCACGCTCAGTGAGCGCAGTAGCGAGTCGCGCACCGCGGATAAGAATGTCGGGGTTTTCAGTCATTAGGCATCTCCTCGTTCGCCTGAAAGCAGCAGGTACAGCGCCGCCATGCGAACCGATACGCCGTTGGCGACCTGTTCGAGCACGGTGGAGCGGGGTGAGTCGGCAGCCGCCGATGAAATCTCAAGGCCGCGGTTCATCGGGCCGGGGTGCATGATGATTGCCTCGTCAGTGAGGAGCTGCAGCCTGCGGTCATCAAGACCCCAGTTGCGCGCGTATTCACGCTCGTTCGGGAAGAAGGCTGCGTGCATGCGCTCAGTCTGAATTCGCAGCATCATGACCACGTCAGGGCGCTCGACACGAAGCGCCTCATCAAGGTCGTGGTAGATGCTCACAGGCCACGTGCGCGCGCCGAATGGAATCAAGGTTTCGGGAGCGACGAAGCTGACCTTTGCGCCGAGAATGTTCAACAACCAGAGGTTTGAACGCGCCACTCGCGAGTGGGAAATGTCGCCAACGATGACAACGCTGACCCCCTCGAGGTCGCGACCACGGCTCGCCTCACCGTGAATACGGCGACGCATCGTAAAGGCGTCCAGCAATGCCTGCGTCGGATGCGCGTGGGTACCGTCGCCGGCATTCAACACGCCTGCGTTGATCCACCCACTGTTCGCGAGCGTATTGGGTGCACCAGACGCTGGATGGCGGATTACGACGCCATCCGCGCCAATTGCTTGGAGCGTCTGCGCGGTGTCTTTCAGAGACTCGCCCTTCGAGACCGAGGAACCCTTGGCGCTGAAGTTGATGACGTCAGCACTCAGACGCTTTGCGGCAGCCTCAAAGCTAATGCGCGTGCGAGTTGAGTCTTCGAAGAAGAGGTTGACAACGGTTTTCCCTCGCAGCGTAGGAAGCTTTTTCACCTCACGCTGCTGTGTCGCCGCCATGTCTTCGGCAGTGTCGAGAATGAGGAGCACCTCATCACGAGTCAGTGTCTTCGTGTCGAGGAGATGTCTCATGCTTGCACTTCCTGAGCTGCTGCAGACTCACCAGAAGAAATCGTGACTTCATCAACGCCGTCAAGCTCTTCGAGTCGCACGGAAATTCGTTCGTGTTTTGCGCTTGGCAGATTCTTACCGATGTAGTCGGCGCGGATCGGCAACTCGCGATGACCTCGATCAATGAGGGCCGCAAGGCGAACTGCCTTTGGCCGACCGTGGTCGTTCAGCGCATCGAGTGCAGCACGAACGGTGCGTCCTGAATAGAGGACATCGTCGACAAGCACCACGGTGACATTGTCGATCCCTTCAGCTGGCATTACCGTTGGCTGCGGGGTTCGCGTCGGATGGTTTGCGAGATCATCTCGGTACATCGTCACATCGAGAATGCCAACTTCAATTGGCGTGCCTTCGATCTCTTCGATGCGGGCGGCGATCCGGTGGGCGAGGGTGGTACCACGCGTGGGGATGCCGACAATGACAAGATTCTCGACGCCGCGGTTGGCTTCGATGATCTCGTGCGAGATACGGGTGAGCGCCCGCGAAATCTCGGCTCTTTCGAGTACCGTAATCGCTCCCACGCTTCGCCCCCCTTCTCCGCCTCACTGGACGGTTTTAAAGAAGTGCTACAAACAACCTTTAGCCTATCGCACTTTCAGACGGCTTCCGCGAACGTCTGGCGGCGGCGGGGTGTCCGCTGCCCTCCAGCAGGTGCCTGCCTCGCTCCGCAGATACGCAAAAACCCCACCTCCCTCACTGAGGGACATGGGGGTTTCACGCTGGAATTATGCGTTGGCGTGATCCGCGATCTTGCCAAGGACGCCGTTCACGAAGCGGCTCGAATCATCAGTTGAGTAGTTCTTTACGAGCTCAATTGCTTCATCAATAGCTACCGCAGTTGGCACCTCTGGATTATGGAGGATCTCCCAAGCAGCAAGACGCAGGACCGCACGGTCCACGTTCGGCATGCGTTCGATCGTCCACCCCTGGGCATACGTCGAAATAAGATCGTCGATCTGGTCACGGTGATCCGAGACCCCGTCGATAATCTCACGGGCGTAGACCCACGAGGCCGCACGGTCAGGCTCACCTGCCGCGCGACGCGCCTCTGCGGTGAGCACCTCGGAGAGAGGCACACCAAGCACGTCGGCCTGGAACAACATGTCAAGCGCGCGCTTGCGCGCCTTAGTACGGGCTGACAACGGCGCTTAGTCGTTCACGCGACCGAGGTAGTCACCCGTGCGGGTATCAACCTTGACGCGAGTGCCGGTCTCGAGGAACAGCGGGACCTGAATCTCAGCGCCGGTCTCAACCGTTGCCGACTTGGTGCCACCGGTCGAGCGGTCGCCCTGCAGGCCAGGCTCGGTGTAGGTGATCTCCAAAACTACCGAAGCTGGAAGCTCAACGTAGAGGGGCTCACCCTCGTGGAGCGCAATCTGCGCATCCTGGTTCTCAAGCATGTACTTCGAAGCGTCGCCAACAACAGCGGCCGAAACGTTGATCTGATCGTAATCAGTCTTGTCCATGAATACGAAGTCAGCACCGTCCTGGTAGAGGTACTGGAAGTCACGACGGTCAACGTTCGCGGTTTCAATCTTTGCACCAGCGTTGTACGTCTTGTCGATGATCTTGCCCGACACGACGTTCTTCTGCTTGGTGCGGACGAATGCGCCACCCTTGCCCGGCTTAACGTGCTGGAACTCAACTACGCTCCACAGCTGACCGTTCTCCTTGATGACGGTGCCGTTCTTGATGTCGTTCGAGGTTGCCATACCAGTTATTCTCCGGATTCTATAAAGTACGAGCGCAAATTTGCGACGATTCAGTCTACACAGGCAAACACGTTTTTGCCTGAACGTTTTATTCCAGGGTGTCACCTACCCCACGGGCGGACGGGCCCCCAAATGCGGACCCTGATTTCCAACTTCTCGACTCGTCACCCGAACGTTTCGTTCCCCCGCATCGAATACGTGACGGGCAGCAAATCGCCCATCAGTGAGCACACCATCAAGCCAGGTGAACGATCGCGCATCAAGTGGATCCGCTCCGCGAGTCAGCCTCATGAGTTGCAACATGAGCATCTCTGCAATCGTCAAGTGCGGGCCATGCAAGTGACTCAATCCGAGCACAGCTGGCGCGGCACCCGACGGAATAGCACGAAGCGTCCAGTACACCTTGGATTCGCCTGCTGCATCAATCGGTACGCGAACAACTCCCTCTGGCACCTCATCGAGGACCGGGAAAGACAACGCAATTTCTTCAGCAAGCACGAGTGGGTCTGCAAGCGAAAGCTGGCTGCCGGGCTGCCGTGCTGCGGCACGAAATAGGCTTCGCCAGCCTTCTGCACCAATACCGTGTGGGGCAGGCACGATTGCCAGGTCTGAATTCCCAGCGAGCGCAGTCCCGAGCTTGCCAGCGTCAACCCCAGCAGCGACAAACGCTTCAGGCTCTGGAACGTCGCCGCCGATCCACGTCATAATGCGACGAACTTCATCGAACGCGACCGCGACCTTGGTTGAGATGTCGCCATTACGCCCAGGCACCTCAAACGCATCAAACCCAGTGCGTCCGAGTTCGGTGTCGTGGAACTGTTGCACGGCAGCAGCAATGGCCGCATCAGCAGTGTCGGCGAGGGTTGGCTCTGTGGCATGCACCGCAAACGCGTCATCGAGTTCACTCACGAGGGCAGGGAACAGCAGCCGTGCCAGCTGAAGCTCATCGCTCATCTTCACTCCCATTTCTTTTCGTTCTGAACCATACCGCGCATGGTCATACTTGCGTGAGTCCTGCGTTCTCGACGAGTTGCTCAAGTGCAGGTGCGAGCTCATCGAGCCTGCGGACAGTGTGCCCGTCAGGCGCGTACCTGAGTGCGAGATCGGAAGAGCCGATCCCGACGCCAAGCACGCTCACCCCAAGCGACCGAAGATGGCGGATCTCAGCCGCCGCAGCTCCCGCATCGTTCGTGCCACCGTCACCCACGACAATCACGACACGCTTTCGAGCAATGCCATCAGCTGAGCCCCCAACGAGCCGGAGCTCTCGCGCCGCGGCACGCAGTGCAGCCGCATCATTTGTTGAGCCTCGCGGGGTGCGAATCTCGCCGAACATGCGCTCCCGCATCCCTTCGTCGAGAGCGCCAGCGAGCGGCTTAATGACGATCGGCTCCGCGTCAAACAGCACAAGCGCCGTGCGAATGCTCAATTCAAGATCAATCCCAAGCTGTGCTTCTTCGTGCGCAATGTCGCGCTCGACACCAGCGAGCGCTTCAAGCACGATGAGTGCAGCATCAGCAGCGGCTTCGGCTGTCGCGCCCTGCATCGAGGCCGAGCGATCGATCAACAACACATAGTCGGTGCTGCCCGCTCTGGATGAACGCTTCGGACGCGTTTCAGGCGAGCGGAAGGCTCGCGGCTGACGCACACCAGACATTGCCTCGGTCACTGCACTCACCAACGAATTGTGGTCGAGCAGATCCCCTTCGGCTTCCACGCGGCGAGAAAGCGACCGGTGAGCACCAACGCGTTCCGCAATGATCCGCGCCCACACAGCTCGCACGCGTTCAACAGCCTCACGCTGGGCGTCAAGACGCTCACGGTAGTTCGCGTGTGAAATCATGAGTCGCGCTGCAGGTCCCTGCCCACCGGGTGTCTCACTCACTTCGTGCGACGAGGATGCGTCACGTTCGATCTCGGGGATTTCGACGCCGTCCATCCACGCACCTTGCGCTGGTAGCGGTGTTGAGAGGACCGTACGGACAAATCCCGCCTGCTCCGCAGCAAACAGGTCAGAGCCCTCGGCATCCTCTGGACGATCGCCCGCTCGAGCGACTTCGCTCTCACCTGCCGTACCGGTTGCCCCCTCGGTCTCACGTTCCGCTTCACCCTGGCCATCCGAGGCGCCGGTTTCCAGACCGGATTCCTCACTTTCTGAATCCGGTGATGCGGCTTCAAGATCTCCGGATGCGCCAAGTCCACGGTCTGCTGCATCACGCCGCAACAAACGATCGTAGGCTGGCAGCGTCACCGCCAACACGCGCTCAAACCGTTCAAGCTCGCCTGCAGCAGGGTTCGCCGCAAGCCGGAGCAAATCTGGGCCAGCTGTCAGCAACGCAAGCTCGCGTGACACTTCTGGATCAACCGGAGCAAGTTCAGCTCCGGCAACATGCTGAACGCAGCCAGCAACAAACTGCAGATGCCGCGGTAGTTCGAGAGGTTGCGTTGGCGCAAGTGCGTGAAGTGCGCGCGAAAGCGGACCACGGAACGCAGGGAAGGCCAGGTTGAGTTCTGCGGTTGACAGAGCGCGGATCACGCCAGCCAGCAGCGGTTCACACTCGGGGCGACGTGCGCTCATCGAGAGTCGACGTCGACTGCGAATGCGCGCTTGCTGAAGCTCACGCACGGATTCCCAGATGAACAGGAGCGCGAGTGGAATGGCCTGCTCTTCCGAAATTCCACGAGACGCGAACCAACCGCTCCCAACGAGCACGCGGCCGTCAAGAACTTGCCAGTCCTCACCCTCAATCACGTCGACGGCGACTCCAGCAAGCGCCGCTGCGGCAGTCAGGCGCACGCGGAACTGTGCGAGGGATTCCTCTGAGCCATACGACATAGCTCCACCCTAGCGATCCTCGCGAGAAGCCGCAGCGGAGTGATAGCGTGACGATATGCTCTCCCCCGCCGCTCACCCCGTCCTCCTCGAAGCCTTCGAGATTCGCGACGAGCGGCGCGAGCTGCTTCGCGCAATTGCCAAGCGGCAGGGCAACGATGGAACCGCTGAGCGTTCCACCTTCCTAGATGCAGCACTCGCTGATCTCAACGCACGGTGGAACACACTCGTAAAGAACCCGGCACACAAGTCACTCATCGATGACGAGTTCGATACGCGGGCACATGCGCTACGAATCGTCGTACAGGCGCGTCAAGACGAACGTCACCGCAAAGAGATACGTCACCAAGCGGCAGAAGTCTCAGCGCTTGCTGCGCGAGAACATCGAGGGCTCATCCGAGCAGAAGAAGCCAGGCGGGAAGAACTTCTCGGCAGCATCTCAGATGCACCAGCCTGGCACGCGCAGATCACCAACGCAGAGGTGCGCGATCGCGTAGCTGCAGCCCTCACAACACTACGCATACGTCAAGCAAAACAAGAGCTCGATGCAGGTCTCCTCCTCACTGGACAGATGCGCAACATTATCGAGGAGTCCGTCCCAGCGCTGCTCCGAGGTGAACCGCTCCTCCTGATCGGTGAAACCGGTGGCGCAAAGACCGCGCTCGCTGAATACCTCTCACGCAGGGAACTCGGCGCTGAGCCAGAGCTCATCTCTGGCTACGGTGACATCACCAGCGCACAACTCATTGGCGCTCACGAATTGCACGCCGAACAGGGCGCAACCGTTAGCCGCTTCGTCCCAGGCCCCCTACTGCGGGCAATGGTGAACGGCTCGCCCCTCATTCTGGACGAAGTCAACGCGATGCCCCCTGAGTTCCTCAAGCGACTCAACCGCATCTTGCAGTTGCGCCCAGGCGATACTTTCGCGGTGCAGGAGGACGGTGGCCGCACCATCGACATCACGCATGGCTTCGCGATCCTCGCAACGGCGAATGAACAGACCCCGCACCGCTACCGCGGCATCGACCGCCTGAGCGCCGAGCTTGTCAACCGTTTTGGCGCCAACACGTACAGAGTGCACTATCCAGATACGGGAAATCGCTTCGTCGATCCGCCCACCGAGAATGCGCTCCTTGCTGCAGCAGCCACAGCAGACTCCCGAGGGAACGTTCCGTTCAGCGCCGCCGAGCTCGAACGTGTCTGTCGCGTCGCGTTCATTAGCCAGCAGGTATTCGCGGGCGCAACCGGAGAAGGATTTGGCGATTTCGTCTCAACTGAACGCGAAATCGATGGCCGTCCTGGTCTCGAAGAGGCGGTACTCGCACCGCGCACGCTTGTCGCGATCCTACGTAAGACCGCTGGGAGCGGTGGTCGAGTCTCACTCGCACACGCACTCTACCGGTTCGTCGAAGGTGTCATGCACACCGGCGACCGCCAGGTCCTCACCCTGATACTCGAAAGCCAGGGGTTCACGCGGGAAACACCGCAACCCCTGGCCTCCTAAGCGCACATGGTCGATCGTGGCTAGTTCGCGATCTCCTGGTAGGCAAACTGCAGCATCGAGGCGTCAGTCCCTGCAAGGACTCGCGGCTTTCCGATCTCGTCGAGCACGATGAATCGCAGCATGCCCGCGCGGGCCTTCTTGTCACGCTGCATAGCTTCAAGAAGCCCAGGCCAACGACCGGCCGGGTATGAGAGCGGAAGTGACAGCAGCGAAAGCACGCGCTTGTGACGTTCAACGTCAGCATCAGACAGTGCGCCTGCCATGCGGCCAAGTTCTGCCGCGTACATCATGCCAATCGAGATTGCCACGCCGTGACGCCACTGGTAGCGCTCAGCATGTTCAATCGCATGCCCGAGCGTGTGACCGTAATTCAAGATTTCGCGCAGACCTGATTCTTTGAAGTCTTCTGAGACAACCTGCGCCTTGACGCCAATTGCGAGTTCGACAACGCGCTGAAATTCCGGGGTCTTCGGTGAGGTCGCCTGCGCAACGTCTGCCTCGATGATGTCAAGAATCTCTGGCTCTGCGATGAAGCCGCACTTCGCGACCTCAGCAAATCCGGCAAGAATCTCATTGTGCGGCAAAGTGTCAAGCAACTCGAGGTCGCAGATCACGGCTTGCGGCGCGTAGAACGCACCCACGAGGTTCTTCCCCTCTGCCGTGTTGATGCCAGTCTTCCCGCCAACTGAGGCGTCAACCATTCCAAGCACCGTGGTGGGAATGTGAACAAGCGGAACACCACGAAGCCACGTCGCCGCGACGAATCCAGCGAGGTCAGTAACTGCGCCACCGCCAAGACCGATGATGGCATCAGTGCGCGTGAAATCAGCCTGGCCCAAGATGCCCCAGATGAATGCTGCAACTTCAACGCGCTTTGCGGACTCTGCGTCAGGTACCTCTGCAAGGAGCACCTGCTCGTACTTCTCAGCAAGATCGTTGCGCAAGTTCTCTGCAAGCCGACCAACGGTCGACGTGTGCACGATAAGCACCTTTGCCACACGATCACCCAGTGCCTCCGGTACTCGGTCAAGCACCCCGCGACCAACGGTGACCTCGTACGAAGTCTCTCCGGTGACGCGGATAATGGTTGGCTCGGCGGTCATGCTTCACTCCTAGGCTGTGAGTTCTTTGCGGCGCTATTGCGCGCCGCTCTACGTCGTGCGGCCGCGCGCGAACCACCACTGCGAGCGTTCGCGTTCTTCGCGGCGACACGTTGCGAATGTGTGAGCTGCGTCTGCTGCTCAGGTACGTGTTCCGGCTGCGCCGCGCCTGCTTCGGCCGCATTGGCCTGCTGCTTACGCGCATAGCCGCGCACCCACTGGGTCACACGGCGAGACAACTGCTCCTTAGTGGCACGGTCAGTTCTAAAGGTGACCTGCGAGACCTCTTGATACAACGGCTTGCGTTCCTCAAGAATTCTCCCCCAGGCATTGGGGTCATCGCGCAAGAGCGGCCGACGGGACAAGTTCGCCGTGCGAAGCACCGCCTCCTGGGTGGTCATCAGCAGAATTGTGGGGTGTTCCAACAGCAACTCGCGAGTAGATGCCGTGAGCACCGCGCCTCCACCCAGTGCGAGAACCTTTGTTCCTGACTCAGCGAGCTCAGCCGCGATGATTTCTGCCTCGATGCGGCGGAACTCCGCTTCACCATGCTCAGCAAAGAACTCGGTAATGACGCCGTACTTCCGAACGAAGACAGCGTCGCTATCGACAAAGGGAATCCCCAAATCTCGCGCAACTCGCTTGCCAAGACTCGTCTTCCCGGCAGCCATTGGGCCGACGAAGACAATTGCGCGGTCTGGCAGGCGCTTCCCGCCTCCGCGCCTGCGGCGACGACGAGGGTTTGGCTTACCCGTCGCAGATTGTGCGCTCTCTGCCTCAGCGCCTCGAACGTGAGCGGTTTTCGTCGCCTGCACTGCCTGACGCGTAGGCACCGCGATCGGAGCCGTCATCGCTCGCTGTACGGGCGGTGACGGCTTCGGCCGCTCTTCGGCAACTGCGCTGGGCGGACCAGCAGGTCGTGCAGCGCGCCGCGATCCGCTCACGACTCGATCGCTGTGTTCAGCTGTTCAGGAATCGCGGCAAGGTACGCCTGCAGATTGCGTTTGGTTTCCGCGACGCTGTCGCCGCCGAACTTTTCGACTACCGCATCAGCAATCACCAGCGCGGTCATTGCTTCAGCAACCACACCCGCAGCAGGAACCGCGGTGACATCGCTGCGCTGATGGTGGGCCTTCGCCTCTTCACCAGTTGCGGTATCAATCGTCGGGAGCGCATGGGGAACGGTCGCAATTGGCTTCATGCCTGCGCGAACGCGGAGTACCTGACCTGTGGTCATGCCCCCCTCAATACCACCGGCACGACCGGTGTTGCGAACGATCTGGCCGTCGTTGAGGTGCAACTCGTCATGCGCGACCGAGCCGCGGCGGCGAGTCGTCTCGAAGCCGTCGCCAACCTCAACACCCTTGATCGCTTGAATACCCATCAAAGCGCCTGCGAGACGTGAGTCCAGGCGACGATCCCAGTGCACGTACGAGCCGAGACCAGCGGGAAGACCGTACACGAGCACCTCAACGATGCCGCCGAGCGTATCGCCTGACTTCTTCGTATCGTCAACTTCGTCAACCATGCGCGCGCTGGTCTCTGCGTGGAAGCAACGCAGCGGATCAGCATCAAGCGCATCGACATCCGAGGGGCGAGGCAGCGGCGAACCCGCAGGCACCTCGACCGTCCCCATCGAGATCGTGTGGCTGACGAGCGTAATACCCAACTCGCCAAGGAATGAACGCGCAACCGCACCAAGTGCGACACGTGCCGCGGTTTCACGGGCACTCGCACGCTCAAGGACGGGCCGTGACTCGTCAAAGCCATATTTCTGCATTCCAACAAGGTCTGCGTGACCGGGCCGCGGACGTGTCAGCGGAGCACCGCGACCACGTGACTTCTCCGAGAGGTCAGTCTTCTCAGCTGACATGACCTCAGTCCACTTAGGCCACTCAGTGTTTCCGACACGAATCGCGATGGGGCCACCAATGGTGACACCTTGCACCACGCCGCCAGAGATGTTGAGTTCGTCCTGCTCGAACTTCATTCGCGAGCCACGGCCATAGCCGAGCTTGCGACGTGCGAGATCCTCACGGATCGCGTCAAGGGAAATGGGGACGCCAGCGGGCATCCCCTCGATCATTGCGATGAGTTCAGGGCCGTGAGATTCCCCTGCAGTAAGCCAGCGAAGCATAAGCCCTATCTTTCCACATTCTGAACGTCAGGTGCGCCGAGACCAGCAGCCTGGCGCATTGCTGCGTACACCCGATCTTCACTCTCCACCGGGAAGTTCGGATCACCATTGACGAAAATTCGCACCTGTAACAGTGCTTGCTCAACGAGCATAGCCACTCCTGGGTACGCGACTCCGCCGGCATCAATCCAGGCACTCGCAAGCGCAGAAGGCCAAGGATCATATGCCACATCAAACAACGGAGTACCTGCAAGCGCCTTCGGCACCGCAAGTTCTGCTGCTGCATGGGAAGGAAGCGTCGAGACCACCAGAGTGGTCATTGTCAGCTCGGCGTCGCGCTCACTCGCCTCCGTCAACGACAGCGCACCGCGGGTTGCCCCGTTGGCCGTCACAGCCCGCACAGTCATTGGCAACGTGCTACCTGGCTCTATAGAACCATCGAACCGTTCCACCAAGCTTTGCACGGCATCAGCATTGCGCGCGAGAACATGCACAGTCTTTGCGCCCAACTTACGAGCGGCGAGCACCGCCGAAACAGCGGTCGCCCCAGAGCCAAGAATGAGTGTCTGCGAGGCTTCAAGTCCGGCGTTTTTGATCGCTGCCGCAAGTCCAGGAACATCGGTATTGAAACCTGCCCATGGCTGTTTCTCGCTATCAAGCCGCAAGAGCGTGTTCACCACGCCACTTTCTTCGGCGACGGGATCTCGAAGCGAAGCGAGAGCAAAAGCTTCTTCCTTCAACGGCATCGTCAGCGAAAGACCCCGCCAGTTGCTTCTGCGTGCTGAAAGGTAGTCAGCAAGATCGTCTGCTTGCAACTCGTCACGTCCGTAGCGCCAGGCAAGCCCAAGCTCCGCATATGCCGCAGCGTGAATGTCTGGTGACTTCGAATGTGAAATCGGCGACCCAACCACGCCGAGAAACTCAGTCGCAGCATCAGCCGCGGTGATCTTCGCTTCGCCGCTCAACTAGCACCCACTGTCGGGAGTAGCGTTACACCAAGCACGGAATTCATCGACAGACTTTTCGTGCGCCGTAAGCGTCGAGTTGAATGCAAGCGTTCCGTCGTTGCCTGGAGCGTTCACAAAGTAGACCCAGTCCCCCGGCGTTGGGATCAATGCTGCAGCGATCGCATCACGACCTGCGTTGGCGATGGGGCCGACAGGAAGTCCGGTGTGCGCATATGTGTTCCAAGGGTTCTGGTCTGCACGCGCCTCATCAGAGGTCCACACATCGCCATCCTCGTGCGCACCAATACCGTAGTGCGCGGTCGAGTCCATCTCGAGCTTCATGTCTTTTTCGAGACGGTTCGCAATCACACGTGACACCTTCCCAAAGTCATCGACCTGCCCAGCTTCGCGCTGCACGATCGACGCGATGGTGAGCACTCGCTCACGATCAGCTTCAGCGACGCCAAACTCATCAAGCACCTGAAGCTGGGTATCGAAAAGCAGGTGTACTGCTTCTTCACCAGTGGTGTCGATCTCAAACTCGTATGTCGCAGGGAAGAGCCACCCCTCAAGGCTCTCAACTCCAGCAGGGAGCGCGAACGCATCAAGGTTTGCCACTGCTTTCTGCATATCTTCGAGCGGGACCGTTGACTGCTCAGAGATAATCCGAATAGTCTGCTCAACCGTCTTTCCCTCAGGAATCGTGACGCGAAGGTCAAGTTCATTCGCGGGGTCGAGCAGAGCGTCGAGGGCAGCCTGCGCGCTCATCTGTGAACGCAACTGGAACGCACCAGGATGGAACATCGGCTCTTCATCTTGCGCAGCGAGCGTAGAGATGAACGCCTCGGGCGTCTTTACCACGTCAAGTTCAGCAAGCTGATTCGCCAAATCGGTGCCATCATCGCCCGATCGAATCACCACGGTGACCTCGCCGGAACCTTCTCCGACATAGTCATTCGTCGTCCAGCCAAGCGCGAGTGAGATACGGTCGCCAAACTGCACCCAGGCGATGCCACCACCAACGCCAAGTAGCACAACGACGGCGGCCACGATGGACCACACAATAGCTGCACGCTTCTTCCGGGCTTGAGTCTTTGTTCGTCGATTCACGTCAGGGTCCCTTAGTTCAGTCGTCCGCCATGACAGCGGTTCCGGGGGCACGATCTTGTGCTCGTTCTGCGTCCAACGCTTGCTGCAAGATAATCACTGCTGCCGCTTGATCGATCACCGAACGGCTTTTCTTGGTATTGCGCCCGGTCTGGTGCAGCTGCGCCTGAGCCGTGACTGTCGAAAGTCGCTCGTCAACCAAACGAACACTGCGCTGAGGATGCATACGCGCAATAGCCTGTGCAAATTCTCGCGCATCCTCGGTCGACGGAGTAGCTTTTCCTTGCATATTCAGAGGAAGGCCGACGACGAACTCGATCACGTCGAGTTCATCAGCAATGGCCCCGATACGCGTGAGGTCAGCTGTGCCCTCGTGATCACGAGTCACTGTCTCGACCGGTGTCGCGAGCATGCCGTGCGGATCACAGCGCGCAATGCCAATGCGTGCCTTGCCGACATCGATACCGAGTCGTGTTCCAGTGCGCACGCGCTTACGCGCCGATCATTTCGCGGATCGCAGCGAGAGCAGCTGCAACCTGCGTCGTGTCGGTGCCGCCGCCCTGAGCCATGTCGGGCTTTCCGCCGCCGCCGCCGCCAAGAATCTGCGATCCACGCTTGACGAGGTCACCGGCCTTCACGCCACGCTCACGGGCGGCAGCATTGGTCGCCGCAACAAGCACAGGCTTGCCCCCTGCCTCACCGGCAAGCACGACGACGGCAGCATCGCTACCGAGTCGTTCACGAATATCGATCGCGAGCGCTCGCAAGTCATCGCCACCGGCAGCAGCACCGAGCGAAACGAGCACAGCGTGAACACCATTCAGGTCTTCTGCGCCGGCGATGAGTTCAGGCACACGCTGCTGGAGCTGTGCTGCTTCCATCGACGCAATCTTCTTCTCAGCGGTTTTGAGCTGAACACCGAGTTCCTGCACACGAGCGATGAGCTCGGTACGGGGAACCTTGAGTCCACTGCTGAGCTGCTGCACAATTGCACGCTCTGCTGCGAAGTTCTGGAACGCTTCGAAGCCAACGAGGGACTCAATGCGACGGTTGGTTGACCCAACTGAGCTTTCACTCACGAGGCTGATCATGCCCACCTCTGCTGAGGTTCCAACATGGGTACCAGCGCACAGCTCGCGTGACCAGGCACCGCCGATATCAACAACGCGTACACGATCGCCGTACTTCTCGCCGAAGAGAGCCATTGCGCCAAGTGCCTTGGCCTCGTCAAGCCCCATTTCACGGGTAACAACCTCGTAGTTCGAACGGATCGCAAGATTCGAGATCTCTTCGATCTCGCTCTTCGTCTCGTTCGAAAGCGCCTCGGACTGAGTAAAGTCAAGGCGCATATAGCCGGCCTTATTGTATGAACCAGCCTGGTGTGCGTTCGGGCCGAGCACATCACGCAAGGCAGCATGCACAATGTGCGTTGCGGAGTGCGCCTGAGTCGCCCCGCGGCGATAGTTTGCATCAACGCGGCTCTCTGCGCGCGCATCAAGGCTCAGCACGCCAATCTTTACCCGGACGGTATGCACGATCAGACCGGGCACCGGCTTCTGTACGTCGAGCACCTCAGCTTCGAATCCGTCACCAACGATAAGACCCTGGTCTGCGTCCTGACCGCCTGACTCTGCCCAGAGTGAGGTCTCGCCGAGAACTACCTCTGCAACTTCGCCCTCGCGCGCTTCCTGGCGTGATTCGCCATCAACGACGATACCGAGCACGCGACTCTCATGCTGCAGTTCGTCATACCCGACAAACTTGGTCTCGCCGAGACCGCGCAATTCTTTGTACACGGAAAGATCAGCGCGCTGGCCCTTCTTCGCCTTTGCGTCAGCCTTCGCACGTTCGCGCTGCTCTGTCATGAGAGTCGTGAAGACCTCGCGGTCAACCGAAACCCCAGCCTCTTCAGCAAGCTCAAGGGTGAGCTCGATCGGGAAGCCCTTGGTGTCGTGCAGGAGGAATGCAGCGTCACCCGTCACAACCCCGCCTGCCTGCTTTGCCGAAGAAATAGCCTCGTCTAGCACTTCAATGCCTGAAGCGAGCGTGCGCAAGAAGGTCTTCTCCTCTGCAAGCGCCGCGCGGGAAATAAAGTCATAGTTCTCCGCGATCTCAGGATAAGAACTTGCCATCGCATCGCGTGAGGCAGCAAAGAGCTCAGCGAAGCAAGTTCCGTTCACACCCAGCAGCCGCATCGAGAGAATGACGCGACGGAGCAGTCGACGAAGAATGTAGCCGCGACCCTCATTTGACGGCGTCACGCCGTCGCCGATGAGCATGAGTGATGAGCGAACGTGGTCAGCGATGATGCGCAAGCGCACGTCATCAGCCTGATTCTCGCCGTAGGTCTTCCCTGCGAGCTCGGCCGCGCGGTCGAGAACTGGGCGGACCTCGTCGATCTCATACATGTTCTCAACACACTGCTTAATGAAGGCAACGCGTTCGAGCCCCATGCCGGTGTCAATGTTCTTCTTCGGGAGTTCTCCCTCGATCGTGAAGTCAATCTTCGACTTCACATCAGTGACCTGGTACTCCATGAAGACGAGGTTCCAGATCTCAACATAGCGATCGTCATCGGTCGCGGGGCCACCATCGATGCCGTACTCGGGACCCATGTCGAAGAAGATCTCAGAGCAGGGGCCAGCGGGGCCAGGCTGGCCAGTCGACCAGTAGTTCGTTTCTTTGCCGAGGCGCTGGATGCGCTCTGCAGGCAAGGTCGAATGCTGCGACCAAAGGTCAAAGGCTTCGTCGTCTTCTTCATAGACAGTGACCCACAAGTCATCTGCAGAGAAGCCGAGGCCGCCATCAGCCTCGGGAGTGGTGAGAAACTCCCAGGCGTAACGAATTGCACCGTCCTTGAAATAATCACCGAACGAGAAGTTGCCGCACATCTGGAAGAAGGTGCCGTGCCGAGGGGTCTTGCCAACCTCTTCAATGTCATTGGTGCGAATGCACTTCTGAACGCTTGTCGCGCGGTCGTAAGGCGCAGGCACCATTCCCGAGAGATACGGCACGAACGGAACCATGCCCGCGACCGTGAACATCAAGCTCGGATCGTCAGTTACCAGTGAGGCCGACGGGACTACCGTGTGCTCGCGCTGTGCGAAAAAGTCAAGCCAACGGCGTCGGATCTCTGCGGTCTGCATGCGGGTGCTGCTCCTCTAAAAAAGTTAAAAAGTTAGTGCTGTTCCGTCTGGCTGTCGAGCGCTTGCTCGACATCTACCGGACGGCCTTCAGCCTCAGCGTCGTGGTAGCCGTTCGCGAAAGCGCGGCCAAACTCGTCTATTCCGCGATTTAGTCGGCCAAAGAAGCGACGGCCTCCCTCGGTGGAGTTTACGAAGTGAGCGGCCACAAAGCCGATTACTACGCCGCTTACCAGCCAGTTCAGTTTGCGCATCGATTTGCCTCTCGTCACGAATGCACCTTGCAGCGTACCCGTTGGCACGTGCACATCGCTCCAGTCTATCCGGTCACGCATACGCTCTCGGGCGATGACGCAAAAAGGCGGGTGTCGGAAAACCGACACCCGCCTTAATGTAAGCGGAAGCTTAGCGACCCGAGTAGTACTCGACGACGAGCTGAACTTCACAGGTCACGGGGACCTCAGCGCGCTTCGGGCGGCGAACCAGGCGAGCCTGGAGCTTCTCGAGCTCAACCTCGAGGTAACCCGGAACTGCGGGAAGTACCTCAGCGTGGCCACCTGCAGCAGCGATCTGGAAAGGCTCAGTAGCCTCCGAGCGCTCCTTCACGTGGATGAGCTGGCCGGGCTTCACGCGGAACGACGGGCGGTCAACGATCTTGCCGTCAACGAGGATGTGGCGGTGCACAACCATCTGACGAGCCTGGGCGGTGGTGCGAGCGAAGCCTGCGCGGAGCACGAGTGCGTCAAGACGCATCTCGAGGAGCTCGACCAGGTTCTCACCGGTCAGGCCGTCGAGACGACGAGCTTCCTTGAACGCGATGGTGAGCTGCTTCTCACGGATGCCGTACTGCGCGCGAAGACGCTGCTTCTCGCGGAGACGAACTGCGTAGTCGCTGTCGCTCTTACGCTTGGTGCGGCCGTGCTGGCCGGGGCCGTAGGGGCGCTTCTCGAGGTAACGAGCAGCCTTGGGGGTCAGAGCAATGCCGAGCGAGCGGCTCAGGCGAGTCTGTGAACGGGTACGCGACGTGGTTGACACGTGGATCCTTTCGGTTTCTGATTACATCGCAGCTTCGGTGAAGCCACGCGTTCTCCCGGCTATGCTGCGCCCGCGCCAACAAGTGACGCACGCGACGCAGCGAACCGATTTCTCGGTGAGGGAACGACCATTGCAGAAACCCGATAAGGGGCCCACTGCCACCGTTCTGCCCAAGTAAAAAACTTTAGCGCGGTGTTGGCCAGCGTCTATCGTATCACGAGCCCCGCGTGATACGACGAATCTTCTCAAGCCGCTCGGACACGTCACGCTCATTTCCATGCGTGGTTGGCGAGTAGTAGACCCGGTCTTTGAGTTCATCAGGCAGATACTGCTGCGTCGACACCCCGCGCGGGTCGTTGTGGGGGTACAGGTACCCTTTCCCGTGTCCAAGCCGCTTCGCACCAGGGTAATGAGCGTCCCGCAAGTGCTTTGGCACCAGGCCGAATCGGCCCGCTTTCACATCGGCGATCGCAGCATCAATTGCCGCAATAACCGCACCCGACTTCGGTGCAGTTGCAATATAGATAGTCGCCTCGGCGAGCGGGATCCGCGCTTCTGGCAGACCGATCATTTGGGTAGCTTCTGCCGCCGCGACCGCTATTGGAAGAGCCTGCGGATCCGCCATACCCACGTCTTCGGCCGCGTGCACCATGAGGCGGCGCGCAATGAACCGCGGATCCTCCCCTGCCTCAAGCATCCGAGCAAGGTAGTGAATGGCGGCGTCGGGGTCAGAGCCACGCATCGACTTAATAAAGGCACTGACAACGTCGTAGTGCTGATCTCCGTTGCGGTCATAGCGAAGGAGCGCACGGTCCACTGAAGCTTCGACGATCTCGAGCGTAACGCGCGGAGTCTCGGTGGGCGCATCAGTGCTGACTTCGCCTGGCTCGTCGTCCTGCGTGTTGCCGGTCATTGCGGAGGCTGCCGCCGCTTCAAGTGCCGTGAGCGCGCGGCGGGCATCACCTGAGGCCAATTGCACCAGCGCATCTAGTGCTTCAGGGGTGAGCTCAACTTCGCCACGCAAGCCGCGCGGGTCCGAGACCGCACGCGAAAGCAGTTCTCGTAAATCGTCGTCAGTGAGCGGCTCAAGTGTGAGCAACAGTGACCGCGACATCAAAGGACTGATGACAGAGAAAGAAGGATTCTCCGTTGTTGCGGCGACCAGAGTCACCCAACCGTTCTCAACCCCGGGAAGCAGCGCATCCTGCTGCGCCTTCGTGAATCGATGAATCTCATCGAGGAACAGCACAGTCGCAATGTCGTACAAATCCCGGTCGTTCAACGCGCGTTCCATCACCGTACGGACATCTTTGATGCCCGCTGTGACCGCAGAGAGTTCAACGAATCGCCGACCGCTCGAATGCGCAATCGCCTGCGCAACCGTGGTCTTGCCAGTGCCAGGCGGTCCCCACAAGATCAGAGAAACCGCAGAACCCGTACTGTCACTTGCAAGCTGCCGCAACGGAGAACCCGGACGGAGCAACTTGCGCTGCCCCACGACTTCATCAAGCGAGCGCGGCCGCATTCGCACCGCAAGCGGGGCGGTCGTTGAGAAGGGCGCGGATCCAGACACGTTGCCATCGTAACCGCGCAATTGATGCAGCGTCGAACTCCCCACAGTTTTTATGCTCGCATATGGCTATAGTGGATACCGTCTATTCCACGGTCGGCGGACAACGTCGATCCCGCACGGCAGGTGAGCAACACGGTGAGCGAAGCTACGAACGAAACCCCTTGGGGACGAGTCGATGAGGACCGCACGGTTTATGTGCGCGAAGGTGACGCCGAGCGCGTCGTAGGCTCCTTCCCTGACGGCACCCCTGAAGAGGCCCTGGCCTACTTCGAGCGCAAGTACAACGATCTCGCAGGGCAGATCACACTGCTTGAGGCACGTGTCGCGCGCGGCACCACTGACGGTTCTGCAGCCGAGGCTGTCACCAAGTTGCGTGAGCAGCTCGTTGAGCCCGCAGCCGTCGGCGATATCGCCGCGCTTCGTGCACGACTTGAGAAGCTTGATGGCCGCGCAGCAGAACTCACTGAGAAGCAGCAGCAGGAGCGCGAGGAAGCCAAAAAGGCTGCCCTCGCTGAACGCGAAGCAATCGTTGTTGAGGCCGAGCGCCTCGCTGCACAGCCGGAACAGTCGATCCGCTGGAAGGATACGAGCCTCGCTTTTGAGAAGCTCTTCACCGACTGGCAGACAGCACAGCGCACCGGGCTCCACATTGCAAAGCCGGTTGCCGACGCGCTCTGGAAGCGTTTCCGCAACGCCCGTCAGACGTTCGACACGGCTCGCCGCGCACACTTCTCGCAGCTCGATGCGAACAACAAAGAGGTCAAGCACCGCAAGGAGCGCCTCATCACTCAGGCTGAGGGACTCGCAGACCGCGGCATCGATGGCATTCCCGCATACCGCGACCTTCTTGATGAGTGGAAGCGCTCGGGCCGCGCAAGTCGTAAGCTCGACGATCAGCTTTGGGCGCGATTCAAGGCTGCTGGCGACGTGCTGTACCAGGCGAAGGCTGAAGCCGCCGCACAGACCAACGAAGAGTACACGGCGAACCTCGAGGCAAAGGAAGCCATCCTCGCCGAGGGCGTCGCAATCCTCGAAGTCACCGACCACGTCGCTGCTCGCAAGCAGGTAACCGCGCTTCAGCTCCGCTGGGACGAGGTTGGCCGCGTACCTCGCGAGTCGCTTCGCGACATCGAGGGCCGTCTTCGCCGCATTGAAGACCACGTCAAGCAGCTTGAAGAAGACCACTGGTCACGCACGAACCCCGAGACCCAGGCACGCACCACTGGCCTGCGCGCCCAGCTCGAGGCATCAATTGCCGAGATCGAGAAAGAAATCGCAGCCGCAAAGGCAGCGGGCAACACCAAGAAGGCTGAGGCCGCAGAGTCCAAGCTCTCGACTCAGAAGTCCTGGCTTGAAGCCATCGGTGACTAAGGTCTCCAGATTTATACACAGGGCGGGCGTCACGAGGTGGCGCCCGCCCTTCGTATTGCCGCATGATGGTGCGCATGTATCCAGTTCCAGCATCCACCAGCGGCCGGTCACTGCCACCACGCATCTCTGACTGGCCAGTTGCCCAACAGTACGCAGAGCGACTGCGAGGGACAGTCGTCGCATGCGGTCCAGGCTTCCGACTTGCCACCTGGCCGGACGTTCCGATCACGAGAATAACTGCGCTGGCGAACTGGCTCGATTCGCCCCGATACATCGCTGCGCACCTCACTGCAGCGTGGGTCTGGGGAGCATGCTACTCCCCCGGCGAGCCAATCATTCTCACTCGCGGCGGCCGAATCTCACGCACTCGCGAACGACCTGGCGCAAAGTACATTATTGGTCGCATCGCAACCGAAGACATTACAGTGCTCGCCGGGTACTCCGTCAGTTCACAAATACGTACCGCATATGACCTGATCCGTGGTGCGCATCCATTTGGGGTTCGCGAACGAGTCGCCGTGAGGCTGCTCGCATTTGCTCGCGGTTCCGAACTCAGAGCACGGGCACGAAAGTGCTCCCCCAGTGAGGCGCATCGGATCCGCGCCCGGCTCGAGACGGTCTACGGTGCCGCTGTTCTAAGCGAACAGCGCAGCACAGCCTAGTTCGTGACGCGATACACGTCATACACGCCTTCAATGCGCCGCACAGCGTTGAGGACGTGGTCGAGATGGTTCGTGCCGGCCATCTCAAACACAAAGCGGCTCACCGCTAGCCTTGCACTCGAGGTATGCACCGAAGCCGACAGTATGTTGACGTGATGCTCTGACAAGGCCTTCGTCACGTCAGAGAGCAATCCTGAACGATCGAGCGCTTCAACCTGGATCTGCACGAGGAACATGCTCTTAGAGTTCGGCGCCCACTCAACGTCGACGAGCCGCTCCTCCTGCGAGGACAAGGCAATGAAGTTCGGGCAATCAACCCGGTGCACTGAAACACCTTGACCCTTGGTCACGAAGCCTCGAACCTCATCACCGGGAACAGGAGTGCAACACTTCGCTAGCTTAGCGAGGACGTCGCTCGCGCCCTTCACAATGACACCGCTCGCTGACGTAGAGTGCCGCTTTGCGCGGGGCGCATCGATGCCTTGCACCGCGATACTCGTCGGATCCACCGTGCCAGCGTCAGATGCGGTGAGCGCAGTTGCGCGGTCAATCACGTTTGCCGCAGAGATGCGCCCTTCACCGATCGCCGCATACAACGTGGTGACGTCGGCGAAGTTGTGCTGTGCAGCGACCTGCAACAACACCTCAGAGTTCAACAGCCGATGCAGCGGGAGACTCTGCTTGCGCAATGCCTTAGTGAGCTCGAGCTTCCCAGCTTCAGCTGCCTCGTCGCGTCGCTCCTTCGAGAACCACTGCCGAATCTTGTTCTGGGCGCGCTTGCTCTTCACAAACGTCAACCATGACCGGTTTGGTCCGGCGTCGGGATCCTTTGACGTGAACACCTCAACGACATCGCCATTTTGCAACGTGGTCTCAAGCGGGACGAGTCGGCCATTGACCCTCGCCCCCATGGTGCGGTGGCCGACCTCAGTATGCACGGCATACGCGAAATCCACAGTGGTGCCACCCTCAGGCAAGCCGATCACTCGGCCCTTTGGCGTGAAAACGTAGACTTCTTTCGCACCGATTTCGAAACGGAGGGCGTCAAGGAACTCGCTCGGGTCCTCGGTTTCAGCCTGCCAGTCAGAAATATGCGCAAGCCACGCCATATCGTTCGAGGTCGTCTCTTCAGGACGCTGCTGACGCTGCTTGTACTTCCAGTGCGCTGCGACACCGTACTCGGCGCGCTGGTGCATTTCGTAGGTGCGGATCTGGATCTCTACCGCACGACCATCTGGCCCGACGACAGTTGTGTGCAGCGACTGATAAAGGTTGAACTTTGGTGTCGCAATGTAGTCCTTGAACCGACCAGGGATCGGTGTCCAGCGCGCATGAACAGCCCCTAGCACCGCGTAACAGTCACGGATCGAGTTCACGAGCACTCGAATGCCTACGAGGTCGTAGATGTCGTCAAAATCGCGACCACGCACGATCATCTTTTGGTAGATCGAGTAAAGCTCTTTTGGCCGTCCGGTTACTTCGCCGCGAATCTTCGCGTCACGAAGGTCAGACTCGATCGCGCCAATAACGTTGCCGACAACTTCATCACGTTGCGGGTTTCGCTGCTGTACGAGATTGTCAATCTCTGCGTACAGCTTCGGCTTCAGCACCGCAAACGAAAGGTCCTCAAGCTCAGTCTTCATCGACTGAATACCGAGACGGTGCGCCAGCGGCGCGAAGATTTCAAGCGTTTCTTGCGCTTTACGCTTTGCGGAGTCACCTGGCACGAAGCCCCAGGTGCGTGCATTGTGCAGGCGATCTGCCAATTTAATGACCAGCACACGAATGTCCTTCGACATCGCGACGACCATCTTTCGGACGGTTTCTGCCTGCGCAGAATCGCCGTACTTCACCTTGTCCAGCTTGGTCACGCCATCAACAAGCATGGCAATCTCAGGCCCAAAATCGGCCGTAAGTTGCTCGAGTGTGTAGTCGGTGTCTTCGACAGTATCGTGCAAGAGCGCCGCCGCAATAGCGACCGGTGCAATGCCGAGGTCTGCCAGAATCTGAGCAACCGCTATCGGGTGGGTGATATATGGCTCACCGCTCCGTCGCTTCTGGCCGCGATGTGCCTTCTCGGCAACGGTGTATGCGCGTTCAATGAGTCCAACGTCACCCCGCGGGTGGTTGGCCTTTACTGTGCGGATCAGATCGTCCACAGCTCCGTGTCCCGATCCCCGCGAAAAAATACGCGGAACAAGGCGGCGGAGGGCAGTCGATCCCCCGGGTGTAGCGTCAGTCGCGTTCATGGCACTCTCCCTCGAACTGATTGAACGCTACACCACAGGGGATCGAATTAACGAACCCGCGGTTGCGCGAGTTTCTTTTCGCTCCTATTCAGAAGCCTCCGCAGCAACGGTGTTCGCCTCACGTTCGCGGAGGCGGTGCACCTTCTTATCGTGCTCGATGATCGCTTTGTCCTTCTCACGAAGCTGTGCGTACACAGGCGCCGCAATGAAGATCGTTGAGTACGCACCAACGAGAATACCGATGAACAGTGCAAGTGAGATATCGCGCAGCGTTCCCGCACCGAGCACAAATGCGCCGATGAACAGGATCGAACCAACCGGAAGCAAAGCCACCACAGAAGTGTTGATAGAACGCACGAGCGTCTGGTTTACCGCCAAGTTCACCGACTCACCGAACGTTCGTGATTCGTTGAGCTCGCCAGTCGCCGTGTTCTCACGAATCTTGTCAAAGACCACGACGGTGTCGTACAGCGAGTAACCGAGAATCGTCAAGAAGCCGATCATCGCCGCTGGCGTAATCTCGAACCCAGAAATACCGTAGACGCCAGCGGTAATCACGAGGTCATGCAGGAGCGCGACCAAGGCCGCAAGCGACATCTTCCAGGTGCGGAAGTAGATCGCCATCACCAAGGCCGCGAGCAAAATGAACACAACAAGTGCGATGATCGCCTGTTTCGTGATGTCTTGCCCCCAAGCTGGGCCGACATACGAATAGGTGACCTTTTCAGACTCGACGTTGTAGGCAGAGGCCAGGGCGTCAGTCACTGCGACATTTTCAGACTCAGCGAGAGCTTCTGTCTGTACACGAATATCAGTCGGGCCAAGCTTCGTGATCTTCGGAGCAGCGTTCGGGAGCACCTCAGCGACAGCCTTCTCAGCAACCGCAGGATCCTGCTTGGCAGAGTCCGTCAGGTGCACTTGGAACTGGCTTCCTCCGGTGAACTCGATACCAAAGGCAAAGCCCCCACGGGCGATGGGGCCGAGTACCGCGAGTGCGATCAGAACAATCGAAATCACGTACCAGATCTTGCGCTTGCCGATGAAGTTAATCGACTTCTCGCCGGTGTAGAGCGCGTTACCAAACTCAGAGAATGAACGAGCCATGATTAGCCCTCCTTACCAGCAGCAGCCAGATCGGCAGCTTTGCGTTCAGCGATCGTCTGACGACGTTCGGCTTCGTTCCGACTCTTCGCAACCTTCTTACCAGCACCCTTCGTCGCCACCACGGGCTCACGGAACTGTGCGCGACCACGGTAGACCGCACCAAGCTGCTGCGGGTTCAGGCCGGAAGCCGGGTGACCCGACTGGTAGAAACGTGTGCGCGACAGGAGCACCAGCATCGGATGGGTGAAGAGTGCAATCACGAGGACATCGACGACGGTAGTGAGGCCAAGCGTGAACGCGAAGCCCTTCACATTGCCGACGGCGAGGATGAACAGGATAACGGCGGCAAGCAAGTTGATGCCGTCTGACGCGAGAACCGTTCGGATCGCGCGCTTCCAACCATTCTCAACCGCACGTTCAATTGGGCGTCCATCACGAAGCGCGTCACGGATACGTTCGAAGTACACGATGAACGAGTCGGCAGTAAAGCCAACCGCGACGACGATACCGACGACGCCTGCAAGCGACAGACGGTACCCCTGGCGCCAGGAGAAGAAGGTCAGCAAGAGGTAAGTCAGTACTGCTGCAATCGCCAAGGAGGCAATGGTCACGGTGCCGAGCAGTCGGTACTGGAAGAGTGAGTACACAACCACAAGCAACAGGCCGATCAGGCCAGCCAGCAGGCCGGCTTGCAGCTGGCTCGAGCCAAGCGTTGCAGAAATGTCTTCCTGGCTTTGTACGGTGAAGCCGATGGGCAACGCACCAAACTTCAGCTGGTCAGCGAGCGTCGCCGCGTCTTCCTGCGTAAAATCGCCCGAGATTGATGGTCGACCATCGAGAATCTGCGCTTGCATCTGCGGTGCTGACAACACGCGACCGTCAAGCACGAACGCAAACTGATCCATCGGCGAAGGCTGGCCGTACAAGCGGGTGCTGATTTCGCCGAAGGTCTTCGCGCCCTTCTTGTTCATGGTCATCTGCACAACCCACTGACCGTTCGATGCGCCAGTGTTTGTGACACCCATCTGGGCCGATGCGTCAGTGATCACGTCACCGTTGAGCTCCACAGGACCAAGAATGTACTTCTGCATCCCATTCGAGTCACACGTGATCAGGGGACGATCTTTCGGCATCTCAGCAGCAGTCAGCGCAGCGTCATCAAGGCAGCTGAACGCAACGAAATCCTGCTGCAGCTGTTCAGTCAGCCATGCCGTGTCACCGGCGTTGTCGGGAATCGTCTCTGGGTCACGAGCTGCGATCTGCTCTTCGACCGGAACCGTTGGCTGCTCTGCTTCTGCGCCCTCGCCATTCGCAGCATTTGCTGCGGCATCCGGCGTTTCAGCATTCGGATCAGCCTGCAACTCTGCCAGCTGCTCCTGCGTCATGCCTGCGGCGACCGCGAGCACCGGACGGAACTCAAGGTTTGCAGATGCCTCGATGCGCTTCAGCGTTGCTTCGTCAGCTTTGCCTGGAATGGCGACCGAGATGTGGTTGCTGCCCTGGGTCGTAATTTCGGCTTCCGAAACGCCTGAAGCATCAACGCGCTGACGGATAATCGAGACGGCCTGACTCAGCTGTTCACCGCTGACAGCTTGGCCGTCAGTCTGATTCGCAGCGAGCAAAATCTGAGTGCCGCCCTGGAGATCGAGGGCAAGCTTTGGAGTCCAGGTTGCATCACTGCGGAAGACTCCGAGAGTGATCAGTCCAGACAAGCCAACAATAAGTACGAGAAGGAAGACGAGGGAACGCCTCGCCTTCTTGACGGCAGGGGATGACGCCATGAGTGCGCTTTCGCTTTCAATAGGAGATGCCGGGCCGAGGCCCGGCATCAGTAGTTACTTCGCCTGGTCGGCGCTGTCGTCGTTGTCGGAGTTCTTTTCAGTGGTCTCCGACGGTGCTGCTTCTGTGCTTTCGATACGCTCACCGAATGCGGGGTCGTCGTCAGGAGCGAGTTCGCTCTCTGCGTCATCTGCAACAGCAGCCTCATTCGGCGTTACGATCTGGCTTACCGCCTGGCGGTGAACGACGAGGGTAGTAGTTCCGCTCGTTACCGTTACCTTGTTGCTCTCTTCATCAATCGAGTCGATGGTTGCGTAGATTCCGCTGGAAAGCATGACCTCAGCACCGGGACGCATGTTGTTCTGCATCTCCTGTGCTGCTGCCTGACGCTTCTTCCCGTTGCGGAACATGAAGAAGATGAGCACGGCGATGAGACCGAACATCACGATTGAAATGGGATCCACCCTGATGGTCCTTCCAAGAAGAGAATTCCGCGCAAGCGCACGGGCCGTTTCAGTCTAACGGGAAAGGGGCTGTGAAAGGCTACAGATTTCGCCTCACACAGCCCACCCGACATGTGGCTTTCTCTAGTGCGCCGCAGCGTTCCAGTTCGGCCCGGTACCGACCTGAACTTCGAGAGGCACGGAGAGATCCGCAGCATCAGCCATCGCGGTACGCACCAGGGCCTCGAGCTGCGCTTCCTCCCCCGGCGCCACTTCAAACATCAACTCATCGTGAATCTGCAACAACATACGTGATGAGAGGCCGGCTGATGCAATGGCTTCCTCCACGCGAATCATTGCGATCTTGATGATGTCCGCTGCCGATCCCTGGATCGGAGCGTTCAGCGCCGCACGTTCCGCGTTTTCACGCAGGATGCGGTTCGGGCTCGCAAGGTCGGGGAACGGGCGACGTCGACCAAAGATTGTCTCAGTATAGGTATCGGCCTTCGCTTGGTCGACGACCGAGCGAAGGTAATCACGCACGCCGCCGAAGCGCTCGAAGTAGTCCGTCATGAGCTGCTTTGCTTCAGCCGCGGTGATACCCAACTGTTTGGACAGGCCGAATGCTGAGAGACCGTAGGCCAAGCCGTACGACATGGCCTTCACCTTCGAACGCATTTCATTGGTGACTTCTGACGGCTCGACACCAAAGATGCGTGAGCCAACAAAACGGTGCAGATCTTCACCAGCATTGAAAGCCTCGATCAGCCCTTCGTCACCAGACAAATGAGCCATGATCCGCATCTCAATCTGGGAATAGTCAGCCGTCATGAGCGTGCTGTACTGCGGCTCATGGATGAAGCCTTCTCTGATTCGTCGGCCTTCGGCCGTACGAACAGGAATGTTCTGCAGGTTTGGATCCGTCGACGCAAGCCTTCCGGTACTCGCACCCACTTGCACGAGAGTCGTGTGAATTCGTGAGTCCGCCTGCACCGCTTTCATCAGCGTCTCAACAATCTGGCGAAGCTTATTTGCATCACGGTGCTCCAAGAGTGCATCAAGGAACGGATGGGGCTGACGCTGTTGCAGATCTTGCAAAGCTGCCGCATCGGTGGTGTACCCGGTTCGTGTCTTGCGCGTCTTCGGCATGTCAAGCTCTTCAAAGAGCACCTGCTGAAGCTGCTTTGGTGATGACAAGTTCACTTCGTGACCGATTGCCGTGAATGCACGCTGTTCAAGCTCAGCTACGCGCGCACGAAGCTCAGCGTCATGTGCTTCAAACAACGGGAGGTCTACAGCAACACCCCGGGTCTCCAACGCAACCAGGATCGGAAGTAGCGGAAGCTCAATCTCTGTGTAGACGCGAGCAGTACGTTCTGAGAATCGTGCGATGACCGCAGCATGGACTCGGGAGACATACCAAGCACGTGCGTCGACCCCGGCGTTCTCGTCTTCTTCGGGAACAAGCTGGTTGGGATCGGGCGTCGGAATCTCTTCACCGAGATACCGGAACACGGCCTCGGCAAGCGTCTTTTCAGCAGCGGACGGGCGGAAGAGCCAAGCGGCAAGCAGAGCATCACCGGCGATTCCGGAGATCTGCACACCAACACCAGCAGCGATTCGCATGTGAGCCTTCGCATCAAAGAAGACCTTCGGCGCATCAGATGACAGCCACTCTTCAAACTGACGGTAGTCACGACCGCCCGGCTGCCAAGTGAACTTCACCGTTGACTCTGCTGTTGCAAGCCCAACTTCAATGACGCTATCGAGCACCGCAAACTCGACAGCCGGTGTATCGGTCTTTGCGAGCCAGTCCCCCAGCTCTTCGTCGATAAGTAGCTTTGCTTCTGGCAGCTTCGGCGCCAGCTCAATAGTGACCGCGGCTGCGCCAACTGGCACCTCCGTTCCAGCGAGCTTCGCAACACGCTGCAGCAGGGTTCGGAACTCAAGCTTCGCAAAGACAGGCTGCACTTGGGCGATGTCGAGCTCGCCCCGATCGAGTTCTGGCAGCGTCACTGGCAACTCAACATCACGCACAAGACGATTCAGCCGGCGATTACGCTCAGCGAGGTGGGAGTGTTCTCGCAGGCTCTCCCCTACCTTGCCAGTCACCTCATCTTGACGACGCAAAATCTCCTCGAGTGAACCAAACTGATTGATCCACTTGACGGCTGTCTTCTCACCTACGCGCGGGATTCCTGGAAGATTGTCGCTTGTCTCACCGACGAGTGCCGCAATCTCTGGATACTGCTCAGGGCGCACACCATAACGCTCCATAACCTTCTCAGCGTCATAGCGAGTGAGTTCAGTCACCCCCTGCTTGGAGGGGTAGAGCAGCGTCACGTTGTCGTCAACCAACTGAATAGTGTCACGGTCGCCACTCACCACGAGCACACGATAGCCAGCCGCAGACGCGGTCGTCGCAAGCGTCGCCAGAATATCGTCAGCTTCGTACCCTTCCTTCTCGATGGTCACAATACCCATCGAGTGCAAGGCTTCTTGCAGGAGCGGAATCTGGCCCTTAAATTCAGGTGGTGTTTCACCGCGGGTGCCCTTGTACTCCGGGTATTCCTCGGTGCGGAATGAGTGACGCGAGATATCAAACGCGACAGCAACCGCATCAGGCTTCTCGTTCGTCAAGAGATTGAGGAACATTGCGATAAAGCCGTGCACCGCATTCGTGTGCTGGCCCGTCTGCGTCTGGAAACGATCGACGGGAAGCGCGTAGAACGCACGGAAGGCCAGCGAGTGACCATCTACGACCATGAGGGTAGGCTGAGTTTTCGACACAAATACAGCCTACAAGTCACCGCCGACATTCGATACGGTGACGCGACGCAACGCTGAGAGGAAGATCTTGAGCGAGCACAACACCCTCATCCCTGAGCCAGAAGGCGCGGGACAGAATTTCATTGCATGGCGCGGCCTCGGTGCCCTCGCCGACAAGATGGGCATCACAGTTACCGAGTTCACTCGTGAACGCGCCGTTGCAACGATGCCAGTCGAGGGAAACACGCAGCCGATCAATCTGATGCACGGTGGCGCCTACGTCGTTATCGGCGAAACACTCGGTTCGATGCACGCAAACTACGTGGCGCCAGAAGGCAAAGTTGCGGTAGGAGTGGACATCAACGCCACCCACACAGGGTCAGCGGTAAGCGGTCTCGTTACGGCAGTCTGTACCCCTATCCGTCTTGGACGCACACTCACAGTGCATGAGATCGTCATCACTGACGAACGAGGACGACGGTGTTCAACAGTGCGGATCACCAACGTCTATAAAGACCTGTAAACACGAAAAAGCCCCGCTGATGTGCGGGGCTTTTTCATTACTCTGATTAGTCCTTCTTGGGACCAAGCTGATCGATGATGGTCTTCGCGACATCCTGCATCGTGAGGCGGCGGTCCATGGAAGCCTTCTGGATCCAGCGGAAAGCTTCAGGCTCAGAAAGCCCCATCTTGTCGTTGAGGATTCCCTTTGCGCGGTCAACAAGCTTGCGGGTCTCAAATCGCTCTGCAAGGTCAGCGACCTCGTTCTCGAGCGTCACGATCTGCTGGAAGCGTGAGAGCGCAATCTCAATGGCAGGGATCAAGTCAGCTGGGGTAAACGGCTTCACGACGTAAGCCAGTGCACCTGCCTCGGTTGCACGCTCGACCAGCTCACGCTGGCTGAACGCGGTGAGCAGCACCACAGGAGCAATGTTCTCCTTGTTGATCTGCTCTGCAGCCGAAATGCCGTCAAGCTGAGGCATCTTCACGTCCATCACCACGAGGTCCGGACGAAGCTCCTTGACCAGTTGCACCGCGGTCTCACCGTCGCCAGCTTCGCCAACAACGTCGTAGCCGTTGTCACGCAGCGTTTCGACGATGTCCAGGCGAATCAGTGATTCATCTTCCGCGACGACGACGCGACGCGGAGTGCTGCTCTGTTCAGTCATGTGAACAATCTTACTCCCTCAGTCTGCACAAAACTGGCGCGGCGATGCGATACAGTATTTTCCATAGGCCGGATTGGTGGAATTGGTAGACACGACGCACTCAAAATGCGTTGCCGAAAGGTGTAAGGGTTCGAGTCCCTTATCCGGTACTCATAACTGAGGGCTCCTGAGCTTTACACGAAGTAAAGCTCAGGAGCCCTCAGTCTTTTCGTTGACGCGCGATCAACCAGTCGAACAATTGTTCTCAGCGCTTTTGCCGGCGGGTCACACCTTTCAGCACCCACGAATGAGGCGCGACACGCTGAAGATGCTCAATCTCGAAGATCTTTTTTCACATCATTCTTCTTGTGGACAACGTCTCTGTGAAGCTCTGCACGCTTCACATCAACATCGGCCTGAAGCTCTTCAAATTTGTCTTTTGTGCGGTCGACCCCGTCTTCCACGGCTTTGCCGATCTTGTCGGCAACGCCTTCCGCGGCGTCCTTTGCGTCTTCAAGAAACCCCATTGTTACCTTCTTTCATGTGAGGGCATCGTTTCGCCCATTGTGATTGCCCGGTCACTCAGTTCGCTTGCGGCCTGTGACAAGACCCCAGACCAACAACACGATGATCGCACCACCAATGGCTAGCGCCCAGGTCTGCAACGACCAGAATTCCTCAAGAGAGGCGTTGAAGAGGAACGATCCGAGTATGCCGCCGAGCATCGCACCAACGACACCGAGCAGCATGGTTGCGAACCAACCGCCACCTTGATTACCGGGGAGAATCGCTTTGGCGATTGCACCAGCGATTAAACCCAACACGAGAAATGCGATGAATCCCATTTTCACTCCTTTCGGGTGACACCAGTACACGCCGATTGGCACCTTACGTCAAGGGTTGGGCACGAGATTCTCAGGGACAACGCAAAAGGGTCGCACACAATGTGTACGACCCTTTTGCATTACCTCTTAGGCTCCGCGACCAATAATGTGCTTCCGAGGACGCGCCTCGGGCAGCTGCCCCGTTGACTCACCCATACGGTGAATCCGCAGCGTGTTGGTGCTGCCCACGATTCCTGGAGGGGACCCTGCGATGATGACGACCTTGTCGCCAACTTGCAGACGCGCAACCTCAAGGAGTACCTCATCGACCTGCTCAAACATGCGGTCCGTGCTCTCAACACGGGGAACCTCGTAGCTTCGAGCACCCCAGGTCAACTCCATGCGACGACGAACTTCAGCACTCGGCGTGAACCCAAAGATCGGCAGTGGCAAGCGCAGGCGCGACATACGACGTACGGTGTCCCCCGATTCCGTGAACACACAAATCGCGCTCGCACCAACACCCCGTGCAACGTCACCAGCAGCTTTCGCGAGCACGCCGCCCTGAGTATGTGGCTGTGTACCAAGCGGTTCGATTCGATCGAGCGCATGGTCCTCAGTCGCCGTAATGATTCGGTTCATTGTCGCGACTGCCTCGACAGGGTACGCACCAACGCTCGTCTCGCCAGAGAGCATGACCGCGTCCGCACCATCAAGTACCGCGTTTGCGCAGTCAGATGCCTCTGCGCGAGTGGGGCGCGGGTTCTCAATCATCGACTCAAAGACCTGCGTCGCAACGATGACGGGCTTTGCGCTTCGGCGGGCCATAGCGATCGCCTCGGTCTGCACGAGTGGCACCTGTTCGAGCGGAAGCTCAACGCCTAGGTCACCGCGAGCCACCATGACACCGTCAAACGCATCGACGATCTCCTGCAGGTTCTCAACCGCCTGCGGCTTCTCGATCTTTGCGATGACAGGAAGGCGGAAACCCTCCTCATCCATGATCTCGTGAACACGGACAATGTCTGCAGCATCACGCACAAAGGACAGGGCGATGTAATCAGCACCGAGCTTCATAGCCCAACGCAGATCTTCTTCGTCCTTTTCTGAAAGTGCAGGGACGTTCACTGCCACACCAGGCAGGTTGATTCCCTTGTTGTTCGACACTGCGCCAGGGATCTCGACCACCGTGTGCACGGTGTCCTCGGTGACCTTGGTTGCGCGCAGCAAAACTTTGCCGTCATCTACCAACAGCGGATCACCAACCGACACATCACCTGGGAGGTTCTTATGCGTCGTTCCGCAAATCTCCCGGTTACCGACGATTTCGCGCGTCGTAATTGCGAACTCATCGCCTACTTCGAGCTCGTACGGGCCCCCTTCAAACTTTCCGAGGCGAATCTTGGGCCCCTGAAGGTCTGCGAGAACAGCAATTGGGCGTCCAACCTCAGTTTCAGCGCGTCGAATGTTTCGGTACACACCCTCATGCACGTTGTACGTGCCATGCGACATGTTCAAACGAGCGACGTTAACGCCGGCGCGAATCAGCTCGAGCGTGTTGTCATAGTTGGAGACCGCCGGTCCCCATGTTGCAACAATTTTGGCGTGACGCATGACAGTGCCTCCCCGTTAGTTCGTCGAGTCGACGGCAACAGCAGGCTGCTGACCGTGATCGAGGATGTGATGGAACGCTTCAGGATCATCAGTTGTGGTCAAAATCGCGTCGGTCGGGTTCATCCGCCCCGGCAGGTAGACCGAGGTTTCCAAACCGACGTGGCGACGACGGACGATGATGAACAAAATCACGCCAGCGAGAACCGCCACCCAAGCCGCGAGTACGTTGGTGCGCATCCCAAGGAACTGCATGCTTGGGTCAACGCGAAGCGACTCGACCATGACACGGCCAAGGCCATACCAGATGAGGTACAGAGCAAAGAAGCTGCCCCAACGGAGCTGAGCGCGCTTCTCAATGGCGAGGAGCACAACGATGCCGAGAATGTTCCAGACAGCTTCGTACAGGAACGTGGGGTGGAACAGCGTTCCCTCAGGAAGACCAATGGGGAATGCCGAATTCATCGGGCTAATCTCAAGGCCCCAAGGGAGAGTGGTCGGTCCGCCGAAGAGTTCGTGGTTAAACCAGTTACCCAAGCGTCCAACTGCCTGCGCGAGCAGGAGTCCAGGAACCAGGGCGTCAGCAAACGAGAAGAATCGAATGCCTGTGAGCCGGGAAGCGATCAGCACGCCAATTGCGCCACCAATGAGCGCACCGAAGATTGCGATGCCACCCTTCCAGAAAGCAAGCGCATCAAGCGGGTTGCTGCCTGGCCCAAAATAATCACCGAAGTGCGTCAGTACGTGGTAAACGCGGGCGCCAACAATACCGAACACCAAGGCCCAGACAACAAAGTCGAGGACAGCCCCGCCTTCGCCGCCACGCGCTTTCAAGCGACGACCAGTCCAGATTGCTGCAAGGATGATGCCAATCAGAATGCACAGTGCGTACATTCTGATCTGGAATACGCCGATTTCAATGAACTGGAAATCGGGGCTGGGAATGCTCAGCGGGAGAATCATTGACTCCTCTTTCACCAACGAACGGTTCGCCGGGATATTACGTCGGGCTGCAAGAAGCTTTCCCGCAGCGGAACAGTTTCAGCTTATCGCAGCGTGCCCTGCGAAATCGCGCGAGCAACCTCAGAAAGTCCTTCGACTCCCCCATCACGGAGAGCTCGGACAAGTGCGGTACCGACGATTGCACCACTCGCGTATTCGAGCGCAGCAGAGACCTGATCGGCGTTTGAGATGCCGATACCGACGCACGGGAGCTCGACGCCAGCTTCACGCAGGCGAGCGGTAAGTACGCGGGCCGCAGCATCAAGCGACGCGCGTTCTCCAGTGATGCCCATTGTCGAGACGGTGTACACGAATCCGGTGGAGCTGTCTCGGATGAGCTTGATCCGCTCATCCGAAGATGTTGGAGCCGCGAGGAACACTCGGTCAAGACCGACACGTTCACTGACTGCAATCCATTCTGCAGCCGCCTCAGGGGTAATGTCTGGCGTAATGAGACCCGCGCCACCGGCTGCCTTGAGATCCTGGGCAAACCGCTCAACCCCGTACTGCATGACTGGGTTCCAGTAGGTCATCACGAGAACCGGAGTCTCAACTGCCTCTGTGATCCTGCGAATTGCAGTAAAGAGGTCACGCAGTTTGAACCCGTTCGCAAGTGACTGCCTGGTTGCCGCCTGAATGATTTCACCGTCCATGACGGGATCAGAGTAAGGAACACCGATCTCAAGCACATCTGCACCGTTACGAGCAAGCGCAATTGCTGCTTCTACGCTCGTATCCAGATCAGGGAAGCCAGCGGGAAGGTAACCGATGAGCGCGCCACGGCGCTCAACATTGGCACGCCGAATAACTTCTGAAACTCGCGATCCGCCGTGCGCTTCTAACGAAGTGTTCAACCGATGACCTCCGAATCAGCAGCGTCCAGCAGATCGAAGTAACGACCAGCGGTAACCATGTCTTTATCGCCACGCCCCGAAAGGCTGACCAATACAATCTCGTCAGCAGGCAGCTCAGCAGCGAGACGAAGTGCACCTGCGAGTGCGTGTGAAGACTCAATTGCAGGAATAATTCCCTCAGTCTGACTCAAAGCACGGAGTGCCTGCATGGCTTCGTCGTCCGTCGCAGGGATGTACTCAGCTCGACCGATATCTGCGAGCCAGGCATGCTCAGGACCGACACCGGGATAGTCAAGACCGGCCGAGATCGAATGTGACTCGATCGTCTGGCCATCTTCGTCCTGGAGTACGTAGGTGCGTGCGCCATGCAAAACACCGGGAACACCGCGTTCGATAGAAGCTGCATGTCGATCGGTGTTCACGCCTTCACCAGCGGCCTCAACACCATAAATTTTCACATCGGCATCATCCAAGAACGCGTCGAACATGCCAATCGCATTAGATCCGCCACCGACACAAGCCACGACAGCAGCAGGAAGCTTGCCAGTCTTTTCTTGGATCTGGGCGCGGGCTTCCTCCGAGATAACCTTCTGGAAGTCACGAACCATTGCGGGGAACGGGTGGGGACCTGCCGCCGTACCGAAAATATAGTTCGTGCGCTCAACGGTCGCTACCCAATCACGGTATGCCTCGTTGATGGCGTCCTTCAGCGTGCGTGAGCCAGCAGTGACCGGGACAACCTCTGCACCGAGCAGACGCATGCGCGCCACATTGAGAGCTTGACGTTCCGTGTCAACCTCACCCATGTACACCGTGCATTCAAGCCCGAAGAGCGCAGCCGCTGTTGCCGTTGCGACGCCGTGCTGACCAGCACCAGTCTCGGCGATGACCCTGGTCTTGCCAAGGCGCTTCGTCAGCAAGGCCTGACCGAGCACATTATTGATCTTGTGTGAACCAGTGTGGTTCAGGTCCTCACGCTTCAAGAAGATGCGCGCTCCCCCCGCAAGCGCCGCGAAACGCGGTACTTCGGTGATTGGGGACGGCCGACCGGCGTACGAGCGAAGGAGTTCAAGAAGCTCCTCGCTGAAGGCAGGATCCGCCTTCGCCGCTGCGTATGCTTCGGTCAGCTCATCAATGGCGGCGATGAGCGACTCAGGCATGAACCGCCCCCCGTACTCGCCGAAGAATGGTCCGTGTTCATCACGGAGGCTACGCGTGCTGCGAGCCTCACCAGGTGCCTGGTCTGTCATCTCGAGTGCCCCGTCGATCTAGCTTTAAACGTTCAAATATGACTGCAGCGTAGCGATTGGGTCGTTCGTCACGAGGGCCTCGCCAACAAGGATTGCGTCAGCACCGGCCTGCCGGTAGTGCTCAACATCAGCGACGCTGAGCACCGCAGATTCTGCGAGGCGAATTGCCCCAGCGGGAATCTGATCCGCAACGCGACCGAAAAGATCGCGATCCAGCTCAAAGGTACGAAGGTCACGGGCATTTACCCCGATGAGCTGCGCACCCAGATCAACTGCGCGAGCTACCTCATCAGCCGAGTGGGCTTCAACAAGGGGCGTCATGCCGAGCTGGAGTGTGAACGCGTACAGCCGTTCAAGAAGTGGCTGCGGAAGCGCTGCCACAATGAGAAGTACAAGGTCTGCACCCGCAGCGCGGGCCTCCAGAATCTGGTACTCCTCGCCGATGAACTCCTTACGAAGCACCGGAATGCTTACTGCCTTACGCACAGCCTCGAGGTCGGCGAGCGACCCCTTGAACTTGCGCTCCTCCGTGAGGACGCTCACAACGCTCGCGCCGCCAGTTTCGTACTGTGCAGCGAGCGCATGCGGCTCAGGAATATCAGCAAGAGGCCCGCGCGACGGGCTTGCGCGCTTCACCTCTGCGATCACCTTGATGTGATCGGCAGGGGCAAGCGCCGCAAGCGCGTCAAGTGCGGGCACACGTGCGAGTGCCTCGGCTTCTACAACCGAAAGCGGTCGAGCGAGGCGGCGCGTAGCCGCGTCCTCGAGTGAACCCGCGAGAAGCTGCTCAAGCACTGTTAGTCGTGCGACTTGGGAACGTACTTGGGTCCGTTCACGCCGTAACCCGCCTTCGAAATGATCCAGCCAAGGATCAAGCCAAAGAGAACAACACCTCCACTTACCCACACCATGGTGGGCATGTGCAGGAAGAAGAACACGGTTCCGGCGGCGACGCCAAGCAGCATCACAATTACCGCAGTCCATGCTGCGGGCGAATCTCCGTGACCAGGGTCACCGTTTTGGGTGCTCATGAATCTCCTTGTATACAAGCTCGTACCCGGGCGGATACGTACTGGCTCAGTCTATCGGTTCTCTCAGCTTTCTCCCAAAGTCGGGGCGGCGCGTCGATCCGCCGGGAGGCCAAGATCTCCCCTATGCCCCTGAAAGCGTGGGGTCGTCGCCATCGCTCAATGCGTCCCAGTCGGAAATCCGATCAGGACCAGCCTGCTTCGAAGACTTCCTGTCGCCCGAGGCCGTCTGCGCTGTTGCATTCGCCTTCTCAGAAGCACTCGCGTACTTCCGGTCTCCCGCACCCCAGCCGCCTGAGACAAAGAGCGCTACCACACCGAGCACGGCGATCAGGCTACCTGTCGCAATAACGACGCTCGGCCACATCGTCACGGTAGCAATCGTTGCTGCATCGACGGCGTCTCCGACGAGGCCCGTATGTTCCGTCGCCGTTCCGCGAACTGCCGCGATCGGATCGGCGAGCACGCTGTATCCCCCGTAAGCGATTCCAGCGCCGAGCAAGACAATGAGTGCAGAAAGGACACGCCGAAACACCGATCCAGCAATTGCGAGCACCAGGGACGCCACGAGCGCGGCGACGGCGACGGGAGAGAGCGCGGGGTTTGCAGCATGTCCACTGACCGCCCCGAGACCGATAGTTTCATCGACGCCGAGCTGAGTGATGTCATACTGCACCCATCCCTGCGACCCGATAATGAGTGATCCACCCCCGAGCACGGCAATCGCCAAGATGAGTGCCCATTTGTTCCGCATACTATGCCTTCTCTTCTGCTGCCGTCCGCAGCGAATTCGCAATCGCCACAGCCCGCAATGGAGCCGCAGCCTTGTTGCGGCATTCTTCGTCCTCGCTCGCGGGAACCGAGTCAGCCACGATGCCCGCACCGGCCTGAATCATTGCAACGCCGTCCTGAATCGTCGCGGTGCGGATCGCGATAGCGAGATCCGCCGCCCCACCGAAGCCGAAATACCCAACCACACCGCCGTAAACGCCACGCTTCACCGGCTCGAGCTCGTCGATAATCTCGAGGGCTCGCGGCTTTGGTGCACCGGACAGCGTTCCGGCAGGGAACGTTGATCGGAAGACATCAACCGGGCTGTTGCCTGCTGCGATCTTCCCCTCGACACTCGAGACGATGTGCATGATGTGACTGAACCGCTCAACACGCATGAACTCGGTGACCTCTACCGAGGCCGGATCGCACACCCGTGCGAGATCATTTCGTGCAAGATCTACAAGCATCAAGTGCTCTGCACGCTCTTTCTCATCGGCAAGCAGATCACGTTCAAAGAATTGGTCCTCATCCACGGTCGCCCCTCGCGGTCGCGACCCGGCGATCGGGTGGGTCATCACATGACCAGAAGCCTGAATCGTCACCAACGCCTCGGGGCTCGAACCAACGACTGCGAACGGCTTACCAGACGCGTCTTCGAGCTGCAGCAAGTAGAGATACGGGCTCGGGTTCAGGTGGCGAAGCACGCGATAGACATCGAGCGGATCAGCCGTGCATTCCTGATCGAACCGCTGCGAGGGCACCACCTGGAAAATGTCGCCGTCGACGATGTGCTGCTTTGCCTGCAAAACCGCGGCTTCGAACTCGGGACTCGTGGTCAACCGGGTAGGTGCAGCAAGCGCTTCACGGTCAATCGTATTCAGCGGCGACGCCAGAGGCTCAGCGAGTGCTGCCTGTAGCGCATCGAGACGGCGTTGCGCATCGGCCCACTGCTCGTCCGATGACGTGCCACCATGTGCCCCGCGCTCCCCCAAAACCGAGTCATTGAGCACGTTGGCAAGCAACACAACCGAACCTTCGCGATGATCGATCACCACGAGTTCAGAGACAAAGCTCAGCCCTTGCGAGGGGAGGTTGGTTCCAGGCTTGTCGTTCACCGGCAGCTGTTCAAACTGGCGCACGGTTTCCCAGCCGAGGTACCCCACGAATCCACTTGCGAGCGGCGGCAGATCAGGATCGTGCGGAGCACGCCAGCGATCGTAGACTGCACTCAATGCTTCGACTGGAGCAAGCGAAGATACACCGCCTGGGAGCAGGCGATCCTCAGAGAGTTCCGTCCCGCTTGGGCGCCAGGCCGCCTTTCCATCAATTTCACTCAGCACGCCAAAAGACCCTGCTCCGACGAAGCTGAAGCGGGTCCATACGCCACCCTGTTCAGCAGACTCCAGCAGGAACGTGCCTGGGCGCGAAGCCGCGACCTTACGGTAGATGCTGACGGGAGTGTCTGCATCTGCGAAGATCTCGCGGCGAACCGGGATTACGGACTGGGAAGCTCGCGCTGCATCAAACGCTGCGCGGGTGGTCGTCGAGTTCACGGCTCCAGCCTAGCGCGGACTTCCCTCGTAATTTGCAGAGTTACGAAACCGCGGCTTCACCAACGATGACTTCGACGGCGCGACCATCGAAGCACGTGCGAGAGCCAGTGTGGCAAGCGGCGCCAATCTGCTCCACTCGCACGAGTAGTGTGTCGTTGTCACAGTCAACCGCGACGCTTTTCACATACTGCCGATGCCCAGAGGTGTCTCCCTTACGCCAGTATTCCTGACGTGAGCGTGACCAGAAGGTCACGCGACCCGATTCGCACGTGCGGCGGATCGCTTCGGCGTCCATCCACGCCAACATAAGTACCGCGCCTGAATCATCATCTTGAATGATCGCAGGCAAGAGACCATCGGGATTAAACACCGCAGCCTCAAGCAGCTCAGCTGCAGAAATGTTCGCACTCACAGTCGCACCGAGTGACCAGCATCAGCGAGCGCCTGCTTCACCTGAGCAATCGTGAAAGTGCCATAGTGGAACACCGATGCAGCAAGCACCGCGTCAGCGCCTGCATCGACAGCTGGCGCAAAATGTTCGAGCTTGCCGGCGCCGCCCGAGGCAATGAGCGGCACGCTCGCAACCTCGCGTACGGCAGAAATGAGCTCGAGGTCGAATCCATCTCGTGTGCCGTCTGCGTCCATTGAATTCACGAGCAACTCACCTGCGCCGCGTTCAACTGCGTTACGGCACCACTCGATTGCGTCGAGATCAGTCTCTCGCTTGCCACCATGTGTCGTGACGACAAAGCCAGATGGCATGCGCTCACTCCGACGAACATCGAGAGAAAGCACGATAACCTGCGACCCAAATCGATCAGCAATCTCGCCAATGACCTCGGGGCGAGCAATCGCGCCACTGTTGATACCGACCTTGTCAGCGCCAACGTCTTGCAAACGAGCGACGTCTTCCGCCGAACGCACGCCACCACCGACGGTGAGCGGAACGAAGACTTGCTCGGCAGTCTGTCGCACGACGTCGTACGTCGTGGATCGGTCATCGACGGTTGCCGTGACATCGAGGAAGGTGAGCTCATCTGCGCCCTCGAGCGCGTACTTTGCTGCAAGTTCTACCGGGTCACCAGCGTCACGAAGATTGAGAAAGTTCACGCCTTTGACGACGCGACCTGCCGCAACATCAAGGCAGGGGATGACACGAACCGTCGTAGCCATGTGCACTCCCCCTTTACAGACGCGCCGCGTGAATCGCGGTCACAAGGATTGCGCGTGCACCGAGGTCGTAGAGCTTGTCCATGATCTCGTTTGCGTCTGCAGAAGGTACCATCACGCGAACGGCAACCCATCCCTCATTGCGGAGCGGAGAGACTGTTGGGGACTCAATGCCACCTGCAATCTCGACAGCTGCCTCAAGCTTTGCGACAGGAAGGTCGTAATCCATGATCACGTACTTACGCGCAACGAGCACGCCACGCAGTCGACGAAGCAGTCGGTCAATTCCTGGGTGCTCAGTCGGGCCACCAATAATGAGCGCCGTTGAGTCAAGGATGACTGGACCGAAGATTGACAGCCCGGCCGCACGTAGCGTCGCGCCAGTCGATACAACATCGGCTACTGCGTCTGCAACGCCGAGCTGCACGGCAGACTCAACAGCACCGTCAAGCTTGACGGTCGTCGCATTAATGCCGCGCTCTGCGAGGAAGTTCCCCACAAGCACTGGGTAGCTCGTCGCAACGCGCTTACCTTCGAGATGCTCAATCTCAGAGATGTCACTCCCGACGGGGGAAGCGAAACGGAAGGTCGAGTCTGCAAAGTTCAGTTCAGCGATCTCTGTCGCAGCTGATGCGGAGTCAAGAAGGAGGTCGCGACCAGTGATACCGACGTCAAGCGCGCCAGAACCAACATAGGTTGCGATATCGCGGGGACGGAGGTAGAAGAACTCGACGTCGTTCTTCGGGTCTGCCTGCACCAGCGTGCGGCTATCGCGACGGCCGTTGTAGCCTGCTTCTGCGAGCATTGCAGAAGCAGTTTCAGAGAGCGAGCCCTTATTGGGAATAGCAATGCGAAGCATGAGTTACAGCGCTTCTTTCGTGTGTTTAGAGGTGACGGTAGACGTCTTCAAGACTGATGTTCTTTGCGAGCATGAGCACCTGCAGATGGTAGAGCAGCTGGCTAATCTCTTCCGCGCACTCGTCATCAGACTCATACTCGGCAGCCATCCAGACCTCTGCCGCTTCTTCAACGATCTTCTTACCGATCGAATGGACGCCCGCGTCAATGCGTGCGACGGTGTCACTGCCCTCTGGGCGGGCAGCAACCTTTTCTGAGAGCTCGGTAAAGAGTGATTCGAAGGTTTTCACAGTCACCAGCGTATCGCAGTCGGATTCAGAAATTTGCCAGCTGAAGTCGCGAGCCTAGTGCTGGTGCACCGCAGCGGCGACGCGAAGGTCTGCGATTCGCTCTTCAGGAACGCCACCGTAGACGGCCGAGCCAGCAACAAAGGTGTCGGCCCCAGCCTCAGCCGCGATACCGATCGTGTCGACCGAGATACCACCGTCGACCTGCAGCCAGACGTCAAGGCCGAGCTTCTGCTTTGCCTCAGCAAAGCGACGCAGCTTCGGCATCATGTCAGGCATGAACGACTGCCCGCCAAAACCTGGCTCAACAGTCATCACGAGCACCTGGTCAAACTCAGGAAGCAACTCGAGGTACGGCTCGGGGTCAGTTCCCGGCTTCAAGGCAATGCCAGCACGTGCGCCAATGTCGCGGATCTTGCGCGCAAGCGCAACAGGATCAGTCGCAGCCTCTGCATGGAACGTCACCGAGTACGCACCGAGTTCGGCATATGTCGGCGCATGCTTGTCAGCGTCCGAGATCATGAGATGCACATCGAGCGGAATCGGCGAGACCGCCTGGATCCGCTCAACAATGGGCGGACCCATCGTGAGGTTGGGCACAAAATGATTGTCCATCACGTCGACATGCACGAGATCCGCCGAACGGATTGCCTCGAGCTCAGACTGCAAGTTCACGAAGTCTGCCGAAAGGATGCTGGGATTGATGCGCTGCTCAGTCACAGGGGCAATCTTACCGTGGAATAGCAGCGCTCGGACGCCGACTGACTTCCACGCCCGCGCCCGCACTCACACAGGAGGAACTACGCCGTGCGCTCAAACAGCGCGATAAACATCGCATCTGTCCCGTGACGATGGGGCCACAACTGCACGCTCTTTGTTGAACCAGCGAGATCGATGTCACCGCGAGCTTCGCGCCGGACAACTTCCTTCGCATCAAGCTCTGCAATATTCTCGTGACGGCCGACCCAGCGTTTGATCGCAACACGGGTCTCCGCCAGGTGCGGCGAACAGGTCACATATGCCAGTACACCGCCGACTGTGAGGTGCTCGAATGCCGCATCGAGCAATTCGCCCTGCAAATTCGCCAACTCGGGAATGTCTGAGAGACTTTTGCGCCACCGCGCCTCAGGGCGCCGCCGCAGAGCACCAAGGCCTGAGCACGGTGCATCGACCAGGATGCGGTCGAATCGCGCCTCAGCCCCGCCATACGCGCCGTGGTCACGACCGTCGTGCGACACCACTTCCACCGCGGCTTCAACACCCTCAACCGAGCGACGTACGAGATCGGCACGGTGTGGTGACACCTCATTTGCACGCACAGTGACGTTTTCGGCGGTGAGTGCTTCAGCCCCGAGCAACGCGGTCTTGCCACCAGGACCTGCACAGAGGTCGAGCCAGCGCTCCCCTGCCTTGATCGGACGCACACGCGTCAGCGCGAGTGCCGCGAGCTGTGAACCCTGGTCCTGCACCCGGAGGTAGCCCTCACGCACGTCGGCGTTGGCGATGATGCGGCCTGGGTCGCCACCCGCGAGTTCGATGCCGGTCGGGGCGAAGCCAGCTGGCTCGAGATCTTCACGCTCTGCGGCGAGCGCGTCGGGCGTGACATCTGTGCCTGGCAGGAGGGCAAGGCTGACACGGGGTGAGGCGTTATCTGCTTCGAGGAGTGAGTGCAGTTCGTCTGCGCGGCCTTCGAGAGTGAGGGCGTCGCGGAGTGCGCGGACAATCCATACCGGATGTGAGGTGCGTGCGGCGAGCGCTTCGTCTGCACTCGAGGCGTCTGCGGTGATGCGCTCGTCCCACTCTGTGTTGTCTGCACGGCCGATCTGGCGGAGGACACCGTTGACGAAGCCGTCTGCACCTCGGTTTGCCACGTGGCGCTGGAGTTCGACGCTCTCGTTCACTGCTGCGTGCGCTGCCGTGCGCATGCCGAGCATTTGGTGCGCGCCGAGGCGCAGCACGTTGCGGGTGCGCGAATCGATGTCCTCGATCTTGCGCTTTGCGGCGAGCGCGATGATTGCGTCGTAGCGGCCGCGCCAGCGGAGCGTGCCTGAGACGAGCTCGGTTGCGAGTGCGGCGTCACGGCCGTCGAGTTCTGCTTCGCGGATGCGTGCGGGGAGGGCAAGGTTTGCGTATGCCTCGCGGTCTTCGACGTCACGGAGCACGTCGTATGCGACGAGACGTGCTGGTGAAATGCGTGGCTTACGTGCCGGGCGGTCGTCGCGCTGGTGGCGGTCGTTACGTGCGGGACGGTCGTTACGTGCGTTGTTGCGCTGGTTCATGCGAGGATCGTTGCTTCCTGTCGGCCACGGAGCCAAGCATCTGCTGCCATGGCGGGCTTACCCGCTGGCTGTACGGTTACGAGTTCGAGTGCACCATCGGTGAGTGCAAGAAGGGCGGTGCCGTTCACGAGAGTGACGGTGCCTGGCTCCCCCGGCGCGGGAAGCGTCGTCGGGCGGATCGTCCGCAGCTTGATGGCCTGCTCCCCCAGGAACGCATACGCTCCGGGTTCTGGGGTGACACCCGCCCACGTGGCGAGTACCGCGGCTGCGGGCTGGGTCAGGTCAAGCTTGCCGTCTTCACGGGTGAGCTTGTGCGCGTAGCTGGTCTCACCTTCCTGCGGCGTCCCCGACTCGGGGGTATCTGCCAGTACCTGCACGGCGCGGATCAACGCAGCCGTGCCAAAGTCAGCGAGATCGGTCAGCGCTTCTCCTGCGGAGGTACCCAGTGGGTAAGTCTTCGCGTCACGAGTGAGAACGTCACCCGCGTCGAGTGCTGGGACGAGGCGGAACACCGTGACTCCGAGTTCCTGCTCCCCCGCCATGAGCGCACGCTGCACGGGTGCAGCACCACGCCAACGCGGAAGGTCGGAGAAGTGCAGGTTGATCCACCCATTGGCTGGCGTATCGAGCAGCGCCTGCCGGACGAGGCCACCGTACGCAACGATGACGCCAAGGTCTGCGTTCAGGGTCTTCGCCCATTCGGTCTCCGCGTCACCCAGCTGATTTGCCTTCAGGATTGGCAGACCGAGTTCGTCAGCCGTTGCTGCGACAGGTGATGGTGTCAGAACACGCTTACGCCCGAGCGGGGCGTCTTCACGGGTGATCACTCCGACGACGTCGTGGCCTGCCGCCACGAGTGCCCTGAGGCTCGGAACTGCGAACTCTGGGGTTCCAGCAAAGATGATGCGCATTGTTCCATTCTCTCAGGTCTTCCATGGTCCTCCTTGCTTGCCCGCCCAAGCAGCGGGAAACAGGGCCGCCCCCATGGGCAAACCCCTCGAAACGGGCACTTTCCGCCGAGATAGGTACTTGCATACGCGAGCAACACCTCATCTCGAGAGAAACGCCCCTTTTCGGCGTTGTTCGAGGGCAGCCGAGGGCCTGTGGCGGTGACCGGGTCATCGACACAGGTCGCGCCCACTGCGTGTTGAAAGATTGGTGGAGCCATAGCGCCACTTCCCTATAGGGATGGCGGCCACCGCAGGAGGCCGCACCGTCGAAACACCCCTGTTTTGTCGAGATCAAGGATTACCGACGCATGAAGGGGGCCATCTCGGCAGAACGGACCCATCTCACGGGGTTCCCGGGGTTCCCGAGGTTTGTGGGGTTGGCGGAGCTTATGGAGTTTGTGGGTTGACACCCCACAACGCAGAGTCCGGATATACGCGTGGGGCGCGGATCCGAGTGTTCCGGATCCGCGCCCCACGTATGCGCGTTGCAGCGTAAGCTCATCGCTCCACAGCTTCGAAACGGTGCCGTTCTCTCGAGACGGGGTGATTCATGCGCATGAAACGACCTGTTTCGGGAGAAAGTGCGAGTTTCGCGGGCTTGGGCGTTGCGAGTTTCGCGAGTTTGGGCGCTGCGAGGTAGGAACTACGCCTGGCGCAGGCGCTCCGCGACGAAGTCGACGTCCTTATCGCCACGACCCGAGAGGTTCGCAATGATGATCTGCTCCTTGCCGAGCGTCGGTGCGAGCTTGATCACCTGCGCGAGTGCGTGCGATGACTCGAGCGCGGGGATGATGCCCTCCGTGCGGGTCAGGAGTTGGAAGGCTTCCAGCGCTTCAACGTCGGTGACCGAGACGTACTCGACGCGACCAAGCTCTGCGAGGTGTGCATGCTGTGGGCCAACGCCAGGGTAATCAATACCCGAAGCGATCGAGTGCACTGCCGAAGGCTCGCCATCAGCATCCTGGAGCACCACCGTGCGCATGCCGTGCAGCACGCCTGGCGTGCCGAGCGTCATCGTCGCCGCGTGACGATCCGAGTCGAGGCCTTCACCTGCTGGCTCAACACCCTGAATCTTGACCGAGTCGTCATTGAGGAACGCATCAAACAGGCCGAGCGCGTTCGATCCACCGCCGACTGCTGCGACGAGGTAGTCAGGAAGTTTGCCTTCCTCTGCGATGATCTGTTCACGTGCTTCGCGGCCGACGACCGACTGGAAGTCGCGCACCATCGACGGGTACGGGTGCGGCCCAACGACTGAACCAATAGCGAAGAAGTACTCTTCGGGGTTCGCCGCGAAGACTCCAAATGCCGAGTCAACGGCTTCTTTCAGGGTCTTGCCGCCTTCTTCGACCGAGACGACCTTCGCGCCGAGCAGTTCCATGCGTACGACGTTCGGGTGCTGCTTCGCAATGTCAATCGCGCCCATGTGGATCTCGCACTTGAGGCCAGTGAGTGCAGCCGCGGTCGCGAGTGCAACACCGTGCTGACCTGCACCTGTCTCAGCGATGAGGGTCTTCTTGCCCATACGCTTCGCAAGGAGCGCTTCGCCGAGGCAGTGGTTGATCTTGTGTGCGCCGGTGTGGTTCAGGTCCTCACGCTTGAGGTACACCTTTGCGCCGCCGAGCTTCTCGGTGAGGTTCCCTGCGTAGTACAGCAACGATGGGCGCCCGACGTACTTCGAAAGGAGCGACTGGTACTCCTCCATAAAGCCAGGGTCCTGCGTTGCCTCCTCATACGCACGAGCCACCTCCGCGATTGGCTCCACGAGGAACGGAGGCAACTCTGCCCCACCGAAATCGCCGAAGAAACCGCTCGCATCTGCGCGGTAAGTGGAAGTTGATGTCGTATCGACCATGATCGATGACTCCTTGTTGTTGGGACCCGCCACCGGGTCGCGTAACAAAAAGAAAACACCGCCCCTGGCGAGGCGGTGTCGGATTCGTTATTTTTTAGCTCACGAACGGGCACGCCTCCCGGCGTGCCACCACTGACGATTCATAAGCATGCACGAAGACTACCACGGTCAAGGCGATGGTCGCACGCATACTCAACCATCAAAGACTCCGCGATCGTCAAACCGCAGTCTCAGCGCCTCAGGCCGCGCTCGACCCGGTGCACTCTTCGTGCGAGCCTTCGAGGATCCGCCTGCGGCATCAGCAACCAGGGCACCTCGGAGCCGTTTCGCAATTTCTGCCCCACGGCTGTACTCAAAACGCACAATCGCACGGCTGAGTTGAGGCAGCCCTGGCTCAGGCGGCAATGCGGTCGGGCCGAGCACATCGAAGCCAGTCACCGCAGGGTTCTTCTCGAGCGTCGACAGCGCACGATCAATTTCTGCGCGGCCACCAGACACGCTCACCACCCGTACAGCTGGCGGATAGCGCAACTGCTGGCGATCACGGAGCTCCCGTCGCAGCCACTCTTCTGTGCGACCCGAGACAAATGCTTGCACGACATCACCACCACCTGAGGCCATGATGCAGACACCGTCTGGATGTGCGAGTGCAGCCGCGTTTTCCCACCAACGCAGACAGTCTTCTCCTGCTCGTAGGTGCGGTAGCCCCAAGAGTCGTTCTGCATCAAGCAAGACCACAGCCCGATAGCCACCTGCCGCAAGCGGTTCAGCACCGCGCGTTGCAACGACGAGTGCCGGGCGCGCATCAACACTTTCACGGGGGTGTTCACCATCGCTCAACAGCACACGGAAGCCCTTGAACTGTTGTTCAAACTGCTCAACCGTTCGGCCAGAACCCATGCCTCGCTCTTGGAGTTGCCGCCCCTCGCAGGTCGGGCATTCCCACCCGGTAGGCGGTTCGCCGCACCAGCGGCACGCCGCACGACCAGCGGCACGAAAACCGAAGGGGCCATTGCAGGCACCGCACCGAGCGAGATCATTGCAATCTGCGCAGACGGCAACTGGAGCATAGCCAGCGGTCGCCACCTGCACGAGCACTGGCCCTGTGCGCAACGCGCGACGAATCTCACGCGCCACAAATTCAGGAACGCGACCCGCGAACGCGTCAGGCGCGAGCGCAGAATCTGCGTGAATCACACGGGTTCGGCGAGGTGGATTTACCTGCGCGTCGACATACCCGAGTTCTACGAGCCGTTGTACGTCCGTGCTGCGCGCGTGCGCGGCAAAGAACAGCCCAGCGCCGCTCTGCTCTGCTCGCACCAGCGCGGCATCGCGTGCGTGCACATAGGGCGCAAGCGGCTCAGACAGCAGCGGGTCGCCGTCATCCCACACGATGACTGCCCCAAGCATGTGGGCTGGGGCATACACGGCGGATCGATTCCCCGCGATGATTCGCGGCTCCTTATCGAGCGCGCGGAGGAAACTTGCGTATCGTTCACCGTTCGACTGTCGGGAATCCACGCGGACGGTGTCGTCATGCCCGATGGCAGAGAGTGCATCAAGAATCTGATCTTGGTCACGGTAATCAGGGGCAATGATAATCACGCTGCGACCTTGTTCAAACACTGCGACTGCTTGACGGGCGAGACGAAGCGCCCAACCGCCAACCCATTCGCCTGTCGATAGCCGCTCAGGACCGTGCGACAGCGTCATCGCAAGACGAGCACCAGCGCACAACTGGGTCGCGATTTGGTCTTCAACCGTGCCTTCCGGCTCAGTGGACACACCGTCGCCGAGCGCAACCGCAACCGGGGCCACGACTTCTTCATTGAAGGACTCGAGGCTCTTGGTCGTCGCCCCCGCTTCCAGTGCCGCAGCTCCTGCCGCGATGTGCTTCTTCTCGACGCGAACCTGTCGACCAGGGATAGCGAGTCGCAAAATATCGCCAGCTGATCCACCTGCGCGATCAGCAACCGCACGTGCAAGGCGCCACACCTCGGGGGTCAACAGCGGCACGCTGCCGACAAGGTCCGTAATCGGTGAGAGCTGACCTTTGAATTCGCTCGCCTCAGCGAATCCGATCACCCAGCCAAACGTGTTTCTACTGCTTGATCGGAACGGCACCCGGACTCGCTGGCCGACAACAATGCTGTCGGCCAGCTCTTCTGGGATCCCGTAGTCAAACAGGTGGTCGAGTTGCGGCAGCGCTGAATCCAGCAGTACCTGAGCAACCCGCCGAGTGCCGGGGGCTTCTGCCAGCTGACATGAACACCCGGTCATGTGAACTACAGGCCCGCTGCTGCACGCAGCTCGTCGATACGCGGCGTTGCTTCCCACGTGAAGTCTGGCAGTTCGCGACCAAAGTGCCCATACGCGCTCGTCTGAGCAAAGATTGGACGCAACAGATCAAGGTCACGAATGATCGCGAGCGGACGCAGATCGAACACCTGGCGAACCGCCGCCTCGATACGCTCGCTTGGCACGGTCTCAGTGCCGAAAGTCTCTACGTAGAGCCCCACTGGTTCAGCAACACCAATCGCATAAGCAACCTGCAGCTCTGCACGCTTCGCAAGGCCTGCGCGCACGACGTGCTTCGCTACCCAACGCATCGCATATGCGGCCGAACGGTCAACTTTCGACGCATCCTTGCCGCTGAAAGCACCGCCACCGTGACGGCTCGCACCACCGTAGGTATCGATGATGATCTTGCGACCTGTCAGCCCCGCATCACCCATGGGTCCACCGACAACGAAGGGGCCAGCCGGGTTGATAAACAGCTTTGCGTCATCGCTTGGCAGCTCAACACGGTCAAGCACCGGGCGGATCACCTCTCGAATGACTGCGTCACGAAGCGCGGGCTGTGAGATGTCTGCACCATGCTGGGTTGAGACAACCAGTGCCTCAATCGACGCTGCCCGGTCACCGTCGTACCCGACAGTCACCTGAGTCTTGCCGTCAGGACGCAACTCAGGAATGATGCCTTCCTTACGAACGAACGCGAGGCGTTCAGCAAGGCGATGCGAGATCCAGCTCGGAAGCGGCTGCAGCTCGGGAGTCTCGTCTGTTGCGTAACCAAACATGATGCCCTGATCGCCAGCACCCTGGCGGCTCAGCTCATCAATCTCGGCACCTTCACGTGCTTCAAGTGAAGTATCAACGCCGTCTGCAATGTCAGGTGACTGCTGACCAATCGAGACTGATACGCCACATGACGAGCCATCAAACCCCATGTCGGAACTCGTGTAGCCGATATCACGCACGGCGTCGCGCACGAGCTGCGGAATCTCAACATACCCCGTGGTGTTGACTTCGCCAGCCACGTGCACGAGGCCAGTGGTCACGAGCGTCTCAACCGCGACACGCGCGCCTGAGTCTTGCTCGAGCATGGCATCAAGGATCGTGTCAGAGATACGATCACAGATCTTGTCGGGGTGTCCTTCGGTAACCGATTCCGAAGTGAACTGACGCAGCACGGTGCTCCTTAGATAGGTGGTGGGTGCGAGACGCCTCCCGCTGAAAAGCCGGTGGCGCCGGTACCACAAGGGTATCCGGCGCCACCGACAGTGACGCTCAGAGCGCCACAAGACGAAGAAATGTTACGCCGAGCGGCGCTTCATCTCGAGCTTGTCTTCAACGATCTCATGCAGCGCGATCGAGAGGGGCTTGTCGTCAACTGCCGACTCTACGAGCGGTCCAACATTGTCGAACAGGTTGCCGTCGTGAAGATCGGAGTAGTAATCGTTGATCTGACGCGCGCGCTGTGCCGCGAAGATCACCAGTGCGTACTTCGAATCGACCTTCTCGAGAAGGTCGTCGATGGGTGGGTCGATGATGCCGTTCACATTGGCCATGGGGACACTCTCCTCTGGTAGACCTTGACATTCTAGCCGAGTCGAATCAAAAACGTCGACGCGCCACCCTCGTGAAGTGTGTTTCTCTCATCTCCAGTCGCATATTTGTGGCGATAAGCTGACCGTACCCCCACGCCTGACACACACGTCATCGCGGCTCACTAGGAGTAATGACATGACACAATTCGTTGTTCCAGACCTCGTCGAGATGCTCAGCGTCGTCGACGCAGGCGCCCGCACGAGTTCAGATATTCTCACCGGGCCTCCCTTCCCAACCCCACACGGGCGCGCATTCGGCGGCCAAGTTATGGGGCAAGCCATCGCGGCGGCAGGGACGACGACGAGCGCGGATCACCGAGTGCACTCAATGCACGGGTATTTCCTTCGCCCCGGCGTTGCCGATGAGCGCATGACCTTCGAGGTTACGCCACTGCACGACGGTCGCTCATTCGCAACCCGTCGCGTGCAGGCATATCAAGATGGCCGCGAGGTGATGGCTATGATCGCCTCGTTCCAGATTGAATCCGGAGGCATTGCGCATCAGACTCCCTACGACATGGCCGGCATTACTCCGCCAGACGAACTTCCGTCAGTGTGGGAGAAATACGGCCATCTTGCTGACAGCGGTCGAGCATCGTGGATCCTCGCCCGCCCGTTTGACTTCAGGTATGTCGAGAGCGACACGCTTTTGAAAGTCGAGGAGAAGACTGGTTACCAGCGCGTGTGGATGCGCGCCAGGGACACCATGCCAGATGGCGACATGCTGCACGCTGCAGCGCTCACCTTTGCGAGTGACTACGTGCTTATTGAGCCGGTGCTGCGTCGCCATGGCATTCCGTGGGCGACCCCTGGCTTCAAGGCAGCAAGCCTTGACCATGCGGTGTGGTTCCATCGCCCATTCCGGGTGGATGAGTGGCTCCTCTATGAACTCGACACCCCAGTTGCCAGCAACGGTCGCGGGCTAACGCAGGGTCGCTTCTACAACACAGCTGGCGAACTCGTTGCCACCGTCGCGCAGGAATCGACGGTCAGGCTCCCCCAGAACTAAGTCACCCTGCACGTGCTCGGCACGTTCGGCGCCCCGAGCATCAACGGTTCCTCGTCAGGATGAAACGGCAACGCCGCTCCGCTCGCCTATCGGCGCAGCGTGAGCGGCGTATCCTTCCACGGCTCTATCGAGGCACGTCCTTCTGGCGACAGTCGAGTCGGACGGAGCGTCTCCCCATCAACGATCACAACCGTTGTGATCGCGCGAGCAACAACGCTGCGTTCCGCATTCGAACCGTCAAAAATCTCGTAGTGGACTTCGAGGCTTGAGCCGCCGAACTTACCGATCCACATCTCGATGGTGATGGGGTGCTCTGAGTATTCAAGCACCCGGAGAAATTCAATCTGCTGGCTCGCAACAAGCATCTTCGGGCCATCAGGAGCGTCGCCCCTGAAATGCTTCTCCATGCCCGTCTGCTCCCTGCCGGAGCCGAGCCAGAAGAGGCGCACGCGCGCTTCCTCGAGGTACCGAGCAAAGGTCACGTTGTTGACATGACCGTAGGCGTCTTGATCCGCCCACCTCAGTTCAAGGTCGATATGCGCGCGCGCCATCTTCTGTACTCAATCCGTGTGACTTAGTCGCGAGTCAGCTTGCGGTAGTGGCTACGCGATGGCTTCGCAGCATCGGCACCAAGGCGCTCAACCTTATTTGCCTCGTATGCCTCGAAGTTACCCTCGAACCAGTACCAATTCGACGGGTTCTCTTCGGTGCCCTCGTACGCAAGGATGTGCGTCGCAATGCGATCCAGGAACCAACGGTCGTGAGTAATGACCACTGCACAACCGGGGAACTCGAGCAACGCGTTCTCCAGCGACTGCAGGGTCTCAACGTCAAGGTCGTTCGTCGGCTCATCGAGGAGCAGGAGGTTGCCACCCTGCTTCAGCGTCAGCGCGAGGTTCAGTCGGTTGCGCTCGCCACCTGAGAGCACGCCAGCCTTCTTCTGCTGGTCCGGGCCCTTAAAGCCAAACTTCGACACGTATGCGCGCGACGGAATCTCGGTCTTACCAACCGTGATGATGTCGAGGCCATCAGAAACAACTTCCCAGAGGTTCTTCTCAGGGTCGATGTTTGCGCGGTTCTGATCCACGTAGCTGATCTGAACCGTCTCACCGATCTTCAGTTCGCCACCGTCGAGAGGCTCAAGTCCAACGATGGTCTTGAAGAGCGTGGTCTTACCCACACCATTCGGGCCGATGACACCGACGATACCGTTCGGCGGAAGGCTGAACGACAGACCGTCGATGAGCGTGCGCCCATCGAATCCCTTGACGAGATCCTTCGCCTCAATGACGACATTGCCCAGACGTGGACCAGCTGGGATCTGGATCTCCTCGAAATCGAGCTTCCTTGTGCGCTCCGCCTCAGCAGCCATTTCCTCGTAGCGAGCGAGACGAGCCTTCGACTTCGTCTGGCGACCCTTGGCGCTCGAACGAACCCACTCGAGCTCGTCCTTCAGACGCTTTGCGAGCTTGGCGTCCTTCTTGCCCTGAATATCGAGGCGCTCAGCCTTCTTCTCAAGGTAGGTCGAGTAGTTGCCTTCGTAGGGGTAGAGACGACCGCGGTCGACCTCAGCGATCCACTCAGCAACGTTGTCAAGGAAGTACCGGTCGTGCGTAATCGCGATGACCGCGCCGGGATACTTCTGCAAGTGCTGCTCAAGCCAGAGCACACTCTCAGCGTCGAGGTGGTTCGTCGGCTCATCGAGCAGGAGCAGGTCAGGCTTCTGGAGGAGCAGCTTGGTCAGTGCGACACGACGCTTCTCACCACCCGACAGGTTTGAGACCGAAGCCTCAGCCGGAGGGGTACGCAGTGCGTCCATCGCCTGCGCGAGCTGATTGTCGAGATCCCAGCCGTCAGCTGCGTCGATCTCTTCCTGCAGCGTGCCCATCTCAGCGAGCAACGCATCAAAGTCTGCGTCAGGCTCTGCCATGAGCGCCGAAATCTCGTTGAAGCGGTCAACCTTCGCCTTGATTGCGATGCCGTCCTGGATGTTCTCCAGGACAGTCTTCGACTCATCAAGCTCGGGCTCCTGCATGAGGATGCCGACGGTGTACCCCGGGGTGAGCATAGCTTCACCGTTCGAGGGAGTGTCAAGCCCGGCCATGATCTTCAAAATCGTCGACTTACCGGCACCGTTAGGGCCGACCATACCGATTTTCGCGCCGGGCAGGAACGACATCGTCACGTCATCGAGAATGAGCTTTTCGCCGACCGCCTTGCGCGCGCGAACCATCTGGTAAATGTACTCAGCCATGGTTCACAAGCCTACCAATCGATCAGGCGAGTCTGCCCAATTAGGCAGATGTCATTATTCGGCCCGAGGGCGGCATCCACGCGCGTGACGAACGTGCGGTCCTCGGTCATCACCTGTCCGAGGAGGCATGACTCGTCGATGCGAACAGAGACATAGATTGCGTCTGCAACGAGATCGGTTTTGGTCTCATCGAACGATACCTGCATGGCGTCCTTCGAAAAGCCTGCGTTCATGACCGCGGTAGAGACCTGCTGGCCCCGCACTTCTTCCGTGCCTGCAGCGAATGTACGGATCACCTCAGTGAAGTAGGGCAGGTTGTCTTCAGCCGACCCGTCAGGGACAAATTCAGGTGCCACCTCGGGAACTGGCGTTGTCGGCCGCTCAGGCGTGTCGGGAGTCGGGCCAGAAAGCAAGGCGCACGAGCTCAGTGTCACTGCGGCGAGCGCGGCGACGATGCCTGCGCCAGTGCGGCGAAGGGTTCGGCGGTGATCTGTAGTCTTCACGCGACCCATCTTAGGAGGTGCGTCCCTGCAAATGCAGTGTTGTTCACAGAAGGGGTCATGCCCATTTGGGTGCGGATCTTTCCACTTTGCGTGAGATCGCCCGACGGCGCCCCTGCTGCAAGAGATGCTGAGTGGCCCAACATATGTGAAGAGAAACGAGGGTCATCATGTCTCAGCCAGTAACCGTGGTCGGTCAGATCGCAACGGTTCCACGCTTTCATCGGTCAGCAAGCGGAGTCGAGTTCTGCTCGTTCCGTCTCGCGAGCACCTCCAGGCGATTCGACCGAGAGGGGAACAAGTGGGTTGATAGCGACACCAATTGGTTCACTGTGCATTTGTTCCGACGTCTCGCTACCCACGCCCGTGAATCGTTCGCAAAGGGTGAGCGAGTGCTTGTACACGGCAGGCTCCGCGTACGTCAGTGGGTGAATGATGAGAAGTCTGGCACCGCCGTCGAGATTGATGCTGAAGCCGTTGGGCACGACTTGCTGTGGGGCGTTTCGTCGTTCAGCAAGCGACCGCTTGAGCCAGAGCGCGGTGATGACGATGCTGAACAAGCGACCTCATCCGATACAGCAACACCGACGGCTTCGTCGACGACTTTCACCGCTCCGGCTCCGCAAGCCCGTGCAGAGGACCACGCAGAGAACCGCGAGCTCATAGCCACACCGTTTTAGCTTGCAGGTGCTGCATCAGGTACAGCTGTGCCCCGTGCATGAACAGCGCACGGGGCACAGGGCACAGCTGACCGCAACTCATCCAGCAATCGCGTGTGAGTACGATCGACCGCTCGCTAATCTCTGAGGTACTCAGTAAAGCGCGCACGCACCTTGTTCACTTTTGGAACTGCAACTGCGAGGCAGTATCCCTGGGTAGGGTTCTTTGCGAAGAAGTCCTGATGCGATTCTTCGGCTCGATACCACTCCCCGAGTTCATCAAGCTGAGTGACGACCTCGCCTGGCCAGATCTCATCCGCACGCGCAAGTGCCGCGATGGCCGCTTCACGCTGACGCTCATCCGCAACAAAGATGGCAGATCGATACTGCGTGCCAACGTCATTCCCTTGGCGGTTGAGCTGAGTGGGGTCGTGCATGGTGAAGAACGCATCAAGAATGACGTCCTCAGGGATGATGTCTGCGTCGAACGTCACGCGCACGGCCTCAGCATGTCCAGTCTGCCCGGTGCAAACCGCCTGATAGGTCGGGTTCGGGTATGTTCCGCCGGTGTAACCTGACTCGACCGCAGAAACGCCTCTCAGCGCCCGATAGGCCGCGTCAAGACACCAGAAGCACCCGCCTGCAAGCACCCACGTCTGTTCGTTATTCATCGTGCCACCTTCCAAAAAGTATCGCCGGGTGCCACAGGCATACGACGCTTATGTTCGCTCACACGGTAGAGGTGCTCGATTCGATCAGCCGCGGCATCCGGCACCTCGCGACCTTCAAGGTAGTCGTCAATGTGAGCGTACGAGACGCCAAGATTGTCCTCATCGGTTTGTCCTGGGTCGCCATCAAGCAGGTCAGCGGTGGGAATCTTTTCCCAGAGTCGACGCGGGGCCTCGAGCGCATCGAGCATTGCCGCCCCCTGTCGTTTGTTCAGGCCGGCAAGCGGAGTAACGTCTGCCGCCCCATCGCCGAACTTCGTGTAGAAGCCAGTGACTGCCTCAGCGGCGTGATCCGTACCAATCACGAGCATTCGACGATCGCCTGCAACGCCGTACTGCGCGATCATACGCGCACGCGCCTTGATGTTGCCCTTGTTAAAATCAGTTACTGGCTCGCCAGTGGCGCGTTCCAGCTCAGCAACTGTCGCATCGACGGTTGCTGCAACGTTGACGGACACTGTCCGGTCTGCACGGATGAACTGCAATGCAAGCTGAGCATCGTCCTCGTCATGCTGCACACCGTAGGGAAGACGCATAGCGATGAATTCCACTGTCTTCCCAGCCGCGCGCACTCGCTCAACCGCGAGCTGGGCGAGACGCCCAGTGAGTGACGAGTCCTGCCCGCCAGAGATACCAAGGACGTAGCCGCCTGCGCCAGGTACCGAGTCCAGATAGTCAGCAAGGAACTGGACCCTCGCTTCGACTTCTGCGGCAGCATCCGTTTCAGGCTGCACACCGAGGGCAGAAATGATCGCTTCTTGCATCGCACGCATGACTACAGGCTACTCCGCTCGCCGCCACCGACAAGTTCCTCCACAGGAGAGAGGCACCGCGGCCCAAGGATTCCCTTCAGCTCACCAAACAGCTCGGTGCTGACACGCACTTTCAGAGGTAGCTCGAACACACGAATTGCGTGTGAGGTTGCCAAGTGTAGACGCACTTCGCTCTCCCCCGAGTGTCGTTTCAACGTATTGAGGAGCTCATCCATTACCCGCTCAGTGGCACGGGTATCAAGGAGCGAAATCGTCAGCATCTGCGAATCGTCTTGCACGACCGCATCGACGGGCCGAACGCCATACGCGTGCATCGACATTCCGTCGTCGCGCGCGTTGAGCTTGCCGCGAAGCGCAACGATTGAGTCAGGCACCAGCATGTGCCCAAACTCTTGGTAAGACTTTCCCATAAACAGCGCTTGGATCTCGCCCGTGAAGTCTTCGAGCGTGACCATGCCATACAGGTTTCCCGACTTCGCAGTGCGGTGCTGCACGCTCGTGAGGAGACCAGCGAGTACAACAGTCTCACCGTCCATGTTCGCGTCAGGGTTCGTCGCGTTCTCAACGTTTGTCGATGATTCTTTCGCGAGCGCTGTCTCGAGTCCACGGAGTGGATGATCTGAGACATACAGGCCAAGCATCTCGCGTTCGAACGCGAGCTTGTCTTTCTTGGTCCACTCAGGCCGATCTGGGATCGAAGAAGCAGGAGCCGAACCGGAGTCCTCAGCTACCTCAGCGAACAGACTGTCAAAGTCGAATCCGACGTTGCCCATCTCCGCGTCGCGTTTGTCCTTCACCGCGCTCTCAACCGCGCTTTCGTGAATCTCAAGCAACGCACGGCGGGTACCACCCATGCCATCGAGCGCACCAGCCTTAATCAACGATTCCACCGTGCGCTTGTTCAACGCCGCGATAGCGACCTTCTTCAAGAAGTCGTGGAATGTCTCGAAGCGCCCCTGTTGTTCACGCCCCTCTCGAATCGCCTCAACCACGTTCGTGCCGACGTTACGAATCGCGCCGAGGCCGAAGCGGATGTCATCTCCCACAGCAGAGAAGTTCGAGAACGATTCGTTGACAGCGGGTGGCAATACGTTGATGCCCATACGGCGGCACTCGTTGAGGTAAAGCGCGAGCTTATCCTTCGAGTCACCAACACTCGTGAGCAGCGCGGCCATGTACTCAGCCGGGTAGTGCGCCTTCAGGTACGCGGTCCAATAACTCACCACACCGTACGCGGCGGAGTGCGCCTTGTTGAACGCGTAATCCGAGAACGGGAGCAGGATGTCCCACAACGCCTTGACCGCCGCCTCAGAGAAGCCGCGCTCCTTCATACCGCCGGCAAAGCCAGCGTACTGTTTGTCCAGTTCCGACTTCTTCTTCTTACCCATCGCGCGACGCAAGATATCGGCTTGACCGAGCGAGAAGCCCGCTACGCGCTGCGCGATCGACATCACCTGCTCCTGATAAATGATCAGGCCGAAGGTCGTCGAGAGGATATCTTGCAGTGGTTCTTCGAGCTCCGGGTGAATCGGAGTGATCGGCTGCAGACCATTCTTACGAAGAGCGTAATTGGTGTGCGAGTCTGCGCCCATTGGACCCGGGCGATACAGGGCGAGCACTGCCGAAATGTCTTCAAAGTTATCCGGCTTCATGAGGCGCAACAAGCCGCGCATCGGGCCGCCATCGAGCTGGAACACACCGAGAGTATCGCCACGGGCGAGCAGCTCATACGACTCAGCATCATCAAGCTCAAGGTGCTCCAGGTCGAGTTCTTCGCCTCGGTTCAAGCGAATGTTCTCGAGCGCATCAGAAATAATCGTGAGGTTACGCAGGCCCAAGAAGTCCATCTTGATCAGGCCGAGCCCCTCACACGTTGGGTAGTCGAACTGCGTGACGATCTGACCGTCCTGCTCACGCTTCTGCAGCGGAATGATGTCAATGAGCGGGTCACTCGACATGATGACACCGGCAGCGTGCACACCCCACTGACGCTTCAGGCCTTCAAGCCCAAGCGCGGTCTCGTAGACCTGCTTCGCCTCGGGATCAACGTCGATGACGGCACGGAACTCAGATGCTTCCTTATACCGCGGGTGATTGGGGTCAGTAATACCAGAAAGCGGAATGTCCTTCGCCATCACCGCTGGCGGCATTGCCTTGGTGAGCTTTTCACCCATGCCGAATGGGAAGCCCAGCACGCGAGACGCATCCTTGAGGGCCTGCTTCGACTTAATCGTGCCGTAGGTCACGATCTGCGCCACACGCTCATCGCCGTACTTTTCGGTCACGTACTTAATGACCTCGCCACGGCGGCGATCATCGAAGTCGACATCGAAGTCGGGCATCGAGACACGATCTGGGTTGAGGAATCGCTCGAAGATGAGTCCATGCTGCAGCGGATCAAGGTCTGTAATGCGCATCGCGTACGCCACCATGGAGCCAGCGCCTGAACCACGGCCGGGTCCAACACGAATGCCGTTTTTCTTTGACCAGTTGATGAAGTCGGCAACAACGAGGAAGTATCCAGGGAAGCCCATCTGCGTGATCACGCCGATCTCGTACTCCGCCTGCTTCCGAACGTCGTCAGGAATGCCGTTTGGGTACCGGTAGTGGAGGCCGTTCTCGACTTCCTTCACGAACCAGCTGTCCTCGCTCTCCCCGTCAGGGACAGGGAAGACAGGCATATAGTTCGCAGAAGTATTGAACTCAACGTTGCAGCGTTCGGCAATGAGGAGCGTGTTATCGCAGGCCTCCGGATAGTCGCGGAAGATGTGCCGCATCTCAGCAGCGCTCTTCAAGTAGTAACCAGAGCCGTCAAACTTGAAGCGGTTCGGGTCGTCAAGGCGTGACCCCGACTGCACGCAGAGCAGCGCAGAGTGCGCCTCGGCATCTGCCTCGTGAACGTAGTGAAGGTCGTTGGTCGCGACGAGTGGAATCGCGAGTTCCTTCGAGAGCCGCATGAGATCGTTTTGCACACGACGCTCAATTTCGAGGCCGTGGTCCATGATCTCGCAGAAGAAGTTTTCCTTGCCGAAGATGTCCTGGAACTCACCAGCGGCCTTACGAGCCTCGTCGTACTGACCGAGACGCAGTCGTGTCTGGATCTCTCCCGATGGACATCCGGTCGTCGTGATGAGCCCCTTGCCGTACGTCTGCAAGAGCTCGCGGTCCATGCGCGGCTTGAAGTAGTAGCCTTCCATCGATGCTCGCGACGACAGCCGGAAGAGGTTGTGCATACCTTGAGTCGTCTCGGACAGCATCGTCATGTGCGTGTAGGCGCCAGCACCCGACACGTCGTCGCCACCACCATTGCCCCACCGCACGCGCGTACGATCGGTGCGGTGCGTCCCGGGAGTGAGGTACGCTTCGATGCCAATGATCGGGTTCAGGCCGTGATCCTTCGCCTGCCGCCAAAAATCGAACGCGCCAAACATGTTGCCGTGGTCAGTTACCGCAACAGCCGGCATCCCCTGGGCTTCAACCGCGTCCATGAGTTGCCCGACGCGTGCCGCACCATCGAGCATCGAGTACTCGCTATGCACGTGAAGATGAACAAACCCGTCTTTATCTGACACCGGTCAGGCCCCTTTCGACGATCTCCAGGGTACCCTGCCAGACGCCCGAGTTCTTGGCACTCGCTGAACAAACAAGATCCGCCCACCAAGATCGGATTCTGTTCAGAATCATCATTCTTGGTGGGCGGATCAGTGCGCCGTGCGCGGATCGCGGTTGCTACGCGTCGAGCACCTTGAGGGCGTGGGCGAGATCAGCGGGATACTCCGATTCGAACTCCACGTACGTGCCAGTGTCTGGGTGCCGGAAGCCAAGACGCTTCGCATGCAGCCACTGGCGATCGAGCTGTAGTCGGTCGGAGAGCGTCGGATCAGCGCCGTACATCGCATCCCCAACACATGGGTGACGCTGTGCCGACATGTGGACGCGGATCTGGTGCGTTCGACCTGTCTCAAGCTCAATCTCAAGCAGCGTCGCGTATGGGTACGCTTCAAGCGTCTCATAGTGCGTGATCGAGGGCTTGCCGTCACTCGTGACCGCAAACTTCCACTCGTTACCTGGCGCGCGCCCAATGGCACCTTCCACAGTCCCAGCAGAAGGATCAGGGTGGCCCTGGACAACAGCGTGATAAATCTTGTGCACTTCGCGGTCTTTGAATGCGCGCTTGAGCACACTGTATGCGTGCTCACTCTTCGCGACGACCATGAGACCACTCGTTCCAGCATCGAGTCGGTGCACAATGCCCTGGCGCTCAGGTGGACCTGACGTCGCGATGCGGTAACCAGCGCCTGCGAGTGCGCCGAGCACCGTTGGTCCAGTCCAACCAATCGAAGGGTGCGCAGCAACCCCGGCTGGCTTGTCAATCACCACAACGTCAGTGTCATCGTAAATGATGCCGAGTTCTGGGACGTCGACCGGAATCACTTCGGGGCCCTGCGGCTCAGTCCACTCGATCGACAACCATCCGCCTTCAGCGAGACGATCTGATTTGCCGAGCGCCACACCATCGAGCTCGACACCACCGGCGGCGAGCACAGACTGCGCGAACGTACGCGAGAAACCAAGCAGCTTCGCGAGTGCAGCGTCTGCCCGTTCACCGGCAAGTCCGGGCGGGACGGGAAGGCTACGCTGTTCCACTGCGATCTTCTTTCTCGAGTTCAGAAGCTACGGCTGTATCGACCACAGCGTCTGACTGGGCTGGCTCGTCAGTAGCAGCTGACGCTTCGGCGGCAGCTTGTGCTTTCTCACGCGGGCCACCAGTGATCGGCAGACCGAGGAGCGTCACCAGCACAAAGATGCACATTGCTGACACGATGGCGACATCTGCGAGGTTGTAAATCGCAGGCATCATCCAGGGCGTGTAAATGAAGTCGATGACGTGCCCCTCAGGGAAGCCCGGATCGCGCGTCAAACGGTCAGTCAGATTGCCGAGAACTCCGCCGAGCAGGAGCCCGAGGAACAGCGCCCAGGGCACGGATCGCAACCGTCGGATCTGCCAGATAATCACACCAGCGACCACCGCGGCGAGGATCGTGAATACCCAAGTCGCGCCGCTCGCCATGGAGAAGGCGGCACCTGGGTTCCGCACGAAGAGCCACTGCAGCGCCTCGCCAAACACCTTCACCGGTTCACCAGGTGGGAGATTCGCAACGACCCAGTTCTTCGTGAGCTGGTCAATTGTTGCCACAACCGCCGCGACCGCGACGAGCAACGCAGGGATCCAGATGGATCGATGTGTCGCCCTCGCGGTCTGCGAAGGTTCGGTGGCGGGAATAATGTCTTCAGCCACCGTAGGTATTACTCGACGCCCTCGGGAATGCCCTCAGGCTCGTTCGTGGTGTCAAGACCACGAAGCTGAGACTGAATGTACGAACGCAGGGTTGTGCGGTACTCAGCCTCGAACTGACGCAGGTCGACAATACGACCCTTGATGCTCTTCACTTCGTCGGTGTGTACGCGCATCTCAGCCTCGCGCTTTGTCTGCGCGTCATCGGTGAGCTTCTTTGCGGTGCGCTCTGCATCGGTGACGAGCTGAGTGCTCTTCTTCTGGGCATCTCCAACGAGCTGGTCGCGGGTTTCTTCACCTTCGCGAACGTACTTGTCGTGAAGCTCGAGAGCCATCTGCAGCATTGCACTCGACTTGACCGCGTCTGCTTCGAGCGAAGCAGAGCTCTCGGTTGCAGCCGGAGCCGCAGGCTGGGGCGCAGCCGCTACCGGGGCAGCCGGAGCCTGGCTAGCGTTCGCGCGAGCCTCTTCAAGCTGTGCGGTGAGTTCGTCAATCTTGGCCTGCAGTTCAGCCTTCTCAGCTTCGTGCTGGCGGAACTCTTCGACAATCGTGTCGAGGAAATCATCGACCTGGTCGAGGTCGTAGCCATCACGGAACTTGGTGATCGTGAACTTCTGATTCACCACGTCTTCAGGTGTCAAAGCCATCGTTACCGTCTCTTTCGATTGGGGACCATTCGCATGATCGTCACACTTACGCTAGCAAACAAAGTGGCAATACCGCTTAGTTGTTTAGAAGTAACCCGGAATAATACCGAGTGCGATCCAACAAACAAACATTGCGATCATCCAACCCATGTCTATTGACACCTGGCCAAGTCGAATGGGCGGGAGGACCTTGCGAATCGCCTTCAATGGAGGGTCAGTCATGCTAAAAACAAACTCAACCAACACGGCAACAATACCGCGTGGGCGGAAACGAGGGTTCAGCACGACGACCCAGTCAATAATGAGTCGAGCCCAGAGGAACAACACGTAGATCCGAAGGAGGGTTCGGACCACAGTGGTGAGGATAAGCAGAATCTCCACGTGTTAGGCGTTGGGGCTCACGAAGAACGAACCAGTCTCTTCACGCGTGGGCTCATCGCTGCCCACCTCAATATGCTCTGGGGTGAGCAGGAAGACCTTGCTGGTAACACGTTCGATCCGCCCGTGCAAACCAAGTGTCAAACCACTCGCGAAGTCGATCAGTCGCTTCGCCTCTGACTCCCCCATTCGGGAGAGGTTGAGAATTACGGGCACACCCTCGCGGAAGCTCTCGGCAATAGCGCGAGCGTCCTTGTATTCGGTCGGATGCACCGTGAGGATTTCACTCATAGGCTGAGCCGGCTGATGACGAACCGGCGTCACTCGACGCAGCGGCGCTACCGTCGGGCGCGGTGCTGCCTTCGCAGGAGCCGCCTCAGCAGCAGCGGGACGCTGCACAGGGGCAGCCTGCTCGGCGGCCTCAGCGGCAAGGTCCTCTTCTGCGAGGCCCAGGAATACCATCGTCTTCTTCAGCGGGTTACCCATTTGTTACTCCCTACAATGCTTGCTCCGAGGTTACCGCTGGGGCGGCCTATTCCCGGTAATTGCGCTTCCAATTCTCAGGTGTGTCGCCCCTGCAGCGATAGCTTCTGCAAAATCGTGGGTCATGCCCGCCGAAATCGCAGTGGCGCTGGAATCAAGCGAGCGTACCCGCTCCGAGTAACCAGCGAGACGTTCGAACGCACGAGCGGGTTCCTCTTCAAGTGGTGCTACAGCCATCACGCCACGCAGGTGAAGTGATGGTGTTTCCAGGATCCGCTCAGCGAGCGACTCAATTGCGCCTGGTTCAATGCCACCCCGACCTGGGTCATCGGTGAGATTGATCTGCACGAACGCATCGATCGTTCGCTCAATTGGCGCAAGCGCATCAACGAGGCGCTCGCTATCAATGGAGTGAATAGCAGTGGCATACTGCGCAGCTTGCCTTGCCTTCTTCGTCTGCAACTGGCCAATGAAGTGCCAGTTCAGATCAAGGTCAGCAAGTTCGGCTGCCTTCTCACGCGCTTCCTGGTGCCGGTTCTCTCCGACATCGCGAACACCGAGGTCTGCGAGTGCAGACACCAGCGCTGCAGGGTGAAACTTTGTGACGACGATCAGCGTGACGTCATCCGCCGCACGACCAGCGGCCGAGCATGCAGACGCAACATCGGACTGCACGCGCGAGAGCCGCTCAGCGAGTGCCACGGTATCAATCTGCTGTTCCAATGTTTACCTCAGGAACTCCGGGATGTCGAGATCGTCATCATCGTCACCGTCGAATGCGGGATCATTCAACTGCGCCTCAACGGGAGGGCTCGAAAGTACCTCACCAAACTGAGACGAGAGCGTTGGTTCAGCAGCAACCGCCTTCTCGCGAGCCGCAGAGAACCCCGGGAATCCAAGACCAGTGGCCTCACCACCAGCATCGACAGCTCGGCCGTTGCTCTTTGCCTCGTCAAGGGTCTCATGGTGGCTTCCACGACGTCCGCGATCAGTGCTCTGCTGCGAGATGCCGTTGTCGGCGTCGAAGCCTGCAGCGATGACCGTGACACGCACCTCGTCGCCGAGGGTGTCGTCAATGACGGTACCGAAGATGATGTTTGCTTCAGGGTGCACGACATCTTGCACGAGCGTTGAAGCTTCGTAGATCTCGCTCAGCGCAAGGTTCGATGAGCCCTGGATCGACAGCAATACACCGTGCGCTCCCTCAACCGAGGCTTCGAGCAGCGGCGATGCGACAGCAAGCTCCGCTGCCTTGATCGCACGATCCGCACCGCGCGCCGAACCAATGCCCATGAGCGCGGCACCCGCGCCCTGCATGACCGATTTCACGTCCGCGAAGTCGAGGTTAATGAGTCCGGGGGTCGTAATGAGATCGGTGATGCCAGAAACCCCGGCAAGGAGCACCTGATCCGCTGCAGCAAACGCTTCGATCATGCTGATTCCGGGATCACTGATCTCAAGCAGACGATCGTTCGGAACCACGATAAGCGTGTCGACCGCTTCGCGCAGCGTGTTCACGCCATTGTCGGCCTGCGCGGCGCGGCGCTTACCTTCAAAGCTGAATGGGCGCGTGACAACACCAATCGTCAGTGCACCAATCGACTTCGCGATACGTGCAACGACGGGAGCGGCGCCCGTACCGGTACCGCCGCCTTCGCCAGCGGTTACGAAGACCATGTCTGCGCCAGCGAGAGCCTCTTCGATCTCCTCAGCGTGGTCTTCAGCGGCACGACGGCCGACCTCGGGGTCTGCACCTGCGCCAAGACCACGAGTCAACTCACGGCCAACATCAAGCTTCACATCAGCGTCGCTGAGCAGAAGCGCTTGTGCGTCAGTGTTCACGGCGATGAATTCAACACCGCGAAGTCCAAGCTCAATCATGCGGTTCACGGCATTCACGCCACCGCCGCCGACACCTACGACCTTGATGACCGCAAGGTAGTTCTGGTTGGTTGCCACCTGAGTTCCTCCGCTCAAACCTTAAAGTTCAACCTGAACCTTAAAGTTAGTATTGACGTATACGCTTCCCACCAAAGTTATGTGCGTACTGGCCCCGACCTCCATCGACACGCCGATTTAGAGGATCAACGGAATACAGGAGCCTCCGAAGATGAGACGTCGATGTAAGACACGCCGCGATCTTGCAATGAGGCAAGCATTTTCACGAGTACCGCAGCCTTCGCTTGGGTCCGATCCCGGTTGCCCCAAAAGACCTCTACGCCGCCTTCGAGCTTGAATCGCACGTCTTGCGCACCTTTTGCAGAGACCTCAACGATCTTGTTGCGCGGATCGGCTGGCAGATCGCGAATGATGCGTGCCGCTTCGGCGAACGCAGGCGTGGTGACGTCACTCACCTGTTCGTTCGCGAGTGGCACACCCGCAGGACGTTCCGCGGCAGTTCCTACCTGCACACCGGCGGCATCGTACAGCGTAAACCCGCCGTCGCCTTTGAGTGCGATCACAGGTGTTCGCTCCTGCACTCGCACAATGAGTGTGCTCGGCGGAATGAGTTCGACTCCAAAGCGCTCAATGAGAGGAAACCCTTCAAGCGCTTGAAAGACGTCATCCTTCGAGACGAGCGCAAGTGGCTGCCCCTCAAGCGTTGCCAGCTGTTCCGCCACAACGGCCGGATCAAGCGTTGAGGTACCCGTCACCTCAATGTTGCGCACCGACATGATCGGCGTAAAAACACCGATGAGCACGAAGAGCGCCAGCCCAAGCACCGTGCCACCAACGATCGCAATACGAATCCGCTTCCGCCGACCTGCTGCCGAAAAACGCTTCCGCTCTCGACGCTCACGGCGCTTCACGCTACGTTCGGCGACACGCACCCGACGTTTCGCGTCGCGCAGCGGATCCGCCGAGCGTGCTTCGAGGGCCTGCGAACCGCGCTGCACAACGCCGCCAAGCCAGGCTTTCGCGACAGCCGTGGATGCGGTCGGCGGGGCAGACGAATCAACGAACGATTCTTGCTCAGTCTCGCCGCCAGTCAGGACGTGGTTTTCCGAGGAGCCGGCGGCGGTTTCAGACACAGCTTCGCTGGCAGTTTGCATCACATCTGCCTGCCTGCCGGTGAGATCTGGGTCGAGCCCAGCGTCGAAACCGCCTGGACGCTTCACGCGCTTGCAGTCTCGAATCGACGAGTGAGGGCTTCCACGACCTGAGGAATGATCTGGTAGACCGTTCCACAGCTCATCGTCACCATGAGATCGCCCGGCTGCGCGATCTCCGCAAGGTACTCTGCAGCATCCTGCCACTCGGGCCGGTAGGCCACATTCGCGGGATCAACGAAGTCATTTGCGACAAGCGCACCGGTGACACCTTCGACTGGGTCTTCGCGTGCGCCATCGACTGCGAGCACGACCGTATGATCCGCACCGGCTTCAAGCACCTGCGCGAACTCCTTGTGGAACAGGCTGGTGCGGCTGTACAGGTGGGGCTGGTGGATCGCGATCACACGTCCAGTTCCGGCTGCAGCTCGTGCAGCTTCAAGGAGCGCCTCGACCTCAGTGTGATGATGTGCATAGTCGTCATAGACGCGTACGCCAGCAACTTCGGCATGGAACTCGAAACGGCGCTTCGTGCCACCAAACGTCGCGATCGCCTCAAGTGCTGGGCCGGGCTCAACGCCAAGCCCCACGAGCACCGCGAGTGCACCCACCGCGTTGATGGCGTTGTACTTACCAAACACCGAGAGCTGCGCGTCGTAGCGCTGCCCGTCTACCTCAACCGTGAATTTCACCGGCCCGGAGTCGTCAACGGCCACGAGTCGCACGTCAGCATTTGCTGCCTCACCAAAGGTGCGGATCGGCACTGTCGCACCGCGCTCACGCATCGTCGCAAGTACTTCAAGTGCTCCCGGGTCATCAGACGAGATCACGACAAGCTCACGAGCAGCACTCGCGAAGTCAACGAAAGCACTCATAAACGCTTCACGTGATCCGTAGAAGTCAAGGTGCTCAGGATCGACGTTCGTAATGAGCGCGACCGACGTGTCATACAGCAGGAACGACTTGTCAGACTCGTCAGCTTCAATGACGAACAGGTCGTCCTTGCCAGCGCTCGAGCTCACGCCGAGTGACTCAATGATGCCGCCATTCACGAAGCTTGGGTCAGCGCCAGTGCCCAGCAAGCCGGTAATGATCATGCCGGTCGAAGTGGTTTTACCGTGGGCCCCGGCCGCCGATACGACACGTCGACCACGCGACAGCCAGGCGAGCGCCTGTGAGCGGTGGAGCACAGGGAGGCCATCTGCAAGTGCACGCTGGTACTCAGGGTTGTCCTGCCAGAGTGCACCGGTCACGACGAGCGTGTCAGCGTCGCCAACATGCGCAGCATCGTGCCCAATCTTCACCGGAATACCGATTGCTTCAAGAGCCGCAGTCGAATAGGTCGCACTACGGTCAGAACCCGTCACCTGGACGCCAGCTTCGTGCATCATACGTGCGATGCCGCTCATGCCTGAGCCGCCGATACCAACGAAATGTACGCGACCGAGGTCTTCAGGCAGTTCCAGGTCGAGATCGGGATAGATCATCTGCGCTCCTTAGCGGTGGGTGTTCGCGTTACAGACTACCGTTGCCGGTTGCTCGTTCGCGCAGGACGTCATCAACGAGCGCAAGGAGCTGCGCGGTGCCGTCAAGACTGCCAGCTGCGCGCGCACGTTGCGACATATCGGCGAGTCGGTCGGCGTCCTGGAGTAGCGGGACCAGTTCACCAGAAACCCAATCCGCTGTGATCTCCTCGTCTTCTACGAGGAGCGCTCCCCCGGCTTCGACAACCCCAGCAGCATTGAAACGCTGTTCACCGTTGCCGACCGCATAGGGAACGAACACGGCAGGTAGGCCAAGGCCAGCAATTTCACTGACAGTCGTTGATCCCGCGCGCGACACCACCAGGTCGGCTGCCGCGAAGGCAAGGTCCATTCTGTCGCAATACTCAATCACGTGATACCCGTCAACGCCAGGATCCACGAGTTCGTTCAGTCCACCCCAGACGTGGAGCACCTGAGCGCCTGAAGCGGTAATCTCAGTCGCCGAACGCGACAGACCCTCGTTGATCGCGCGTGCACCAAGCGAACCGCCCGTAGCGAGCAGCGTCGTGCGGTTCGGATCGAGACCAAAGTGCGCACGTGCCTCAGCACGAAGTGCCTGGAGGTCAAGAGACTCGATCTCAGGACGCAGCGGCATGCCGGTAACGATAGCTCCAGCAATTGGCGTACCAGCAAAGGTCACCGCAACGCGTGCAGCGCTTCGCGCACCGAGTTTGTTTGCCATACCTGGCTTCGCATTCGCTTCGTGAATGACCGTGGGAATCCGTTCGCGCTTTGCTGCCGTATATGCGGGAGCAGAAGCATAACCGCCGAAACCAACCACAACATCAACTTTGCGCTCGCGAATCACCTTGCGCACGGTCTTCACCGTACTGGCGTAGCGTGCAGGGAATTTCAGTGCGTATCCACTCGGACGCCGAGGGAACGGAAGCTTTGCAATCGTGGTGAGCTCGTAGCCGCGCTCAGGAACGAGTCGCGACTCGAGGCCCTCTTGTGTTCCGAGTACTACGATCTCCGCGTTCGGGTCACGCTTCGTGATGAGATCAGCGAGGGCGAGCAACGGGTTCACGTGTCCGGCGGTGCCTCCGCCTGCGAGCAGGTAAGTCGTCATAGGACTATCGTCCCACGAATGCACCCTCGGAGAGTTCCTTTGCGTAGGCCGCGTTGTCTTTTGCTACCGAAATCACCACGCCCATGGCCGCCAAGCCAACGATGAGCGCAGTGCCGCCTGAACTGACGAGTGGGAGTGGCACGCCGAGCACTGGGAAGATGCCGATGACCACACCAATATTGATGAAGGCCTGCCCGACCACCCAGATGAGAATGCCGCCGACAACAGCGCGGCCAAAGCGGTCTCGTGCGCGACCAATGACGCGAAGCATGACCACTGCAAGCACGACATAGAGCAAGACCACGCCAAACGCGCCGACGAATCCGAGCTCTTCTCCGATAATTGCGAAGATATAGTCGTTGTCGGCTGCAGGAAGCCACGACCACTTTGCCTTTGAGTTACCAAGCCCAACTCCAAAGAGGCCACCGTCTGCAATGGCCCAAAGCCCGTGCTGTGGCTGCCAGCCAAGGCCACTGTAGTCCTCGTTGCCTGACGCGTGGCCAAATAGACGACTCATGCGATTCTCACTCGTGACCACGAAAAGCACGAGCGAGAGCAGCGCTCCCAGGAGCATGACACCGAGCGTCTTTAAGCGGACTCCACCAAAGTACATCGCACCAAACACCACGGCTGCCATGACCATGGCTGTACCGAGGTCTTTGCCAAGCAGGACCAAGCCAAGCGCAAGGAGTGCCCCGGGGAACACCACCGGAATAAGCTCGTGCTTCATTTGACCGAGCAACGGTTCCTTTTTCAGGAGCACAACACCGATCCACACAATGAGTGCGAGCTTCAGCGCTTCTGAAGGCTGTCCATTAAATGGACCAAGCTGAATCCAGTTACGGTTACCCCAGACTTCAACACCGAGCGGCGTGAACACCAGTGCTTGCAAGAACAGGCCAGCGCCGAACAGGACCCAGGCCCACTTCTTCCAAAAATCAAGCGGTCGAGAGGCGGCAAAGACCATGTTGGGTACGCCAATGGCGGCGTACAGCAGCTGACTTTTGAACCCGCCGAGGAATCCTTTGTCAGAGAGGTACGACGTAATCGAAGACGCCGAGAGGACCATAATGAGCCCGAAACCGACGAGGAGCAGCGTGGTCGTCCACAGTGCAGTCGTCGTCTTATCACCGCCAAATTTCAGCGACGATCCGAGGCTGATGCGCGACTGCGCCAGCCGTCCCGAGCCAGGCTCAGGACTACTCGGCCCCGAGGTCACCCGCGCCATCCCAGGCGATCATGCCAGCTTGGAACGCACGACCGCGCTCAGTGTAGTCACGGAACTGATCCCACGAGGCAGCAGCAGGCGCGAGCAGCACGGTGTCACCCATCTGCGCAAGCTCTCCAGCAGCAGCGGCAGCTGCATGCATCGTCGCGACACCGTCTACCTCAGTGATCTCGACCAACGGTACCTGAGCTGCATGCTCAGCAAACGCGCGCAAGACTGGCTCACGGTCAATGCCAATCACGACGGCACCACGCAGCCGAGCCGCGTGCTGCTCCACAAGATCAGCGATGTCGACGCCCTTCAAGGAGCCGCCAACAATCCATACGACATCGTGCATACCGCGCAACGCGGCGTCTGCAGCATGAGCGTTCGTTGCCTTCGAATCATCAATCCAACGGACGCCGGGGCGTCGCTTGGTCCCACCCAGCTGCTGCAGGCGGTGCGGATCAGGAACAAAGCTCAGTACCGCACGAGCGATCTCAGCAGGCTCGACGCCACGAGAACGCGCAAGCGCGCTCGCTGCGAGAATGTCCTGCACGAGATGCGGCGCGTTGAGACCTCGTTCAGCGAGCTCTTCAACGGTCACAAGCTCAAATGCCTGTCCACGACGCTCAGCATGGAACCCACGGTCAACAAGCAGCCCCTCGACGACACCGAACCCGCTGGGGGGCGGGCTGTCAAGGCCGAACGAGATTGCGCGCGCGCCCTCAACGACATCTGCCTGCTCGACCATCCGAATCGTCTCATCGTCAACACGGTTGTAGACACAGGCGACCTGGGTGTTTTCGTATACTTTCGCCTTGGCTGCCCAATACGCGTCAGCACTGCCATGCCAGTCGAGATGATCTGCCGCAAAATTCAGGCAGACACTCGCATATGGAGAAATCGTGCCCATGCGTTCGAGCTGGAAGCTCGAGAGCTCGACGACAATCGCATCGTATCCCTGGGGATCACGCAGCGCGTCAAGAATCGGAACACCAATGTTTCCGGCAGGTGTTGCCCGAAGCCCGCCCTCGACCAGCATATGTGCGGTGAGACGCGTTGTTGTGGTCTTGCCATTCGTGCCGGTGACACAGATCCAATCTGCGATGCGACCCGTCTTGTCGCGCAGACGCCAGCCGAGCTCAATATCACCCCAGACAGTAATGCCCTGGCCGGTTGCCCACGACGTGAGCGGGTGGTCTGGTGCATATCCTGGCGAAACAATCACCAAATCTGGCTCGAACGCACGAAGATCAACAAGCTGTTCTTCGGTATCTGCTGCGAGATATCGCTCTGAGCCGATCACGTCAAGCAGACGCTCACGGTCTTCATCGGGTGCGCCGTAAATCACACGCACGCGGCTACCAAGCTCAACAAGCGTGTCGGCAACGGAGAAGCCGGTGACACCAAGCCCGAGCACGGCAACGCGCAATCCAGACCAGTCGTGGTGCCAGCTCGTCAGCGCCTGCACGCGCTCAAACGTCTCTGCGATGTTTCGTTCGGTCACTGGTTCAACAGCCATTCTGCGTAGAAGCCGCCGATGCCGGCGATGACGAAGAGCGCAGCGATGATCCAGAAGCGCACGACAACAGTGACTTCTTGCCATCCCTTCAGCTCAAAGTGATGATGGATCGGGCTCATGCGGAAGATTCGTTTACCCTTTGTGGCTTTGAAGTAGATCCGCTGAATGATGACCGAGCCAGACTCGATAATGAAGAGACCGCCGAGCAGGACAAGCAAGAGCTCAGTACGCGAAAGGATCGCGAACGCTGCAATTGCGCCACCGAGGCCGAGCGAACCGGTGTCGCCCATGTAGACGTGCGCAGGGCTCGTGTTCCACCACAAGAAGCCAGCAAGACCGCCAACGAACGCTGCGGCGACAACCGCGAGATCCATCGGGTCGCGTACGAGGTAGCAGCCGGCTTCATATGCCGTGCTCGCGCAGTCCTGTGAGGCCTGCCAGAATCCGATGATGACATAAGCGCCGAAGACCATGATGGATGCGCCACCAGCGAGGCCGTCGAGGCCGTCCGTGACGTTCACCGAGTTCGAGGTCGACACCACGATGACGATCACCCAGAGCACGAACAGGCTGATACCGACAACAGTGCCGAGCGACAGGAAGTCGAAGGGCAGGTCACGGAAGAACGAGATGTGGGTCGAGGCAGGGGTCAGCCCCTGCTCGTTCGGGAAGTTCAGCGCGAGCGCAGCGAAGACCACAGCAACGAGCACCTGACCAGCGATCTTGGCCCAACCGCCGAGCCCGAGCGACTGCTGCTTTCGCGTCTTCATGAAGTCGTCGATGAATCCGACAGCGCCGGCACCAACCGCCATGAGAATCACGAGCAGTGCCGAGGCGGTCGGGGTCTCCCCCATGACGAGCTTGCCAACAAAGTACGCAAGCACCGCGCCGGAAATAAAGATCAGTCCACCCATTGTGGGTGTGCCACGCTTCGCGAAGTGCGACTCTGGGCCATCCTCGCGGATGAACTGTCCCCAGTGCAGTTTCTTAAACCCACGCACAAATAGCGGTGTGAGTACGAGCGTGTATAGCAGTGAAAAACCGCCCGCAATAAGCAGCGCGATCATGCGTAAGCCTCCCCAAGCTTGTCGCCGAGAGCCTGGAGCCCCGCCGCATTCGATGATTTCACCAGGACGGTGTCGTTCGGTCGAAGCGTCTCAGTCAGGTAATCAAACGCTTCGTCCTTCGTCTCGAAGAACACGCTCTCACCGTCCCAGGATCCCTCATTGATGGCACTGATATGCAGGTTGCGGGCTTCTTTGCCCACTGCAACAAGTTCTGAGATTCCAAGCCGCACTGCCTGCAGACCGATCCGCAAGTGCTCCTGGATGCTGAATTCACCAAGCTCGCTCATCGCACCGAGAACCGCGACTGAGCGCCCTTCTGGCTTCCGAATCTGAGCAAGCGTGCGAATCGCCGCGCTCATCGAGTCGGGGCTCGCGTTGTACGCGTCGTTAATGATCGTGATGCCATCACGTCCGCCAAGAACCTGCATGCGGCCGGGGGCAGCAAGCGTTGCGCTCTCAAGCACCTCGACGATGCTCCTGAGTGAAAGTCCAAGCTGCAGTCCGATAGCTGTCGCAGCGAGCGCGTTCATCACATGATGCTCACCAAGCACGCGGAATGTCACGGGAGCCGATGCGCCGTCAGCGTGAATCGTGAATGTCGTCCCTGCTGCCGAAGACGCAATATCGCTTGCGCGCACATCGGCTTCAGGGTGGAGGCCGAACCAACGAACCTTCGCCGAGGTCTTCTCTGCCATGAGGACAACGCGAGGGTCATCACGGTTAAGAACTGCGGTTGCTGTCTCGGGAAGGTCTTCAACCATCTCGCTTTTCGCGATGAATGTACCTTCGATGCCGCCAAACTCGCCAGCGTGCGCGAGCCCAACCGACAGCACCACACCAATATGGGGCGGTGCCATGGTGGTCAAGCGGCGGATCTCACCAATGCCACTCGCACCCATCTCAGCGACGAGGGTCTGCGTGTCTGCTTCCACTCGGAGCATGGTGAGTGGACCGCCGACCTCGTTGTTGAAGGACTTCTCCGACGCAACGGAAGTACCAAGCTTCTCCGCCATCGCAGCAACCAAATTCTTGGTCGTCGTCTTTCCGTTCGAGCCAGTAATACCGACGATCGTGAGGTCGCCAGCGGCGCGTACACGACGAATGACCTCAGTAGCAAGCGAGCCAAGCGCGTCAGTGCTGTCAGCAACAACGATTTGCGGGACTCGGTCGTCAACTTCACGTTCAACAACGAGCAGCGCAGCGCCAAGGTCGATTGCGGCACCGACAAAACGGTGCCCGTCGGTTTCTTCTCCACGGCGCGCGAAGAATATCTGCCCAGGGCCAACCTCACGTGAGTCTGTCTGAGAAATCCCGGTCACCACCGAGGTCTCTTCGGCCCCACTGGCGCCGAGCACCAGTCGGCCGTCGACGGCCTCAGCAATTTCGGTGAGCGTAAGTTCAATCACGCAAGCAATCCTGCCTCGCGGAGCGCTCCGCGTACTTCATCACGCGCCGAGAACGGCACACGCCGTCCGGCAACTTCTTGAAAATCCTCGTGTCCGGGACCGGCATACAGAATAACGTCCCCCGGCCCCGCAAGCGAAATAGCCGTGTCGATCGCTGTGCGCGGATCAGCCACTTCATGGATGTTTGCACGCTTTCCCTCGCGTGCACCTGCGATGAGTTGAGCGCGGATCCCAGCAGGATCTTCTGTGCGCGGGTTGTAGTCGCAGATCACCAGTTCATCGGAACCAGCTGCGGCGATCCGCCCCATCTCTTCACGCTTGGTGGTGTCACGGTCACCGTCGGCACCGAACATGAAAATAATGCGTCCCTGCGCCACGTCACCGAGTGCATCGAGCATCGCTTCAAACGCGCCTGGCGTGTGGCCGTAGTCAACGTAGAACCGTGGCCCTGCCGTCGCGGGAAGCTCAGGGTTCAATGCTTCAAGGCGTCCGGGAATATAGACCGGGATCAAGCCGTTATCAAGCCCGTTCTCGACCGCAGCAAGCGAAATACCTGCTTCGTGCAGCATGATCAGGGCGAGCGCGGCGTTCTCTGCCATGAACCGACCAAACATCGGAACGCGACCGCGGAAATAGGCGCCCTCAGGTCCCTGCAGCACAAACGCAACTCCATCGAGCGTCTGTGACGTGATCGCGAGATGCCAGTCTGCAGTCTGACCGAATTCGGTTGCGAGTGTCGTCACGGGAATCTGAGACTCGCGAGCGATGCGCTGACCGTACGGTGAATCAACGACGACGACGCCGTGGGCCGCGTGCTTCGGTGAGAACAGCGCAAGCTTGGCAGCGAAGTAGCTCTCCATGTCGCCGTAGTCGTCAAGGTGGTCTTGTGAGAAGTTGTTGAAGGCAACGACGTCGAAGTGCACGCCATCGATGCGACGGCGAGAGACCGCGTGCGCGGAAACTTCAAGCGCTACCGCGTTCACTCCGACTTCTTGCATACGAGCAAGCAGACCGTGCAGTTCGGGAGTCTCGGGACTCGTTAAACCAGAGGGCATAATGGTGTCGCCAGCCCGGCGCTCTGCGGTTGAGCTCAACCCAGGAGTGTAGCCAGCCGCACGCAACAGCTCGGCAATGAGATAGACGACGCTCGTCTTACCGTTTGTGCCGGTGACCCCGAAGAATTTGCTGTTGAGTTCTGCGGTCCCATAGACGACCGCTGAAACGTCACCCATCACTTCGCGCGGATTCTCTGCACTGACGAGTACCGGCAGCGCCACACGAGCAGACCGTACGAGCTCGAGACCAACAGCATCGGTCAGGATCGCTGCGGCCCCAGCCTCAGCAACCTGCGTGGCGAACTCCGCACCGTGACGCTTTGCCCCAGGCAGTGCGGCATACAGGTCCCCGGGTCGAACGTCTCGAGAATCAAGCGTGATGCCAGTAACTACACCAGCATCCGCGGCACCTTCGGCTCCACTGACCGCAAGCTCAAACTGAGATGCGATCTGTTGAATCTCTGTCTCACGCTGCCGCGTCGGACGGATCGTCGTACCGGTCGCCTGCTTGCTTGCTTCCGCGGGTCCGCTGGTCACTATCAATATCTCCTGGTGCGCTGGGCGCGGGTCTAGTACTCAATGGGGTAAGGATCAAGTTCCCCCGTGGAGGGCGGAACATGGAAGGCACGAATCGTGGCTTCTGCCCCCTCACGGAACGCCGTGATGGCGGCTACACCACCTTCGCCCGAACTCGGGAACCCAATCGATGCTACCGCTACATACTGCGGATCGTCGGCAGGGAAGACCCCTGCGAACGAATACACGTAGTCAGCACGGTAGCCACCCTCACCATCAGATTGCTCTGCGGTTCCCGTCTTTCCGGCGATTCGGTAGCCGGGAACGACCGCAATGTCGCTGTACCAACCATGGGTGACGACCGTTTCGAGCATTCGAACAACTGAATCTGCAGTTTCCTCGGACACCGCACGGACCGGCTTGCCATGATCGTATGTTGTGACGGAACCGTCATCATTCGTGCAACTCTTCACCAGTGTTGGTGGGATCCGCACCCCATCATTTGCGAGGGCTTGGAATGCACCGGCGGTCTGGATGATCGTGCTCGAAATCGCCTGACCGAAGGTGATGTTGTACACGCTCTGGCGGTCCCACTCACTTGGCTCATAAAGCAGCCCAGAGTCCTCGACGGGCATGCCGGCATCCGTCGAGATACCGAAACCAAACTTTTGGTAGTACTTGTAGCGCTCTTCGTTTGACATCTGCGTGCCGAAGTAGGCCGTACCAACGTTTGACGATTCGGTGAGAATTCCAGTCAGGGTCCACGGCATCTCGTCGTGAACTGTCGAGTCGCCGAACGTCACCCCGTCTTCTGGTTCCCACCGCATCGGCGTGAGGTGCTGTGAAGTTGGGGTGGCGGTCCCCGAGTCGATCAGCGCCGCTGCCGTCACCGCTTTGAAGGTCGAGCCAGGCTCATACGGGCGAATAAAGGAACGTGCATCACGCTTATCAGGTTCAGAGGCGTCAACGTCGTTCGGGTCGACCGAACCGTCTTCCGCTACCGCGAGAAGCTCTCCGGTCTTCGCGTCCATAATCGTGAGGTACCCATACTCAGCGCCGACGTTCTCCGTCTGAGTGTTGATGATCTGCTGTGCCTGCCACTGCAGATCACGGTCGATGGTGAGTTGTACGGTTCCGCCATTTTCTACCTCGCGCGTGGTCACCACGCTTCCAGGCAGGGGCACACCGTCCATGCTGCGTTCATAGTGTTCTTCACCGTCGACACCAGCGAGGCACTCGTTCTGAGAGACCTCGACGCCTGCCTGCGGCTCTTCATCAGCGCCAGAGAAGCCGACCAGGTTGCCGGCCACTGCACCATTCGGGTAGACCCGCTTGTGGTGCGACGCAAACGTCAGCCAGTCAATGTCGAGTGCCTTCAGTTTTTGCAGTTGGGCGAGATCAATTCCACGCTTCACATATGCGAAGTCAGACTTCGGGTCCTCTTCAAGTGCGTCGTCAACAATCTTCTGAATCTCGGCGCCGGATTGACCAGTGATGGCACCAATCTCTTCGAATGCTTGCGCAGAAGTCACCTCGACCGTACCGATGCCGCCGCCTTCAACTTTGCGGTAGAACATGCCACCGTTCACCTTGGTGTTTTTCGGTGAAAGCTGAACGTCGTATCGTTCGTCGGTCGTCGCGAGCACCTCGCCGTTGCGGTCGACAATATCGCCGCGCACGCTCTTGATCACGTCAGGAACAGCGCGCTTTGATGCCGACTCTTCATTCAGCGCCGATGCCGAAACCACCTGCAAATTAATGAGCTGAATGGCAAAGAGCAACGCCATAAAGACGATGACAACGAGGACGGATGCGCTACGCGCGGGAACACCCCGAAAGGTACGGTTCATACTCTTCCCCTCCTGTGGTGAGTTACCAGCGTGCGCCGCAGCGCTGACTAGTGAGTAGCAGGCGCAGGAAGCTTGCCCTTCCAGCGTACCGGGGCTGAAGTCGCGGGAGCCTGAGACTTCGCAGCCGACTGGTCAGCGGTCAGACCCGCAGCATCCACCGGCGCAAGGGTTGCGAGCGTCGCGTTCGGCACCCGGTTTTCACGCACCTCAGAGGTAGCGGTCTCCAACGTGCCCAGAATCGCCCCATCGCTCAGTCGCAGCGTTGCGGGATGCAGGTTCTCCACCATGCCGAGCTGCGCTGCGTTTGCAGCGAGGTTCTGTGGCGAGGAGAGCTTGTCCATGTTCTGCGACAGCACGCGCTCAACGCGCATCAGATCGCGTTCCTCGACTTTCAGTGCGCGCGCTTCATACGCGCCACTTGAGATGATGATGCTCAACGCAAGCTGGATACCGAGAAGGCCGAGAAACACGCCAACGAGCACCGCAGAGACCACGACGACGCGTGAACGCTTTTTCTGCGGCTCGGCGATCACTGAGCGCAGATGCTGAGGAGATTCCTCGCGAATGCGATCCGGAAGCGGTGCTACCGGTAGACGAACGGGCTGTGCACTCATGAACGCTCCCTCAGTCTCTCAGCTGCACGAAGGCGTGCGGGGATCGCACGGGGATTCGTCTGCTGTTCTTCTTCGCTTGCCTTTTCAGCGCCGCGGGTCAACAGCTTGACCTCGGGGCTGTGTTCAGGCAGCTCCACCGGAAGACCCGCTGGAGTGGTTGATTTCGCACGCTGTGCAAGTTCACGCTTGACGATGCGGTCTTCAAGTGACTGATACGCCATCGAGACGAGTCGGCCACCGACACGAAGCGAGTCAATTGCTGCAGGAATTGCCTCTGCCAGTACGCGAAGCTCAGCGTTCACCTCGACACGAAGCGCTTGGAACACGCGCTTCGCCGGGTGGCGCTGGCTCCGCACTGCTGCTGGTGTTGCTTCCTGCAGCAGGTCAACCAGCTGACCGCTACGTTCGATGGGCGCCTCCTCGCGGGCTGCGACAATCGCGCGAGCGTACCGCGCTGCAAGCGGCTCCTCGCCGTACCGTTCGAAAATCTCTCGTAGACGGCCTTCTGGGGCGGTCGCGACGATGTCAGCTGCCGTCATTCCTGAGGTCTGGTCCATGCGCATATCAAGCGGCGCATCTTGCGCATACGCGAAGCCACGTTCAGCTGCATCAAGCTGGAGCGACGAGACGCCCAAGTCGAACAGCACGCCGTCAATTCGGTTGAAGCCAAGGCGACGAACGACATCGCCAATCTCGTTGTACACGGCGTGCACGCGGATCGACCGGTCGCCGAACCGTTCAAGTCGCCGGCCCGCGAGTGCAAGCGCTTGGGTGTCACGGTCAAGACCGATAACGGTGAGGTTCGGGAAGCGCTCCAACAGCGCCTCGCTGTGACCGCCCATGCCAAGCGTTGCGTCCACCGCGACGGCACCTTCTGCGCCGATCGCGGGAGCCAAAAGCTCGATGCACCGATCGAGCATGACTGGGATGTGAAGGTCGCGCGGATCCTGTTCGATGTGGTGATTCATGATTGATCTCCCGGCTAAAACATTCCGGGAATGACCTCTTCCTCGATCTCAGAGAATGCGCTTTCCTGTTCCGACAGGTAGCGCGTCCATGCTTCGGCGTCCCAGATCTCAGCACGTGAACCAGCGCCGATAACGGCAAGTTCACGGTCGAGGCCCGCGTAATCACGAAGGCTTTGAGGGATAGTCACCCGGTGCTGCTTATCAGGCGAGTCAGGGTGAGCTCCGGACAGAAACACGCGCAGGTAATCGCGGGCCTGCTTCGACGTCACCGGCGCCTGCCTGATTCGGTCGTGCATCTCCGCAAATTCGCGCTCACTAAACACATACAGGCAGTGCTCCTGCCCGCGGGTGATGACGAGTCCGTCTGCCAGTTCTGCCCGGAATTTCGCCGGAAGAATGAGGCGTCCTTTCTCATCCAAGCGCGGCGTGAAAGTACCAAGGAACATAGTCCTCTCCCTTCCTCACCGTTGCGTTGACCCCACAGTACTCCACTTCACTCCACTAGTCACCAGTTTTTGGGAATAAGAATTGAATTATGTGAAACATCACTGAAAACACGCGAAACGCAACACTCGAAGTTAGGCCACCTCACGCATCTGCGAAGTGATCTCGACATCACAAATTTCGCGTCTTTTCGCGAACACAGCACCGCAGATCGGGCAACTAACATCATCCGTGGAGCAAAGTGGAGCGATTGTGGAGAGGTGACACAATCCGAACAAACAGGCCCCGTGTCGACACGCCGCCCTCAGCGTGGCGCATCCCGGCCTCGGCATTCGCCGAACACAACTTTTGCGACTATTCCCCTCGGCAGGCCTCATCTGCGCGCACAAAAAAGACCCGGGCAACTCTCAACGAGTTGCCCGGGTCTTTGAAGCGAAACGCGCGTCTAGCGCTCCCCCTCCATACGTTCATTCCAGCGACGCTCCATGCGGTCGCTCAACGACTCCTTTGCCGCAGCAGACTTTGGTGCAGCGCTCGACCGCGCCGAGCTTGCATCGGTCACGCCAATCTCTTTTTCACGACGAGTAAAGAACAGCACAACGCCAGCAACCATTGCAGCGAAACCAATGAGCCCAAGCCAGAGCAGCTGCGCGGCTACGCCAGCAACCATGACACCGACACCAGCAAGCGTGATGAGCGTGCCAAGCACGATCATTCGATAGCTCAGGGCAGGGCGACTAGCGCCACTTGTAGGAAGCACATCTGCTTCGCTCTGATAGAAGCGACGCTCCATCTCATCGAGCAGTCTCTGCTCGTGCTCAGAAAGGGCCATCTCCCTGTACCTCCCACATAACATGCTGACTGTTGTCAGCTCCACCAGTCTACGCCGCTGACCTACAGCTAGGCTAGTTGCCGTGGATGAAACAACGAGACTCGCAGGGCTTCTCCAGGAGCGCCTGAACGATACGGTCGCCGGCCACCGCGAGGCGCTCACCGCGCTGGGCCCGGACGCGACTCCCCTCCTCGATGAGGCACTTGGTTTCCTGACCGGCGGAAAGCGTTTCCGCGCCCTGTTTGCGGTACAAGGCTTTCGTGCGATCCGCCCCTTCTCAGTACACAAAGACATCGACGCTGAGTTCAGTGCTCTGCTCGATCTCGCATGCTCTCTCGAACTGTTCCACGCGGCAGCTCTCATTCATGATGACGTCATTGATCGCTCAGACACGCGACGCGGTCGCCCATCGACGCATCAGCAGTTTGCCGCTCAGCATCAGCTGAAGTCGTGGCGCGGATCCGCCGATCACTTCGGAATTTCTGGCGCAATTCTGCTCGGCGATCTTCTGCAGTCCTGGTCGGACGAACTCCTCGACCGCGCGTGCGTCAGCATTCAAGATGCTCCTGCTGCGCGTGCCGTGCGAGGCCACTTCAACCGCATGCGGTCTGAGGTTGCGGTTGGCCAGTTCCTTGACATCGTCGAGGAGCAGCGACCCGGATTTGCCGATCACGAAGAACAGATTGCCCGCTCCACCCGCGTCCTCGTGTTCAAGTCAGCGAAGTACAGCGTTGAAGCCCCGCTCCTCCTTGGCGCAGCACTCGCAGGCGCATCAGCCGAGCAGGAGCGTGCCCTCGCAGAATTCGGACTTCCCGTGGGTATCGCGTTCCAGCTTCGCGACGACATTCTCGGCGTGTTTGGTGATGAAGAACTCACCGGCAAGCCCAGTGGCGATGATCTCGTCGAGGGGAAGCGTACGGTACTCGTTGCGTTCGCGCGACGAGGCCTGCAGCCAACACAGCAGCGCATCTTCGACGATCTCCTCGGCACCGACCTTGATGCTGAGCAGATCGCGATGCTGCAGCGCACCATCCGCGACAGTGGAGCAGTCGACGAAGTTGAGAGCATGATTGCAGGCAATCTCGAGCGTGCTCTTGAAACCATTACGCGGGCACCCATTGATGCAGAGGCTTCGCTTCGCCTTGCGCAGCTCGCAGATAAGGCTGGCAAGCGCGCCGCATAGCCCCATCACTCGTAACTCGTCATGCGCAGTTCGAGTGCCACCTAGAGAAGAGGATGCCCCCTGTCGCTCACTAGAGCTGCAGGGGGCATCCTCTATGAGTGAGGACCACATGGCCTCACTGCATGCGAGTGTTACTCGCCTCGCTCATTCAACCGCGAGAGGAACAACGCCTCAGTGAGCACCGACTTCTCGAACGCTTCGATGTGCAGTGACTCATTCGGGCTATGCGCGCGACCATCCGGGTCTTCAACACCGGTGACAAGAATCTCTGCGTTGGGGAACTCGTCAACGAGCTCAGCGATAAACGGAATCGATCCGCCAGCCCCCATGTCGACAGGATCAACGCCCCACGCATCAGCCATTGCGCCACGCACCTCAGACACGGCCCAACCGCTCGTGTCGACAAGGAACGCCTGACCGAGACCGGCGTCCTCAAATTCGAGCTCCGCACCAAACGGGGCACGTTCCTCGAGGTGCTGACGAATCGCAGCGTATGCTTCGTCCGGGTCCTGGCCCGGTGCGACACGTGCGCTCACACGCACGCGTGTTGCGGGAATGAGCGTGTTTGATGCATTCTCAATGCTCGGTGCGTCGATACCGGTGATCGAAATCGCCGGCTGCGCCCAGATGCGAGAAAGAATCTCACCGCGACCGATGGTTGAAACACCAGGAAGCAGTGCCGACTCCTCGCGAAGACGCGCCTCGTCATACTCAGGCGATGCAATATCAGCAGAGGTGAGACCCGAAACCGCAACCGCGCCGTCTTCATCCCACAGTGTTGAGAGCAGTTTGACTGTCGCCATCATTGCGTCAGGCACGGCGCCGCCGAACATGCCAGAGTGCGATGCGTGTCCAAGCGTACGAACGCGCAGGTTGAATGCGACAGCTCCGCGCAGCGCGACAGTCAGCGCGGGAGTCTTCTCGTCCCAGTTGCCTGAGTCAGCAACGATAATTGCATCGGCGGCAAGGACGTCACGATTCTCGCGCAGGAAGGTGCCGAATGACTGCGATGCCCACTCTTCTTCGCCCTCGATGAAGAGCGCAATACCAAGATCAAGATCCCCGCCATCAGCTGCAATAGTGTCAGCCAGGGCGCGGATCGCCCCGACGTGCGACATCACACCGGCCTTGTCGTCTGCGGCTCCGCGTCCGTACAGACGTCCGTTACGCTCGGTCGGCTCAAAGGCGGGCGATTCCCATTCCTGTTCGTCGCCGGGAGGCTGAACATCATGGTGTGCGTACAGCAGAACCGTCGGACGGCCATTCTTCGCCTCACGGCGCGCGACGACGGCTGGCTGACCGAGCTCCATTTCAGTCGCGCCCTCTGGCTGAACATCGACCGGTGCGCGGCGCACATCTACCAGGTCGAAAATGCCGGTTTCGCGCAGCATTTCTGCAATCTCAGCCGAGGTGCGCTGAAGCGGTTCGTGGTCGAACGCTGGCCACGACACCGAGGGGATACGAACGAGGCGCTTGAGGTCCTCAATCGTGTCAGCAAAGTTCTCTCGAACGTACGCACGAATCGCGGCCTCGCGCGGATGCTTGTCAGCTTCAGATGCCATGAGCTGCCTTCCTTCACTCTCTGTTGCCCCGGCGGGCAACACTGTTTGCCGATTCGGCTCATGCTCCAGCCTACTCGCGGCGTTCAGGCCAGTTCACCCCAAAGTGCGTACGGGCAACGAGATCAGCGCACTCAAGACAAAACCCCCGCGCACAACACGTGCAGCGGGGGTTTCTTTACCAATCGTGTGTCAGAACGCCAAACCCTGCGTTGCGCGACGCACGCCAGCCTTGCGACCAAGTCGCAGTTCATCGATGGGGCGAGCGCCAAGCTCCTCGTTCTCAGCAAGCATCCACTCAACGGCCTCGGTCTCCGAGAATCCAGCGTCAAGCAGCACAAGCGCAGTGCCGCGCACACCGGCAACGGGTTCACCGTCGAGCACGAACTCTTCTGGAACGCTCAGTACGCCATCAACGCGCACCGCGAGGAGGTAACGCTCCTCAATCATCCGGCGCACACGGCCCGGAGTTACACCAAAAATTTCAACTAGGTCAGGAATTGCCAGATAACGCTGCTCGCTCACACATACAACTTTGCCACTCGAGACTCTTTGACGCAACGCGCGAGACCTACGGCGCGCATGCCAAAGAACGCAGGAATGTTCCATAGACTTTGACGGTGACCACCCATCCCACGGACCCGCTTATCGGGCAAACCTTCGAGGACCGCTACACGATCCTGTCCAGGATCGCGCGTGGCGGCATGGCTATGGTCTACCTCGCGGATGACATCCGCCTCCACCGCAAAGTGGCGGTCAAGGTGATGCACCAGCACCTCTCTGAGGACGAAAACTTCACAAAGCGTTTTGACCGCGAAGCGCGAAGTGCTGCACAGCTATCTCATCCAAACCTCGTCAACGTGTTTGACCAGGGGCAAGACCTCGGGCGCTCTTACCTCATCATGGAGTACCTCCCAAGCATCACGCTGCGAGATCTTCTCAAGAGCCGCAAGAGTCTGACGCTTGACGAAACGCTTGAGATTTCTGAGGCTGTGCTCGCCGGGCTCGCAGCTGCGCACGAGGCCAGCATCGTGCATCGCGATGTGAAGCCAGAGAATGTCATGCTCGTCGATGACGGTCGCATCAAGATCGGTGACTTTGGTCTTGCGCGTGAGGTCAGCGCAAACACGACAACCGGTCAGGCATTGTTGGGAACCATTGCCTACCTCTCCCCTGAGCTCGTGACCCGCGGCATCGCAGATGCGCGTAGCGATCTCTATGCCTTCGGCATCATGCTGTACGAGATGCTCGTTGGCGCGCAGCCGTTCACCGGTGAGCAGCCCATGCAGATCGCCTACCAGCATGCGCACTCGACGGTCCCCCGGCCTTCAGAGGCCTCCCCAACGTCGACACCAGCAATCGATGACTTCGTTATTTGGTTGACGCGTCGCACGCCAGAGGAACGGCCAGCTGACGCGGGCGTAGCCCTTGAAGTCCTGCGAGACCTTCGCTCTGATCCGTACCGAGTACCGGACACCCTGGTGCTTCATGAGTTCCCAGAGGCGGATCACCCAACACCAGCGACAACCGTACTCGGTTCCCTCACTGACGCGCCGATCGCAGGTGTTACGCCGGTGGACGTCGCAGCTGCGGCACCCCCGGTGAGCGCAGAGCAAACAACCCCGGTCACCACGGCCCAGCAACATGCTGAACGCCGACGTCGTCGCGGCCGCACCATTGCGCTTTCGAGCGCTGCTGCTATTCTCGTTGCAGGCGGGCTGGGCTTCTGGTTTGGTCAGGGTCCCGGCTCACAGGTCGCAATCCCCGACTTCATTGGTCAGACACCCGAGGCGGCAGAAACGCTCCTCTCCGAACGCGACCTCACTATGCAAACCGCTGAGTGTTCAAGCCTTGATATCCCAGTCGGAAAAGTCGTCAGCACAGAGCCCGCTGCCGGTGTGCGAGTTGATCGTGAGTCCTCAGTTCAGGTGTGTGTCTCCACTGGGCCTGAGCAATTGCCAATCCCTGCACTCGTGGGTCTCACAACTGCTAAGGCTGAGCAAGCCATTGCAGATGCTCGTTTTGTGTACGGCAGCGTCGTCGACACTCGATTCGATGAGGCCGCGGCCGGAACGGTCCTTGCCGCGCTCAACGAGGCGGAAGAGGTCGTCGGAGAGACTCTCCCGGAGCAGAGCACGATCAATCTCGTCGTCTCTGCTGGCCCGCTTCCGAATGTTGTTGGCATGGAGGCAGACGAGGCGATCTCCGCTTTGGAGGGCGCAGGTCTCGTGCACGACGACTCCGACGACTATGAAGCTTACGACCCAAACATGAAGGAGGGTCTCGTGCTGTCTGCCAGGATGAGCACAGACCCGGTTCGCCCAGGCGACACGTTCTCGATCACGCGCTCTTTGGGCCCCGAGCTCTTCGAGATCCCTGATGTGCGTGGCAGCAGTCTCAACGAGGCCGTTGAAGAGCTTCGCGCGGCCGGCTTCGAGGTCGACACCGGCGTCATTCCGCAGGGCATCGCTGGTGATCTTGTTGAGGTGAAAAGCACCAAGCCAAAGGCTGGCAGCAAGCACCCCGCAGGAACGAAAGTGGCGCTCAAGTACATCTAAGCGAGTACTTGAGCGCCACAACGGCTCCGGCTGGGATCAGACCGAGCGCTTCAGCTCCTCAGCGACCTGGAACGCCAGCTCGAGCGACTGATGGTGGTTCAGACGCGGATCGCACACTGATTCGTAGCGCGTAGCAAGCGCCTCTTCGTCAATGTTTTCTGCACCACCGAGGCATTCAGTGACGTCATCACCGGTGAGTTCAACGTGCACGCCGCCGGGGAATGTACCTGCCTCGCGGTGAGCCTCGAAGAAGCCAAGTACTTCGTCCATGACGTCTTCGAAGCGACGGGTCTTGTAGCCAGTCGATGAGGTGATTCCGTTGCCGTGCATCGGGTCGGTGATCCACAGCGGAGTCGACCCCTCACGCTTCACACCTTCAAGAATGCCAGGGAGTACATCGCGGATCTTGCCAGCACCCATACGCGTGATGAACGTCAAGCGACCAGGCTCACGCTCAGGATCGAGCTTGTCCATCAGACGAACAGCGTCTTCGACTGTCGCGGTCGGCCCCAGCTTCACACCGATCGGGTTGCGCACCTTCGACAGGAAGTCGACATGCGCACCATCGAGGTCTCGTGTCCGCTCACCGATCCACAGCATGTGGCCCGAGGTGCCATACAGCTCACCAGTGCGCGAGTCAATGCGCGCAAGCGGACGCTCGTAATCGAGCAGCAGCGCCTCGTGGCTGACGTAGAACTCAGTCTGCGAGAGGGCAGCGTGATCAACCTTGCACGCCTCCATGAAGCGGAGCGCACGATCGATCTCAGCAGCGAGCGACTCGTAGCGCTGGTTCGCTGGATTCGCAACGAAGCCACGGTTCCACGCATGTACCTGACGCAGGTCCGCGAATCCGCCATGGGTGAAGGCGCGGATCAGGTTCAAGGTCGAAGCAGAGACGTGGTAGCCCTGCACGAGTCGCGAGGGGTCAGCAGTACGCGACTCTTCGGTGAAGTCGTATCCATTGACCAGGTCACCGCGGTACGCCGGCAGCGTGATACCTTCACGGGTCTCTTCATTGCTTGACCGCGGCTTTGCGAACTGGCCGGCCATGCGGCCCACCTTGATCACTGGGAGCGATGCACCGTAGGTCAGCACGACGGCCATCTGCAGCAGTGTTTTCACACGGTCGCGGATCTTGTCCGCCGTTGCAGCCTCAAACGTCTCAGCGCAATCGCCGCCCTGGAGCAGGAACGCTTTGCCCTGTGCCGCCTCAGCGAGACGCTCACGCAATGCATCAACTTCGCCTGCAAATACGAGCGGTGGCTGTGTCGAAAGCTCACGCTTTGCAACGTCGAGGGCATCCAAGCTCGGCCAACTTGGCTGTTGCTTGGCTTCAAGCTTCAGATAGTGATCAAGCTCCGCGAAGATTTGCTCATCGGTAACGTTTTGCTGTCGACCAGTCACGTTCTCTGCTCTCCTTGGTGCTTAAAAACTTATCAATTCAACGTGTATCAGCTACGCCGCATGCACGTTTCCTTCAGCCTAGTGGGAGCACACGTGATTTATCGCACTGGTGCACGGTTACGTACGCTGGAGGCGTAGACGTCTTCATACTCCTGGCCACTGAGCTTTTGGATCTCGAGCATGATCTCGTCCGTCACACTTCGCAATACGAAGCGGTCTGCAGACATGCCAGCGAAACGGCTAAAGTCGAGCGGCTTGCCGATGACCGTGCCGATTCGCCGAATACGAGGCACCTTCACGCCAATCGGCATGGCCTTTTCGGTGTCAATCATGACGACCGGAACTACGGTTGCGCCCGACTCCAGTACGAGACGCGCCACACCGGTACGCCCGCGGTACAGCTTGGCGTCTGGGCTGCGAGTGCCCTCAGGGTAGATACCAAGCACGTCGCCACGCTCGAGAACAGAAAGACCAGTATTGAGCGAAGCCTCAGAAGCTTTTCCACCAGAACGGTCGATCGGCAGCTGACCGACGCCAAGCATGAAGGACTTCACGATCCAGCCTTTGAGGCCCTTGCCGGTGAAGTAATCGCTCTTCGCAAGGAAGTAGACACGTCGGTCCACCATGACGGGAAGCACGAATGAATCAATCACTGAGAGGTGATTTCCGACAAGGATGACTGGCCCGCTCGAGGGAATGTTCTCTGAGCCCTCAACCCACGGACGATAGATCGTCTTCAATAGTGGGCCGATAAGTAGGTGTTTAAAGATCCAATAGAGCACAGTCGGCGGCTTCCCTTCCTCGCTGCAACAAGGATACAAGAGACGTAGCGGAATACAGCCATACGTATAAGCTGTATCCAATCACGCGGGGCGTTTCGTCACACGACTTGGCCCGCTACGGATCGCACGACGTCCCGAAGGAGTTGCCGTGAAACAAGCCGAAACCCCCGCACTTGTTCCCTCCCACCCAGAGACGAACATTTCTGACCTCCTAGAGAAACGCGTTGCGTCAACACCCGATCGCGTGTTGTTTGCCACGCCAGACGGGGTTGGCGGCTGGGACGACATCACCGCTTCTGCTTTCCGTCGCCAAGTTATCGCGCTTGCGAAGGGATTCGTCGCGAGCGGCCTCCAGGCTGGCGACCGCGTGGCGTTTATGGCGAAGACCAGCTACGAATGGACGCTCGTTGACTTCGCCCTGCACTACGCGGGCGTTGTCATGGTCCCCATCTATGAGACGTCTTCTGCACTCCAGCTGCATTGGATTCTGCAGGACTCAGGTGCCCGTGGCCTCATGACCGAGACCGACCAGCAGGCCGCCCGTTTCCACGAGGTTGCTTCTGAGCTTCCTCACGTAGATCTCGTGTGGCGACTCGATCGCGATGCACTCGCCGAGCTCTTTACTTCTGGTCAGGACATCGCTGACGAAGAGATCGAACGCCGCCGCTCCATCGCGGTCGGAGGCGACATGGCGACGCTGATCTACACGTCTGGTTCGACTGGGCGTCCGAAGGGTTGTGTCCTCACCCACTCGAACTTTGTAGATCTCTCGAACAATGCCTCAGCTGGCTTGTCAGAGGTTGTGCAGCAGCCTGGCGCATCTACCTTGCTCTTTGTGACGCTCGCGCACGTGTTCGCACGGTTCATTTCAGTGCTTGCAGTCTCAGAAGGTGTACGTGTCGGCCACCAGGCCGACACGTCGAAGCTGCTGCCGGCGCTTGGAACCTTCCACCCCACGTTCATCCTCGCGGTGCCGCGTGTATTTGAGAAGGTGTACAACTCAGCCGAGCAGTCAACCGAAGCTGATGGCAAGGGCAAGATCTTCCGCGCGGCCGCCAAGGTCGCTGTCGCGCACTCCCAGGCGGTCGATGCAGGCAAGGTTCCGTTCATGCTCGGCGTGAAGTTCCAGCTCTTCGACAAGCTCGTGTACGCCAAGCTTCGCGAGAAGCTCGGCGGTCATGTCACGTATGCGATCTCAGGCTCTGCTCCCCTGAGCAATTACCTCGGCCATTTCTATCGAAGCCTCGGTGTCAAGATTCTTGAGGGCTATGGGCTCACCGAGACCACTGCCCCTGTCAGCGTGAACTTGCCGAACCGTTTCAAGATTGGCACGGTGGGCCCTGCACTTCCAGGACACACTATTCGCATTGCCGAGGACGGCGAGATTCTCGTCAAGGGCTTCGATGTCTTCAAGGAGTACTGGAAGAATCCAGAAGCAACTGCAAAGGCCTTCACAAGCGACGGCTTCTTCCGCACAGGCGATTTGGGTGCACTCGACGACGAGGGCTACCTCACGATCACCGGCCGCAAGAAGGAAATCATCGTGACCGCCGGCGGCAAGAACGTTGCCCCAGCTGCGCTTGAAGACCCGATCCGCAGCAACACCATTGTCGGTGAGGTTGTCGTCGTCGGCGACCAGCGGCCGTTCATTGGCGCGCTCGTCACACTCGATCCCGAAATGCTTCCGGCATGGCTCGCGAACAACGGCGAAGACGAACACATGACCCTCGCAGAGGCCGCGCGCAACCCCAAGGTTCGCGAAGAAATTCAGAACGCTGTCGACCGCGCCAACCTGTACGTGTCACGCGCAGAATCGATCCGCAAGTTCACTATCCTCCCACTGACGTTTACTGAGGAGAACGGACACATCACACCAAAGCTCAGCATCAAGCGAGACGCGATCCTCCGCGATTTTGCGGGCGAGATCGACGCGATCTACTCGCACTGAGTTTCACCCGAAAAGAGCTGAAAACGCGCTGAGGGGCGACACATGAAAAGTGTGTCGCCCCTCAGCGCGTTTTGCACTGCAGCCGCTGGCCGCAGCCCGCTTAGAACCAGCTTGAGGTGCGGATCTGACGCATTGCCTCACCCCGCGCTTCACGTTCGAGACGTGAAATATACAGCTTTCCATCAAGATGATCGCACTCGTGCTGGAGGGCCTGAGCCATGAGTCCCTCGCCTCGAATCAAGACCGGGTTGCCGTCGAGGTCGATACCTCGCACTGCGGCGCGTGGGTACCGCAACACGTCAAACCACAGATCAGGCACCGAAAGGCACCCCTCACCTGTGGGCACAGGTTCGCCCTCAAGATCACAGAGCTCAGGGTTGAGAACGTAGCTCACCTCACCGTCGATGTGCAGGCTAAACGCACGTTGGGTGTACCCAATCTGGGTTGACGCCAAGCCAGCCCTGCCGTCAAACGCAACCGTGTCACATAGGTCCTGCACCATCGCCCGTACGCCGTCATCGATTGTTTCGATCGGGGTACAGACCGTACGCAACACTGGGTCGCCAAACACGCGAATTTCGCGGATCGCCATACTGTTGAGCTCCTCACACAGGCCACGGTTGGCCCACCGTACGATGGTAGGCCATCAATTCCGCGTAGAGCGATTCCGCCTCAAATCCAGCTCGCATTCAATCGAGATCCAGTAGACTGTCACTGTGCATGTATTGAGTGTGAGTTCCCTCAAGGGCGGCGTAGGCAAGACAACGGTGACCCTTGGCCTGGCTTCTGCTGCGTTCTCGCGCGGTCTACGTACTCTGGTGGTCGACTTCGATCCCCAGTCTGACGTATCGACCGGCCTCGCAGTAAACCCCGCAGGTTTCTCCAACGTGGCTGATGTCCTCGAGAGCCCCAAGCCCGCCACCGTTCGCGCTGCCATCGCGCCAAGTGGCTGGAACGCCCTTCACGAGGGCGGCAAAGTTGACCTGCTCGTCGGTAGCCCATCGGCAATTAACTTCGACGGGCCCCACCCGTCTACCCGTGATATCTGGAAGCTTGAAGAGGCGCTTGCGTCACTCGAGTCCGAGTACGACCTCGTACTCATCGACTCCGCTCCTTCGCTGAACGCGCTGACGCGAACGGCTTGGGCAGCAAGTGACCGCGTCATCATTGTCACCGAGCCCAGCCTGTTCGCGGTTGCCGCAGCTGACCGAGCGCTTCGCGCGATTGAGGAGATCCGCCGCGGCGTGAGCCCCCGGTTGCAGCCGCTCGGCGTGCTCATCAACCGCTCGCAGCCACAGTCGCAGGAGCATCAGTTCCGCGTTCGCGAGCTTCGCGAAATGTTTGGCCCGCTCGTACTCAACCCACAGCTGCCTGAGCGCCCTGCGCTGCAGCAGGCTCAGGGTGCAGCAAAGCCAGTTCACTTGTGGCCAGGCGAAGCCGCCCAAGAAATGGCCGCAAACTTTGACCAGGTCCTCGATCGCGTGCTTCGTGCAGCAGAGATCGATGCTCCAGCGGCGCCCCAGCGCGGCAACACTGAGACGGTCGTCACAGAGAACTAAAGAACCTCACTCCCGTTTCGGGAGAACGCAGATGGCCCCCATGCTTCTTTCGGAAGCATAGGGGCCATCTGCGTTTGCATCATGCGGCCGTACAGTTACGACCCGATGCAAGAAGCTTAAGAAATCTTCAGGCGTGAATTACGACGCACTGCAAGTTCATCAACGAGGTCCGACTCGCCCTTCTCGCGATGGTCATCCATATCGACAAGCGTCGTCTCTACTTCGCGAAGCACCTTACCAACCGCGATACCGAAAACGCCCTGGCCCTGGCTCACGAGGTCGATAACCTCGTCGCTGGAGGTGCAGAGATACACACTCGCGCCGTCGCTCATCAGGGTGGTCTGCGAAAGGTCGTGAACCCCGGCTTCATGGAGTTGCTCAACTGCGGTACGAATCTGCTGCAACGAGATACCGGTATCAAGCAGTCGTTTTACGAGCTTCAATACGAGAATGTCGCGGAACCCATACAGTCGCTGCGAACCAGAACCCTTCGCGCTACGAACGGTCGGCTCAACGAGCCCCGTACGCGCCCAGTAGTCAAGCTGACGATAGGTAATGCCCGCGGCGCGAGCCGCCACAGCACCCTTGAAGCCACCATCAGTGTTTGGCTTCGGGAGGCCGTCATCAAACAGGAGATCAGCACCCAGCGAAGTGAAGTGCATACCTTCGTGCGAAGGCTCCGAATGCTCCATGACGTTCCTTTCGGGTGGGGTGGACACAGTCAAAGGTATCCCTGCTTTTCCCCACACGCAACGACCGCCACGCGGCAATATTTTCCACCCCTGATTCAGATGGATTTCACCCGCGATTTCCCGCGAATTTCCGAGCTGTTACGCGCCATTCAATGCGCGATGCAACACGCCCGAGCGAACAGCTTCAAGGTCTTCAGCAAGCGCCAGTGCGGCTTCACGGCGTGCGTGTTCCCCGGCATGTGCCAGGCGGGCTTCGACCCCACGCTCAAGGAGTTCAGCGTCGCGCTCTGCAGCAACCCGCACCGCACGCAGATGACGCGGCCCAAGCCCCTGCTCTGCGAGTCGTACCAGTGCAGCCAGCTGGGCAATGCACTCAAACGGGAACACCTCTGCGGCCGGCAGGAGTCCCGCTGCAATCACCTGCCCCAAGAAGCGCATGTCGGTGCCAGCCTTACGGCAGAGCTCTTCTCCGCTGAGCACCTTGCTCGGCGCGAGCATGCTCGAGACGCTGCGTTCTGCAGCGCCGGGAATGATGGGGTCTCCCCCAGCATCAAGCTCTTCAAGCATCTCTGCGATGACCTTGAGTGGCAGGTAATGATCCCGCTGCAATGTCAGTACCAGGCGAACGCGCTCGATGTGCTCTTGGGAAAACTTGCGATAACCCGATTTGGTCCGTTCAGGCGCAATCAGACCTTGCTCTTCCAGGAAGCGCAACTTCGACGGCGTGAGATCCGCAAAGCTCTCTGAAAGAACCGAAAGCACCTGCCCAATACTGAGCAGGCGCTCCGGCTGCTCGCGGGCAACCGCGACGGACACGCTAGATCAGATCCGAAAGGTCAAATCGCGACGCGAAGAACGTGAACCGGTACTTACCGACCTGCACCTCGTCACCGTCAGCAAGCTCGCGCGAGCCTACGATGCGAGTTCCGTCGCAATAGGTGCCGTTCAAAGACCCCAGGTCTGCAACCGAGAACGTCGTGCCCTCACGCGTGAACTCAGCGTGACGACGCGAAACCGTGACGTCATCAAGGAAGATGTCAACTGCGGGATGACGACCAGCAACTGTGCTTGCCTGGTCGAGGAGGAATCGAGCGCCCTGGTCAGGTCCGCGACGAACGACGAGCAAGGCCGCTCCAGAAGGAAGCGCCTCAACTGCTTCGCGCTCATCAACCGTCAGATCAGTCGCGCGTGCCCGAATCATCGCACCAAGATCATCTCGGAATTGCTGCGTTGCACGCACCTCAGTGTCGTCTGCTGCGCGCTGGCGATTTTCGCTGCTCATGGCTTCACCATTCCGATCTCGTCGCTCGAACTCGCACCGCGGGACTCCGTCGATGCGTTGCACTCTCTACGCTATCGCAGGCAAGCCTGCGGGCGCATCCCACAACACCATTTATCACAGAGATATTACGGTTTCGAGTTCGATGCCCGTTCGTGAGCTTCAAGAAAGGCAAAGACTTCGTGATTGTCGACACCTGGGAACGCTCCGGTCGGGAGCGCGGCGAGCAGGCTCGTTGGCGTTGCCGCCTCCGGCCAAGCAAGCTCCTGCCACTTCTCGGTAAGTTCAGGAGATGCCCGCCGGCAGCACGTGTCATCCGGGCAGTGTGAGGCCGTGCGATGCGGGGTGTCCCGTCCACGGAACCACTTCACATCTTCAAACCTGACGCCAGCGCTCACCGAGTACAACCCTTCCTTCGCCTTCTCCACGCGTGAGGTACACCAGTAGGTGCCACCGCTCGCCATATCTGTGTACTGATACCAAGGGTTGAACCGGTCAGGTTGGGCAAAAATGGTACGAGCAGTCCAGTTTCGGCAGATCATGGCGCCCTCAAGGTTGCCGAGCGCGTCGGAGGGGAACCGCACGCCGTCATTTTCATATGCTTTGATGAGCGTCCCTGACTCGTGCACCTTGGTGAAGTGCACCTCAAGATTCAGATGCGTCGTCGCAAGATTCGTAAATCGATGGGCGGCCATCTCGTATGACACCGCGTACGCGTCACGGAGATCCTCCATTGAAATATCGCGCGCCGCCTTTGCGTCCTGCAAGGTACGGACTGCAGATTGTTCCGGCAAGAGCACTGCACCCGCGAGATAGTTCGACTCGACTCGCTGCCGCAGAAACTCTCCGTAGTTCTTAGGCTCTTCGTGTCCGCACACGATTCCTGCAAGCGCACGCAGAATCGGCGCGCGCGCGTCACGTGACGGCTGTGTGCTGCTGAGATACACCCGGCCGTTTCGACGATCAATGACCGAACGAGTTGAGTGAGGCATGCCGGTCACATAGTGCAAGCTGAAGCCGAGCTGCTCGGCAATGTCAGAGACGGTTCGCTGCGATACAGGACCTTCCGTGTACCCCACTCGCTCCAGCAGTTCGTGCGCGGCACGTTCTAAAGCTGGATAGTAATTGTTCAGGGAACGCATCTCTGAGCGGAGCTCGGTGTTTGCTCTGCGCGCCTCCTCCGGTGTTGCAGCTCGCTCACGGTGCACTCGTTCGACTTCCTGGTGCAGACCAAGGATGGCTTGAAGCACCTCATCACTCGCAGTCTTTGAGACGCGGATCGGCTGCAAGCCCAGAGCTTGAAACACGGGCCCACGCTGAGCACGCTCGACAGCGATCTCAAGCGCAGCCCGTGCGCTCGGCGCCTCATCGCTCAGGAGCTCGTCGAGCGTCGAGTTGAGCGCCACGGCAAGGGCACGAAGGAGCGGCAGGTTCGGCTCACGCTTCCCGTTCTCAATAGATGAAAGTTGCGATGGCGCCCGGTCAACCAGCTTGGCAAGGTGCTCAAGGGTCATGCCCATCTGCATGCGGCGCTCCCTTATGCGGCGGCCAAGGACCAGTGCGTCACTTGCCTCAGCGACCGGTACTTCTGTGTTGGCTGACGACATTGTCGAATCCTTTCTCACGTGCTTCTTCTCATCGTCGCAGCAACGCGAAACTTTGCGCAAGTAGAAAAAATGCACTTCTTCACCCCGCACTGCATGCACTATGTCGCGATTTCCCCAGCAGGATGGGACTCACACCCAGAAATTCATCTCAGTTTCGATGGCCAGCGGAGGAGCCCATCATGACACTCGACATCGCTTGGGCACCCAAGTCAACGACGCAGCCAATCAACGCATAGAACGGAAAGATCATGACCACCATGCAGGCGGCAGCGCCGCAGCGCACCGCCACCCACGGCCCTCGTATCGAAGTACTCGGGCGCCCACAGCCAAGATTCGATGAGATCCTCACGCCGGAGGCGCTCGCGTTCGTCACGGCCCTCCACGAAAAGTTCGCTACGACTCGTCACGAACGCCTTGCCGACCGTCAACGCCGCCGGTACGAAATTGGCAATGGCAGGGACCCGAAGTTTCGTGCAGACACCCAGCTCATTCGTGAGGATCCGAGCTGGCAGGTCGCAGGAGCGGGTCCAGGGCTTGAGGACCGTCGCGTCGAGATCACAGGACCGACTGATCCCAAGATGACCATCAATGCGATGAATTCAGGCGCGAAGGTCTGGCTCGCGGATCAAGAAGACGCCACGAGCCCAACCTGGCACAACGTCATCGGCGGTCAGCTTTCGCTCTACGACGTCATCCGTGAGCAGCTGGAATACACCAGCCCAGAAGGCAAGCAGTATCGTGTCACGGCTGAACGCACTCCGACCATCGTGATGCGCCCCCGGGGCTGGCATCTGGTGGAGAAGCACATGCGCTTCGTCGACGCACAGGGGCAGGCCGGCGCTGCATCGGGCAGCCTCGTCGACTTCGGACTGTACGCATTCCATAATGCGCGCGAGCTTGTCGCCCGCGGCCGCGGCCCATACTTTTACATCGCCAAGCTCGAGTCAAGCGAAGAAGCGAAGCTCTGGGACGACATTTTCACCTACACCGAGCAAGAACTTGGTCTCCCGCATGGCACGATCCGCGCCACCGTGCTCATCGAAACCCTGCCAGCCGCGTTTGAGATGGAGGAAATTCTCTATGTCATGCGTGATCACATCGCTGGGCTGAACGCTGGCCGCTGGGACTACATTTTCTCGATCATCAAGAACTACCGTGGCCGTGGCGCACGATTCGTCCTCCCCGATCGCAGCGAAGTCACGATGACCGTTCCCTTCATGCGGGCATACACCGAGCTGCTCGTAAAGACATGCCACAAGCGTGGCGCCCACGCAATTGGTGGCATGAGCGCGTTCATCCCGAACCGCCGTGACCCCGAGGTGACAGCGCGTGCGGAAGAAAAGGTCACCGCAGATAAGCGGCGCGAAGCTACTGACGGCTTCGATGGCACCTGGGTGGCTCACCCTGACCTCATCGCAGTTGCGCAGGCAGAGTTCGACAACGTGCTCGGCGACCGCCCCAACCAGGTCGATCGCCAACGCGATGATGTGACGGTCACCGCCGCTCAGCTTCTTGACGTTCACATCGGACGCGAGGTCACTGAGGGTGGCGTACGTGAGAATGTTTCGATTGGCCTTCGGTATATCGAAGCCTGGCTGCGGGGACTTGGCGCCGTCGCCATTGACAACCTCATGGAGGATGCCGCTACCGCGGAGATTAGCCGGTCACAGATTTGGCAGTGGATCCATCAGGACCACAGCACGGCAGAAGGCACACGCATTACTCGTGCGTGGGTGCAACAGATTCTCGACGAGACCCTCGCAGAATTTGAACGGTTCGAAGGTGACCGCTACAACGATGCCGCGGAACTCTTTGCTGAGGTGGCACTTGGCGATGATTTCCCGACGTTCCTCACGCTTCCTGCTTACAGCAGGTATCTGGTAGACGCGTAACCATACGCGTCACGGCAAACGCCGAGGCAGAACCGGTGCTGGTTATGCCTCGGCGTTTGCTCGTTCAATTGCTGGTTCGAGCTCGTCAAGCACCAGGCTTTCCTCATCGAGCTCACCGGTTCGGTAGGCGGCGCGGCCGACCATGTGGGCAGCGACAGGTGCCGTCAGCGACTGGAAGACAAAGACTGGAATCAGTGCGAACAAGGTCATGAATGACTGCTGCTCAAGGGCAATCGCGAGAATCACGAGCAACAGACCGAAGATCTGTGGCTTGGTTGCAGCGTGGAGACGACTCAGCACATCTGGGAATCGCAAGAGACCGATGCCTGCTGCTACGGAAAGCAACGCCGCAACCAAGAGGCAGCACAACGAAATGACGTGGAGAATATCTTCAATCATGAGCGCCTACTCCTTCGGTTACTGACGAATCGCCAGCGGTGCCATTTGGGGTCTCAAGTTCAGCCTTGCGCCGCACAAACTTCGCAACCACGATCGTTGCAAACGTCGCAGTTGCCGCAATCACGATCATGAGCGGAATCGTGTGAGTGTGTCCGCGCACCACCATATCGACGCCAAGCGCCAGCATCACTGTCGTGAGCAATACGTCCGAGGCAACCATGCGGTCAAGAATCGAAGGACCGCGAACGATCCTCACAATCGCGGCGATGGCAGTCACAGACAAGCCAGCGCTCACCGCAATCAACATGATTGTCGTGAATGTGGTCATCGAACCTTCCCCATCTCTTCCTTCGAACCCGCAGCCATAATGAGTAGCCGCTCGATCCGCGCAACTTCTGCTCGCATCGCCGCAACTTCCACACCGGTGGGAGTATCAATCGCATGGAGATACAGGGTCGAGCGGTACCGATCAACCTCGACTACGAGCGATCCTGGAATCAGTGAGATCGTGAGACCGACCATCGTCAAAATGAAGTCAGACCTGGTGCGCAGTGGCACCTCGATGATCGAAGTCTTCGGTGCTGGCCCTGGCTTCACAGCGAGCCAAGCGACATTCCATGACGCGACGCCAAGCTGCAATAGGAAGTGCCCAAGGTACCGTGCCGCCCACCACACGTTGAAACGGCCGGCGAGGTCAACAGGCGGAAGATAGAAGACTCGCATCGCCACGAACGCGACAATGAGGCCGCTTACTGCCGACAATAGCGAGACCTCACGCCAAAGCATCATCCAGAGGATCACGAGGCCAATGATGAGCGGAATCTCGTGCAGACGGATCCGCCACTCAATTCGACGCACATTTCGCTCTGCAGAGCGCTTCGCAGAGGTCACTTGGCACCTCCATCGTCCATCGATGTCGTCTCGCCTGAGCCGCCCGGCAACACTGGTTCACCATCGAGGACCTGCTGCACGACAGCCTTCGGCGCCATCAGTTCGTCGCCGCCACGCTCCGCGTACGTCATGAGCGGGCCTGCGAACACCGTGAGCAAGATACTCACGACGACCATGCCAGCAGTCGCGCCCGTCATGAGCTTGGGAATGTCCTTTTCCTCCTGCGCAGGCTGAGCATCGGGTGCGTCCTGCAGCTGCTCGAACATCTGCTCCTCACGACGACGCAGAATCATTGCTTCTGTCGAGGGCTGCTTCGCGCTGCCGCGATCCGCGTCCTTGCGCGCCTTTGGCCGCCAGAATGCCAGCACCCAGGTTCGAGCAAGTGCATAGAGCGTCAGGAGTGACACCAAGGTTCCAATGCCGATGAGCCAGTATGCGCCGACCGATCCGGACTGCGCACCCGCCGTGAAAAGACCGATCTTTCCGATGAAGCCAGAGAACGGTGGGATGCCACCAAGATTCAACATCGGGATAAAGAAGAGCACGCCAATCACGGGCGCGGATCGCAGCACTCCACCAAGCCCCGACAGCGAAGTGGTGCCGCCGTGACGTTCGAGCAACCCGACCGCAAGGAAGAGGGTCGTCTGCACAATAATGTGGTGAACCATGTAGTAGATCGTCGCCCCGAAACCGAGGCTTGTTGCCATGCTGATACCGAAGATGAGGTAACCAATGTGGCTAATCAGCGTGAACGACAGCAGTCGCTTCACATCGAGCTGCGAGATCGCGCCGAGAATACCGACGAGTAGCGTCAGCCCAGCAACCACCATCAGGAGGCGATCAATACTCGACTCCGGGAAGAGCTGGGTCTGCGTACGCAGGATCGCGTATACGCCGACCTTGGTGAGCAGACCAGCGAAAACTGCCGTCACCGGCGCGGGGGCTGTGGGGTACGAATCCGGCAGCCAGAAGGCAAGCGGGAACACAGCGGCCTTGATACCAAACGCAATGAGAAGCAGCAGGTTCAGCACCAGCTGCACGTCATCCGGAAGTTCAGCGATTCGCACGGTGAGCTGCGCCATATTTACTGTGCCGGTCGCGCCATAGATCACGCCGATCGCTGCAAGGAACAACGTCGAAGAAACCAGCGAGACCACCACGTAGGTCACACCTGCGCGGATCCGCTGCGCAGTGCCGCCGAGAGTAATCAGCACGTAGCTGGCAACGAGCAGAATCTCGAAACCAACAAAGAGGTTAAAGAGGTCGCCCGCGATGAACGCGTTAAATACGCCCGCGCCAAGCACCATGTACGTCGGATAGTAAATTGACACCGGCGTCTCGTCATCGCCATCAGCAAAACCCTGACCAATGGAGAACAAGAAGACCGCAAGCAAGACGACCGCAGACACCGCGATCATAATCGCCGAGACGCTGTCAATTACCAGCGAAATGCCAAATGGTGCGGCCCAGCCGCCCACCTGCATGATGAGCGTGCCGTTCTCATGCACGAGGAACATGAATGCGACGCCGATCACCAGCACCGCCGTCAGCACCAGCAGGGTAATGCCCTGCTGAATGCGGCGACGCCCGGGCAGCGCAAGCGCAAGCGCGGCTCCAGCAAGCGGGATCAGCACGACGAGGGGAACTAGCTGAATCATACGTTGCGCTCCCCTGTTACGAACCGATCGCGGCCATCAGAATCTTCTGGCGTCTCGTCCTCGAATTCGGGAGCATCCTCCAGGTCTTCGTCAGTGAGTTCCTCAGTCGTGAGCATCTCCGCACCAGCAAGGCCGAGATCATCTTCGTCGTCCTCGAGGCGGTCATGCGCGCCCTGAGCAAGACGCCATGAGCGATAAATCAATGCGAGCAAGAATGCGCTGACGCCAAAGGTAATCACGATCGCGGTCAGGATGAATGCCTGTGGGAGCGGATCACTCATCTCCTCTGCCGGGGTGCCATCAGCAATCGGTGCCTCGCCGAACGAGCCAGACATCAGGAAGATCAAGAGGTTCGTTGCATTACCGACCATGAGGAAGCCGAGCAGCAGCCGGGTGAGCGCACGGTCTAGCATGAGGTAGATGCCGCAGGCATACAGCACCACCATCACGAGTACCAGGATGAGGGGCATAGTCATCGTGTCTTCACCTCCGCTTCAGTTGTCAGTGCCGTTGGAATTTCCTGGGTCCGAGAGTCATCGTCAGATAAGTCTTGGCCAGAGTCGAAACCGAAGGCCTCGTCTTCTTCTTCATGCTCATCGATTTCAGCGCCAAGGCTGCGAATCACATCGAGCACCAAGCCAAAGACGACCAGGTACACGCCAACGTCAAACAGCGTCGATGTGACGAACGGAAGCGTGCCGAACGGTCCAAGGTCGACGTCAACCCAGGCCGAGGCAAGCGCCGCCTGGCCGAAGAACATCGGCAGAATCGCCATTGTCACCGCGAGTGCGAGTCCCGTGCCGAGAATGCGACCGGCATCAAGCGGAACCGTCGCACGGAGCTCAAAGCGACCACCAGCAAGGTACCGCGCGACCAGCGCAAGTCCCGCGACCAGACCACCAGCGAAGCCACCGCCTGGGAGGTTGTGGCCAGCGAGCAACAGGTAGATCGACAGAATAATGAGCGCGTGGAAGATCAGGCGTACGACGACCTCAAGAATGATTGAACGACGGTCTGGATCGAGCATGCGACCAGAAAGCAGCCAGCTCAGACGACGCTCAGGATCCTTCGGGTCGATCACACGCATCATGTGGTCCTGCATCGCGCTGCGGGCCTCGCGACGGCTCAACTTGGGCTTCGTATCAACACGTGTGCTCAAGAACACCAGTGATGCGACGCCAGTAGCAGCAGCCAGCACCACCGAGAGCTCTCCGAGCGTATCCCAGCCACGAATATCGACAAGCATGACGTTGACGACGTTGTGGCCGTGCCCGCCGTACACAGCTAGGTCTGGAAGCTGCAGCGAGATTGGATCGGCGACACGCGAACCAAGCGCAATGAGCGCAACCGCGCCGAGCACGAGGCCAACGCCAATACCGATGCCAGCGCGTGCCCAACGGACCTTCACCGAGGCGCGATTGCCGAAGCGAGGAGCAAGCCGTCGAATCACCAACACAAACGCAATGAGCGTGACGGTCTCAACGAGCAGCTGTGTGAGCGCGAGGTCGGGTGCGCCATGCAGCGCAAAGATCACTGCCATGCCGTAGCCGGTAACGCCCACGAGTAGTGCCGCTTTGAATCGGGTGCGTGCACGAAGCGAGTAGACCGCGGCGAGAATCACGATGATAGCGATCGGCACTTGCACAGGTGAGGACACGAACTGCCACTCATCTGGCCACGGTCGAAGCGCGAGCACTGTGCCGCCGACCCCGAAAATCAGCACCAGAAGAATGACGGCAAGGTAGAACGGTAGTGAACCGCGCTGCGTGATAGAGGTCATGCGCACCGCGAACGCATCGAGCCAGTGGGTGATCAGCCAGTAGAAGTGCGATGCAGACCAGCGCTCAGAAGCCGGTGGCAACTTCGACTGCAGCTTCCGAGCGGGGAAGAAGAGCAGCGAGCCAAGAATCATTACTGCGACTGAGATCCAAAGCGCTGGCGTCAAGCCGTGCCAGAGACTCAGATGTTCGGCAGCCTCGCTGACGCCAGGGATGTCAGGCGAGGCAAGCTGGAACACGGGATCGAGCACGGGTGCGATGATCCCGAACAGCAGCGCGAACACGACGAACACCGTAGGCGCCACAAAGAACATCGGCTTTGGCTTGTGCGTGACCGGAGTCGGGGCGCAGCCCGGCTTCGTCATGAATGCACCCCAGAAGAAGCGAACCATGTATGCAACCGTCAGCAGGCTGCCAAGGAATGCAACTACGAGTGCAACCATCGCCACCGGCTGACGGTCTGCTGCAGCGATGAGCTCGGTAAACACTGACTCTTTCGCAACGAAGCCGAAGAACACCGGGAACCCAGCCATCGAAGCAGCTGCGGCGGCGCTCACTACCGCGAGCAGCGGGAAGCGCTTCGACATCCCAGAAAGCCTACGCAAATCACGAACGCCGGTCGCATAGTCAATGATGCCAACGGAAAGGAAGAGCGGTGCCTTTGCAGCGGCATGCGCGAACAACATGACGAGCGCAGCAAAGGTTGTGACGGGATCTCCAACACCAACGACCATAACCAACAGGCCGAGCTGGCTGACCGTACCGTGCGCGACGATGAGCTTGATGTCGTTTTGACGAAGCGCACGGATGCCACCGTTCAGCATCGTGATGGCGCCAAGAACGACGAGAGTCCAGCGAAGGCCTGGAACATCGCTAAAGCCAGGACTGAGGCGAATGAGTAGGTAGACACCGGCCTTCACCATCGCCGCAGCGTGCAAATACGCGCTCACAGGAGTTGGCGCTGCCATTGCGGAGGGAAGCCAGAAGTGCGTCGGGAAAATAGCCGACTTCGTCAGGGCTCCAACGACCACGAGGTAAATAGCAACCGTTGCGAGCATGCCAGAAGGCGGATCAGCAACAAGTTCGCTCAGGAGAGATGTGCCGGACGCATTCACGAGCAGCACAAAGCCGACGAGCATAGCAAGCCCGCCAAAGGTCGTCACCATCAATGCCTGTAGGGCAGCAACGTTTGCCGTACGAAGACGGAAGACATGACCAATGAGCAGAAACGAGAAGACGGTCGTGCCCTCCCAGAAGATGAAGAGCAAGTACAGATTATCTGCGAGAACAAGGCCAAGCATCGACGTCGCAAAGCCCATAAACACCGCAGCGAATCTCGGCTGACCAAGATCGGTGTCGTCGAAGTACGAGGCGCAATAGAAAAGCACCAACGCGCCAGCACCACTTACCAGCAGGGAGAAGAGCCAGCCAAGGGTGTCAAGCCTGAGAACGATGTCGAGACCGAGTTGTGGGACCCAGGGAATGGATTCGACGAACGCCTCGCCACCAAGGACGGCTGGGCCGAACGACGCGAGCACAACAAAGACCGCCGCCATAATTGCGGCAAGCACGTAAAACGCTCTGCAACGAATGCGAGAAGCCAATAGGTGAGTGACGGTAGATACGAGGGCCAGCCCCAAGAGTATGAACGTCATAACACCCATAGGCGTAGCTCCCCTACTGCCGTCCTCCGGCGTAAATCACATCACTCGTACCAGTCTAGCGAACACCGGCCTGACAGGTGTCCATGTTGCGGCAAGCGACGCTCGCTAAGCGCAGTAACGGGCCGCTCCCCTGGCTCCGGGGGTGCCTGCAGCACTCAGGCTTTTCCTGTTCCTGTGTTTGGGTACAAAAAAGGGGCCCCACCAACGGAACCCCTAACACCCACACACAGTGAGCAAACACACAAACCCACACCACCCAAACGCGGGCACAAACAAAAAAGAGAAGGGACCCGCCAGCCGCACACACACACTGTGCAAACCAACGAATCCC
>NZ_VXCR01000014.1:0-241 GCF_052850455.1 Leucobacter sp. 1207-22 | reverse complement strand
ATCACCATCACGGTTGAAAGGCTTACGATCACCACGGTCGTTACGATCGTTGAAACGACGATCCCCACCACGGTCATCGCGGTCGTTGAAACGACGATCGCCACCACGATCATCGCGGTTGAACGGCTTACGATCGCCACGATCGTTGAAGCGACGCTCGCCACCACGATCATCACGGTTACGATCACCGTAACCGCCCTGACGACGATCACCGTCACGGTTGAAGGACTTACGCTCACCA
>NZ_VXCR01000013.1:0-277 GCF_052850455.1 Leucobacter sp. 1207-22 | reverse complement strand
GGTAATAGGGGAGTAATCCCAGGATGAATACCGATGAAGGTAGGCATTCTGAGATTGCTCCCCTTTACTTGTTTTTACAGATTTTTTAACAGTGTGCTCCAAACGATGGGAAATAGCTATGGCTGAACGAGACGACCACAACGGTTCGAACCGATCCAAGGATGGAGCACGACCACGTCGCGACGACAGCCGCGGTGGCGAACGTAGCTTCGGCCACAAGGGCGGCGACCGCCGACAGGGTGGTTACGGCGATCGTAACCGCGATGACCGCGGCGGC
>NZ_VXCR01000012.1:0-290 GCF_052850455.1 Leucobacter sp. 1207-22 | reverse complement strand
CGCTGATTCGGACGCAAATGCTGCTGCTTCGGCAGCTGCGAACGCGAACGCATCGGTTGCATCGCAGGCGAGTGCAAATGCTGACTCATCGACTAACGCATCGGTAAATGCTGCCGCAGACGCGAATGCCGCTGCTGCAGCAGATACCTCTGCAAGCGCGATGACTGATGCTGATGCTGCAACTTCTGCAAATGCAAATGCAAATGCGAATGCTGATGCAAATGCTGAGGCTGAGGCTGACGTTACCGCTGACGCAGATGCTGCAGCTGGTGCGAACGCTGAGGCTGCTG
>NZ_VXCR01000011.1:0-299 GCF_052850455.1 Leucobacter sp. 1207-22 | reverse complement strand
CGGTCATCACGGTTGAACGAACGACGCTCATCACCATCACGGTTGAAAGGCTTACGATCACCACGGTCGTTACGATCGTTGAAACGACGATCCCCACCACGGTCATTGCGGTCGTTGAAACGACGGTCGCCACCGCGGTCATCGCGGTTGAACGGCTTACGATCGCCACGATCGTTGAAGCGACGCTCGCCACCACGATCATCACGGTTACGATCACCGTAACCGCCCTGACGACGATCACCGTCACGGTTGAAGGGCTTACGCTCACCACGGTCATCACGGTTGAACGAACGACGCTC
>NZ_VXCR01000010.1:0-438 GCF_052850455.1 Leucobacter sp. 1207-22 | reverse complement strand
ATCAAGCGATGCATCCACTACCGCTGCAGCAGATGCTGATGCCTCGGCAGATGCTACCGCTGCAGCAGATGCTGATGCTGCAGCAAGCACTGATGCTAACGTGAACGCTTCGGCTTCAGCAGCTGCTTCGGCAAACGCGGATTCTGAAAGCAACGCAGCCGCTCAGGCAGCAGCTCAGGCAGCAGCAGACGCTGATGCCAACGCGGTAGCTTCAGCTGCAGCAGACGCGACCGCAAACGCTGCAGCTCAAGCAGCCGCAAACGCTGATGCATCGTCCAACGCGTCACAAGACGCAACGACTGACGCAAATGCTGCGGCAGCAGCAGCAGCAAACGCTTCTGCTGACTCGACTGCTAACTCAGCACAGAACGCTAACGCTTCGGCAGCAGCAAACGCTAACGCCAGCGCTGCAGCTCAGGCAGCAGCAGATGCAGACGC